>JBBKWL010000257.1:0-29880 GCA_037968975.1 Woeseiaceae bacterium | reverse complement strand
GGCGATTCTTGTCGCGGTAAACAATGAAATCAATTGGAAGGACTTGCGGGTGTGGTTCAAGAATGAAGGAGAGCCCGATGTAGAATTCGAGCGATTTCGTGCTGCGGTTAGAGCGCTAGGTAGCACCTAGCAAAGGTCTGCGTACCGATGCGTGGATTTGCGCAAATCAAAGCGATTGCTTGGAAATCGTAGTATGAATTCTGGGGACGATCCGGCGACTTCGAAATACAGAAAGTGATGTCCGACACGGTCCGGCGAAAGCCGGACAAAATGGGGGCAACTCCGGGGGCAACGAGATTAGGTGGAAAGACAAAAGTTTCAAATAGTCAATCAGTTACGACGTGACTTCGATAGCACCCATCACCACCAAACCAAAAAAGCCCTGTTAATCAATCGGTTAACGGGGTTTTTTCGGTGGTGGAATGCGGAATTGAATTGATAGTCATCTTCGCCTTGAAACCCTTGACCTGCGTAACGTTGGATTGTTCGGGGATGTGCGTCCATATACGATTTGGTCCAACGCCGGCTCTCGAATCGTTCTTCTCGCCAGGCGTCTAGCATGCCAAATTTGCCGGGTAGCAACGACCATCTGGGGGCAACTTTGGGGGCAACTCTCCGCGATGAAAACCGAGTTGCCCCCAGATGATTCGATTTGTCTCTATCGCTGGTCGCTAACTCCCATAATGGGAGAGTGCTAACGTGTATCAATGCGCGTAATAGCGAAATCCAGATTAAGGAGATTTTGGGAAAGTAGTCCGAAGTACAGAGACGCAAAGAAGCAGATGACGGAATGGTACAACTTCTGCGCATCGGCGGAATGGAACTCACCTCACGAGCGAAAGGCCGATCTGCGCAACGCCAGCATTTTGAAGAACAACCGGGTCGTCTTTAATATCTGCGGGAACAAGTACCGAATAGTAGTGATGACAGACTACGCTCGACATGGATTGTTGATTCGCTTCGTAGGAACACATAAGCAGTATGACGAGATTGAAGATATCGAAAACATTTGAGATTTGTGATGAAACTGAAACCGATTAGGAATGACCGTGAATTGAATCGTGCGCTAGAGCGCATCGAGGAATTGTGGGGTACGAAGTCCGGTACGCCAAAGGGCGACGAACTGGACGTTTTGATGCTCCTTGTTGAAAAATTCGAAGAGGAACACTTCGCTATCCCTGTATCAGATCCAGTTGAGGCGATCACATTTCTTATGGAACAAAATGACCTCACTCGCAAGGATCTGGAACCCTATATTGGACCGAGTGGGCGCGTGTCTGAAGTGTTGACTAAGAAACGTAATCTAACGTTGCCTATGATCAAAAGGCTGCACAAAGGTCTGAAGATTCCCTACAAGAGCTTAATTCAATAGCAATATAGTCAACAACCGACTGCCACAGTCAATTATCGAACACGACAATCCAGTCCACCTATTCAGATGTGTCTGCGCAAGCAGGGGTTAACCCGGCGAAGCAATGGGCCGGCCGAGCCTGAAACGAGTCCATGTACCCAAGCCAGGCGGCACAGACGTCACGGGCTCTGCGATTGACTTATAAGGAGTAGAGGGAATGGTGCCGATCGCGGCTAGCTGAAGAAACATGTAATAGTGTAACCACCGGCACCATTTCTATTGATCGAAGACGGAGCCAAAGAACAGTCGCAGACCCTCAAACCGGAAATTTGCCCCATCATCACCGGCCGCATCGCCGTCGCCGCGGCGGTACGCGATGCCGATTCGTTCCCAGGAAAGCTTCCATAGCCGAAACGGCGTGGCGGGCCGGATCGCAAAGCCGATCTCTAAATCATTTTTGATCTCGGAACTCACCTGTTCAATGGCATTGACCGACAGCTCATCGAGATAATGGGATGCGGCCAGATGGGTCACGAGATGGGTCGGTCCGTTTTCCGATGCCCAGGCATCGACGGCGAGTTCGAGCTCCACGGCCAGCGTAAGTGGGAGCAGGTGCGCATGCCGGCCGCTATTCGAGTCGTAGCCTATGTAATCGAGTGCCGCAATAAGGTTCCATCGTTGCTCAGGTTCGCCCAGTGCGTAGAGGCTGCGGACTCCGGCTCGGTAAATCCAGGCGGATTCTTCGCCGTCGAGCCGAGCCCCGAAGCCGAGATTGGCGCGGGCACGCAGCATCCAGCGCTCGTTCATTTCGACCGTCGCTTTCAGGCCCGGGACCACCGACAGGCTTGCTACGTTGCCCGGGTCCAGGCTTGCCGGCAGATTCTTGAGTTCGAAACTACTGAGCCCGAGCGCAGCAGGGGCGCGCAATTCAATCTCGGCGCGGCGCAGCAGGTCGCCTGCCTTACTTCCTTCGCGCAGCAACCAGCGCGGCGTGTATTCAAAGATGAACACCATTTCTTCTTCGTCAAAACGATAGGCGCCGGTGCCGAGAAAAGGCGCCAGTGCCCAATGCTCGACCTCGGTAGTGCTGCCCTCCTCTGCAGCAGCGGCGCCGATGAGCAACAATAGAGTAAAGATCAACGGCGCCGCTGCTGGACCACGAAACGTTCTATCTTCCCGCCAACATGGCCAGCAAGTTGTCGAGTGCCACCATCTGTGTCTGCTCATCAGTGAGTTCATCGAGTAGCGCTTGCCTTTCATATCGAGCATTTGGAGTTACCAGTGTTTTGTGGACACTGGTCTCAAGCTCCCATCATTGTAGTCTCGAAAGCCTCAGGACTAACACCCCCAATGTGCTGATGCCGCCGTCAGAGTTAGAGAACAAAATCGCCTTCAAGGAAGATCGCTACCGAAGCGTGCAGTTGGCAGCGCTTTGTTGCTCAAAGGTCTGGAGGCCGAGGTCGCTGTAATCCTTAATGCGGGAGGGTTAGATGCCCACAACCTTTACGTAGCCATGACTCGTGGATCAAAGCAATTAATTATCTGCTCGCGAAATTCGACTCTCAATCCCTGAAAGCCGGATCGAAAGCGGTTCCCTAATCACTTGGTATTTTTCAGCCAGCAGGAACCTTTGGTCCTGGCTTTCCTTCGATGTTGTCGGTGACGAGGGTGGCGAGGAATTCCGTGAAGGGTTTGATGTCTTGATGGACGCTTGCTGCTTCTAGTGATTGCATATAGTCGTTACGTTTTTGGACGGGAATGATTGTCCATGGGTAGCCGCCTGATGCGAGCATGACATTCATTAAGAATCTGCCCATGCGTCCATTGCCATCGATGTAAGGGTGAATATAGACGAACACGAAATGTCCTAGCACGACGCGAACAGCCGGATTAGGCTCGTTTTTTAGTAGTTCGAATAACAGGGGCATCATGTCTCTGACCGCCTCACGAGAAGGCGGAACATGCATTGATTTGCGAATAAAGACAGGTCCGTTTCTATATCCGGCCAGATCGGCAGCTTTGACGATGCCAGCATTAACACTCGGTGCAAAAAGTTCGCGGTACCACGTGGAATGATCGTTATCGGCTACCTCGCCGGAATTTTCTCCATCAAGAACTTTTCTTACACTCTGTGTAACTGCTTCGAATGCTTCGTGGTAGCCACGTGCGGCAAGTGCATTGCGTTCTTTGCGATCTTCTTCTTCATTGTCAGAGTCCCATGCACCGGATCGCACACGCTCGATTAGTTCTGCGCTCACTCGGTAGCCTTCAATTGATAGTGAGTGATAGGCATCTGTTACATAGATTTCCTCGACATGCTTCATATAGGCATCGATGTCTGTTTTCTTTTTTGGGGCCTCGGGAAAGATATCTATTATTTGAGGGCGCATTGCGTGCCACATTAATTTCACACGTGTGACGTAAGGGGAGGGCTCGCGTGCTCCGACAGCAAACGGTGCCTGCTCTTCAAACGGATCATTTTCCCGCACGTCATAACCGGCTTTTTTCATCGTATCGATGATCTCGTTCGCGATTTTGTCGCGGCCTATATTGTGAAATGCTCCTGCAAGTCGTCCCGCTATGCTGCTATGGCCACCATCAAGCAGGATAGCCAGCACTTCGGATGCGTCCTGAATCATTGCCAGTGCGGCCCGCGCGTCCGTAGAGTTCTGCCTGAACAGGCCAGGGCCGGTAAATACCAGTGATGCCGGTAATGTATAGATACGTAACTTATTGCTTTGCTCGCGGTGCTCTTCTTCGGGCAGGTCAAGCTTTACGTCCATTAGCGACGTCTTGTGTGGCAGGTTAGTTGGCTTGTTGCCGCCTTTGGGAGTGCGTATCAGAAGTTGCTGTGGCACCGTCCGGTTTCCGGCATGGAGGAATAGAGACTGCTCGGGTGAGAGACACCATTGCTTTCCAAAACGCACCTCTAGGTAGGCAGAGCAGAAATCCCAGAACGAGGCATACCATCCCGTGCTCTCGCCCCTTTGTTCTTCGGGGTCGGACGGGACATACCAGCCTTTCATTACTTCCTGTAAAAAGCCGTTTTTTAACAGGCGCTCCCTATGGGTCCGGCTCAGGTCAGCAGAGCGGACAGCCACAATGTCCCTATCCTGGAGCTCTTTTAGAGCTTCAAGGGATTCAGCCAGTTTTTCTGAAGGGCTCGCCATTATCTTTTCCTACTCTCGTTCACTTACTAGGTTATTCTGTTGTACTGTTTCTAGGTTATTGTGTTGTGCAATTACTAGGTTATTAAGTTGTACCATTACTAGGTTATTGTGTCAATTATAAAGTGATTTGTTACGTGTTCCTAGATAACTAGCTGTTTTAGTTGGTTTTGTGGGGGAAGGCCTACCTGTATGAGTTTCTGTCAACTTTTTTCTAAAAATGCTTTAAACATGAGGCTCAGCTTAAAAACTTGATATTTCATATGTGACTGTTTTCTATGGATACTAGATGCAGAAAGCTTTCTCCATTGTCACATTAGGACAATAGTAGTTATCTTCCTTTTGATTTATTCAGCTCTCGCTGCGTAGCAAAAACTAAACTTTATCCAGCGCGACCGAACCAACGAACCGCGTAATTACCGGGCTTGTTATCATCGCGGCAGTGATTCTCGATGTATATCGCTATCGGTCGGATGGCGTGGGCAGCTACTTCAAGGGCTTGTTGAGGTTTTAGTCCCGCACCGCCGCCGAAACAGAAGCGCAAACGAACGTATCAGAGTTGAACGACTGGATGCAGGTGGTTGAACGGTCAACTCAGAATACTTACAAAAGGGGAATAAGAATGTTCAGGAAATATCGGTTTAAGCTTGCTCTCGGATTGGCAATTTTTGCTTTCGGCGTGATATCCGGGAATTTCATTCAGTTCAACGGTGTCGCCGAGGCACAGTCATCCGATCGAGTGTTTGAACTTCGGACCTACACGACAGATCCAGGTCGCCTCGACGCGCTGCATGCGCGGTTCGCGGAGCATACGATCCCGCTGTTTGAACGGCACGGAATGACGAACATCGGTTATTTCGTTCCGCAAGATGCCCCGCTCGCCGAAAACACGCTGGTCTATATTCTGGCGCACGACAGTCGTGAGGCAGCCAAAGCCAGTTGGGCCGCATTCGTAGCAGATCCGGATTGGCAAAAGGCCCGCGAAGCATCGATAAGTGACGGGCCGATCGTAGTTAAACTGGAAAGCGTCTTCATGGATGCGACGGATTATTCGATGATGAAGTAAAAGGTCGGAACCGCAAGCAAACGCGATGTAGGTATTTGAGTTACTAACCGGCCGCCAAGATAGAGCGAAGTTGCTGGACGCTGGGCGAGTTGTCGCCTCCGGTTTGACCAACAACATATGAGGCGATCGCATTACCAAGCGTTATTGCGTCGCGCAGCTCCCAGTCGGCAGATAATCCTGCAAGTACGCCGGCTGCATGCGAATCGCCGGCACCGATAGTGTCTTTGATGACAGCGGTCAACGCTTCGACATTGCCAGAGTTCGTCGTTGATTGATGGTAATAGGCGCCGTCCTTGTCCAGACGTACAATCAGCGTGCAGCGATGTTTAGCACTCCATGCATCGGCCTGTTTTCGGATATCCTCTTTGATGCCAAGCACAGTTGCTTCGGTCCTGTTGACGGTTACAATCGGCTTCAGTTTTAGTACGCGCGACATGAGGGAAGCGGATATTGAGTCGATACGTGGCCCAAAATCAATGACTAAATCGATCGGTACCGAAATTGACTCTAACCACGTGACGATAGTCTCACTAGAACGCACCGCCAGCTCATAGCCTGATACATAAAGCAAACACCCTGCCGGAATGTGCACCTGCTGCAGTATGTCCTCGGTCCAATTGTTCTCAATACCGGATACGGTCACAAACGTGCGTTCACCATCCGGTTCAACCAACGCTAGACACCAACCATTGTCGCCTTCTATTGAAGCAAGATCCGATTCAAGACCCCGGCGCTTGAGGAAGCCATTGATCTGATTGTTGCCCATCCCGCTACCGATCAATATGGCGTTGGTCGAAGTATAGTCAAGACGACTCAGGGTGGTGGCAACGTTCAGGGCACACCCACCAATATTCACTAGCCTGCTGGTCGCCTCAACATCGCCGCCGCGAACAGGTAGCGTCGGTAGCTCGATTATCTGATCGATGTAGCCGGCGCCGAGTAAACAAATCGGCCGGCGCTGCGATAGATCGTCAAGCTTTTTCGAAAGGTCAAACCACGGCAACGTCAGCCTCCCTGGCGCGGCGAAAGCCAGTGAATTTCTTGCTGTACGCAGAGAAATCGATTTCGTTCGCTTTCTGTAGCAGGCGGACGAATTTCGCATCGATGCTCTCAAATCCGCTGTAAGCGCCGCAAATCGCTGTAGCCATCGCACCGATTGTGTCCGTATCGCCACCGAGATTGGCGCAAAGTTCAGCGCAAACATTCGGGTTGAGTTCTGCCAGTTCGGCCATGGCAAAAGCTGCCGGGACTGACTCAATCGCGCTGGTGCCAGTACCGATCAAATCGTACACCTTCTCCGATGCCTCAATGACGTCCGATTCGTGCTTTGTGACGTCAAATGCGAGCTCAATCCTGGATGCCAGGCTGGCACTAAACGTGTTTCTTGTACTGGCTTGTGTCTGCGCGAATTTGGCGATACCGGGCAGCGCCTTTCGGATGCTTGGCCATTGTCTGCCATCGATTGCCATCGATATTGCGAACGCAACGGCAACGGCTCCGGCGATTGAAATATCCGATTTATGCGTTGGACTGGAGGCGCACGCAACTTCAGCGCAAAATTTGTCAATTGACCGAGTCGACAAAAGGCAACCAAGCGGCATGACTCGCATTGCCGCTCCGTTAGTTGTTCCAAGATTGGGAATCTCCGAAATCCCTTGTCCGGATTTTAATGCTGTCAACGCTACCTTCGACGTTGGGCCGAGGACGTTCTTGGAGAAAGCATCGAATTTTTCAGCCCACAACAAGATATGTTGTGCAACGCAATCCGGGTCGATTCTTCCATCACATTCGATAATAGAATCAGCAAGCGCTAATGCCATGGAAGTATCGTCTGTAATTTGACCCGCCCGAAAATACTGGGCAGCGTCGTTTTCCGACGGCCCGTCAAGGAATCGATCTATCCAGCCGAAATGCTCTTTTATTCGAGAGCGCGGCCATAGCTCCGACGGCATACCAAATGCGTCGCCGAGCGCCTGCCCGTAGAACGCCCCTGCAATACGAGCCTCAGTGTTCAGCGATGTTGTCATTGGGGCTCCTTTGCGATCGTCCGCGTTTGTTATCCGGTGATTCATTAACGCGGAAACCTATTGAGAAAATGATCATAACAACGGCAATTATTGCGACTCCCACACCCCACACCGAAAACCAATCAAATGTCTCAGCTCCTTTCGGTTCCTGCAAAGCGAATTGCTCGAGAGTATACCCACCGACGAGATTTCCAACTAAGCTGCCCATTCCCATACAAATAAGCGTTAGTAATCCTTGCGCTGCCGTTCGCATATGCGCCGGTGCTTTGCGGTCAGTATAGATGTATGCAGTTACGAAGTAGAAGTCGTAGCTTGCACCGTGTAACAGAATGCCGCCGAATAGCAGTGCATACTGGAACATATTTTCAGTGCCACCACTCATGAAGAACCCGTAGCGGATAATTGCCGTGACTAAGCCTAGTATCAGGACCTTCTTTATTCCGAAACGCTTTATAAAAAAGGGAAGCGAAATCATGAAGAAGATTTCAGAGAATTGACCGAGGGTCATCCACCCAGTTGCCTGTGTTAGACCGACCTGTGTCAAATATCCATTGGCGAACTGGTAGTAAAATGCAAGTGGGATACAAAAGAGAAATGAGCATAAAGCGAAAATGCCAAATTCCTTTTCTCTCAACATTTGAACAGCATTGAGGCCGAGCAATTCCTTTACATCTATCTGGCCGTGATGTGCGTTGGGAGGCGTGTCCGGAAGAAATAAGGCGAATCCAGCAAGCAGAAGTGAAGCAGCAGCTGTCACGAAAAACGGCAGATTTGTCGTTGAGATGTCACCAAGACCCACCCAAGACGGAACAAAGCCGACCAAGAGACCAGAGAATATCCACCCGATCGTGCCCAGCACACGCACGCGCGGAAAATCCCGTTCCGAGTCGGCCAGGTTGCGAAATGCAATACTGTTGGTGATCGCAACAGTCGGCATATAGACCAACGTATATATCAAGAGCGGCGGCAGAAAATTGTCAAACTGCGTTTGTCGCGCAACATACAACAGTATGATCGCACCGCAAACATGCAAGACACTCAGTACTTTTTGGGCCGCGTAGTATCGATCGGCAATTACGCCGACCAAGACAGGAGATATGATTGCCGCTATTCCAGTACTGCTGTATGACCAGGCGATCTGAGTCGCGCTGAAGCCGAGTTCATTCAGGTATCGCCACAGTGGGACAAACCAGGCGCCCCAGATGAACCATTCGAGGAACATCATGAACGACAGCTTGAGCTTTACTCGTTGCATGACGTAATCCAAATGCCTCTGTTGTTAGAGTTTCCAGGCTTCTTCGGCTATCTTGTAGCTATATTTGATATAGATTACTGAATTATTTCACCACTTTCGATAACCGTTTTGCGTACCTTGTCCGCAAATGCTAACGCTTCTTCTCGAATAGCAGTTTCATCAACCGTTAGCATATTACGATCTTCCATCAATATATTACCATCAACAATTGTGTGCTTAACATTGGTTGCGTAGGCAGAATAAACTAATGCCGAATACGGATTGTAAACAGGTACCATATTAGGTGCTTTAGTATCAATCACGATAATATCTGCAAGCTTGCCTTTTTCCAAAGAGCCAATGGTATCTTCCATATGCAGTGCGCGCGCTGCACCGATGGTCGCCATTTCGATTACTTTTATCGGCGGCATAGCCGCGCGGTCTTTGTTAACTAACTTATGTACTTTTGCAACTTGGTTGAATTCATCGATAGTACTTAGCGTGTTACCTGACATCGGTCCATCAGTACCTAGACCAATGCGAAGACCTTGTTGTTGCATTTTCATCGCCGGTGAAACGCCTTTTGCTGATTTGATATTTGCACTCATATTATGGGCAATACCTACATCATGTTTTTTCAATAACGCGATGTCATTGTCGTCGACATCAATTACATGTGCAGCAACAAGGTTAGGTGTAAGTGCGCCAATATCCGCCATGTAGGCAACTGGCGATTTGCCACCACTTCGCTCAGCAATCACTTCAATTTCACGGTCTGATTCAGCCAAGTGAATCATGACAGGGACATTGTGTTGTAAGGAGAGTTCGGTAACTTTTTGAAGAATCTCAGTGCTATTTGTATAAGGTGCATGGGGAGCAAAAGCAGCCGTAATACGTGGATGATCCTTATATTCTTCAATGAAGTTCAGTGCATACTGAATACCTTCTTCGGCATTTGCAGCGTCGGCAACCGGGAATTTAATAACCGATTCACCTAATACCGCACGCATGCCAATCTTATCGACCGTTTTTGCAACTTCGTCTTCAAAATAATACATGTCAGCGTACGTTGTTACGCCACCTTTAAGCATTTCAACATTACCTAGTTGTGCGCCGATACGCACCATTTCACGCGACACTAACTTACTCTCTAAGGGGAATATGTAACGGTGCAGGCGATCTGGAACATCATCGGCTAAGGAGCGAAATACCGTCATAGAAACGTGGGTATGGGTATTGATTAGCCCAGGCATGACGATATCACCCTCGGCATCAATGGTTGTTTGTGCCTGATAGTTTTCAACATCTTTGCCATCAGTAACGGCAATGATTTGGTTGCCTTTAACAGCAACGAGACCTTGTTCAAAAACAGTTCTGTCTTTATCCATAGTAAGCACAGTCGCATTTCTAATTAACAGGTCTACTTTTTCAAGTGCAAAGGCAGAGGTGCTAATAAGGGCGCTAGTTGCAAGTGATACAGCGATAAGTGTTTTTGTGAACATGGATAATTACTCCAAATCAAAAATGGCGATAATGCAGATCGGTTAACAACTAATTTAGTGGAAAAAGGTCATCAGTGGTGCATTTTTTTACCGCTACCGACCGACTCCTGGCGATGATGGCTCGATTCGGCATCAATCCACCTGTGACCATTGAAGTCGATTCCGGGGTGCTCGGGGTGAAAAACGAACTAAACTGCGTTCCAATACTGCTGCGCTTGATGCAAAAGGGCGTTTATTCGTCTTATACGCTAGAATCGTCCCAGCAATTCTTTGCGGACTGCAAAAACAAATCCAAAAGAGGTGTAGTTCTACGTGGAAAGGCAAAGGTTTTCGTCAAAATATACTTCGACTTTGACTTTTATCGGTGTTGCTGTGGGCCTTGGAAACGTCTGGCGGTTTCCCTACATGATGGGCGAATACGGCGGGTCGGCCTTCCTGATTGTCTATCTTTTGTTCACGATATTTCTGGCTGTTCCTGGCTTGACGGCCGAATGGACGCTTGGCCGAGCGACGGGTAAAGGTCCTATCGGTGCGCTATCAAGCGTTTTTGGCAAAACCTGGGGACGTCGAATTGGCGGTTTGATCGTATTCACGATGGTAGTGTCGACGTCTTACTACCTCGTTGTCATTGGGAACATTGCATTTACGGCATCGTTCTCGATATTTAATGGCTTTTCTGAATCAACGATTGCGGAATTCGACGGGCAGATGTCAAATGGCTGGCTGCAGTACGTTTTTGGACTGGTCGTATTGGGGTTTGCAATGCTGGTTCTGCATTTGGGTGTCAAAAAGGGCATCGAATCGGTGAGCCGCCTTTTCGTCCCCTTTTTTGCGCTCGTCATTTTATACCTAGCTGTAAACGCTTTGTTTCTGCCCGGCGCACTGCCTAAGGTAGCCGAGTTTCTAAAGCCGGATTTTTCTGTGTTGACCGCAGAGCACATATTCGCCGCGTTGGGTCAGTCGTTTTTCTCTGTCGGTCTCGCCGGAACGATAATGGTTATTTATGGTTCCTATATGCCGGCCGATCAAAATATGCTGAGAACGGCATCATTTACCGCCCTGGGAGATGTCGGTGCAGCGATTTTAGCATCACTGTTTATTGTTCCGACAATACTCGTATTCAACCTCGATCTGTCACAAGGACCAACACTGGTTTTTTCGACCTTGCCAAAATTGTTTAGTGTGATGGCGGGTGGCCGAGTCCTGGGCAGCGGTTTCCTGCTTGCGCTTTGCCTGATCGCATTTCTTTCGGCGATTGGTGCTCTCGAAGCAATTGTTGGCAGTATCAGTGAGGAAATGAAACTGCGATCCAGTCGCAGCATTGTCATCCTGATAATCCTGCTAATCGAGGCAGCAATCATGCTGCCGAGCTCTTTGCAACCCGAGATTATTGGCGTGCTGGACTTAATTTTTGGTTCTGGAATGCAAATGCTCGGCAGTGCGATCGCGATGACTACGGTGGCATGGGGGCTTGGGCGACTCGTCACCAAGGCGCAGATTTTCGGGTCGGCGGATAGACCTTGGCACGATGCATATTTTGCGTGGTTGAAATGGGTTATGCCGGGCGTGATGTTCGTCGTGTTGGCTAGCTACCTAATAAGTAATCTGTAATTCAGGAATCGATATGACACGAAGTTTTTCGACAAGGGCGATCCACGAGGGCGAAGGCAGGGACAAAACGACAGGCGCGCACAATACGCCGATTTATCAAACAGCTACTTTTTCTTTCGAACGCGCGGAGGATTTTGCAGCGGCTATAGAGCTTGCAATCGATCCAGATCGAATGAATCCTCTGGACAACTTTTTTTATTCTCGTACATCCAACCCGACCAATGCTGCATTGGAGCAAAAACTGGCTTCGCTCGAGGGTGCAGAAGCGGCCCTGGTGACATCATCGGGAATGTCTGCCGTGGCTATTTCGATCATGATTTCGGCAAAGTCGGGCGATCACGTCATTGTGACCAATGACCTGTTCGTCATAAGTAAGCAGTTTTTCGAACAGGATTGCCCCGCGATGGGGATTGAGGTGTCGATGGTTGATGTTCGCGACATTGATCAGGCGCGGGCCGCCGTCAAACCGAATACGACGGCTATTTTTGTCGAGACTGTGACAAACCCGAATATCTACATTGCAGATCTCGCTGCTTACAAAGAGCTATCAGATGAACACGGGCTCACACTCATTGCCGACAATACGTTTTTGAGCCCGTATCTTTGTAGACCTGTCGAGCAAGGAGCGGACATTGTTCTGCATTCTGCAACCAAGTACATTAGTGGTCATGGAGATACGATTGCCGGCGTACTCGCAGGTACGCGGGAGGCAATTGACCGTGCCCGCATAAAGATGGATTCGTTCGGGCAGTGCCTTAGCCCTTTTTCGGCATGGCTTGTTATGCGTGGTGTCAGGACGTTGCCACTGCGGATGCGCCAACATTCTGCAAATGGCCAAGCGCTGGCGGAATATCTTGAAGTTCACCCAGAGGTGGAGTGGGTAAAATATCCGGGTCTACCAAGTCATTCGCAATACGAGTTGGCGAAAACGTCTTTGCCGAATGGGTGCGGCGGCATTGTAAGCTTCAGGATAAAAGGCGGCGCCGACAAGATGAATCAGTTCGCAAATAGTAACAAGTTGTTTGGTAAGGGAGTAAGTCTTGGTGACGTGTGTACTTTAATTTACCCGCAGCCATGGCGGGACAATTTGATTCGTGTCTCCGTCGGTTGTGAGGATGTCAGTGACATCATCGGAGAATTTGAGGCTGCATTATTGAATCTGTGATGTTCTCCAAGAAGCATTCAGTCCGGGGCGTACGCCCAGACAAAATTCTCACGATTGGGCATGCGCACCTCCGGTAGCGTGTTCGCATCCAATCTATCGTCCTCTCCCACAATTTCGTTGAGATACAAAATGTAGGCAGTCACCGCATAAACGTCGTCATTAGACAGACTTCCTGGCGCCGGGTAGGGCATTGCCCGGTTCACGTAATCGAAAAGTGTCGTCGCATATGGCCAATAGCTGCCAACTGTTTTCTGCGGGCGATCGGTCGCTAATGAACCATGGCCGCCGACCAACGTATCGTTGAGTCCATCTTTGCCGCCAGCACCGTGACAAGCCAGGCAATTTTGCTGGTAAACCATTGCGCCTGCTGCTGCGGTACCAGAACCGGCGGGAAGCCCCGCGCCGTTCGGCAATATTGTGAGGTCCAGGCTACTGATTTCAGCCGAACTGACAGCCTCGCCGAGATTCGGGTTGTCATCAGCGACGATCGATTCGGCCGCCAGTAAACACGAAGCGACGATAGCTACATACATCACATTACGCGTAAACATTGCTGACCTCCCTGTCCGCACCGACACGCCAGGCCTGGATACCGTTGTAATGATAAAAACCACCACTTGATCGCCCTTCGAGCACAGTATCCCTGGTTGGCTGAAGGTTACCGGCCTCGTCTGTTGCCCGACTAAGGATGACCGCCGTAGCGCCATCCCATCGCCAGGCTGAGCGAAAACGCGTCAGACATTTCGACATGACGTGTTCGTCAAGAGCGGCATCAGCCCAGCTCTTGCCACCATCAGCTGATACTTCAACGCGCCTGATCTTTCCGGCGCCAGTCCAAGCGATGCCAGAAATTTGATAAATGCCGGGTTCACCCATCTGCAAGCCGGGCGACGGACTGGTAATCACCGACTTAACGCCCATCGGAAAAGTAAACAGCCTGGAAACACCATCGTTCTGCAAATCTGAATATTTTGACGTTTCGTCTTTGGTCATCGCCGGCTGATCTACGACCTTTATTGTTCGTAGCCATTTCACACTCATATTGCCTTCCCAGCCCGGCAGGAAAAGCCGCATTGGATAACCATTCGCCGGCCGCAAACGTTCTCCATTCTGATATAACGCAACGATCGCATCGTCCAATACTTTATCCATGGGCACACTACGACTCATCATCGCGGCATCGGCGCCCGCTGCGATAATCCATTTGCCCTTTGCCTTGATGCCGGTCTCCTGCAGCAATACAGAAAGCGGCACTCCACCCCATTCACTCGCTGAGACAAGGCCATGGATCTGGCTGCAACTTCTTTGTACCGGTTCGGGCGCAATGGATGCGCCGCTATTACCAGAGCATTCGAGAAACTGAATTCTTGATACGGTTTGATAGCGGGACAGAGCCTCAAGACTGAATGAAAGTGGTCGATCTACGAGACCATGGATAACCAGCTGATGCTCATCGGGATCGATCGCAGGAATTCCGCTGTGGTGGCGTTCAAAATGCAGCCGACTCGGCGTAATGACGCCATCCAGCAGCTCGAGCGGTGTGCGCGATGCGCCAGCGCCGGTGGTACCTTGCTGCGAATCAATGGCCGTTCGTTTCAGGTGTGCTTCATGCTCAGATGGTGCCCCACTTTCGCTCATCGGCGCACCAGGTACACGCATCCATGTCGGACGCTCAGCCGAGCATGCCGCGGCACTCATTAAAGCCGCACTGCTGGCGACGCCCGCTTTGAGAAAGAATCTCCGGTCAAGCAGACCATTGCCCGCGACCGGACTTTTATTGTGAGTCATGAATTACCCCGAATATTATTATTTGCGAATCAATACTAACAGGCTGTTGAACAAGCCAACTTCGTTCCGCAATTAGGGTGCAATCGCCCGCTGGGCGTCCGGGTGAACCGGGTCTCGCCGAGGCTCGTCTCTCTGAGCGCCCGGCGCAATTCGCACGGGAAACGTAGAATTATTTGCAGACTGTATACGAGCTACGTTAGAGTAATGAAAACGTTTTCAAGTCGAGCAAATATTATAAACAGTCTTTGCGGTGATGCTGAAGGACACGAAACTTTTCGGCGATCTGACAGCAAGCGGGGTCATTACGGTCACGCTTTCTGACACCAAAATGCAAGGCCGGGATGACCGGGATGGGGTAATGAGATGAACAGATTTAAGCGAGTTACAGCATTGATATTCACCTACTTATGCTTAACGGTCGTCGCTCAGGCCGACGACCTTGTTATTCGTGAATTTCAAAAACAAGAAATGACCCCCATCTATTGGTCTGAAGGCGCCGCGATAGGTGACTTTAACCAGGATGGTCATCCGGATATCGTCAGTGGACCGAACATATTCCTGGGACCTAACTTCGATCGAAGGGAAGGTTTTCGTCACGAATTCTATCCAGCAGTAGGGCCGACCAGGCGGCACCCAAATGATTTTTCGTATTACTCTCTGGATAATTTCTTTTCATTCCCCTCCGATATCAATGGGGACGGCTGGACGGATATCCTGACGGCGGGACTTCCCAACACCCCTGCTTACTGGTACGAGAACCCAGGCAAGCCTTTTGGTGGTAAGGCCCCGGACCAGCCGGTTCATTGGAAGAAGCACTTTGTCACTGACGCTGTTAAAAACGAAGCACCTGATTTTGTAGACCTTACCGGCGATGGGGTGCCTGAACTGTTGACGGCCTACGGCAAACATTACGGTTATGTGTCGCCGAACCCTGTAGGGCCGACGCTTCCCTGGATCTTTCATCCGGTATCGACCCACGAAGAGGAAATTCATCACTACACCCACGGCATGGGAATCGGGGATGTCGACGGCGATGGACGCAAAGACTACCTAACCGGGGATGGCTGGATGCGACAACCGGCCTCCCTGGAATTCGGCCAAGATTGGGAGTATCACCCCTTTCAATTCGTTAACAGGAAGACGAACCCCGTGTTCTGTTGTTTCACTGGGGGAGGCAATATGTATGCCTATGACGTAAATGGTGACGGGCTCAACGACGTTATCACCAGTCTGGACGCTCACGGTTGGGGCCTGAGCTGGTTTGAACAAGTCCGTCAATTTGGTGACTCCGGAGAGACGATCACCTTTAAAGAACATATTATTATGAGTAAGAAGGAAGAAAATACCGACAACCCTTATGGGGTTCAATTCTCCCAGCTTCACGCAGTAGAGCTTGTCGACATCGATGGCGACGGCCTGAAGGACATTTTGACCGGAAAGACCTACCGGGCTCACGACTTCGGCGACGAAGGGTCCCGACAGGACCCGGTGATCTATTATTTCCGGCTCACGCGCCAGGATGATGGCCAGGTAGAATTTGTTCCTCATCAAATTGATGACGAGGCGGGCATCGGACGGCAACTGGTCAGCGGCGACCTCAATGGAGATGGGCTGCCCGATTTTGTGGTCGGCAATAAAAATGGGGCTTTTGCCTTTACCCAAAAGGTTCGAAAGGTCGACCAGGAAGAATGGGAAAAGGCTCAGCCTGTCCGAACCGAGAATTTTGGAGACCAGTAACTGCTACTACTAGCCGAGTAGAGATGAGGTACTAAGATGAAAACAATTCTGCACGTCGTAGCATTGATATTCACTTGCTTATACTTAACCGTCGGCGCTCAAGCCGACGAGTTTGTTATTCGTGAATTTGAGAAACAACAACTGACCAACGTCTATTGGTCGGAAGGCGCGAGCGTCGGCGACTTTAATCAGGATGGTCAAATGGATGTCGTCAGTGGGCCGCACATATGGCTGGGACCCGACTTCGAACACCTTTACGAATACTATCCGGCCGTGGCGCCGACCAAAGTGTCGCCATACTCCCGTGGGTTTTACTCGAACGACAATTTCTTTTCATTCGTTTACGACATCAATGCGGACGGCTGGCCTGATGTTCTGACGGCGGGACTTCCCAATACCCCTGCTTACTGGTACCAGAACCCGGGCAAGTCTTTCAGCGGTCCGGGCCCGGAGCGGCCGGAACACTGGGAGCGCTACTTTGTTACAAACGCCGTTAAGAACGAAGCACCTGATTTTAAAGACCTTACCGGCGATGGGGTGCCTGAACTGTTGATGGCCTACAGCAAACATTACGGCTATGTCTCGCCGAACCCTGTAGCGCCGACGCTTCCCTGGATCTTTCACCCGATATCGACCTACGAAGAGGAGATTCATCACTACACCCACGGTCTGGGAGTTGGGGATGTCGACGGCGATGGACGCATGGACCTTCTGGAAGGGAATGGATGGTTGCAACAACCCGCCTCCCTGGAAGGCGATCCGGATTGGACTTTTCACCGCTACCCCTTCATCGATCGGTCGGGTTCCGATATGTGGGACAGCTTGAAGGGTGGAGGCAATATGTATGCCTACGACGTGAATGGCGACGGGCTCAACGATGTTATCACCAGCGTGGACGCTCACGGTTGGGGCCTGAGCTGGTTTGAACAGAAACGCAACGGCGACGAGATCACCTTTCATGAGCATCTTATTATGAGCAAGCAGGAGGAAAATACCGACAACCCTTATGGGGTTCAATTTTCCCAGCTCCACGCAGTAGAGCTTGCCGACATCGATGGCGACGGCCTGAAGGACATTGTGACCGGAAAGACCTACCGGGCTCACGACTTCGCCGACCCCGGGGCCCGACAGGACCCGGTGGTCTATTATTTCCGGCTCACGCGCCAGGATGGCCAGGTAGAGTACATTCCTCATCAGATTGATGATCAGGCGGGCATCGGACGGCAACTGGTAAGCGGAGATCTGAATGGAGATGGGCTGCTCGATTTGGTGGTCGGCAACAAAAATGGGGCCTTTGTCTTTACCCAAAAGGTTCGAAAGGTCGACCAGGAGGAATGGGAAAAAGCTCAGCCTGTCCGCAGCCAGGATTTTTGAGATCGGAAACAGCTAATACAAATAAAAAGCTTAGAAAATTTTGACTGCTGTCAGCACTTGAACTCAATCGGCAGTAGCGCAAGACCCATTATTCGAGAGGGCTTAAACCATGAAAGTCATAAAAGGATTGATCGCTTGCTGTTTTGCTGTGCTTTCCGCGCCCAGCCTGGCGCAGGAGCGGGATTTCAGCCAGGTTGAAATCACCACCCACCAACTGGCCGAAAACCTATACTACCTGAAGGGCCAGGGCGGAAACATCGGCGTGTCAGTGGGCGAAGACGGGGTCTTTCTCATAGACGACCAGTTCGCCCCGCTGACGGAAAGAATTCTTGCCGCCATCCGGGGCGTCACCGACCAGCCGGTACGATTTTTGCTCAACACCCATCATCATGGTGATCACACCGGGGGAAATCAGAACCTGGGCAGGGCGGGGGTCGTGATCGTAGCCCATGAGGACGTCCGGGCCATATTGAGAAATGGGCTCACCGGCGATGATCTCGACCAGCTTCTCAGCGCGGATCAGCGCGCCGGGCTGCCGGTGGTCACCTACACGGACTCGGTGCGCTTTCATCTGAATGGCGAAAACATCCACGCCTTCCATGTTGGCCCCGCCCATACCAAAGGGGATTCCTTCGTACATTTCCAAAACGCCAACGTCATCCATACCGGAGACGTGTTCAGGACCACGGGTTACCCGTATGTGGACGGCAACTCTAGCGGTAGTTTTCTGGGCATCGTGGCGGGTTATGAAAAGCTGCTGGAGATGTCCAATCCGGATACGGTTTTCGTGCCCGGACACGGTGTGCCCAGCAGCCAGGACGATGTCAGGGAGCAGTTGGACATGATTTACACCATCCGTGACCGGGTAAAAGCGGGTATCGACGGCGGCCTGAGCCTGGAGCGCATTCAATCGGACAATCCCACCGCCGAATACGACGCCCGCTGGGGCGGCGGCAAAATCAAAGCCCCGGAGCTGGTGGAGGTGATCTACAACGAGTTAAGGAATTGATACATGAAAAGATAAGGACGAGTGCGAACCACGCGTTCAACGCCACTCAGTTCTTCGCCTGGCAATACTGTTTGATAAATTCATTGTGATCAGGCAGCTTGGCAAGATTGTGATTTACAAAACCACTTAGCTTTTCAAGCTCTATCTTTAACGCCTCCGTTGGCAATATACGACCTGCACCGTGACGATGTTCCGGGTACAAACCCTGCCCAATCATCACCTGAATCCAAGAGTGCGCACGAAAAAAATTCACCGAATCCGGTGACACAAAGCCATTTTCCCTAAAGATCTCTATGCGGTGAGCGAGGCTGTCCGGGATATCCATCGTGCGATAATAATTCCAGAAGTCACTGTCATCCCGTTGCGTCTGCTTGTAGTGCAGTATGATAAAATCGCGCACCGCCTCCCATTCAAGCCGGGTTTCACTATTAAATTGCTCGGCCAGCGGCGCCATTGCGCCTGAAAACGGGAAGAGCTTCATAAGGCGTACCAGCGCAGTGTCGATCAAATGTATGCTGGTCGATTCAAGTGGCTCGACAAAACCGCTCGATAAACCTATGGCAACACAGTTTTTGTGCCACGCATTTTTTCGGCGACCGGTTTTAAATCTCAGGGGGCGGGGCTCAGTGATGGTCTTTCCAGTGATATTGCCGAGCAACGTGGCACGGGCATCGTCGTCGGAACAAAACCGGCTGCTGTAAACAATGCCATTGCCGGTACGGCTTTGCAGGGGGATACGCCACTGCCACCCGGAGGAATGTGCAATGGCGCGTGTATAGGGGGGAGGCGGCTCGGTACTTGTCGTCTGTACTGCCAGCGCGCGGTCGGCGGCCAGCCAATGGCTCCAGTCCTCGAATTCAACATCCAATGCATCGCCGAGCAGCAGACCTCTGAAGCCGGTGCAATCAATAAAGAAATCACCGGCGACCTGTCTGTCTTGTTCTAACTGCAGCGATTGGATATTGCCCGTCATCGGATCAACGGTAATTTCGCTAATCTTGCCTTCGACTCGCCGGACGCCGAGTGATTCGCTTTTTTGCCGCAGAAATCCGGCGTATGCCGTTGCGTCCAGGTGAAAGGCGTACGTCAGTGGCGTCTCACCTGCTTTTATCGCGAATTTGCCGGCCTTCGCCGCCTTCAATTCGAGGCAATAATCCTCCAGGCTGCCGCCAAAGCCATTGGCACGCGCTTCCAGCCAGTACTGGTGGAATTCCACCAGCCAGTTACTTTGCCCGATTTCACCAAACGTGTGAGCGTAGCTTTCGCCCGGCGCGCCCCAGTTGTCAAAGACAATACCGAGCTTGAAGGTTGCCTGGGTTGCGCGCATAAACTCTTGTTCGTCGATGCCGAAATACTGGTGAAATCTGCGCATGGTCGGAACGGTCGCCTCGCCCACACCCACGGTTCCGATCTGGTCGGATTCGACCAGGGTGATTTCGAGCAGGTTACCCAGCCGCTTAACCAGGCTGTAAGCGGTCAACCAACCAGCCGTTCCGCCACCGGCGACGACTACGCGAATTTTCTCCTCCATCAATCGATCTCCGGATAGTCAACGATTCAGAGTATCGGAGTGGTTCGACGAACTCAATTAGCGACTTTCGATGAGTCTGTTTCAGGAGGCTGCTGCGTGTTTTGCCCGCCAGCGGTCAATCAGAACGGCAATGATGATCACAGCACCGGTAATCAATCGTTTCGTCGGTTCGGATACGCCAATTTGCGCCAGCCCGTTTTGCAACACTGCGATTATTAATACGCCGGCGAAGGCGCCTATGATTGAACCACGACCACCCATCAGACTGGTTCCGCCAATAACGGCGGCTGCAATAGCGGATAGCTCCAGTCCTATTCCGGCATTGGGATCTGCAGACCCCAGGTAGGCCGCGTTGAATATTCCGGCGATTCCAGCCAGTGCGCCGGAGACCGCGAACACCATCAGCCGATACGGTCGCGGATCTATCCCTGACATACGTGCCGCTTGTTCATTGGTGCCAATCGCAACCAGGTAACGACCCAGCACGGTCTTCGTCAATACGAGCTGCGCTGCAATCACTAAGACAATGGCAAAAATCAATGCAGCTGATACGCCAATGCCGGGCAGCGGCAATGCCAGTGACTGAATCCGAGAGCCGATGTACGTGGTTTGCGAACCTGTCGTCATATAAGCAAGTCCACGCGCCATCTCCAGCATGCCCAGCGTCACAATGAACGATGGCAGCGATAAATAGGCGACGAGTAGACCATTAACCGCCCCGCAGATGAGACCGGTACCCAGTCCCATCAGGAAAGCCATCCACAACGGTAGACCCCAAGCGACGGCCGCAACGCCGACGACTGCGGCGCAGAACCCCATTACAGAGCCAACTGACAAATCGATGCCGGCGACGATCAGGACCAGGGTCATTCCGACTGTCACGACAGTCAGTGCCGGCAATTGATTGAGTATCGTCGTCAGCGTGATCACTGAGAAAAAGTTGTCTGATGAAAAGCCAAAAAACAGAATCAGCAAGATCAGTGATGCAAGAATAAAATTGTCTTCAGCGTGTCGTCTGATCAATTGCCAAATTTTCATCGTTGAGGTGACGCGACACTGCTGCCTGATGTTGATTGATTTTCAAAGGACCCCGTGAACTCACTAAACGCAGCGGCAAGAATATCCTGTTCCGAAAAATCGCTCCTTTCGAACGATCTGACGAGTTTGCGATCGGACAAGACGAGTATGCGATCAGACACTGTTGTTAGTTCATCAATCTCGCTTGAGGCCATGATGATCGTCTTGCCCTTTTGTCTCAAACTGATGAGCAGATCGTAAATCGCGTTCTTTGTGCCAACGTCAACGCCTCGCGTCGGCTCGTCGAGCAGCAGAATGTCAGAATCACGATGCAGCCAACGTGCAATCAGCGCCTTTTGTTGATTGCCACCACTGAGTTGGCGAATGTCCTGCGCCAGGTTGTCGCAACGGATCGAGAGTTTCTCGACGAGCCTGGCGCCATCTTTTCTTTCTCGTTTATGATTAATGTATTGCAGTGTCTTTATGTCAACCGAACCCGGCACCATCATATTATCGAGCAATGACTGCCCGGGGAAAAGACCCATCGATTGGCGGTCTTCACCGAGATAGGCAATGCCGTTTCTGACTGCCTGCCTGGCGTTCAGCACCGCGTGTTCTGCGCCGTTATGCATTCGCCGCACAGTTCCACCGGTGAGTGGCACCAGGCCGAACAAGGCCGCTAGCAGTTCGCTTCTGCCAGCACCGGCAAGACCTGCAAGGCCAACGATTTCGCCGGATTTAAACGTAAGATTTATTGCATGGGAAAGATCGTCGGTAGTCAGGTCTGTTACGTCCAACACAACGCCTGCGTCGCTCACGCAATCCCTGCGCTTCGTCGAGGTAGTTTGGTTTCGTCCCGTCATCTCCTTAACCAGATCCGGGACTGACGTCTGCTTCGTTGCTGTCGTTACGACAAGCTTGCCGTCCCGCAACACCGATACGTTGTCGGCAACAGCTAAGACATCATCAAGTCGATGGCTGATATAGATAATCGACGTCCCTGCGGCAGCCAGGTCCGCAACGATGCTATGTAAATGATCTGCCTGCGGCGCGGTGAGTGCAGCCGTCGGCTCATCGAGGATGAGTAGTTGGCAATCAAACGAAATTGCTTTGGCAATCTCCAGCAATTGACGATCTGCAAGACTTAAGGCTGCAGTAGACGAAGTCGGATCAATGTTCTGTAGCCCCACACGCTGCATTAACTTCAAAGCCTTTGCGTTGAGGGCTCCTTGATCAATAACGAAGTTTTTTTTTGGCAACGCTCTAAGCGCAATATTCTCCGCCACGCTCAACGTCTCAATGCTGCTTAATTCCTGCGCGGCACAGGCGATCCCTGCCGCATACGAGTCTCGTGGTCCCTGAGGCTCGTAGATATTGCCATCGAGAGAAATTTCGCCGCCATCTTTGCGAAGATTGCCCACAATAATATTAACAAGCGTCGATTTCCCCGCACCGTTTTCCCCGACAATGGCATGAACTTCGCCGCGGGCAATGGTGAGGTTGACACCTATCAGGACAGGTGCTGCAAATGCTTTATCGAGATTGCGGATAGAAAGGCGAGCGGACTCCGTCATGATCCGACTATTTGAGCGAATCAATCGTAACCAGGTCGACTGGCGTTGTTCTGTTGGCCTGTGTCGCGCCGCCACTCAAGGCCTCAAGTGCGAATTCAATACCGTAAACGGCCAGCAGGTCGGCATGTTGATCGGCAGTTGCGAGGATTCTTCCCGCTCTGATCAGGTCCTGCACGGCAGAAATATTGTCGAAGCCCACGACTTTAATAGCATCGCCTCTTCCCGACTGAGTGATAGCAGCAACAGCGCCAAGCGCCATGTTGTCATTGGCCGCAAGAATCGCGTCAAGTTCTGGATGCTGTACGAGGATTCCGGATGTGACTGTCACCGCGGCCGTCTGATCCCACTGCGCACTTTGCTGCGCGACAACATTAATTCCGGCATTGTTCATGGCCTTCAAAAAACCGGCAGTTCTTCTTTGACTGTTATAAGTGGTCGGCACACCTTCGAGTATGGCAACGGATTGGTCTGCTTCCATCGTTGCGGCAAGATAGTTACCGACCGCTTCGGCGCCGGCAAAGTTGTCTGGCCCGACGAACGGTATTCGCAGCTCATACTCTGCAAGAATGTCGCCATCGAGTTGGTTATCAATGTTGACCACGACGATTCCGGCCGCCGCCGCCCGTGCCAGCGCAGGCACAATCGCCTTGGAGTCGGCTGGAGCGATCACGATCGCATCCACGCCAGACGCAATCATCTGGTCAATCAGGGCAACTTGCTGCGCAAGGTCGACCTCATTTTTGATGCCATTAACGATGAGGTCATACGCGCCTTCGCTTTGCGATTGATGCTGTCTCGCACCATCAGCCATCGTGACAAAAAACTCATTTGCCAGAGACTTCATGATGAGCGCCACCGTGGGCCGATCTTCTGACGCGCTATTTCCGCTGCTGGTATCGCCTGATTCGTCTGATGAACCGCAGGCAGATAGTGCAAGCGCGCACAATGTGGCGAACAGTAGTCTCATCGGGTTACCTCGGGCTTGTGCCAGTGACAGGCACCGGCGAAAATCGAAAGTTGATACACTCTACCGATCATCAAGCGCAATTGAAAATGAACCAGTTCATCCAGGGTGCACGAATGAAACTACGATTCCGAATAATGCTTTGCTGCTCGCTTTTTGGCTTCGCCGGCCTTACCTCGGCCCAGAATGACGACAGTATCCCCATCATTTTTGACACTGACTTCGCCATGCCACCGACGGACGATGCGCTGGCGCTGATGCTGGCGCTGCGATCGCCCGAATTGGATATTCTCGGCATTACTACGGTTGCCGGAAACCGCAGTCTCGAACGTGCAACATCAGATGTCCTTCGAATGCTTGAGATCGCCGAACGAATTGATATCCCGGTCTATGAAGGAGCCGACCTGCCACTCGTGCATAGAATAAGTGACTTCGCAGTAAGTGCATATGGCAGCTGGTATTCCGATGAACCACCGCCCGAGCCCTACGGTGGATTCGCAAAGAAGAAAATCGAGGACGAATCCGCAGCGGCCTATATCGAGAGAGCAGTACTGGCCAATCCCGGGGAAATAACTATCGTCGCCCTGGGCCCGTTAACAAATATTGCTCACGCGATACAAAGTAATCCTGACTTCGCTGCGAAGGTGAAGCAGCTGGTCATAATGGGCGGTGCGGTAGCCTCGCTCCCGGATGGCGCCGGCAATATTACGCCCAATGCTGAGTACAATTTTTGGGTAGATCCGGAAGCTGCCAGAATCACACTGCGTTCCGGCATCCCAATCGAGCTTTCACCATTGAACGTGTCTCGAAAGTCGGCGCTAACAAAAGACTGGTATGACAAAATGGTCGCCGTGGAAACGCCGCTGACTAATCTTCTTAAAATCAGCCTCGGTCCTCGTTTCGAAACAGATCCTGACAGTGTGTGGTTGATGTATGATCAGATTGCTGTCGCCAGTCTTATCGATCCGTCCCTGGTGACGTCAGAGAAAATGTATGTCGACGTTAATGACAATCACGATATCAGTTACGGCGTTTCTGTTGCCGGATCAGAAGTGTGGCCCGGTGCGGAAGGAGCGCAGCAAATGAATGTACAGCACGATCTCGACTGGCCACGCTTTATTGAAATGTATATTGAACGTGTGCAGCGGCCGGTTGCCGACTAAACGCGCATGCGACGGAGGTTTAAATCGCTAATACCGGCATTGCCGCCGGTGCCCGAGCCGGTGATCGACAACGCGGCCGAGGCCGACGCAATCCGCACAAAAAGTTTCATGAGCAACAATCCGATTCCTAAGCTATTTATTTTAAGAGTAATTACTTGCTGCAAACGTATTGTTATGTAGAATTATTTGCAGACTGTATACAAGCTACGATAGAGTGAATGAAATCGTTTTCAAAACGAGCAAATCGAGCAAAAATTATAAACAGTCTTTCATTGATGAATTCAGGTGGGGAGAACACAAATGATTAAGCGAACCAAAGTAGCCGTTGCTGTTTCAACAGCATGTGCGTTGATGGCCGGTTACGTAGCTGCACAGGAGCCTGTCGAAGAAGTAGTCGTCACCGGTATTCGCGGCAGTTTGCAGGCAGCCATTGATCAAAAGCGTGAGAGCTCAGGCGTGATGGACGCCATTTCTGCGGAAGATATTGGTAAGTTCCCCGACACCAACCTGGCCGAATCGCTGCAGCGTATTACCGGCGTGTCCGTAAACCGAGTAGAAGGTGAGGGTTCCGAGGTAACGATTCGCGGCTTCGGTGGCCAGTTTAACCTGGTGACCCTGAATGGCCGGCAGATGCCCGCAGCCGATAACAATATCGGTTTCTTTGGCGTCAACGCCAACGGAGGAGGTGGCAATTCGCGCTCCTTCGACTTCTCGAACATCGCGTCTGAGGGTGTATCGGGCTTGCAGGTTTACAAAACGGGCAAGGCTTCAGCCCCGTCCGGCGGTATTGGCGGCACGATCAATGTTCAAACCATCCGACCTCTGGAGGTCGGTAATCAGCTCAGCTTCGGCGCCAAAGGCGTTGACGACGCCGGTGGCGACAGCATTACGCCGGAGCTTAGCGGTGTGGGCAGCTGGACGAATGACGCGGGTACACTTGGCGTGGCCGCCTTTGCTTCCTACCAGGAGCGCAATTACTCGAATCGTACGGCGCTTGGCGGTGGCTTTTTCGTCTGGCAGACGCCATTTGATCCGAGCATCCCGGCCTTCGCGAACGCCACCATCGTCAATGAACCGGGCCCCGGTCAACTGGCCGGTTTTATACCAAACGCCTCTATGACGTACAGCGAGGGTGATCGCGAACGCACGAACGCCATGTTGACCGCGCAATTCGCACCCAATGACCGCATGACCTTGACCTTTGACGCGATGTGGGCGCGGAATGATCAGGAGCAGTGGGGGGTTGGTGATCTACCCTTCTATGTTCGCCAATTCGATTTCGCCTCTTTCGATGGCAATCCTGTCTTCACTGTTCCTACCCTGCTCGGCGAGCCGCTTGTGTCCGGTGGAGGCAGCGACTTCACTCAGGCGGGCAAGGAGCTCCCCTTCCGGAATACGAGATTTTTCTTTCGCGACGAGATGCAGCAGTTCGGCGCCAATTTGGACTTTCAGATCAATGACTCCTGGAAGCTCAACGTAGACGCGTATACCGCCGAAGCGACAGCCGGCGGTAACAGCCCTAATGGCTCGATGTCTGAGTCCATTTCCATTGGCGGCCAGGCGGTCGCTATGCAATGGATGGACTTTACAACCGACATCACGCAGGCCGTCCAGGCCATCGCCGACGGTTCCGGCCCGACCAGCAACCTGGTCAACGGTGTCGTGACTAACTACGCCGGCGGCAACGCGAATGGTGTGTTCGAAAAGTCGGATCTAGGTTCGCAGTGGATTCTTCAGGATTTCCGCGACCAGGAAAGCACTATGGACCAGCTCCAATTGAAGGCTAGTTGGGACAACGGCGGTGGGATGACGGCTAATTTCGGCCTGGGCTATTACGACAATGAGATTAAGCAGCAGAATCTCTCCTACCGGGAAGAACTCGGCGGCTGGAATACGGGCTTCATTGGCGATATTGCGACGCTGATGGGCGAAGATGCGATCAAAGAGATCTGCATTTCCTGCCAGTATAATGACCATGACAATCTCATCCTGGATCAGCAGGGACTGCTCGACCGATACACCAGCGCCGGCGGAATCGTGGCCCCGGGCGCCAGCTTTCGGGTCATTGGAGAGGATGCGTTCTTCATCGACCCGATTGCGTTCGCCCAGGCTTTTGACGGCTTCACCAGCGGCGGCGGGGCTGTATACGACCAGAACAACCGCAAGCTAAATGGCTCTAACGACCGCACCATCAAAGAATCTGCCTTGTCGGCCTACGGCGAGCTGATCCTGGACGGCGAAGTCAGCGACATGCCGATGCAGGTCGTGTTCGGGCTGCGCTACGAGGAAACGGACGTCGAGTCCCTATCGGTGCAGTCGATCCCAATCGCCAAGGACTGGGCGTCGGATAACGACTTCAACACCAGATTCGGTCCTGCAGCAGCGGTGAAGCAGACACACAGCTATGACTACGTTCTGCCGAACCTCGACGTTTCGTTGGATCTCAACGACAACATGAAAGTGCGAGCTTCCATTAGCAAAACCATCGCGCGTCCGGAGCTGGGCAATATGTTCGTCGATACCGATGCCGGTAATCCGGGCACGGCGACCGCACTGGGTGGCCAGTGGACGGGTAGCAGCGGTAACGCGCAACTGGATCCGCTGGAGTCCAATAACCTCGACCTGTCGTTCGAGTATTACTACGGTGAAGGCAGTGCCTTTACGGTCGCTTACTTCGACAAGTCGATATCGAACTTTATTGGCATTGAGCAGGTAAACAAACCGCTGTTCGGTCTGACCGATGTCGCCAGTGGGCTACCGGGTACGGTCTCGGGCGACGCCGCCCAGGCATTGGCGGATCAAGGTTGGGTTGCAACCGAGACGAACCTCTTTACCATGACGGCCATTCTTGCTAATCCGCAGGATTTCCCGAACGGTGCCGATGAGTTCATCGACCCCAGTCAGCCGGGGGGTTCCCAGCAGTCATCCGACATAGCCACCGCGTATGACATACCCCCGCAGCCAGGCGATCCATTGGCTATATATCAAGTTCAACAACCCACGAATGCAGAGAATGCCAATATCGATGGTTGGGAGGTGGCCGTGGTGCACTTCTTCACAGGTGCCCTGGAAGGCTTCGGCATTAATGCCAACGCGACCTTCGTGAACGGCGACGTCAAGTACGACATCTCTCTTCCTCAGAGCCAAGATCAGTTCGCCTTGACGGGCTTGTCGGACTCGTACAACTTCATCGCCTTCTGGGAGAATGAGAAATGGAGCGCACGTATTCTCTTCAACCACCGTGGTGAGTTCCTGTCCAACACCAACTGGAGTGACCGCATTCCGCGGTTTGTTGACGAATACGATCAGCTTGACTTCAACGTCGCATGGCGAGCGACTGATAATCTGACGTTCACTCTGGAAGGCATCAATTTGCTGGAAGAACCGATTGTCTTCCGCGGCCGCTCCGAAAACCAGGTACAGGCCTATATTGAAACTGACACACGCCTGATGCTGGGTGCGCGGTACGTCTTCGGGGATTAGAGTTCGGCAAGACCAAAGCAACAATCCGGGCACCCATCGACCTATCGGTGGGTGCCCGTTTGCTTCTACACTGGTCTGAAAAAAAATAACAACGACCGAGGGAGAAAGCATTGAATATCAGAATCGGAATTGTTGGTCTGGGTTTTGGCGCGGAATTTATCCCTATCTACCAGGCGCATCCGTCTGCAGAGCTGGTTGCCGTGTGTCAACGATCGCAGGCATCACTTGATGAATGTGCGAATCGATATTCAGTTCCAAAACGCTACACCAGCTATGACGAAATGTTGGCTGATCCGGAAATTGACGCAATACACATCAACACGCCCATTCCGATGCACGGTCAGCAGTCGATTCAAGCCCTGAAGGCGGGAAAACACGTCGCTTGTACGGTGCCGATGGCAACGACGGTTGAAGAGTGCGAGGAGATAGTACGACTTTGCGAGTCGTCAGGCCTCAAGTACATGATGATGGAGACCGTTGTTTACTCTCGAGAGTATCTTTTCATGAAAGAACTCTACGACAAGGGTGAGCTCGGCGATATTCAATTTCTCAAAGCATCGCACCAACAGGATATGGAAGGATGGCCGGACTATTGGCCAGGACTGCCACCGATGCATTATGCGACGCATTGTGTCGGGCCGATTCTTGGCCTCGCCCAAACAGATGCCTTGTCTGTTTCCTGCCTGGGTTCTGGTCGTATCAGACCGGAATTGCAAAAGCACTACGGCTCGCCATATGCGGTTGAGTCTTGCCATATCAAATTGGCCGATTCAGATGTGGTCGGGCATGTGTACCGGTCTTTGTTTGATACCGCGCGGCAGTATCGTGAGGGATTTGAAGTTTATGGCTCCAAGAAGTCGGTGGAGTGGCCTTTAATTGAAGGTGAAGAACTTGTCATGCATACGGCGGGCAAGCCAGAAGACGAAATTCCAGAGCGTGTAGCCTGCCCGGACTACGCGCACCGATTGCCCGATGAGATCGCGTCATTCACTCAAGCCGGTGTTTACAACAAAGATGATGAAGAGCATCTGTCATTCACTCAGGGTGGCGGGCACGGCGGGTCTCACCCGCATCTGGCGCACCAGTTTGTGAATATGCTGGAAACAGGTACACAAGC
>JBBKWL010000256.1:0-55471 GCA_037968975.1 Woeseiaceae bacterium | reverse complement strand
TGGCCGTGCGCCCTTCGACTAGGGCATCGGGGCCAGACAAGTCAGCCACGCTCCCGAGGTTGAATGCGGCTTCGGCGTCATCAAAAGTTTCTACATCACAGGCGACGAGCGATCCGGCCATTGCCAGGACTGCCAGCGCGCCTACAAGTATTTTTCCGACTTTGATTCTGCCCATTACGCCTACACACCACGGTGCCAAGTACTACTGGTATTTATAGTATCCCGGCGCTGACCCCAAAAAGGGGACATGCTTCACAGTCTCACCGGTAGCAAAATGGCGACTAAAGGCTGTTATAGGACATCTCGAAAGTGTCGCCGTCTTCAATGCGACCGCTTTTGAGGCCGGCGTTAAACCAGCGCATGCGTTGTTCAGAGGTACCGTGAGTAAACGCATGCGGGGATATCTTGCCCTGCGTGCGCGACTGAATAGCGTCGTCACCAATCTGGTTTGCAGCACGCATGGCTTCTTCGATATCGCCGCGTTGCAGATATTGTTGATTGTGGTGCGCCCACAAGCCTGCCAGGAAATCGGCTTGCAACTCGAGTCGCACCGAGTACTCGTTGTACTCGGGTTTGCCGCGCATCGCGGCGACCCGGCCGGAAATGCCGAGTAGAGTCTGCACGTGGTGCCCGACTTCATGGGCGATGACATAGGCCTGGGCGAAATCGCCCGGTGCGTCGAACTCCTGTTCGAGGCTGTCATAGAAGCTCAGATCAATATAAATTTTGCGGTCGGCCGGACAATAAAACGGTCCCATACGCGCATCACCGACGCCGCAGCCGGTAGGGTATTTTGAGCGGAACACCACGAGTTCGGGGGCCTGGTATTGCTTGCCGATGCGTTGAAACTCGCGCGACCAGATGTCTTCAGTATCCGCCAGTACAACGGTAACGAATTGATAGCGCTGTTCTTCCTCGGGTGTTGGCTGGTACTCGACCTCGGTAACCTGGCCACCTCCGCCGAACAGCGCTGCCGGATCGATAAGTCCCAGCTGCCAGCCGATCAGTCCGACGGCAACCAGCGCGATAATCCCCTTGGCACCAAAGACTCGAGTGACCAGCCGGATGATCAGCCCGATAGATGCTGTACCAGCGGCCATCTTGCGTCCGCGAGCGTCTTCCACGTTGGTGCTCTGTCTGCGGCCTCTCCATTCCATAAACTAATCTCCTCTGCGGGTATGCAGCATAGCCCGCCACTGAGCAAGAATCACGCTCGTAATAACACCCGAAACGAACGCCAATCGACGATCTGACCGCGGTTTCAGGACCATCCGGGGAGCCAGAGCCTAACCAAATGGGCGGGTCGGGCATCCAAATCCTATACGCTTTATTAATTAGGAATTGAAAAATGAAAACAGCCAGATATTTAGCCCAGCTCGGCTTGCTTGGATTAATAAGCATGGCTGCGATCGCGAGCGCACCGGGTGCAGAGACATCGCTAAGCACCATTCTCAAGAAAAACCATGAGGCGACTCGGGGCGGCAGCGAGATTGGCAGCATCCGCACGATGGACCTGACGCTCAATATTTCCGAGGCCGATTACACTTTGGCCGCGCGCTATCGTGCCGCAGCGGACGGACGCATGCGCATAGACGTATTCGCAGGCGACGAGCGGGTTTTCTCCGAAGGCAAAGACGAGCTTGGTGTCTGGGAATGGCCGGGTGGCCAGGAGGCACCACAGAACGTTCAGCATGAGGGTGTTGGTGCGCTGGAACACGGTATCGAGTTCAATCTGTTCTCACTCTCCGAGTTGTCGGAGCGCGGCCACAGCATTGAACTGGTCGGCGAGGAAAAGCATGACGAGGCTACATACTTCGTTCTGAAGATCACCTTGCGAGACGGATTCGAGACCTATCGTCTCGTTAATACCGAGACCTGGCTGGTTGATATTTCACGGGACTATCGGGCATTTCATCCCGGAGTAAACGCGGACAAAGAGCATCTGGAGACGCGCTATGATCAGTGGCAAACAACCAGCGGTATTCTCCATGCCAGTCGATCTCGAACCTTCAATATCACGACAGACGCTATCGTTGCGACCGCAAAAGTGATGCAAACAAACTACAATATTGCGCAATCCCAACTGAATCTGGAGCGAAGTTTTTTGCCGGATGGCCCGCCAAAACCACATCTGCAGTCGTTGTTCTAAGCAAACTGTATAGCTACATAAATGTTGACATAGATCATGAAAAGGACTATATATAAATTTATATAGTGACTTCGGGAAATGGTCATGAACAACCTCGGCGACCTGTTTCGTTTCGTGTACGTGGCCTTCGGCGCCATCGGCCTGTTCGCGTTCTGGATTCCTGTGTTCGCGAAGAAGGGTGCCGTCAATCACGTCCGCTACGGCAAGATTTTTGTCTGGTCCGCTTATGTTGTGCTTGCTGCTGCCTCAATAGCCTTGGGCACCCGAGTATTCGGCCTCATACAGCAAGGTCTGGGGCCAGCAGACGAACCCACCTTGTTCGCGTTCATCGTTTTTCTCGGCTATCTGACTTTGGTCACCTTTGTCATCGTCCGCCACGGCATGAACGTTCTCAAGAGCAAGGGTAATCCAACCGAATTGCGCAAACCGCTGAACATTGCGTTTGCCTATGGTGCGGTGCTTGCCAGCGTCGCCGTCATTCTCTACGCACTCCTGGTTGACCCACCCAATAAAATTCTTTTGTTTGCCTTAAGCCCGATCGGCTTAGGTAATGGATATGCGCAACTGCGTTACATGCGAGCCGTGGGATTGTCGCGTCGCGCCTGGATGTACGAACACCTCGGCGCGATGCTCGGCGCCGGCATCGCTTTTCATACCGCCTTTGCTGTGTTCGGGGCGTCACGTCTGTTCGACATCGGATTGACAGGCTGGGTTGCGGTGCTTCCCTGGGTTGCGCCAGCGATCATCGGAATTTCGGCAATTACGATCTGGACCCGCCATTATCAAAGAAAATTTGGTGAGCTCGCATGAGTCTGAAACACATCATGCTCGGCATGCTGCGGGAACCGCATAGCGGCTACGACCTGAAGAAACGCTTCGATCAGTCGCTGCGTAGCTTTTGGCGGGCCGAACTGTCACAAATTTATCCGTTGCTGCAGAAGATGGAGAAAGACGGCCTCCTGAACAGCAAAGCCGACGCGTCCGACATTGGCCCGACGCGACGGGTCTACAAACGGTCAGCGAAAGGACGAAGTGAACTGCAGTCCTGGTTGCAGGATGGTCCTGCAGTCGGTACTGAGAAAATTGCTTACCTCGCGCAGGTGTTCTTTCTCGCGAATCTGAACGATCACGAAAAGGCGATCGACTTTATGCAGGAGCTCCGCGGGCATATGGCGGAATGGCTGACGACATTGCAAGCCACGGAGCGCGACTGGCGAGCAAATGACCCGGGCTATCCCGACAAGCTGCCCGACGAAGATTTTTACCCGCAACTAACGCTGGAGCTGGGGCTTGCAAAAGTTCGTGCCAATGTTGAGTGGTGCGACCGCTGTATTGAACGCATTCGTGCAAGAGCCGGAGGCGCCTGAATCAGTCCTGCGTAGCGAAAGTCTTGTTGTCACGAATCAGCAGCAGAAAACAGACTGTAGAGAGTCCTGCAGCACCGAATATCATGCACATAACCATGATTTGATAGCGTGCTGCGATAAGCGGTGACACGCCCGAGAGAATCTGGCCGGTCATCATTCCCGGCAGAGAAATGAGGCCGACGGCGAAGCATGAATTGATGACCGGGATCATCGAAGTTCGAAATGCCGTACTTCGCGCCTGCTGAAACTCAACGCCATTCGCGATTTCCGCGTGTAAGCGTTCCAACGCCAGGCTAATGTTGGTCATGCTGGCAGCGAAAATCATTCCAGCAAGCGGGATCATATAACTGGGCTGATACCAGGGTTCGAGCCGCAGTACGCCCTGCGTTATCAAGGCGAGCGTCGAGCCGCCACCGAGGAAAACCGAAAGCAGCGACGCGAAAAATAGCGGACCTCGAGGTCGCTCGATTGAATTCAATGCAATCCAGCTCGCGGCGAGCAACATGACCGTCAGCACGCCGGCGATGACCAGACCCGAGTTTGTTTGAAATATGTAAATCAGCACGTAGCCAATCAACATCAGCTGCAGCAACATACGCGCGATCGCCTGCAAGCCGCGGGAGTAACCCTGCCCCCAGCGCCACATAAGGAAGAGGACCACAGCAACCGGAATGAAAGCCAGCGCCAGTCGCGAAACTGAAATCATTGCTACGTCCACTGCAGTTCATCTCCCAAATAAAAGTTTCAGTTTTTCCACGCCCAGTTCATTCATCGTCCGAATATTCCGAATGGGAATCTGGTCGATATCTGCCGTGCGTTCGATAACGCGCGCCAGAGATTCTTCGCGGAGTATGTGCAAGAGCGGATAGGGTGATCGATTGGTGAAATTCTCCGCGTCATCGGGATTGGTATCTGCAAAGCAATAGTCCGGATGAAAACTGGCAATCTGCAGGACGCCGTCAAGCTGCATCTGTACGAGAAGTCCGTCGGCCAGCTCCAGAAACTGATTGTAGTCTGTAAAATTCTCGAGGACATTCGGATGAATCAGTAACGTTGTCTCGATGGCGGCATTCTCGATAAGATGCTCGAGCTCCGTCTCCAGTGCGTGTAAGAGCTGCAGTTCTGTCCGTGCGTTGGTTACTGCAAAGTGAATCCGCTCATTAACCAGTTCGCGTTTCGCGAAGGGGCACAGATTCAACTCAATCACAACGGACTCCAGCCAGTGGCGTACTGTTGCTATGATTCCATTGTGTTGTCGACGGATTTCCACGCGACCAGCCAGTGCTTCAAATTCTGTATGTTAAGGGATCACATGCATTGTTACTATGTGCCATCAATCGGGAGAGCAAGGCATGAGGTTACTGACTTTTATTCAACACGGCCGCGATCAAGCTGGAATCCGGTTGGACGATCAGGTGTTACCACTGGGAATTGTGGCGCCGGACCTGCCAGACTCGATTCTGGGCGTGCTTGCGGGCGGGCATCTTGAAACCTTGCGAGCGAAAGCCGCGTCTTTCGCTGGTGACGGCATAGCGGTTGCCGACATCGAATACCAGGTCCTGATTCCACGGCCTGGAAAAGTCATCTGCATCGGTCGGAATTACGCGGCACACGCGACCGAAGGCGGTGCTGCCACACCGACGTATCCCGAAGTGTTCTTTCGCGGACCGACATCTCTGGTTGCGCATCAGGGACATATTCTGCGTCCGAAATGCTCTGAAATGCTCGACTTCGAAGGCGAAATCGCTCTGGTTATTGGAAAGTCCTGCCGACATGCCACAGAGGAAAATGCGCTGGACTACATCGCGGGCTATACCCTTTTTAATGAAGCGACCATTCGCAATTATCAAAAGTTTTCCTCGCAATGGACAATCGGCAAGAACTTCGATAACACGGGCGCGTTTGGGCCCGAACTCGTTACGTCCGACGAATTACCGGATGGAATCGCCGGGTTGAACCTAAGGACTCATCTCAACGGCGAATTGATGCAGGATGGTCAGACGAATGACCTGGTATTCCCGGTTCGAACTCTCATCGCCATCCTCAGTGAGTGCATGACCCTGGAGCCTGGTGATGTCGTCGTCACCGGAACACCAGCCGGGGTCGGTTTCGCCCGTAAGCCGCCGGTCTGGATGAAGGCGGGCGACACGATCGAGATCGAAGTCACCGGTATTGGCAAGTTGGTGAACACGATCAGAGATGAGTAAAGACGGTAATCTCTTTGCACATTTCGTCAAGCACGCTTCTTACAGCGGCGAGGTCTTACTCGCGCTGATCCAGGTATTTGATTGCCTTAAGAAAATAACGTGTTTCAGGATTTTTGTGACCCATGCGCGGCACGTTGATCAGTTCGACGTTCTGCAGTCCGGCGGCTTGATACTTAAAATAGATTCTATAGGTCAGGTCCCGATTGAAGTCTTCGCTGCCTGTCAGAAACACATAACGATTTCGTTCAACCTGTGAAATCAACTTCGGCGGATCATCGAGCCAGTGCTCCGCGCCGCAAATGTAGATCGCGCCTCTGAATATGTTGGCAAAGTTTATGGCTACCATGCCGGATACCTTGCCGCCGCCGGAAAATCCCGAAAGGTAAACGCGATCCGGGTCGAGCTCATATCTGGAGGCCGCGATCTGCGGTGCAAGCACCGCATAGAGCATTCGTTTGGCGACGATCTCGTCATTGCCTGATGCATTGGCACTGATCCAGATCAGATTTTCCGAGTCGATTACAGACTGCCACTTTCGGGGAATCCAGCCCTTCTGGCTGGGGCTGATGTACACCATCAGTCCTGCAGGGGCGGACGGGTCGTAGGTCTCGGGGACATACATTTTCCAGACGATGTCCGCACCAACGTCCATGAATTCAGAAACGACGCCGATCGTTGCTTCATCCAGGAGTTCGGCCGCGGTGAAGGTGACTTCAAATTGTCCGGTTCGAATGTCGTCGGCAGCATTTATCGCATTTGCAAAAACTGCGGGGATTAGGCCGATCAGCAGAGAGAGCGTAAGCAGACGATTTGTTGCCCTAGGATCTCGGCAGGATGCCGCCCGTTGATTGGATTGGCGCCTGTCGCTGCGCGTTGGAGATCCATGCAACGATGGCACGGTCACTGGTCTGCAGCTTCGCGTCAGGAAGTTCGATTGCAGCAATATATTTGCCATTTGAATACTCTAATGCAACTGATGAGAGTCCCACAACGACGAAATCATGGTGTAGCGTCTTGCCTGCATTTTCGCCGGCGCGGATCCTGGTCTCAAGGTTCATCCCGAGAACGGCAACGTTCAGGACCAGGTCTGCAGAGTCGAACGCCAACGCGTCAAACCGTGCATCTACGCCGCCGTGTTTAACTGTGATACTCAAATTGCCGACAGCGGGAGCGTCGCTGGTCACGGTATTTGAAGTTCGCCACCCTCGCCATGCTTGACCGTTGCGAAACAGTCCTGGTGTGTAAACAGTGCCAACGCCACCTTCCGCGGCATAACGTCGTTGACGGTCGCCGAATTCGGGCTGCGCAAACTTGTCATCCCATCCAATGTAGTCCCAGTAATCAACGTGAAACGCGATCGGCGTGAAAGTTTTCCACAACCCAGGGTCCGTTTCCAGTTTGCTAAGCCATTTGTCGGCAGGCGGGCAACTACTACACCCCTCTGACGTATACAGTTCAACAAGTGCAACTTGCTGGATACCGCTGCTGAATTCGAGAGTTGCACCGGCACTATCAGCACTATCGGCACCATCGACAAAAGGCGGCCCGGATACCAGCAGACCCAATAAAGTCAGTCGTTTTATGAAGTTCATAATGAGAAGACCGCATACCTTGCACAATTGTTACAGCTTCTTCGACTTCCCTGGGTCGCTCCGCCCACAGCGTCGGCTCTCAGAATAGCGGCCGCATCCGGGCTATACCTTCGCGAATATCGTTTTCGTCGTAGTGCGCGAAACAAACTCGCAGGCAATTGCCGTGTTTGCCCTGAGTAGAGAAAATGGCGCCGTTCTGGAATCCGGTTTCGAGAGCGGGTGCTCGATCCCGCAGTGGTGCCGTATCGACTGACTCGTCAAAAGTCAGCCAGAAGAAGTAGCCCCCGGCGGGTTTTGTCCAGGTCGCGAGGTCAGAAAAGTGTTCGAGAAGCGCTTCATGCATTGCTTCCAGGCGAACGCGAAAGGTCTGGCGCAGCAATTCGATATGCGCGCTCAGAGCGCCGCTTTCAATTGCTTGCCGAACTATATGAGCGCTGATGTGATTGATACAACCACCGCTGTTCACGAAACCGTTGGCAACAATTTTTCTGAGTAACTTTTCGGAGGTCTGAATCCAGCCCAGCCGCATCGCCGGTGCAAGAATTTTTGAGAAAGAGCCAAGTGACAGAACTCGTTCGCTGGCTGTCTTAGTGGCGTACGCGGGCGGCGGTGCCGCGTAGTAGTAGAGCATCTGGTAGACCTCATCTGCTACGATGAGAAAGTCATGCTCAGTTGCCAGCTCGACAATTTGCCGGCGCCGTTCAGCCGTAGTGCTTTGCCCGCCGGGATTGTGAAAACTGGGAATCGTGTAAAGGAACGCAGGCTTGTGAGACTTCAAAGCAACCCGCAACGCGTCAACGCTGAGCCCATCGTCGTCAATCGGTATGCCGACAACCTTCAGGCCATGATCGCGGAAAATATTGAAGGCGAGAAAGTAACTGGGTTCTTCGACGAAAACGGTATCGCCCGGGTTCGCAAATACAACCGACACCAGATCCAATGCTTGTGAATTACCACCGCTGACAAACAATTGTTCCGGCGAGGTGAGCGTGCCGTATTGGCTGCCTAAAAAACTCGCCAGCGCATTGAGAAAACGCTCGTCGCCGCGAACAACGCCGTAGTTGAGTTCCAGAGGCTGAGCTGTGCCAAAAAACTGCTGACTAGCCTCGTGCACGAGCTCAACTGGCAACAGGTCTGCAGACGGCTGGCCAATTCCGAGATTGATTGTCCCGGGTGGTGGTGCGCCATCGAAGGTTACAGTTCCAGTCAAAAGAGTTTCCAGCGCTTAAGTGGGTAGGCCATCACTGGACCACTACGGGCGACATATATTCTTGCTGTGCAAACTAGAGTAGGCGCAGTATACCGGGATACTGCAGCCGGCAAAGCTACCCGTCGGTCTTTATTCTTGTCGCCAAGTTTGATCCCTTCGCGACCACTCAATAGATCCTATTCCGGTCGGTCAGAATTGGTATGATCTGGCCTGCTTTGATCACGGGTAGCGGCATTGAACATATTCGGGGAACTGCAACGGCGCAACGTCATTCGGGTCGCTATCGCCTACGCGGTGGCGTCGTGGGTCCTTCTACAGATTGTCGACGTTGTAACGCCGATATTCGAACTTCCGGATTGGGCGCCAAGGCTCATATTCCTCATTCTCGCCATCGGCCTGGTGCCGGCGTTGATATTTTCCTGGGCTTTTGAGATCACACCGGAAGGCTTGAAGAAAGACGCCGAAGTCGATCGCGCAGAATCAATAACAAATAAAACCGGCAAAAAGCTGGACTACATCATCATCGGCACGCTTGCCGTTGCTGTCGTCTTGCTATTGGTTGACCGACATTTTGGTGATCGACAGATCGATGCAGCTTTAGATGGACCTGCCGTGGCGGAAGTGACGGAGCTTGTCGACGCAGAGCAAAAATCGATCGCCGTGTTGCCATTCGTCAACATGAGTTCCGATGCGGAGCAGGAATTCTTTTCCGACGGGATCACCGAAGAAATTCTTAACTCGCTGGCCGGAGTAAAAGAACTCAAAGTCGCGGGACGAACTTCGTCGTTTGCATTTAAAGGTCAAAATGATGATTTGCGCCGGATCGGCGAAGCACTTGGTGTAAATCACATTCTCGAAGGGTCGGTCCGCAAGTCGGGCACCCAGGTGCGTATCACCGCGCAGCTGATCCAGGTTGATAACGGTTTTCATCTCTGGTCCGAAACCTACGATCGTGAGCTGACCGATGTCTTCGCGATTCAGGACGAGATTGCTAACGAGATCCTGAAGCAGCTGCGGAGCGAATTGCTTTCCGACGAAGTCGGAATCGCCGCGGCAAGCCGCACCATTCCGGAAGTCTATGCGTTGTACCTGAAGGCGAAGCAGCGCATCTACACGCGGATTGGTACTGAAATCGAGACAGCGGTCCGTGAGCTTGATGAGGCGATTCAATTGGACCCGGAATATGCACCGGCGTACGCGCAACGCGGGATCGCCACGATGCTGCTATCGGATCAACAGTATGGGTCAATTCCACATGACGAATCGAACCGGCGTGGCAAACGTTTCGCCGATCAGGCGTTGCAGCTCGACCCGCACCTGGCCGAGGGCTGGGCAGCGCTGGGCCTCTACTATGGCAGAGACGGCACGGAGACCGATGCGGGTATCGATGCACTGGTCAGGGCGCTGGAGATCAATCCGAACTCTATTGATGCCAGTAACTGGTTGCAGATCGCCCTACGTACTGCAGGCGACATGCGCGGTGCGATGGAAATCATTGAGGAAATCGCGGAGCGGGACCCGTTGTACCGGCCTGCGTTCGCGAACGCAATGATGATGTTCAATAACTTCGGGCAGCAGGACAACGCGGCGGAATTGCTCAAACGCATGGAAGCTTTTGATCCTGATAACCCGGACTTGTTCATGGCCCGGGGCATTAATTATATGTACTCCGGCAAGAATGGCGAAGGCTTGCGGCAGATGGAGTTGCGACGGGATTCGGGTCCCATGAGTGGCGTCGCCAAGATTTATCTGAGTTTCGGATTGATGGGGACCGGGCAGTTTGAACGTGCGGCTGTGGAAGGGTCACCATACTTCTGGCCCGGTGCGCTCTACGAATTGGGCCGAGAAGAAGAAGCGTTCGCCCAAGCCTACGAACAGGCTTCCTCCGGAGATCCGGAAACACTTTTCTACCTGCTTTTGCGTGAGGGCCGCGACCAGGACCTGGCCAATTTCCTGGAAGAGCGCTGGCCCAGCATCGCGGCATTTGCCGATGAGCACCCCGGAGATGATGTTGGTTACAACCTTATGGCCAACACTGCCATCGCGTATCAACGTCTTGGCAATTCTGCTCGGGCAGAGGAAGCAATCCTGTTTCTGGATCGATGGATGACCATGCTAAAAGTACAAGGCATCAAAAACTTTGTGTTCTCCGGCAATATGGGGGAGTACTACGCGATCATCGGCGACAAAGACGCGGCGATTGAACACCTGCGCGAGGCGGTAGCCGGCGGTTGGAGTTACATCGGACCACCCACCGAGGTTTCGCCGGCGCTGGCGATTCTCGCAGATGATACTCGCCTGATCGAATTGGAAGAGGCGATGCTGGCGAACGTAAATCGCGAACGTGCAGTCGTTGGACTGCCGCCGTTTGACGCTAGTTTCCAGGTCGAACATCTGGACTAATCAATTAGAACGAAGAATATGAGAATAAGACATATGCGAAAAATTGCTGTGCTTTTGATTGCCGTAGTTTGCCTGCCGTCTGCCGCGTGGCCCGACGAAGGTGAGGTACACGAAGGCGATGCGCCACCGCTGATCCTCGGTGTGCTCGACTTTCCAAATTCCGGGACCGCCGCGGCACAAGATGCATTCGACCGGGGCGTAAAGCTGCTGCACAGTTTCGAGTTTGAAGATGCGCGCGCTGCGTTTCTCGAGGCGCAGGACATTGACCCAGGATTCGTGATGGCAATCTGGGGCGAGGCGATGACGCGTAACTACCCGATCTGGGCCCGCCAGGAACGCGATGCAGCGGTGGAGGCATTAACCAAGCTCTTACCGCACGGCAAGCGTAAGGCGACGGAGCGTGAAGAGCGTTACATCGATGCTATCTACATGCTCTATGGCGACGGTGACAAGCCGAGCCGCGATGTCGCATACATGAACGCGATGCAAAAGCTGTACGAGGATTACCCGGAAGACCTCGAGGCGGCCGCATTTTATTCCTTGTCGATTCTGGGCTCCGTTTATGAGCGTGATTTTCGGACCTATATGAAGGCGGCCTCTATTGCCGAGGAAGTATTCGCCCGGCAACCGCGACATCCGGGTGCTGCGCATTACATGATTCACAGTTACGACGACCAGATTCATGCACCGCTTGGTCTGCGAGCGGCGCGTGAGTATTCGAAGATCGCGCCGAACGCCTCACACGCACAACACATGGTGTCGCATATCTATACGTCGCTGGGAATGTGGGACGAAGTGATCGAGGCGAACCGTACGTCAGTACGAGTATCCGAAGACAGCATGCAACGTGCCGGTCGGGAGCAGGCGCGGCGCAGCAAGCATGCGTTGCACTGGCTGGAGTATGGACTATTGCAACAAGGTCGCTTCGAAGAGGCCCGTGAAACCCTGAAAATGATGCGCCAGGACGCGGCCGCACTACCCATCGAAACCAACCTCCGGCATGCAGCGTACATGCGCGCCAGCTACGCTGTGGAAGATGCAATTGCGCCGCGTATCCTGCCACCGACCGACACCAGCGAGCTTGGTTTATACGCGACTGCACTTGAGTGTTTCAGCACCGCGTTTTTGAGTATCGTGCATGGGGACCTCGAGGTCGCTCACAGTGAACTGGCATTGCTCGACGCCGCGATTGATAGTGCGGAAGTACTCACAGTGGAACAAGGATTGCACGAGAGTGAGACCGGTGAGTCCGAAGAAGATTATTTGCTGGCCACAGTTATCGCACGGCAAATTGATGCCCTGCTCAAGTTTCGGCGCGGCGAAACTGACGAGGCTGTCGTACTGATGATGTCAGCGGCCGAAGCTGAAAGCAGTCAGCCAATGTATTACGGTCCGCCGCATGTGCCGAAGCCCTCGAACGAACTCACCGGCGAAATGCTGTTGTCGCTGGGCAGGGCGGAGGAGGCGATTATCTATTTTTCGGAAGCACTCAATCGCAGCACGGCCAGAACCCAATCGTTGCTTGGCCTCGCGCGTGCTCAGGATGCCGCCGGCGATCCGAAGGCGGCGCAAACCTGGCAGGAACTGGCGGCGAACTGGCGCGGCGACAGCAGCGCAATTCGCGACCTTGAGTACAGCTGGCTGGGCGAAACCTAGTCTAGGCGGCGCGGGTTTTTTCGACAACGCCCTGCGAACGCAAATACTCTTCGTAGGTGCCCGAGTAGTCAATGATACCTGCAGGCGTCATCTCGATGATGCGCGTTGCGAGCGTCGATACGAAGTCGCGATCATGGCTGACAAAAATCAATGTGCCGGGATAATTTTCCAGAGCGAGATTGAGTGCTTCGATCGACTCCATATCCAGGTGATTGGTTGGTTCATCCATGAGAATGACATTCGGTTGCTGCAAGGTCAGCTTGCCAAACATCAATCGACGTTGTTCGCCACCCGACACCACTTTCACCGACTTCTCGCTGTCATCTTTCGAAAACAACATGCGTCCGAGAGTGGCACGTAACAATTGCTCCGGCGCGCCTTTTGGTTGCCATTGAGTAATCCAGTCAAACAGACTCATGTCCTGCTCGAACTCCGCGGCATTGTCCTGCCGGAAGAATCCGGTTTTCGCATTCTCGGCCCATTTGATCTCACCGCTATCCACCGCGATATCTTTTGACAGGCACCGTAGCAACGTTGTTTTGCCGATGCCGTTCTGGCCCAGAATTGCGACTCGTGATCCCGCGTCGATAGTAATGTCCAGATTCTCGAACAGCGGTCCTGCATCGAAGCTCTTGCTCAATTCCGTGGCTTCCACCGCGAGACGACGCAAAGGTTTGTCCTGATCAAATCGAATGTACGGACTGACGCGACTCGACGGCTTGATGTCTTCGAGCTCAATTTTCTCAAGTTGCCGCGCACGAGAAGTCGCCTGCTTCGCCTTTGACGCATTCGCGGAAAAGCGACTGACAAACGCCTGTAGCTCGGCCATCTTCACTTTTTTCTTGGCATTATCGGAATACATGCGCTCGCGAACCTGTTCTGCGGCAGTCATGTATTCGTCATAGTTACCGGGGAAAATCTGCAATTTGCCGTAATCGAGATCGGCCATGTGCGTGCACACGCTATTCAAAAAGTGGCGATCGTGCGAAATGATAACCATCGTCGACTTACTGGAATCCAGAAAATCCTCCAGCCAGCGAATGGTATTGATGTCGAGGTTGTTGGTTGGCTCATCGAGCAGCAGCACATCCGGATCCGAGAATAATGCCTGCGCCAGCAGCACGCGCAGCTTCCAGCCAGGTGCGACAGCGCGCATCAGTCCATGGTGCTGACTGACCGGAATTCCGATGCCCTCCAGAAGCTCGCCAGCGCGGGATTCCGCGGAATAACCGTCCATTTCCGCAAATTCGACCTCCAGGTCGGCGACGCGCATGCCCTCTGCATCGCTCATCTCCAGCAAGGAATAGAGTCGCTCGCGCTCCTGCATCACGGTCCAGAATTTGTCATAGCCCATCATGACGACGTCGAGTACGCGGTACTCCTCGTAAGCGAACTGATCCTGGGACAGCTGTCCGACCCGGGCATTGGGCTCGACAGAAACGTTGCCAGCAGTGGGCTCCAGCTCTCGTGCCAGAATTTTCATCAAGGTCGATTTGCCGCAGCCGTTCGCACCGATCAGGCCGTAGCGGTTACCATTGCCAAAGGTTGCAGAGACATTTTCGAACAAGGGTTTGGCGCCGAACTGGATCGACAAATTTGCAGCAGAAATCAAGAGTTTTTACCGGGTGAGAGGTGAATTAGCGGCCGGATGGTATCATGCGCCGCCTTCCGGTGGGATCTTCGCCGGCTAATTGCCACATCAGAGCGATACCATGTCGAAGTCCGATGCCAAACCAGGCACGAGCAGTTTTCGCGATCTTGGGCTATCCGAGCCATTAATCAGGGTATTGGACGAGATCGGTTATGAAACCCCAACGCCGATTCAAAACCAGGCTATTCCGCATTTGCTGAAAGGCCGGGATATTCTGGGCCACGCGCCGACAGGCACCGGCAAGACCGCGGCATTCGCCTTGCCGCTGCTGTCGAACATCGATGTGCAGGACAAGAACGTGCAGGTGCTGACACTGACGCCGACGCGTGAACTCGCGATTCAGGTGGCCGAAGCGTTTCAGCACTATGCGTCGCACATCAAAGGTTTTCATGTCCTGCCGATCTACGGCGGCCAGGAATATGGCGGGCAAATTCGACAGCTGAAACGTGGCGTGCAGGTTGTCGTCGGTACGCCGGGTCGTTTGATGGACCACATGCGTAAGGGAACGCTGAAACTCGGTGGTCTGAAAGCCGTGGTGCTGGATGAAGCAGATGAAATGCTGCGTATGGGTTTTATCGAAGAGGTTGAATGGATTCTGCAACAGACTCCGGATAAACGGCAGATGGCATTGTTCTCGGCAACCATGCCGAAGCAGGTAGAGAAGATTGCGCGGCGTTACCTGAATGAGCCGCAGGAAATTTCGATCAAAGCACGCACTGCGACGGCCGAAACCATTCGCCAACGTTACTGGCAGGTCAGCGGTTTACACAAGCTGGACGCACTCACGCGCATTCTTGAAGTAGAACCTTTCGATGCAATTCTGATGTTTGTTCGTACCAAGACTGCGACAGTTGAACTTGCCGAAAAACTTGAGGCGCGTGGCTATGCGGCAGCAGCAATGAACGGCGATATGGCGCAGGCGCAGCGAGAACAGATGGTAGAGCGCCTAAAAAAGGGTACGCTCGATATTCTGGTTGCGACCGACGTCGCAGCACGCGGTCTCGACGTCGATCGTATCAGTCATGTTGTGAATTATGACGTACCTTACGACACCGAAGCCTACATCCATCGAATCGGGCGTACCGGCCGCGCAGGACGAAGTGGCGAAGCGATTCTGTTCGTAGCGCCTCGCGAGCGGCGCATGCTGGCGGCGATCGAGAGAGCGACGCGGCAGAAGATTGAACAAATGGTATTGCCGACAACGGAAACCGTTAACAACAAACGCATCGCCGATTTCAAACAAAAGATCACGGACACGCTGGCGCTCGGCGAACTTGGATTTATGCAGGGGCTGGTTGAACAATACCGTCAGGAGCACGACGTGCCGGCGGTTGAGATAGCAGCGGCGCTCGCGAAAATTTCCATCGGCGAAAAGTCGATGTTGCTCGGTCCCGATAGGGCCGGAGACAAGCACAAAAGCAGGTCAGACATAAAGCCGGTTCGTGACGTGCAGGCGGGTGCGGAGCGTTATCGAATCGAGGTGGGGCATGTACACGGCGTCAAACCGGGAAATATTGTGGGTGCGATTGCCAACGAGTCAGGCCTGGACGGCGAGCATATCGGCAGTATAGAAATTGAGGCGGAGTACAGTTTGGTCGATTTGCCAGCGGGCATGCCGAAAGATGTTTTTGAGGATCTAAAGAAAACTCGCATTTGCGGCCAACCGATGAACATTTCCCGATATGGTGAGGGCAAGTCGCCGCGTAAGCGGAAGGGCAGACCGAATCCCAAAGGCAAACCGAAGGGACTGGCAAAGGGCAAGCCGAAAAGAAAGCCAAAGTCGAAAGGCAAGGCTAAGCCTCTGGCTAAGAAAACCAAACCAAAACGGTCAGCATGAAAAGCCTATTGACGCTCGTAATGACCATCCCAAATCGTGGTCCAGGTCGATTTCTCGTCGGTTGAGGTGGCCCAGAACTGTCGGACACTGCCATCGTCATTCTGCGTAAACTCAAACTTGTGGTGCGTGACAGCACCGTCGGCAGGATTGATGGTCTCGGCCGTGTAGAAAATTCCGCCATCGCGAGCCTGACCCGTGAATTCAATGAAAGTGCCACTGTCGCTGATCCAGATCTGGCGCCAATGGTCGTGACCCGGATCGTAGTAATTAAAACTCTTGCCCAAGCCACCGCCGCCGCCTTCCCATTGCTCGAAAATGGCGCAGTGGCCGAGAATCGGTTGGATACTGTTGGTACCGGCGGCCTGGCCGCCTTGGGTCACATCCCATTCGCCGATCCAGAAATCAAATGCATGATGTTTTTCGCCCGCCTCACAGGGATATCGTGCGCCGCGAATCGTTGCAAACGCAGCGACGAAGCGCGGTTCGTCGCTGATGCTGGCGTAGTCGTCTTCGCCGTCAATCAAATTGGGTAAGCCGAATCCATTAGCCGCAAGAATCTCCATCTGCTCGAGAGCTTCTGCCTCACGCCCGGTGCTCGCGTAAATTCTGGACAATCGATACGCTACTCCGCCGGGCTGAAACTGAAGTTCTCCGGCACGTTCGAAACGTGCCGTCGCTTCGCCGAGGTCGCCATCGTTGTCCATGAGTATGCTGCCCAGGCGATAATGGGCGGCGCCATCATCCGGCGCTGCTTCGAGAATGTCCCTGAACAACGCAATTGCCTGGTCAGTGTCTCCGGCAGCGGCCGCTGCGTTGGCATCTGTTCGCAATGATTCGACGTCCGCTGCCGCATTGCCTGCAACGGATATGAATAATAGTAAGGAAAATAGTGCGCGCATCAGTCTGCCCCCGCTTCTTTTATTTAGCTATTTGTATCGCGTATTGACCGCCGACCCGCAGGCGAGTTCCAAAAGGCGTGTGTAATCCATATTATCAGTTGAGAGCGATAGTCTCGTCGGCGCGAACAAACATCATTAGCAGCATCGCGATCAGCGTGAAGATACCCGCAGACGCAACCGCAAAAGGCCAACCGAACACACTGGCAAACCACGGTACGAGCAGCGCATTGAGAGCGCCCATCGCATTTGCACCGGTATTGATGACGCCACCCGCAGCGCCGGCAAACTGGTTGCCTATGGCGATGCTCGATGACCAGTAGGCCCCTTCAGTAATCTGTTGAAAGAAAAAACACAGCCCAAGCATGATCACGGCGATCATCGGGTCACTATGATACGCGCCGATAAACAGGAAAACGGCGCACCCAAGTTGGCCGATGATTATCGGCCAGCGACCACCCCAGCGCACACCAATCCGCTTGCACAGCCGATCGCACAGCCAGCCTCCAAGCGCTGCGCCTGCTGCCGCGGCAATCCACTGCGACGCAGTCGCATATCCGGTTGTCGTCGGGTCGATGCCGCGAATCTTGATCAGGTAGTAGGGAAACCAGCTAAAGACGGAGTAAAAAATGAAGTTAGAGAACGAGTAACTCAGCGTCAGCAAGACGATGTTGCGATCCTTGAGAATGCGGACCCATCCCGGCGGATTCGTAACAGTGGTCACCGGCGGTATTCGATTGGACGTTATCAGAGCAAGTTCTGCCTCGTTAACCGACCCATGTTCGCCCGGATAGTCGCGGGCATACCACCACCAAACTCCTGCCAGCACAAAACCAAGGGGAGCAAGAATCAGGAAGGAGGCGCGCCAGCCGAAATCCTGGACCATCCACGTGACCACCGGCGCGGTAGCGGCGAACCCAAGTGTCAGTCCGGAACTTGAAAGACCGGTCGGCAGAGCCCAGCCGCCAATCGGAAACCAGCGACTGACCGCCACGTTGATGACCGGGAAGACCGGGCCATGCACTATGCCGTTGAGAAACCGGACCAGCATCATCAGGCCAAGAACCACGCCCCCGGAAACGACGGCTGGCCCCGGTACTGCTGCGGTCAGAATAAGTCCGAAACTGGAAAACACTGCGATTAATGTCAGTGCTTTTCTTGGACCGACCTTGTCACCGAAGATGCCGCCAGGAAATTGGCAGATCGTGTAGCTCCAAAGGAATGCGCTGACGATCCAGCCAAACTGAATCTCGCTGAGCGCAAGATCCTGAATCATTGCCGGTGTGGCTATGGATATCGAACCACGAAGTACGTAAGCGACAAAACTGGCGGCCGCAATCAGAACAAATACGCGCCAGCGAACGCTAGTGGGTTTGCCTGGCTCTCGCATACGCGTTATCCGTAGTGATCAATAGACGGAATTTTATACCCGATAGGTACTCAACCATAATACCGCTCGGCAAGTCGAAAAGTATTGGACGATTGATTCTTCGAAAATATATCTAGGAGGGTTTCCTGTATAGATTCATAGTGGTCTACCTATTTGCCGAAGTTCATGCGCAGTCCGAAATACCCTGCGGCTCCCGGTGTCCGATAACCGAAGAGTTGTTCATAGTCCTCGTTCAGCAGATTCGTTCCCTTTGCAAACAGTGCTGTCGACTTGCTGAGCCGATATTGCAATGTGAGATCGACCAGCCAATAGCTATCGAGTGTGACTGTTTCACTCGGGTCAGGCCACGGCGGGAAAAATACATCGCTCCGGGTGCCGCCATAGTCGACAGCAAGTGCCGCACTAAATCGATGGTTGCTGGCGCGATAGCCAAGTGCCAGTGAGCCCGAGTGTTTGGGGCGTCGAATTTCCTGCACATCCTCGCCGGCCGCATCTTCCTGACTCGAATCCGTATAAGTGTACGAAGCACTTAGGTCAAAACTGGCACTGATCTGCCAGCTTGCACCGAGTTCCGCGCCGCTGCGTTTGCTGCTGCCGTCGATATTCTCGGCTGTGGACAGGAATGTATTCGGGTCAAAAACGAATCCGTTGATCTCATCTTCAAGGTCTTGTTGAAACAGCGAAAGCTGCAACACAACAGCACCGTTTCGGAGAGTTTTGTCGACGCCAATGTCGTAGGAGGTGGTGCGTTCGGGTTTCAGGTCGGGGTTACCGACGAACTGCCCTGGAAAGAATCCGTACAGTTCCGTGAAAGTAGGATTTTTGCGACCGGTCCCGATGTTGCCACGTAAGACGGTCGAGTCGGATAAGTCATAGGCCAAGGACAGACGGCCGCTGACCGCGTCGTCAAAATCGCTATTGTCGTCGAACCGGGCACTGAATAACCAGGTGAGTCGTTCGTGCGACAAGCCCTGGTAGTCGGCGATGAAGCTCGTGACGTCCATGCTTTGTTTTTGATTAGGGTCGCCGAAAATTATAGCGCCGCTTTGTTCAAAGTCGGTCTCTTCCTGTTCGAGCGCCAGTGATAAAACGTTGGCGCCCAAGGAAATATCGGCCTGATACGCAATCGTGCTGCGATTGGAGGCAGACGCAGAGTCTTCAATACTATCCACCAGGTTGCGATTGTCAGAATCGAAAAACTTCACACTCAGGTGCTGCGTGAGGCGACTGTTCGCGGCACCATACCTGAGGGCAACTCGGGCGTATAAATTATCGGAGTCTGTTGCCACATCGCCGTCTGTTGGCAGGCCTGTGACGAAAAAATCCACCGGGTCAAACTGTGTCCAGGCATCTGTGCTGCGCACACTTGCGACCAGAGACAGCGAGTCGCTGTGACGGTATTGTGCCGCCAGCGATACCGTCGTGATATCCGAGCCATCTTTTTCCGATCCGGTGCGTGAGATATTGGTGCCGTCGGTATCCAGCTTTTCTATACCACCGCTGAGTGACCAGGTTTCCTCACCCAGGGTGCCGCTTACGCCAAGATTGGTCGTCCTGAACGAGCCGCTTTCCACATATCCGTCCAAGGCCGAGGTCGCGCCACCCGAATTCGTGATGATGTGAACCACCGCTGCGACCGCATCACTGCCCCAGAGCGAACTCTGCGGGCCGCGCACGACTTCTATGCGTTCAACGTTGCTGGTAGTGAGGTATTCCCAGCGAAACTCGTCACCTGTAGCCGGATCGTTGGCGCGTACGCCATCAACCAGCACCAGGACGTGATTGGCCTCTGAGCCGCGCACCCGTACCTGGGTTTGCGAACCTGTGCTGCCCGAATGACTGATGGCAAATCCCGGAACGGCACGCAACATATCAGTGACGTAACGCGCCTGGCGTTTCTCGATGTCATCACGGGTGATTACAGTAACCGCACTACCGAGCTGGCTGGTGGCCAACGGAGAGCGGGAGCCTGTGACTACGATCTGATCGAAGTCACTGATAGTTTCAATTTGTGCAAAAGAAGTAGTGCTGACCAGGATGGCGAGGCCGCTTACGAAAATTCGTGCGTAGTATTGCATGATGCTCTCCCGCAGAGGTCCCCGAACCCGCGCTTAGTGCCAATTCCTGGAGGGAGGGAGAGAGTCGACATCCCCACGAATCGCCCGCCGCGATTGAACAATGGATCAATCAGCAGGCCGGTCTCCGGACTCATGAGTAACGCCGTGCGTCTTCGTTGATCGCCTTCCCACGCTACATGCGCAGTGGCTGTGTTGATCAACTGACTCATTTACCGTTGCGGGGGCAGTGACGGGTTAGCCCAAAGGCGCACCGTCTTCCCGTTCAACATCAACGACTACCTGTTGATGTTCACCTGCTGAGGTTGGGCGTAACTCTACGCGCGCTTTTCTGGCGAAGCAACCGGCGGTTTGGCGCCAAATTTCACGACTGCGCAGAACAACAAAAATACGGCGGAAGCAGACATGCGACGAGCACGGTGGCTAATGTTCCTGGCAGCCTGTGCAGCGTGGCAACAATTAATTAAGATATTAATAATATAGATATGAAATAATGTCTCGGAAATGAGCATAACCCAATTCAGCCAGTCCCTGCCGATGCTTTTGTACGCTGCGATCGATGCTGTGATGCCGAGATTTCGCCGCATTTTTAAGGAGTTCGGCCTGACAGAACAGCAGTGGCGAATACTGCGGGTCCTTTGGGATATCGAGGAGATCAGCCACACCGAGCTCGCGGCTGCCACACTGATTTCCGCTCCCAGCCTGGTTGGAATTTTGGATCGACTGCACAGCATGGAGCTGATTGAAAGGCGGCGCTCTGCAATCGATCGCCGCGTCGTCTACGTCGCTACCTCGCAACAGGGTCGGGATCTGCGCGATCAAATCATGCCGGCGGTCCAGCAAACCTATTTTGAGCTACGCGACTCGATCGACGACGACGTCTGGCGAGAGCTCGTTGACGGCCTGCAGGTCGTCGTGAACAAGAAACTCTAAATTGAACTAATGATCTTGTTCAGAAGCGGGCTTGGGCGCATCGCTGCGGTCGCTTTGCTGTCATCGGGGTGATAGTAACCGCCGATATCCACGGCCTCACCCTGGGCCGACGCCAATTCTGCGATGATCGCCTGTTCATTTTCTGCTAACGCATCTGCAACAGCAGTGAATTGCTTGGCAAGTTCTGCATCCGCCGCTTGCGATGCAAGCGCGGCCGCCCAGTACAAAGCTAAATAAAAATGACTGCCGCGATTGTCCAGTTCATTCACCTTGCGTGACGGTGATTTATTTTCGCTAAGGTAGCGCGCATTCGCGTCGTTGAGCGCGTTAGCGATTACCGTCGCCCGAGCGTTGCCGGACTTATCGGCAAGATCTTCGATGGATACTGCCAGTGCGAGAAACTCGCCCAGACTGTCCCAACGCAAATGCCCTTCACTCAAAAATTGTTGTACGTGTTTCGGTGCAGACCCGCCAGCTCCGGTTTCGTACAAGCCACCACCCGCGAGCAGCGGCACAATCGACAACATCTTCGCGCTCGTACCGAGCTCGAGAATCGGAAACAGGTCGGTAAGGTAGTCGCGTAAGACATTGCCGGTTACGGAAATCGTATCCTGGCCCGCAGTCACTCTCTGCAAGGTTTCGCGCATGGCTGCAACCGGCGACAGGATTCGAATATCCATGCCGGCAGTATCGTGATCCTGAAGATAGCGGTTGACGAGCACAATGAGGTTGCGGTCGTGGCCACGGTTTTCGTCAAGCCAGAATATCGCCGGAGTGCCTGTTTGTCGGGCGCGGCTTACCGCCAGGCGCACCCAGTCGCGAATCGGCAGGTCCTTGGTTTGACACATGCGCCAGATATCACCTGGGGACACCGCGTGCTCAAGCAGGACAGCATCCTTGCCATCGACAACGCGCACTTGTCCGGCCGTAACAATCTCGAAAGTTTTGTCGTGCGAGCCATACTCTTCAGCTTTCTGCGCCATCAAGCCAACATTGCAGACATTGCCCATGGTCTTTACATCGAATGCGCCATTCTCTCGGCAGTATTCGATAACTTCCTTATAGATGCCGGCGTAACTGCGATCCGGAATCAGTGCTTTGGTGTCTGCAAGCTTGCCATCCGGCCCCCACATCTGGCCTGACGTCCGAATCGCGGCAGGCATCGACGCGTCGATGATTACATCGCTCGGAACATGCAGGTTGGTAATGCCTTTGTCGGAGTCGACCATCGCCAACTCAGGCCGATTTGCGTACACCGCTGCCAAATCCGATTCGACTTCCGCGCGCCGCGTTGCCGGTAAGTCCGCAATTTTTGCGTAGACGTCGCCGATACCGTTGTTCGCGTCCACGCCAATTGAGTCAAACAATTCGGCGTGTTTCTCGAATGCATCCTCGAAATACACTTTTACCGCATGGCCGAACATGATCGGATCTGACACTTTCATCATCGTCGCTTTAAGGTGCAGCGACAGCAACACACCCTCTGCCTTGGCAGAGTCGATTTCCCGCGCGAAGAATTCGCGCAATGCTTTGCAACTCATGACGGCGCCGTCAATGACTTCGTGCTCTAGAACCGCAACCGCAGCTCGCAGTACCGAGACGGTGCCGTCGGCGGCGACGTGTTCGATGCGCAGATCGCCTGCTTGCTCGATAACGACAGACTTTTCACTTGAATAAAAATCGCCGTCGGTCATATGCGCCACGTGCGATTTGGAGTCCGGGCTCCAGGCTCCCATCGAATGTGGATTGGCTCTCGCAAACGCCTTCACAGCGCTAGCGACACGACGATCGGAATTGCCCTCCCGGAGTACCGGGTTCACTGCGCTCCCAAGCACCGCGGCATACCGTTTCTGGACATCTTTCTCAGAATCGTCTTTGGGCTCTTCGGGATAATCCGGTATATCGAATCCCTGCGACTGCAGCTCCGCAATTGCCGCCGCCAATTGCGGAATTGACGCACTGATATTCGGCAATTTGATGATATTCGCCGCGGGCGTCTTCGCCAGCGCACCGAGTTCCGCAAGTGTATCGTTATGTCGCTGAGTCGTGGTCAGGTTTTCCGGGAAATTGGCAAGAATACGGCTGGCCAGCGAAATATCCCGGGTTTCGACATCAATGTCAGCGGCATTGGTAAACGCTTCGACGATCGGCAGAAAAGAATAGGTGGCGAGGGCGGGTGCCTCATCCGTCTTGGTGTAGATGATCTGTGCAGTGCTCATTGGATTCCTAAACGCGGGTCTAGGTTTTGGATGCGTCAAAGATAGTCTGGATTGACGCGTCCAGCATCGCATTGAATTCCGCATCGCTTTGCTGCGCCTGCAGTCCTTCAGCCAAAGCACGTGAGAAGCTTGCAATCATGCCCTTCTGGCGGCAGAGACGATCGTTGGCTTCCTCGCGAGAGTAACCGCCCGACAACGCAACTACTCGTGCAACATTCGAGTGCGATATGCAGTCGGCGTACAAGCCGTCTTTCTCCGGCAAAGTGAGTTTGAGCATGACCATTTCGTCACTGCCCAATGCGTTAAGTTCATCAATGAGTGCGGCATGCAGCATATCCTCGGCGGCTTCTTTTTCCGGGCAATGGATGTCTACTTCGGGCTCGATGATGGGTACCAGCCCGGCGGCAATGATTTGGCGGCCGACTTCAAATTGCTGCTCGACAACAGCACGAATGCCGGTCGCATTCGCTGCTTTGATAACGGATCGCATTTTGGTGCCAAAAATACCGGCGGCTTTTGCTTTCTCCAGCAGTTCGGGTAAGCCGGGGTTTGGATTCATAAGCTGTGCGCCGTTCTGGAGGTCGGCAAGGCCCTTGTCAATCTTCAGGAACGGCAGGACATTCTTGACTTCCCACAAGTACGAAGCCGTGGACTGCCCTTCGACTTCGCGATCCATCGTGTTCTCAAACAGGATTGCGCCAAGAATGCGCTCGCCGTTAAACGCCGGACTGGTCATGATGCGGCTACGCATCGCATGTACGACTGCGAACATTTCCTCGTCGTTCGACCAGGCGTCATCTTTGATGCCGTAAAGACCCAATGCTTTGGGCGTGCTGCCGCCACTTTGGTCCAGGGCTGCAATGAATCCAGGGCGTGTCTTGATTACTTTCAGCTGCTCAGCGTTGCTCACAATTAGTCTCTTTTTGTTAGGTTGATGGACATGTGCAGGCGGAATTGTACAACATGGATGCCTGTTTTTGCGGCTTTAAGGGGTGTCAATCCAACGGCAGGAATCGTTTTGAACTAGAGTCCTACAACCCTGATGTTGTCGAACTCTATCTCGCCCGCCACGGACTTGAGGATCACGTAGGTTTGCCAGGTGCCATCGGGTGCAGTCACGGTGGCGGAGTAGTCCTGCCATTCGGGTCCTACGGTGAACGACTGTTCCTCGAGGCCTTCTCTCAGGTACAGGTTGTGCGCGGAGTGGTTGGCGGGCTGCATGGCTTCCCCGCTGTCGCCGCGACTCCGAATCGACGCGGTCAGCCGAAATTGCTGCGAGTGCTTCGTTGGCTCAGGAACCTCGCCACCCGTCGCGTCTATGCACTGATGCACCGACTCATTTGACTCGAGCCGAATAACAAAGTCACCGCTTGCAGCGTCATCGACCAGGACTCTTTCGACACCGTCTGCGTGGTAACGCCAGCCGAAGCCGCCGTAGCCATCACGAGCCGCCCCTTCGAAGCTGCCGTTGGCTACGCCGTAGCCCTCGCCATAACCGTCGACCACGTCCAGACCACGTTGCACAGTAAAGCCGAGGTCCAGAGACGCGATATAGCTTGCCAGCCGACCGGCCTGGCCCGAGTGATCAACCATGTCGCCGTGCCATTGTTCCCAGCACCAGGCGAAGTCCAGCTTGGACAGATTGCCACCGATTTCAGTGACGATCTCCGAGTTATACAGCGCAGGTTCGTTCACGTCCCAGCCGTACGAGTTGAACAATATGATGTGTGGCTCGTCGCCATATTCGTCACGGAGCGCGGCAATGGCATTGCGATAATTCTGCTTGGTGGCGGCCTTCATCGCAGCTTGCTCGACGCGGGATATGTCATTTGCGCCGGCATTGACGACAATTACATGCGGCTCGAAACTGTCGTCGTAGTCGGGGTGTTCGCGATCGAAAGCAGGTGAGTTTACGAAAGAGACGACATCATTGCCGGAGGGGCCATCGAGCGTCGCGCTGCCTGCCGCCTGCAAAGTCATTTCGGCGCCGAGCATGCGCGACACAGTCGCCGGATAGGCGAAGTAGGTGCCGTTGCTGCCGTCATTCTTCTCGTTGTACAAAGAATAGCCTTCCATATTCGAGTCGCCGAAAAATGCGATGCGCCGTTCCGCTCGCGGTGGCAGTTTGGCCAATTCCCCGTCGGCGAGTTCGAAGCCGTGAAATATCAGGTTGGACGTTGCGTACTCCTCTTTCATGAGGGTAATCGTGTGCGCAACGTCGGGGTCGAGTCCGTTCGCCAGCACAATTGTCTGTTTGCCGCCGGGCACGAATCGCGCCGGTTCCTCGGGCACTCCGTCGACGAGAATGCGCAATAGCTCGCCAGCATCGCCAAAGTCCAGGGTGGCGGAAATTCCGGAGCCGCGAAAAGCCACGCTAACCGTGCTGCCTTGCCAGCCGACCCATGGCTCCGCAGCGTGGTCAAAATTCCAGCGTCCGGTGTAGCGAACACGCTCGTTGTCCGCGCCAATGGAGAGCGAACTTTCGCCACCTGTCGAGCACGCGGCCAGCAATATGATGCTGCTGTAGAAAATGCTGCGGAAACCGACCATATCGGTAATATATACGGCCTACACAACGAAGGACATAGCATGGATTTTGGCGAAGACCAGCGCTGCCTCGGGCCAGTGAATATGCAGGAGCTGGGGGCCAGGATCTTGTCACAAGAGCCTGCTGTGTGGTCGGAGCAGGCCATACGTCAACAAATCTATGAGGTACATAAAGACACCGAGTCGATCGTGATGCTTTTTTGTGATGAGGGCTGGCCGGACGGTGATATCTATCGCGAAGCCGGTTGGGACAAACTGGCGGATGTGGCGATGCCCGTGATTGACAAGGTCATAGAGACTTACTATCAACCCGGTGGCATTCTGCTACGCGCGATGGCCGCGAAACTCAAGAGCAAGGGCAGGATCAACGCGCATCGTGACGTCCTGCATTCGTTCAAAATCGGGCACCGAATTCATGTGCCAATCACGACCGGCCCGGGTGTGCGCTACACGATTTCGGGCAAGCCCTATGCATTCGAAGTGGGTAAAGCGTATGAGATCAACAATCAGATGAAACACAGCGTCCTGAATATGGGGAGCGAGGATCGCATCTCCTTTATTTTTGACTATGTGCCGCCGGCAGCGGCCGCGTGAATCAGCCACTGCCTGAGAAAGACGTCAGCATCGAGAAGTCGCTCGATTTCCTGCGTCGCGATCGGCCGTTGCGAGCCGAAGAGGTTTGTCGCGATTACCTGGCCGGGCATCCAGGCTGTACAGATCATTTACGCCTGCTCGGCACTGCCCTGATGAAGCAGAATCGTGCGCCAGAAGCGGAACAACAGCTACGCTTCGCGCTATCGCTGGATCCGAATTTTCCACAGCTCTACGAAGACCTTGGCAGCGCGCTCGCCATGCAATCGAAATTCGACGAGTCGATACCGTTGTTCGAAAAAGCGATTCAGTTGCAGCCGGCATTGCCGTTGGCGCAAAAAAAGCTGGGCCGGGCGCTGGTCGCAGCAGGACGTGGCGCTGAGGCCGACGAGGCGTTTCAGGATTATCTCGAGCAAGATCCCGAACGAGAAGCAATCGTCAGGGGTTCCGAGTTGCAACGTGACGGCAAGTCGGCAGAAGCGATCGAAATATTCAGCAACGTCTTAAAGAAAAATCCGAACAGCGTCAATGCGTTGCGTCATCTCGCAGTCGCCTATTGGCAGGACAGCAAACGCATGGACGATGCTCACGCCTTACTACGGCGCGCGACCCAAATAGCACCGGACTACACCGGCGCGTGGCTCACGCTCGGTGCTCTGTTCATGCAAATGAACAAATTTGTGGACGCGATCGATGCGTTCACGAAAGCCACCGAACTGGAACCCAAAAACGCAGAAGCCTGGGGTGGCCTGGGCAACGCAAATAGTCGTGCCATGTACCCGGAGAAGGCCATCGAGGCATTCGAGAAAGCACTGGAGCTAAACGATGCCACGCCGCAAACCTTATCTGCCTATGCCTGGGATCTTAAGACGGTCGGCGACCAGGATGCGGCGCTGGCAGCGTACCGACGCGCTATTAAAGCCAAGCCGAGTTTCGGGCCGGCTTACTGGAGCATGGCGAACCTGAAGATTTTCAATTTTGCAGACGAAGAAATTGAAGCGATGCTGCAGCAGGTCGAGAGCGAGGACCTTGGTGAGGTCGAGGACGTCCATTTTCGATTCGCGCTTGGCAAAGCCATGGAAGACAAGCAGGACTACGACCAGGCCTGGCATTACTACCACAGCGGCAATCAACGGCAGCGCATGCTGGTCGATTACGAACCGCTGGAACTGGAGAAGCGCTTTACTGCCATCAAGTCGACCTTTGACGAAGCGCTGATGCGGGAGCGAAGCGGCGTCGGCTTTGCCGCACCGGATCCGATTTTCATTGTGGGACTACCGCGTTCCGGATCAACCCTGGTGGAACAGATTCTGGCCAGTCACAGCCAGGTGGAAGGTACTTCGGAACTGCCGATTCTGGGGCGAATAGCCGAGTCAATCGGTCGCTATCGCACCGATAGCGTGCGCTATCCTGAAGCGGTAAAAGAATTGCGCAACAAAGATTTTCGTGGCTATGGCAAACAGTATATCGAAGACAGTCGCCGCTACCGGGCAACGGAAAAGCCGTTGTTCACGGACAAGCTGCCAAATAATTTTCCGTCCATGGGATTGGCGCAACTGATTCTGCCAAACGCGAAGATAATCAACGCGCGACGCCATCCCTTTGACAGCTGCCTCGGCGGCTACAAGCAACTCTTCGGCGCGGGTCAGAACTTTACCTACGACATGCTCGATCTCGCGCACTACTACCAGCAGTACGATGCGATGATGAAACACTGGCATGCGGTGATGCCCGGAAAAGTTCTCGACGTGCATTACGAAGCCACAGTCACCGACCTGGAAGGACAGGTGCGGCTTATCCTCGAGCACTGTGGCCTGCCGTTTGAAGAGAGTTGCCTGCGTTTTCACGAAACAGAGCGAGCTGTGAAGACTGCGAGCTCGGAACAGGTGCGACAACCTATCTACACCGGGGCGCTTGGTAAGTGGCGGCGCTACGAAAAACATCTGCAGCTTTGGCAAGACCAGCTTGGCGATATAGTTGACGAACTACCAGAAGTATCGAGAAACGCAGGTCTCTAGTCGAACGGCCACGCAGCAATACTGTGAATGGCACTGTTACGATTTGGACTTATTTGCACCGAGCCCAGCGTTGCGTTCTTAGCGACGTCGTACATGGTAATGGTCGACGGCGACGAACCGCCTGAGACAACACTGTCCGAGAGCACACACAGCCCGCGAGCAAAGCCGGCCGAATCGTCCCCGGGTAGCGCCATGGCCCGGTCTTCCTCGCCTTCGCCTCTGCCGGTATAGCGCAGCACCGCATTCTCGCTGTCATTGAAAATGACGCCATCGCGAAACGGTCTGGCGTCTCGCGATCCGGCCGGCATTTGTACCGCCATGTTCACGTCACGGCCATTGAAATGCAGCATGCCTTTGCTGCGCAGGCCGCTGATATACATGCCGTGCTCCGAGCAGTACACAGTGTTCAGATGCAGCTTGTTGAGTAGCAACGGGCCATTGTCCGACAGCGGATCATAGGCCGCGGGCTTGAAGCGATTACGCTGCGACTGCACATGCATTGCCCAGCTAAACCGATGTTCATCCAGGTCAAAACCGAGGATGCTGTCGTAGCCGGCCGAGCTCACATACAGTGTGCGCTGCCAGACAAAAATACCGTGCGCATATTTCAGGTAGGGATTGCGCCAGCGGTCGAGAAGTCGAAACTCGGGCGAGAAGGCAAGTAACTGGTCACTGGCTGCGACGTATACCCGGTCAGTGTCGAATGCGATGCCGCGCAGCCCTCGATCACCGCCTTTGCCTTGCCATTCTATGTCCGGATCGGACCAGTCAACAACATGCCGTGCGGACTGCTGTTCGAGGTCCAGAAGAAAAACGCCACCGTGGCTTTCGCCGCGGTGGGTTTCTCGAAGGATAGTGCTGGTGACGAGTCTGACTATTGGGTGCCGAAGCCTTTTCGCAGCGTCAGCCAAACCGTGCGCGGACGATCCTGGGCTCTTTGCTGCTGGTAGCGCGGATCGCCAAAGGTATCTGCGTTGCCGCCTTCACCGGTCCAGACGAAGCTGTAACCCTTCTCCTCGGTGACATTATTGATCACAACGTCGAGGTCGAGCGCGTTTGGCCACTGCATGCCAAACGAAAGGTTACTGTAGTTACGCGACGGTGACAGTCCCTGGCTGTTCATGTCGCGGGCTTCTGAAGTGCCATTCCAGGTTTCGGACGTGTAGCTGTAGTCGAAATAGAACCACAGGTCACCGCCCAGAACATCCGGGATCTCGTAGTAGGCGCTTGCCCAGAACGTGCTGTCAGGCGAGTTCGGCATGGCTTGCCCTTTGCGGATGTCGATGTCGTCCGGGTCAATGCCACCGCCCGGGAGTGTCTCACAAGGAACCTTCACGCCGTTCGCAAAATTGTTGCAAAAGTCATCCTGGAATTTGGCATCGGCGTGGAATATGTTCGCGCTGAGGAACAATCGCTCAGTTGCCTGATAGCGCAATTGGATTTCGGCGCCGGTCGTCTCTGCGCCGCCGGCGTTAACCGTGCCGCCGAGCCACCACTCACCGTCGTCGCCGAAATCGGCGCTCTGCAGATAGTCGGTCCATTCCATATAAAAGATGCTGGCGTTGAAGGTCAGTCGATCGTCAAACCATGTGCTCTTTAGCCCGAATTCATAGTTGTCGAGGAAGTCGCCCTTATATAACTCTGGCACTCGCCCGGTATTGAATGAGCGCGGACTATTGCTGCCGCCCACCCGAAAACCCTGGCTCTTGAGCGCATAAATCATGCGGCTGTTGTCAATCTGGTAGCGAACGCCGAATTTGTGAATGATGTCGTCCTGCTTGCTGGTACTTCTGAAGGAGCCATCACCCGAAGCACGATCGCCGATCGGCAACAAGCCACCCGGAAATTCGTAGGCTTCAAACTGGTCGCGATCGAACTCGGCCCATCGCAGCCCGCCGAAGATATTCAGCTGGTCAGTTACGTCGTAACCCAGCTCGCCGAAGACGGCCGTTTGCTTGACGGTCGACTTGAAAGTATTCGAAAATATGATATCGGTTGGCGCCAGCGGGTAGGCCTGGTTTGGATTGGGGCTGTAGCCGTTGTAGTAGTTTGGATAACCGTAATAGTAGGCATACGCTTGCGCAGCAGCCCACGCGCTGGTGTTCTCCAGTCCCGGAACCTTCGCGCCGTAAAACCACTCGTTCAGGAAGTCTTCGTAGTAGGCACCGATGGTCCATTGCAACTTGGAGTCACCGTTCGAAACCAGGCGAACTTCAGTAGCCTCGCGCGATTGCGCCTGGTCGTTGAAGATAAAGCTTTGGTAGAAATTACCGTAGTACAGACACGACGTACCGTAGTAGAGACAGTAGGCGCCGTAGTTGTAATCCTTGGACTGCGAATAGGTCATGTTGTCGTACTGGTACACGATGTCACGATCGAACTTGGTGAAGGTCAGCGACAAATCCGCAAACCCGACATCGCCGCTCAGCGTGAGCGAAGTTGAGGTCCAGTCGTCAGTGCGAATCTCCTTATCAAAACGCGTCACTTCATAGTCGCCCAGGCTGGCGTCACTGTCCCAGGCCCCGAGCGCCTCGGTATTTTCGCCGACATAACTCAACAATGCGGACCAGTCCTCGGACATGTTCCATTGCACTTGTATGCGGCCACCATCAACGTCGTATTCATTGTGGTTTTTCTTCACAAGGTCGGCATTGTCATAATTGCCGCTAAAACTGGTGCCGAAAACGTTGTCTACATAGCCGCCGTCATGCGAGCTGTATGCGACCACACGCGCAGCCAGCTTATTGTCGATCAGTGGAATATTCAGGACACCATTGATGTCCGAACTCGCGTCGCCACCAGCGGTTGTCGCGCCCGATAATTCAACTCGGCCCGAAAAACCGTCGAACGTTGGTTTATTCGTAATGTAGCGAATGGTGCCGGTCTGCGAGCTGGCACCGAACAGCGTGCCCTGCGGGCCGGGCAGGTTCTCGACGCGCGCCATATCGATGCCGCGAAAGCCAACCTGTTGCGAATTCGACGACATCGGTTGCTCGTCGAGGTACACCGCGACCTGTGCGTCAGTACGGTATTCGAACGGTTCGGTGGTGATGCCGCGTACAACGAGGGAGTTTTGCCCGGGCTGCAAGGCAACCAGGCTAATGCTTGGCAAGGCGCGCAGAGTCGATTCCAGGTCCTTGGCGCCCATCCTTTGCAATTCGATCGATGACAACACATCGATACTATGGGGAATGTCCTGCAAACTGAGTTCGCGCTTGGTAGCTGTAACCATGATCTCTTCGATCGCGAGTGAGCCGGATTCACTCTCCTGTGCGATCGCTGTGCCACCCGTGCCTAGTGCTGAAACGACGGCGGCCGAAAGCGGAGTCAGTGCAAAGCTCTTGCGGTTGGATTGGCGTTGCGACGCGTTGGTCATTTTGGTGGTCCCCCGATCCGGATTACGTTGAATTTCTGACTACCCGGGATATTGGCATGTGTTCCCGATTCGCTCAATGGATGTTGCTACTGAATGATGGACAATACTCCGGTTTTCAGCAAGTCGCGACCTATCCCAAAACGGCCTTTAGATATGCCATTTCTGGCCGATAGGGAGGTAGTTTGGCATGCCAAATTGGAATATCCGCCGATTCATCCCTTCTTGATATCCCGATATTTGTCCGGCGAGATCCCCATCGACTTCTTGAAGATTCGGGAAAAATAATAGGGGTCGCGATAACCGATTTCCAAAGCCACTGTCTTTACCGGTTTGCCGCTCAGGTCGAGCAGCCTGCAGGCCAGGCGCATCCGCAAATGAATAAAATAGGCCATGGGTGACTGGCCCGTCTGACGCCGAAAGCGCTCAGAAAAGTGGCTGACAGACATGCCCGACTCGCGGGCAAAATCATCGAGTCGCAGATTTTGACTGAGATTGTCCTGCATGTATTCGATCACCGACTCGATGCTGGAGCGATGCGGTCCCGAGCGCTGTTCCATCGGTAACGACTGGTTTCGATACAGCAACAGCGACAGTATGTGCTGCGTTGATTGCGCTGCGTAAATCAACGTTGGCAGACCATAGCCATCGTGCAGTGCATCCAGGCAGTAGCGAAACAATCGCACAGCCTCGTCCTTGGCAGAGGATTCAATCGGGATCGGCTGGCCAACTCGTGGAATGCGGTCGCGATAATAGTCCGCGTCGTCGCCAAGATAGTGCACCCAGAAAATCGACCATGGATCGTCGTCGGCGGCCCAGTACGAGTGCGGCGTATCTTTCGGAATGATCAGAAAATGATCTTTCGTCAGGTGGGCGCGTTGTTGGTCGATCTCAACGTAGCCCTGGCCGGCAGTACACAGCATCAGGTGGTCCTGACGGGCACCACTTGGCCGCTGTCGAAAATGATGGCCGGCGTCTGGAAACCATCCGATGTCGGTCGGATAGACCGAACGTACCAGCGGGTGTTGCCGCGCCCGGGCAAGGATCGGCCGCGGAATAACAAACATGTCCTGACCCGCAAAGCCTTCACGAAGCTTGAGTGTGTTGGTCGACATCGTAAGAATATCCATCACTTTTCAAGAAATGTCCATTTTCAAAGGCCTGCGCTGTTGCCTATGCTAGGAAGAATTTCAGATGCAGGTTTGAGTAGCGTTGCGAAGTCGTTTCCGATACGAGCGGTCCCCGGGCGGGCTGGATACTGTCCGCCTGCAAAACGACTGCCTTGATCTTGCGATTGTGCCGCAGGCCGGCGGCAAGATTCTCGACCTGATCGATCGACGCAACGGCTGCAACTGGCTGTGGAAGAATCCACACATCCCCGTTGCGATTGCAGAGATACCGGCCTACTGGTGCGCTCATCCCCTGATGGCGATTGAACCCGACAGTGTTATCGGCATCGCTGACAATATGCCGCTGCGCGGTCCGTCGTGAGCAAGGTGTTCGTGCGGTCGCCGGAATCCGGGCTTGCCAAAGTTATCAGTAATAATGGTTCCCGCCTGACATTCCGCTTCGACCCGGTTGAACTCCCCTGGTTAGGTTTGTGGATCAACAATGGTGGCTGGTCCGGTTGTGGGTCCGAGCCGTACACCAACCTTGGAATTGAGCCGGCGACCAGTCCCTACGACTGTGTCAATGAAGCGATCGAGAACGATGCGGTGCCATGGCTGCGGCCGGGTGATGAACGACGTTGGTCTCTCAGAGTTGAGTTGCACCAGTGAGCGATATCCTGGTGTATGCCAGCGCGCCTGCACGGGTAAATATCATTGGGGAGCATAGCGACTACAACGACGGCCTGGTCTTGCCGACGAATACGGCGATATTCACCCGCGTACAGGCGAAGCGACGCGAAGACCGGGTCCTGAAAGTGCGGTCGTCAACACTCGATGACACGCAGTCGTTTACTCTGGACGACCTGCGCCCGAACCCGACACCGACGTGGATTGAATACGTCAAGGGCGTTGCGGCCGGACTGATCGGTGCGGGCATCAAGGTACGCGGCGCGGAGCTGATAATCGAAAGCAATATTCCCCTCGGCGCCGGGCTGAGTTCCTCGGCCTCGCTGGAGCTGTCTGTCGCCAAAGCACTGCTGGCTGTCGCGGGTGAAAGTATTGATGCTGCGGAGCTGGCGCTGCTGTGCCAGCATGCAGAACACGACTACGCCGGTGTGCATTGCGGAGTAATGGATCAGTATTCTCTGGCCTGTGCGACATACGGCAGTGCGCTGCTGCTGGATTGTCGCACTTTGCAGTACCAGCAGGTGCAGCTGCCAGAAGACATCGCTTTTTTCCTGACCGACAGTGGTGCTCGCCACAGCCTGACGGATGGCGAGTACAATAGTCGTGCCGCAGAATGCGCAGCAGCAGTTGCGATACTCGCGCCGGCCGTACCGGGCATGAAAAACCTGCGCGACCTGAGTCATGAATTGCTGGCAGCAAACAAGGCGGCCCTGAATGCCGCTCAATACCGCCGCTGCAGGCACGTTGTCACTGAGATACAACGCGTCAAAGACACGTTCGCGGCGCTCGAGCGCCGCGATTTGCACAAGGTCGGTTCAATGCTAAGCGCTTGCCACAAAAGTTTGCGTGATGACTACGCCGTCAGCTGTGTAGAACTCGATGCACTGGTTGAATGTGCAGATAGCTGTGATTTAATTCTCGGCTCGCGCATGGTTGGCGCCGGATTCGGGGGCTGTGTGCTGGCAGTCTGCCGCAAGGACGACGCTTTGGCGGCAGCGGCACACGTCCAGGCAAGTTACCTGGCGGTCAGCGGTAGCCGGCCATGGCAACATCTGGTGGAGCCGACGCATCCGGCCAGGGTGGAAAATGAGTAATTCTGAACATTCGCACGCACGTCGCAATGCGCTGACCGGTGAGTGGGTGCTGGTTTCACCGCAGCGTCTGCTGCGACCCTGGCAGGGCCAGCTCGAAACGACCGAAGCCGAGATTCTGCCGGCGCACGATGCCGCGTGCTACCTGTGTCCGGGCAACGAACGCGCTAACGGTCTCATAAACCCTGAATACACGGGGGCGTTTGCTTTCGACAACGACTTCGCTGCACTGACTGAGGCGAGCATGCCCGAAGCGCAAGCGCATCCATTATTTGAATCGCGAGCCGAATCCGGTTGCTGTCGAGTGCTGTGTTACACCGAACGGCATCACACGCGCCTTGCGACGATGGATGCCGCGCAACTGACGGCAGCGCTTACGGCAATGATCGGCGAGTTTGCCGCGCTTGATGCTCGCAGTGACATTGGCTACGTGCAGGTGTTTGAGAATCGCGGCAACATGATGGGCTGCAGCAATCCGCACCCGCATGCACAAATCTGGGCAACTTCGAATGTTCCGTCCGAGCCAGCGAAAGAGTTGCTCTCGCAGACGGGCTACTGGAATAAACACGACAGCGTCCTTCTCGACGACTACCTGCAAGCAGAGCTCGCCGACGGCGCTCGGGTTGTGGTGGCGAGCAAGCATTGCGCGGCAGTCGTGCCATATTGGGCTGTGTGGCCTTTTGAGACCTTGTTGCTGCCACGCAGGGTCGTCGCCGCGCCGACGGAACTTGCGGGGGATGAGGTCGCCGATATTGCCGGCACGCTTGGCAAAATCCTGAGTGGCTATGACAGTTTATTCGGTGTCGCTGCGCCTTACTCTCTTGGCTTGCACCCGCGACCATCCGACGGGCAGCCGCACCCGGAATGGCAGTTTCATATTCATGTCTATCCACCACTGTTGCGTTCTGCGACGATTCGTAAACACCTGGTCGGGTTTGAAATGCTGGGGATGCCGCAACGCGACCTGACGCCCGAAGTTGCTGCTGAAAAACTGCGACAATCACTGCGAGGGCCAGTTCAGCAATGAATAGACCAACCACGTTTATGCTGCTGCTGATGTGTCTGGCCGGCTGCAGCAATGAAGGCGCACGACCTCACTGGAACAATATCGACGTCATTCGTGAAAACGTCGAGGCGCCGCGTGCACATTTCGTTGCCTACGCTACGCCGGAAGACGCACTCGCAGGAGACCTGGCAGGCAACTCTCGCTACCAATCATTAAACGGTGCCTGGAAGTTTAACTACTCCGATTCACCGGCAGTGCGACCGGCAGATTTCTACAAGACCAATTATGACGTTTCAGCGTGGGCTGACATTCCTGTGCCGTCCAACTGGGAACGAGAAGGCTACGGCTACGCGATTTACGTGAACGTTCCGTACCCCTTCGAAATCGATGAACCAAACGTCCCGACCGAAGAGAACCCGGTGGGGTCTTACCGCCGCAACTTCGATGTGCCGGACGCCTGGTCGGGCGACGAAGTGTTCCTGGAGTTCGGTGCGGTGAGTTCAGCGTTCTACGTTTGGGTCAATGGCGAGTACGTCGGCTACAGCGAAGGCAGCAAGACGCCATCTGAGTTCAATATTACGGACGTCGTCAATTCCGGCGAGAATACCGTTGCCGTAGAAGTGTATCGTTGGAGCACAGGTAGCTATCTTGAGGATCAGGATTTCTGGTCTTTGTCGGGCATTCAGCGGGACGTCCGGCTGTACGCACGCCCGGCTGCGCGAGTACGCGATTACTTCGTACGCGCTGACCTGGAGAATGACTATCAGGACGGCCGGCTCTCGCTGGATCTCGAGTTCGCCAATGCCGGCGATGTCGCGGTTGAGAAGAACGTTCGCATCGAAGTCAGGGACGGTGCAGAAATTGTTCAGGTAGCGAATGCAACGCTGCAGGCGACGCCCGGTACGTCGACGGCCGAGGTGACCATGTCATTCGAAAATGTCAAAGCCTGGTCTGCCGAAATTCCAAACCTGTATACGTTATTGATCGACGTTGCGGATAGTGAGGCGATTTCGCAAGCGATCGGCTTTCGCAGTTCCGAGATCAGCAACGGTCGCTACCGCATTAACGGCAAGCTCGTGAAGCTCAAAGGCGTCAACCTGCATGAGCATCATGACGACAAAGGCCATGTCGTGGATGAGGAGACCATGCTGACCGATATTCGCCTGATGCAGGGCGCGAACCTGAATGCGGTACGCAATTCGCACTACCCGCAGCCGGAGCTTTGGTATGAACTGACCAGCAAGCACGGGCTGTATGTGATTGACGAGGCGAATATCGAAAGCCACGGCTATGGCTATGACCATGACAAAACCCTCGGCAACAAGCCACGCTGGATGGCGCATCATCTGGACCGCACGCAACGGATGCTGGAACGCAGCAAAAACTATCCGTCGGTCGTTATCTGGTCGCTCGGCAACGAAGCGGGTGACGGCGTGAATCTCGGCGCAACCTACAAGTGGATCAAAGCGCGGGACCTGTCACGACCGGTGCAATACGAGACCGAAGGCAACATCGAAGAGGTCGGCGAGCGTCATTCTGATTTTCATTCCAGCATGTACTGGCGTCACTGGGATCTGGAAAAATATTCCGAAGAACCGAATGATCGACCATTCGTCCTGATCGAATACTCGCATGCGATGGGTAACTCTTCGGGGAATCTTGCCGAGTACTGGGATGTCATCAATCGCTATGACAATCAGGCGGGCGGTTTCATCTGGGACTGGGTAGACCAGGGACTGCTGGAGCACAATGAAGCGGGCGTGCCGTACTGGACCTACGGTGGCGATTACGGCCCCGCAGACGTGCCCTCCAGTGGTAATTTCAATTTCAATGGCCTGGTGTTTCCGGATCGTCGCATCCAGCCTGCCTGGTGGGAAGTAAAACGCGTTTACCAGCACGTCGAGTTCGAATTGCTCGATGCTGCGCAAGGTAGCGTTGCGATCAACAATCACTACGACTTCATAGACCTGTCCGAATTCGAACTGGAGTGGGAAGTGACGGCCGACGGCAGGCCGGTGCAGGGCGGCGCATTGCGCGGGCTCGAGGTACCGCCCGAAAGTCGCAGCGAGGTCGAGCTGCAGTACAACGCGCTCGCATTGCGCGCCGGGCCTGAGTATCACCTGAATCTTCGCCTCATCGCGCCCGTGGCGCGCGGCTTGCTGCCCGCGCAGCATGCTTATGCCAGTGAGCAGTTCACGCTACCGCTGCAAGCTGCAACGTTCGCCGCTGCCGCCGTCGTCGATGAACCCGGTGGCCCGACCGTCAAAGTCACCGCAACAGACGCTCAGATTAGCGGCACTAACTGGTCTGCGACAATCAATCGCGACAGCGGCTTGCTGTCCTCATATATCTGGTCGGGCAGGGAACTGTTGCTGGCGCCGCTGACGCCAAACCTGTGGCGCGCGCCGACCGACAATGATTTCGGCAACTACATGCAGGAATGGGCTGCTGTCTGGGCTCAGTCAGGCAACTCTCGCAAGCTTGAGTCTGTGCGTCAGGTACTTGGTTTGCCGAACAAGATCGCTTTTGTCGCAACCTTTAGCTTTGCTGACAGCGCTGGTGCGGCCGTCGCCAGCTGGGAAACCGAGTACGTCTTCGCCGGTGACGGGCGAGTTCACATTGGCAATCATTTTGCACGCAATGATGGCACGCCAATCACGCCGCGGATCGGCATGAATGTCGAGTTGAGCCGCGAGCTCGACAAAGTGCAGTGGTTTGGTCGCGGGCCATTCGAGAACTATTCCGACCGCAAGCAAGCGGCACATATTGGCCGCTACGAAAATGCAGTGGCCGATCACTACGTGCCATACATGCGGCCACAGGAGAACGGTTACAAAACGGATACGCGCTGGCTGTCCCTGGACAATGGCAACGACGCGGGTGTACTGGTCGTCGCTGATGACGCTATCGGGTTCAGCGTGCACCACAATCGGATGTCTGACTTCGTGCCACCTGTAAAAATTGCAATTACGAGCGAAGATGGTCCCGACGCAAGAGATAATGACAAACGCGTCAACGTGCATGTCAGCGATGTCATCGCGAGAGATATTGTTGCACTCAATATTGACTACGGACAGATGGGAGTCGGCGGTGACGACTCGTGGGGTAAGCACACCTTGTCCAAATATTCACTAACGGATACACAGTACAGTTACGGCTTTACACTCATTCCTTACACTCCGGCCGATGGTCGCCTGAACGCGCTAATCAGCCGCTAGGTCGAACGAAAAAGAGAACAGCCATGCATTTAGCCTCCCTGGACCTTGCCGTTGTCGCCATCTACGCTGTTGTGTTGCTGTTCATTGCGCAGTGGGTTTCGCGCGAGAAAAGCGGCCATCAGAAAAACACCAAAGATTACTTTTTGGCTGGCAAGTCTTTGCCGTGGTGGGCGATCGGTGCGTCGCTGATCGCAGCCAACATATCAGCCGAGCAGATCATCGGCATGTCCGGTTCGGCGTTCGTCATGGGTATCGCGATCGCTTCGTATGAGTGGATGGCTGCGTTGACGTTGTTAATAGTCGGTAAATATCTGCTGCCGGTGTTCCTCAAGCATGAAATTTATACGATGCCGCAATTTCTCGAACAGCGTTACGACAGCCGGGTTCGCACTGTGCTGGCAACGTTCTGGCTCGGTGTCTACGTCTTCGTCAATCTGACCTCGATTCTCTGGCTCGGCGCACTTGCGATCAATACGGTGACCGGCCTGGACATTAATTTCGCGGTTGTTCTGCTGGCAGCGTTCGCCGCTGCCTATTCTTTGTACGGCGGTCTGAAGGCGGTCGCATTGACTGACATTATTCAGGTCGTCTTGCTGGTCCTTGGCGGTTTGTTCATCGCGTATGTTGCTATGAACGAGATTTCAGGCGGACAGGGTGTCCTGACCGGGTTCGCGATGGTTCTGGAGCAAGTCCCCGAGAAGTTCGACATGATCCTGTCGAAAGACAATCCGCACTACATGAGCTTGCCGGGCATATCGGTGCTGGTGGGCGGAATGTGGGTTATGAACCTGTCGTACTGGGGCTTCAATCAATACATTATTCAACGCGCATTGGCGGCAAAAGACAGCCGTGAGGCGCAGAAAGGCATTGCGTTTGCCGCCTTTCTCAAGATGTTGATGCCGGTACTGGTCGTATTGCCCGGCATTGCTGCTGTCATTCTCACACCGGATCTTGCTGCGCCGGACAAGGCATACCCGGAGGTGATGAAGTTGCTGCCAGTGGGGATCAAAGGATTGGTATTCGCGGCACTTATCGCAGCGATCGTTTCCTCGCTGGCATCGATGATGAACAGCATTTCGACGATTTTCACGATGGACATCGTGGCACATCACCGCAAGTATACGGAACAAAAACTGGTCACGGTTGGGCGCATCACCAGCCTGTCGGCGCTGATCATTGCCGTGGTCGTGGCCCGGCCGCTGCTGGGTAATTTCGATCAGGCGTTCCAGTACATACAGGAGTTCACCGGCCTGTTTACGCCCGGCATCGTGGCTATTTTTCTGCTGGCTTTTTTCTGGAAGAGAACGACTGCCAACGGGGCGCTGGTTGCTGCCATCGGCTCGGCTGTGTTTTCGGTGGCCTGTAAAATCTACTGGCCATCTTTGCCGTTTATGGACCGCGTTGGCCTCGCGTTTATCCTCTGTATGATCCTGGGTATGTTGGTGTCGCAACTGCAGGCCAAGGGTGATCATCCGGATGCAATTGACTACGCCGCCGTTGATACCTCGACCAGCGCCGGCTTCAACTGGGCTACACTGGTCATCGTTTTAATGCTGACAGGTTTGTACCTCACATGGTGGTAAAGAAAGCCGCAAGATTCTGCCTGGCGAGCCTGGGTTTACTCTGCACAGCGAACGCCTTCGCTCAGAGCGATATGCTGCACACGGAATTCACCGTTTTTGGCGGGCTGCGCACTGGCGGCGAGATCAGCGTGGAAGAATCCGATGCGCTCTATAAGGCCAACGACTCGTCCAGTTTCGGACTCATATGGAATACGCGACAGGAAAGCAATACAGAGTGGGAGGTTTATTTTTCCCGGCAACAAACAGAAGTTGAGCGAAAAGATCCGTTGCTCGTGCGTCCAGGCATCGATGTCGACATCTATACGTTGCAGCTTGGCGGAACTTACCTGTTTGACGGCAATGGCGTTCGCCCCTACCTCGCGCTGACCCTGGGCGGCAGCCATGTGAAGGCAGAGTCGGGTAGCGGCGACAGTGACACATTTGTGTCCGGCTCACTCGGACTTGGCCTCAAGTTCAGGGAGGGTGAGCGTCTGGGATTTCGGCTGGAGGGCAGGGCACACGGAGTGCTTGTTGAAGACAATAGCAAGCTGTTCTGTCGCACGGGCCCGGAAGAAAACGTGTGTGCTGTGCAGGTCGAGGGCGACCTCTTCGCACAGTTTGAGGCATTTGCAGGCGTTACGTTTCGATTCTAGCCGAAGCTACTCCACCATCAGCAGGCGATCGAGATACCTGAACGCTGCTTCAGAGTCGGACTGCGCCATCCAGAAAACGGCTTCTTCACGAATATCCATGTCGACGTCGGACTCGACGATGCCGATGAGAATTTTTATAGCCCTGTCGCTCAGGTGCATTGATATAGCCGCGAGTGCGTCCGAACTGAGATCAGAGCGTGTACCGATGTATTGTTCAAACCAGTCTATGCTTTGATCTGTGTCCAGTACGCCGAAATCGACGGCTTCCGGATAGCGCTGGTCAAAGCGTTGCCAGCCGTTGCACCAGCGCCCGACAATCTCGATTTCCTGTGGCTCGCCGTTTTGCATCAGGACGTAGAATTTTTCCTGGTCAAATTCTCCGCCAGGCTCAACCCGCCATGTGTACCAGCCGTCCGCATCGAGATTGATCGTTTCTGCGGCGCGAATTTCGCTGCTGGTACCCGCTGCGATCAACAACACAATGAGCAACAGCCCGGAAGCTCGGTGCAGCAGTGTCATTACTGATCTCCAGCGAGTGCGGAGTCAATGACCTCCATGGCGAGATCGCTGTCCATGACGACCAGCGCTTCGAGCAATTCACCTTTTTCCCGGGCGCTGGTACTCGTACGATACAGGTCCAGAATCGCCTGGTCGTAGTCGCCGATGAACAGGCCTTCGATGGCCGCTTCGCGTACGTCGTCGTCATCCGATGCTTTGTAGATTTCGAGCAGAACGGCCTCTGCGTTTGGTCCGTCGACAATGCCCAGCGCTTCGATTGCTTCGACCTGCAGGTCAGGGTCACTTCCGTCTCTTGCCAGCTTTTCGAGCTCCTCATAGTTGTCCGAGATGATGTAAGCCTCGATTAATGCCTCAGATGAGCCTTTGGCCTCGCGCAACCTGGCGAGTTCCGCGTGCGCGTCCATGACAGCGAGTGTCTCGACGGCCTCTTCATAGTCATCTTCATCAGTCGCGGCCATCGCAATCGCGAACACGGCGTCAACATCGTCGGCTATCAGGTATGCCTCGAGCACCGCTTCGCGAGCATCTTCGTCGCCATTCGCATAAATCTCTGCCAGAGCCGCCATTGCGGCGGCGTCACCGTTGATGCCGATCATACGAATTGCTTCTTCCTGCGCATCACCGCTACCGGTCCTGGCGTAGTTAAGTAACGCAGCCGCAGCGTCCGGATGATCCATCTGGCTCAGTACAAACATGGCGCTTTCCATCAGTTCGTCGCTGCCGCCTTTCTCCAGCAACTTCATAACTGCCGGCAGCGCACGTTCTTCGGGCACATGAATCAGCGCTTCAAGTGCGATCATCTGCAAGTCTTCCTTGTCTCTTGCAGAGTTGCCGTCCTGTCCGTTCACGGCGGCGGTTGCGAGAGTCGCCAGTAGGGCAAAAATCAGTTTCAATCGAATGTGCATTTTCTGTGCCTCAAATTACGTCGATGTTGTTTCTTTGGATGTGTCACGTTCGAGTTTGGTTAGCATCACCTTGAGTTCGAATGCGAGCTGCTCGCGCAACGCGGCGGCGTCCTCAGGTGCAATGTCGGTGGCAGCAAGCTGCAACAGAATCGTGTCGAAAGCACGCAGCACTCTTGCCAGGTTGTCGGCGTCGTTGCGTTCCGCAGCCTGCTCGAATAGCCGGTTTTGTTGCAGAATTCGCAGGACCAGCAAGGTTCGGTCTTCATCCACGTCGATCGACATATTGGAAAGGTCGTGTTGCGTATCGCGCAGGTGAACCTGCAGAACACGTCCAAAAGCCCCGGCTCTATCCTGAACAACATATTCTGTCGGTTCGATCGATTCCGGGCTCCCGGAAAGCATCACGCCAATACCAATTCCAATCGCCAGTGCCGTAGTTACCGCGGCGCCCCAGAAAAAGGACATGGCGTTGAATGTTCGACCCGACTTCCTCTGCTCAGCCTGTTCGCGCTGTGCGGCCAGGTCGATGCTGTCGTGCCAACGCTGCTGCATGTGCGACGGCGCTGGAATCTCTCTATTCAGGCCGAGTGCGTCAAATTCTCTCAAGTCATCGTCTTTCTTCATAATGCTTCTCTTTGCAGGCTTGCCATGCGCACTCGTAGTTTCTTGACGGCGCGAAATATCGCCTGCTTGACTGTGCCAATATTGCTGCCGACTTCCTCGGCAATCTCTTTAAGTCGCCATTGCTCCAGGTGTTTCAGAACAAAACAGACTCGCTCTATCTCACTCAGATTACGCATCGCTTCAGCCAGGTCGCGTCCGAGTTCCTCGTCGGCACGCATGTGCTCTGGCGTTGGCGCGGGCCCCTCGACATCGGACTCCAACGGTTCGAATACACCGGGACGGCTCTTGCGTAACAGCTGCAGGGCCGCGTTTATCGCAATCCGGTGTATCCAGGTGTCGAGTCGTGCCGAGCGGTCAAACTGATGGCGCTTGTTCCACGCGTTTAGCAGTGCGTCCTGCACCGCATCCTCAGCGAGGTCACGGTTGCGCGTGATCTTCAGGCACGCCGAGTACCAGCGATCCGAACGTGTCGAAATTGCTTCATGGAACTCCGCCTGGGTCGGCGCATCCGGTTTATGCATTACTGCCGCCATCCCATATTGGATGTCTCGGGATGGATTTTGGTTAGCCTGGCAGTGCCTGGCATTGCCGGGCAGCGGACTCCGAGTAATTCCAGCGCTGTTTCGACGGGCTGCCATAGTCAGCAGCATTGAGGCTGCCGCCGCGGTTTTTGAACCACGCCACAATCAGGTCGCGATTCATGCGTGGGTCGTCTGCATACTGATAGCCGCCGTCAGGCATGCCGGGCGCAAAGATACCGTCGCCTGCAGTTGCGAGAAAGTCGTTCGTGGATATGCGCACGCGGTCGTCATCGCGAATCTCGGCGCCGCTGTTCAGCACCATTTTCACGCTGAGTTCGCCTTGCGCGCAATCGACGAACACCCGCATACCGGAGAATCCGGCGCGTCGACTGGTGCGTTTTGCCTGAGCTTCCACAATCTGCCGCAGGTCCGCCCCCGACACATCGAGTACCACAACGCGATTATCAAATGGCGATACTTCATATACATGACCAAAGGTGACGGGTCCGGCCGGCAGCTCCGCACGGATACCGCCAGTCACATTGTGAATGGAAATGTCGGCATCAACACCCGCAAGAATTGCGTCCGTGAACAGCCTTGCCAGTGGCGACTCGGGTGTGCCATCGAGCGGGAATGGTGTTTCCAAAACCACGCCGAGCGGTTCGGACTTAATGGCGTGCGTGTGGGCAAGGGCGGCGGCCGCGATTTCCTGTAACGCCGGTGTCGGTGTCACCGTTCGTCCTTCATACATCGCCGGCCGAACCAGGGCCGGATCGGTCTCGGTCCACGCACAATCGCCCGACTCGCGGTCGTAGGCGGGACAGTTCATTTGCGGCGGAAAGATTTTGCGATCGAGTACTTTGCCGGAAACCGGGTCGATCGTGTAGTCGACCCGATCAAAAGCGAAGGTGTTTGAAAACGCGGAAGTCACTGCGATGCCGTTAATAAAGTGCGCCATCGGCTGATGTGCATGACCGGCGACAATGTGGTCGATTAATCCGGCTGGCAGCGCATTCGCGACTTTGAATATCTCATCTTTTGAATTGCAGCTGGAAAGATCGTGCGGGTCATTGAATTCACTGCAGCGGCCGCCTGCATGGGACGTGACAATGACGATGTTAGCGCCCTCTGCGCGTAGCTTCCGCGCTTCGCGGACGATTGCGTCCGCCAGTGGGGTGATCTCGAGTCCTACGGTATTCTGTGTCGCCGTTACCTGAAAACCAAATGCGGTGAGCAGGCCGATGATGCCAACCTTGACCCCGTTGGTTTCGACCATGATGGATGGCGTGACGTTATCCCAGGCGATGGGCTTGCCTGTCGCTGAGTTGACGATATTAGCGCTGACAAACGGGAACCTGGCTTCCGCAATGCGTTGGCGCAATGCGCTGCGTGGGTCGTCGGCGTCGCTTTGCGGAATCGCCAAGGGGCCAATAGGGCCGAAGTCAAACTCGTGATTGCCAATTGTTGCCGCGGTGTATTGCATAGCGTTGTAGGCGCTAACCACACTTTCGCCTTCCACGAGATTGGACTCAAGCGTCCCCTGCCACATGTCGCCGGCATCAATGAGCAGGACTACACCGCCATCGTCGGCACGCGCGGCGCGGACTGCTTCGATGTAGCCTGACAACGTCGTTAGGCCGCCACTGCGGTGTGCGGGCAATATCTCACCATGCACATCGTTGGTGCCGATAACGGTGATTTGAATTGGATCAAGCGCACCAGGGGCCTGTTTCTGCGCCGAGCAAGAAGCCAGAAATAACAGGGCCAGAAGTAGGGAGAATATTCGCATCATCAGAGTTTAGCTCGGTGTAGACGCAGATGGGAAATTCTGCAAAGCTGCGCCGGTTTCTTGCAAATGAACTTCAGGAATATTGCTCTATGAGTAGCGCCCCAAAGAATCCCATGATCTCGATCGGACCCAGAGTTCGAAAATCACCGTTTTTCGATGCGACGATTCGCTACGGCGCCGAGGCGTTTACGGTTTATAACCACACGTATATGCCAACCTCATATGGCGATAACGTGCGCGACTACTGGAGCCTCGTCAACGACGTCACGTTGTGGGATGTTACCTGCCAGAAGCAAATTCAGATTACTGGACCGGACGCAGCTGAGTTGGTCGAACTGCTGTCGCCGCGTGACATGTCCGGCTGCGACGTCGGCATTTGTCAGTACATACTGTTGGTCGATGAGAACGGCGGTATCGTCAACGATGCAGTGATGCTACACGTCGAAGAGAACAAGTATTGGATATCGCCAGGTGACGGGGATGTGCTCTGGTGGATCAAGGGTGTGGCAATCAATAGCGGCCTGGATGTAATGGTGGTTGAGCCGGATGTATCGCCACTGCAGTTGCAGGGGCCGAAAGCGCCGCATGTTGCTTATGAGCTGTTTGGCGACTGGGCACTGGACCTCAAGTATTACCGCATGCAAAAAACGGAACTGGATGGAATTCCACTAGTGGTGTCGCGTACCGGCTGGAGCGGCGAGTACTGTTATGAAATTTACCTGTGCGACAGCCAGTATGGTGAGCAGCTATGGGAGCGCATCATGGAAGTCGGCAAGAAGCACAAGATCGCGCCAATTACACCCAGCACCATCCGCAGCATCGAAGGCGGCCTGCTGTCGTACTGCTCGGACATTACTCTGGACGACAATCCCTGGACAGTGGGTATGGGCCACTTCGTGCAGTTCGATCGCAAAGACAAATTTATTGGGCGCGATGCTCTGCTAAAGATTGAGGAGGAGGGCAACAAGCGCCGACTGGTGGGTGTGGAGATCGATGGCGACCCCATTGAAGGTAATGATGCGCCGTGGCCACTGACCAACAATGGTGACAAGGTTGGTCGCGTTACTCGCTGCGTATTCTCGCCGCGCCTGGAGCAGAATATTGGCTGGGCGAATGTACCGATCGAGATGTCGGAAATCGGAAGTTCGTTTACTTTGGTTACGCCAAACGGCGATAGAACGGCGACCGTATGCGAGGCTCCCTGGTTTAAGTCATTCATCGCTATTCCGGAAGAACTAAAGGCAGAAATACGCGGCGCATAATTGTTCCAGGAGCGCTCTACTGTTCCGGTCGCTGAAGCCGCAACAGCAAAGTAAGCGATCAGGTGTTTCGGGGGAGTAGCTGGCTTTTCGATCCTGCATATTTCCGCGCCGAAGTCGATCCACGCCAGAACGTCGATTTTGGCTGCCCGCTCTAAGTCGTCGAGCGGTTCGATACGCTCCACTTCTTCTCGAATCTTTGCTCGCGTTTATTTCACGTTTAAAATCAAATGTCCGCTTTGTGGTCAGCAGCCGCCGCGCATCAGTTTAACTACCCAAAGAGCTGCTTTCCGCGACCAGCGAACGAGGTCCAGATGCTGTCCTAGCCCCCGAATGCTTTGGCCTTTAGCTGTTCGATATAGTCCCTACCGAATTTTTCTGCTGCTTCGGGGTCGGGAGGAATGCCTCCCTGATCTTTTGACGCCTGCTCTAGTTCATCGCGACTGTTGACTCGTGGAAATGGCTCTTTGGGGATCGGCACACCAAGGAACGAGCACAACGGTCCCCATCCTTCCTTGGGTGAAAAAACAAGCAGTCTTTCAGGGCGTAACGAGTCAATCACCTCTTGGTTGCGGCGCTCGAACCAGTCTGTCATGAACGCCCGGTCATTCACCTTGTCGCCGAATGCGTCGAGAACAGTACCCTTCATCATTGCTCCGGCCGGTGACCCGACGAGCGATCCCTGCATATCCTCAGAGAAAATTGTCTGGCTGACAGAGTCGAACCAGGCATCGGCATCACGAATGGTCAGCACAACCTTTGCGTCCGGATAATGCTCAGCCAACTCGCGCCAATAAGTGCAAGCGGGGTAGTCGGTGGTGGACTGGTATCCTTCGAATATCTTGTTCCAGTCAGCGTTTCCGCTCACGACGTCCAGCCACAGAGGAACGTTGCTTCGCGCGCCTGCGAATACCTCGGACATGTGGTAGCAAGGCCCGAACCCAAGATGCTCGAGAGCGAATTTCATTGAGAAGGTCGCTGTTCGTCCGACCCCTGCTCCGATAACCCTTAGTGACATCAGTCAGTCCTCTGAAAAAATTCAATCTGACGGGATTCGCCTGATTCTGTCTGGTTCATTCTATCTGCTCTGAGCCAAAAGTATCCGGTCGGCGTACACTTCAATGCCGTTAGCAAAGGGCAACTCAGTACCCGTTACTTGCTTGAAGCCCTCATCGCCGGGAGTCCATCCGTGCACAGCACCTGTAGTACTTCTGGAAAACGCTTTATTCGTCCCAACTAAACACATCTTCGGCGTCACTATCATGTCGCTTCGAAATCGGCAACCTCGAAGTCCGCCAGCGCGGCGCTGCCGCCGGTGATCGTTTGTAGCAGAGATGCCGTTTCTGGCAGTAGGTGCTCTGCATAGAATCGCGCGACCTTACGCTTGGTATCGTAAAAGCTGCCGTCTTTGCCTTCTGCGGCCACCACGGCCTTGGTCCACATGCAGCCAATGATGGCGAGCGCGAACAAGCGCAGGTAAAGGGTTGCTGCGCCGCGAACGGCAGCTTCGTCGGTCGCGTGCCGAGCGCGGATCCAGTCGGTCGCGTCTGTGAGTCGTTGCATGGCGGCCGCCGCGTGCTCGTCATTGTGCTGCTGCGCGTACTCCAGCCACCCGGCGATAAATTTGTCTGCGAACTCGCCGGTGCTACCTGTGAGTTTGCGACTCACCAGGTCCAGAGCCTGAACTTCGTTCGTGCCCTCATAAATCGGTGTGATGCGGCAATCCCGGACCAATTGCTCCATGCCGTGTTCGCGAATATAGCCGTGCCCGCCAAAAATCTGTTGCGCAGAGAGCGTTGAGCTCATGCCAAGGTCGGTGAAAAACGCTTTCACAACCGGCGTCAACAGCGCGACCGTGTTTCTGGCATCTGCAGCGACCGCGGCGTCGTCCGATTTTTCCATGATGTCGGCATGCAACGCGCCATACACTGCGAGCGCCCGACTGCCTTCGACCTGGGCTCGAATGGTGAGTAACTGCCGTTTAATGTCAGGTTGATAAACAATAGGGTCGGCTGCCTTGCTGTCGTCCGGACGCGGTGCAGGCGCCTGGCTTTGGCGTCTGTCCTGCGCGTAGGCGAGAGCGTTCTGGTAGGCGATCTCCGAAAACCCAAGTCCTTGCATTGCGACGGTCATACGCTCGATGTTCATCATCTTGAACATCGCAGCGAGGCCGCGATTTTCTTCGCCAATGAGGTAGCCCGTTGCATCGTCAAAATTCAACGCGCAGGTTGCCGATCCGCGAATACCCATCTTGTGTTCGATCGAAGCGGTCGTGACGCCGTTGCGTGCGCCAATGCTGCCGTCATCGTTGAGCAGAAACTTGGGCACCAAAAACAAACTGATGCCGCGGGTACCGGCCGGGGCACCAGCGATTCGCGCAATGACGAGGTGCAAAATATTCTCTGTCAGGTCGTGGTCACCAGAGGTGATGAAGATTTTGGCGCCGCTAATTTTGAACGTGCCATCGTCCGCCGGCTCCGCTTTCGTTGTCAGCAGGCCGAGATCGGTGCCGCAGTGCGGTTCCGTCAGACACATGCTCCCTGACCATGTTCCTGCAACCATGTTGGGCAAGTAACTCTCGCGAATGTCGTCCGATGCGGTGTTATCCAACAGGTGATACGCGCCGCGACTAAGCTCAGAATAAAGTTTGAATGCCAGGTTGGTCGCGCCCAGCATCTCGTCAATCAGGACATGTAAAACCTTCGGTAGTCCCTGGCCGCCATGCTCCGGATTGGAGTCAATTCCGGTCCAGCCGTTCTCGATAAATTTCGCATAGGCTTCCTTGAAGCCCGGCGGTGTTTTTACGTCGCCGTTTTCGAATGTTGCGCCGTGCTCGTCGCCGCTCTGGTTGATCGTGAGCAACTCGGTGCTACTGAACTTGCCAGCCTCTTCGAGAACCGCTTCGAGAAGGTCCGCGTCGATCTCTGCATTACCCGGCAGCTTCGTGAGCGTCGACAGCTCCATGAATTCCGTTAGCAGGAACAGCATGTCTTTGATTGGCGCGTTATAAATCATAGTGAAATCAGTTTCTTAGCGGTGTGCCGTGTTCGAGCATGAATTGGATGCGATCTCGGGTTTCGTCCGTTGCTCCCAGTGTACGGAAGGCTTTGCGCTCCAGTGCAAAAAGATCATTTTCCGTTAGCTCGGTGCCCGCATCAACATCCCCACCGGTCACGATCATGGCAATTTGAGCGCCGGTCGTCACGTCGTGCGGCGTTAAATGACCTTTGGCATGGGATTTCTCCAGCCATTCGACCATTTCAGCCCATACATCACGACCCGGCATTGCAATCGTGCCGCGCTTCGCAACGGTATAGGAATCCGCCATCGCAAGTGCCTCGCGGGTCGCCGTGGCGAGCAGGCGATCGCGATTCATGATGTAGCTGTCGACGCCGCTGCGAAACATCGCCAGCGGTTCGGCCTCGAGTGGTGAACGCGCGGTTTTACCGTAGCCGATATTCATAAACGCGCTCCACGCGCCTTTGGTGACGTCGCCATGTTTCTCCGACCAGCGGTACAGCATCTCTTTTACGCCACCGCCGCCGGGTACGACGCCCACCAGCGATTCAACCAACCCGGTGACAGAGTTCGCGTGATACACGACTTTGTCGGTGTGCAGTAAAACTTCAAAACCACCACCCATCGACAAACCGGATGGCGCTGCTACAACCGGAATAGGGGCATACCGCATTGATTGCAAAGTGTGTTGGTAGTGGCTAAGAAACTTGTCCAGACCAATCAGGTCCTTGCTCGCGACAAAACCAAGAATGCTTTGTAAGTCGGCGCCGCAGGAAAAATGTTGTGCGTCATTGTGAATCACCAACGCCTGCATGTTCTCCGCGGCATGTGCAACAGCAGCCTCTATGAGTTGCATCGATAGCGGGCCCAGCGCATTGGCTTTGCTGTGAAACTCAATCAAACCGACATCGTTGCCGATATCAAAGTAACTCGCGGCCGCATTCTCCTCGATAGCGGCAAGCGTGCGGCGTTTTTCAGAGAAACGAATAACGCCGTCCGCGCGCTCGAGGTCGGAGTAGCTACCATCGGCCAGCAGGTACTGCAATTTTCCCTTGCTAACTCGATAGAAGGACTTGCCGGCTGCAGTTTGAATAAAGGCAGGTACCTTGCGACCGTCTTTCTCGAGTCGGGCAATGAATTGGTCGACGCCAATGGCATCGATCATCTCGTGGGGCCCCTGGATCCAGTTGTAGCCGAGCTTCATCGCATCGTCGACCGCGACCAGCGATTCGTTCACCCCGGGTACGAGCTCGGCGGCGTAACAAAGTGTGTTCGACAGTACCCGCCAGGCGTAGTCGCCATACCTGTCGGACTGCTCGAGTAGCAGAGTAAAATCGCCGGCAAGTTCGGCATCCATAGCAACCTGCGGTCGGGCGGCATCGTGTTCGCGATACTCGAAGCTCTTGAAATCTAATGTTTTTTTGCTGGTGCCATTCGCAGCATCGGCAGCCTGGTAGAAGCCACCTTGCTTGACCTTATTGCCGATATGGCCCTCGTCGATCATGCGAACCATGGCCGGAATCTCGGCGGAGACTGCATGAAACGCATCGTCTTCAGGAAGTATCGACACCAGGCTTTTCGCGACATCGCTCATCAGGTCGATGCCGATCAGATCATAAAGACCGAAAACGCCGGTCTTCGGAATGCCCATTGGGCGTCCAAAAATGGCGTCCGCCTCTTCCGGTTGCAAGTCCATACGAAACGCTTCGTGCAACGCTGTCTGGATGGCGAACACACCGACGCGATTACCGAGGAAGCCGGGCGTGTCGTTACAAATGACAACGCCTTTTCCCAGGCGTCGATCGGCAAACTCTTCCAGACACCGAATCACATCGAGTCGAGTCGCTGCTCCCCGAACTATCTCGAGAAGTCGCATGAATCGAACAGGATTGAAAAAGTGAGTAATCGCAAACTCAGCCTGGAACGATTCCGGCATGCCTTCGACGAGAAGTGAGATTGGTATCGTTGAGGTGTTCGACGAAACGATTGAGCCGTTTTTTCGGACGGCGTCGATTTTTTTGTACAGCGATTTCTTGATGTCGAGGCGCTCAACGATCGCTTCGGCGATCCAGTCGGCATCGGACAACAGTTTCATATCGTCTTCTATGTTGCCAATCCTGATCCGGTTCAGGAAATCCTTGTGCAACAAGCCGGGTTGCTGCTCGTCGAGCAATCGCTCCAATGCGCGCTCGGCGATCGCGTTGCGATTTTCGCCGTCGGCGGCGATGTCGAGCAGCGTGACTTCGACACCGGCATTTGCGAGTTGCCCGGCGATGCCGAGACCCATGGTTCCTGCGCCGATTACAGCGGCTTTTTTTATTTCGTACATTGGCGCGTGCCTAGCTGGCTGGATTGTTGGAAAAAATAAACTCTCTGAGTAATGCGCGGCATTGATCAGGAGCTTCAAGTGGCAGCATGTGGCCACTCGCAGCGATGCGTGTCACCTGTGGATTCTGTAAGTGCTCCACGAGAACAGCGGTCGCTTTGGCCGGTGCCATGCGATCTTTGCCAGCGATCAACACCTGCGTCGGGCAGTCGATTGCGCCGGCAGCTACTTTGCCGTTCTGGTAGTCATTGCAGGCCTTCAGGTCGACTGCGAGCCCATTGGGAGAATTTTTCCACATTGTCTTGTAGCCACCGGTTGTCATCGAGTTGCCTGGAATAGGGCCCAGGTGCAAATGTCCTGCACCGCCAAAACCCCAGGAAATCATCATGTCCACCGCGGCGGCCGGGTTGTCACTGGCAGCGTTTAACAAGTAGTCGTTGACCGGTGTGGCAAGGCCGCTGCAGATCAAAGACAGGGACCGCAATTTGCCCGGAAAGCGCGAGGCATACTCGAGCGAAACGAGGCAGCCCTGCGAGTGTGCAACAATTGACAAGTCATTGATTCCTAAAGTTTCTACGACGTCATTGACCCAGTCACCCTGCGCCTCGATGGAAGTCAGCGCCGGGCCTTCTGAATTCGTATGTCCGGGTGTGTCAACGCACAGTACCGAGTAATTGCGAAACGCGAAGAAGCGCGCGTGCAGCCCCCAGAACGTGTGGTCGAGCGCGCTGCCGGACAGGAACAGAACGACTTTTTTCTGTGTATCGAAAGGTTTGCCGCCCGTCGTCGCAAAAACCTGTTTGCCGTTAACGTCGAAGTACATTGCCTAGGTCTTCGCGATGCGTTTCGCGGCACGAAAGCCGAGTTCGAAGTCCGCCTTGATATCTTTGACATCTTCGAGACCTACTGACAGACGAACCATGTCATCGGTGATGCCGGCGGCAAGCAGCGCTTCTGCGTCGATGCGCGAATGCGTCGTGGTCGCCGGATGAATAACCAGCGTTTTAGCATCGCCCACGTTCGCGAGGTGCGAACACAATTCGGTATTTTCGATAAAGGCCTTGCCTGCGTCGCGACCGCCCTGGACGCCAAAGCTAACAATGGAACCCGCGCCTTTCGGCAGGTATTTCTTCGCCAACTCGTGGCTGGAGTGGTCCGGCAATGAGGGATGACTGACCCAGGTAACCTGAGCATGGCTTTGCAGATACTCAAGCATGGCCGCGGTATTGGACAGGTGTTTGTCCATTCGTAACGAAAGGGTCTCGATGCCTTGCAGCAACAAGAACGCGTTCATCGGCGCCATCATCGGACCGATGTCACGCATCGCTTCGGCGCGGATGCGAGTCGCAAATGCGCTGGGGCCGAACTCTTCCCACAGATTGATGCCGGAGAACGGCGCATACGGCTCGGTGATGGTCGGGTACTTGTCCGAAGCGCCCCAATCGAAATTGCCCCCGTCAACAACGACACCGCCAATCGCCGTGCCGTGACCACCCAGCCACTTGGTCACCGAATGAATAGTGATGTTGGCGCCGTAGTCGAAACACCGACACAAGTAGGGCGTGTTGAAGGTTGCATCGACCATGAACGGAATATGGTGCTCGGCACCGATCTTCGCGATAGCTTCGAGGTCCAGAATATCGAGGCCGGGATTGCCAACCAACTCACCGTAAATGAGTTTGGTGTTGTCCTGAATGGCGTTGCGGAAGGCGCCGGTATCGGTGGGATCCACAAACGTCGTCGTGATGCCGAAACGTGGCAGCGTGTTTTTCATCAGACTGATGTTGCCGCCGTACATCTGGCTGGATGCGACGATATGATCGCCCTGACTCAGGATTGCCGTGATCGCGCAGAAAGTCGCCGCCATTCCTGACGCGGTGCAAACTGCCGCAGAGCCGCCCTCGAGCGCAGCGATGCGTTGTTCCAGCACGCCGACCGTCGGATTCGTGATACGCGAATAGGCATGCCCGCCACGTTCGAGGTTGAAGATTGACGATGCGGTATCCGTGTCCGGAAAAACATAGGACGTTGTCTGGTAGATCGGCGCCGCACGAGCGCCGAATACCGGATCCACAACCTGACCCGCATGCAGGCTCAGCGTGTCAAAATTCAAAAAGTCGGACATCGACTAAACCTGGTCGAGTGCCGCCGCGAGTGCATCGATCAAATCGTCGGTGTCTTCCAGGCCAACCGATGCGCGAACCAGGCCGTCGATAATGCCGACGCGTGCACGCTCTTCGGGCTCAACGTCTGCGTGTGTCATCGTCACCGGATGCGTAATGAGTGACTCGACCGAACCCAGGTTTTCGGCAAGGCTCCAGACATTGATGTTGTCCATGAGTTGCTTGCCGGCTTTCAGGCCGCCCTTGACTTCAAACCACAGCATCGCGCCGTAACCGGATGCCTGTTTCGACGACAACTCATGCTGTGGGAACGACGCAAGACCCGGGTACATGACCTGCTCGACTTTCGGGTGCGCTTCAAGAAACGTTGCAATCGCCATGGCACTGGCCGACTGCGCGTCCATACGAACCGACAGCGTTTTGCAGCCCTGCAATGTAAGCCACGCGACTTGCGGCGACATGATTGTGCCCGTGCTGTTCTGAATAAAGCGTACGGCGGCGGCATGTTCGTCCGACTTGCTGATAACCGCGCCACCGACGGTCGCGTTGTGTCCGTCCATATACTTGGTGGTGCTGTGGATAGAAATATCGGCGCCGAGTTCGAATGGCAGCTGGTAGTAGGGTGTCAGGAACGTGTTGTCCACCGCATGCACTGCGCCGGCCTTGCGGGCGATCTTGGAGATCGCGGCAATGTCCGAACACTTCATGGTGGGATTGGCTGGCGTTTCGGTCAGGATCAACTTGGTGTTGTCGCGAACAGCAGCAGCTACAGCATCAATGTCGGAGCCGTCAGCGAACGTAAATTCGATGCCGAACTTGGTCAGAATTTTGGTGCAAAGACGATAGGTTCCGCCGTACGCCACATCAGAAATAATCGCGTGCGAGCCTGCGCTCAGGAACGCGAGCATGGTGGCGTGAATTGCACTCATGCCTGTGCCGAAACAGGC
>JBBKWL010000255.1:0-3136 GCA_037968975.1 Woeseiaceae bacterium | reverse complement strand
CGCGTACTGTTTGACGTCTCGCTGCGCGAGCCCTGCCCAGTACCAGGCCTGGTCTCGACGGCCATCGGACGCATGCGACTTAGGCTGCATGCGCCTCGCACGCTCGCCTGCTCTTTCGAATGCGATTTTCTGGAGCTCAGTCGCTGACAGCCGATCACCTCGGTCAAGGGCGAGCTTCATCGGGTCTATCATGTCGCTCAATGTCGGCGACGGATACAGCATCAGCAGGGTCGACATCGTCTCGAGTCGATTGTCCGTTCGCCGGAATACGAGCAAAGGCTTTCTTGAATCGTAAAGTTCGAAATAGTCCACTGGCCCGGAAGCCAATATTCGTTCGCGCTCGGCCGTGTATGAACAGACGGCGGCGATAACATCCGGCACCACGCTCCAGGTTGAAAACACCAGTGACTTGGTCTGGACAACGGCATCAGCGAACGCATCGGATTTCAAATACGGCAATGAAGGTGGCAACCAGAGAAGCTTCCATTCGTTATTCGCCATGGTGTGGTCAACCAGCGTGCGCAGTCGGGAGTTGCCAGGATCCAGTTTCTCATAACCGCGCAACGTACTTTCCCGTAACAGGTGCGGCGCCATTGCTAAAAGCGGCCCGGACAAGTCAGTTTTGCGCTCGACATGCTCCATGAATATCGTTTTCAGCTTGTACTTTTTCATGAAATTGAGCAGGTACGGCGCCGACTTCCAATATTCGATCGCTTCTTGAGCACCGATGGCCTGCGTCAATTGATCGAGGGCTCTAGCCCTGTGCAAATCGTCTTCGATCAATGTTGTCTCAACCGCCGGTTCGCTCACCATGGCATCGCGGTCTCGCGTCGCGGGGACTCTTTCAGTGCGTACTATGACTTTACGCAATCGATTCTGCAGCCGGTCGCGTATTTCGGCGCCGTTAGTCGCATCCTGATACAACGCCACTCGATAAGCGTCCAGATCCTCCCGCAACTGCTTCACGTGTTTGTTGTTGTCGTAGAGAAATCCTAGCGTGTGCAGAAAATCCTCATAATGGTTCTCATCCTCGCCGTAGAGCGTCAGCATTTTATACGGCGTCGCCGAGAGCAACAGGACGCGCACGTCCGGGTAATTCATCAAAGCCTGTGCCAGCTCGCTGGCATCGGATTCACCTCCCAACAAATCCTTGAAGCGTTGAAACTCGTCCAAAATGACGAGGTCCGGTTCCAAGGCATCGACGCAGGCTTTGGCGAGGCGCTTTCGAAGTTGACCGATCAATCGATTCCGTCGTTTCTTTAATGGCTGCGGCCACTTTCCCCGGTACCGATGAAACTCAACACACAGCGCCGATAACTCATCGAGCAGTTCCCGGCCCTCACCACTAAATTTCATGAATTTGGCGATAAGCCCCTTGTCGTATTCAAGTGGCTCCTTCAGACGAGCGCGCCATTTATCTGTCCCAACGTCGCATTGCAGCAGATTCCTGAGCCCGGATCGATCCAGGTCCGGCAGGTCCTTAAGTACATGGAATAAGAGCATGCGTTCTTTGCGTACGCCGGTTGAGTTCTTTAAATCAAAAGTCGTACCGGGCGTAAAACTGACGAAGTTCAGTTTTCGCTCGCCGAGATTAGGCAGCTCCAGCGGCAGTAGCGTCAGGCGCGTCGCCAACGCGAAATCCTTCTGACCCGTGACGTTCAGGCGGTTGACGTTTTGCTGGGCAATTGCCGCGTTCGAGCAGACGTAGACGATATTGATACGATCGACGTCACCTTCGGCTTGAAGGTGTTCAATAGCCTTCGCAACGATGCCTCTCGCAACCAGTGTCTTCCCCAAGCCGACTTCGTCGGCAACCAGAAACCGCTTCGAGGAGTGTTTGCTCAGGTACAGGCGACGGAACGCGTGCACGACCGTCTTGCGTTGAAAGTCCTTCAGCGACGCGAGGACCGCGTTGACGTCCAGCATTTCACCGTTCATGGCATGTCATCGCTTCAGCAAACACCAGCCACAGGCTGAGGAAACCGGCTGGCAGGATCTGCTCGGCCTCACCGTCTCTGGTAATGTCGTGGATCAGGCGCTCGATCTTTCGTAGCCTCTTCGGTTCCCGGGAAAATGCTCGTACCAATTCTTCAAGAAGCGGAACGTCGTCAAAATTCGAAGCGGCCTGGTTTGAGGCACTGTGGTTCAAGGCCCGGGCTACAGTCCCCACATCTGCCCCGTCCCCCAGGCCTGCCAGAAGCATCAACAAATATCGAAGGAATCCGTCCCGATTCTGGATGACGCTACGCAGGATCGCGCGATCGCGTTCTTCCGGCATGCCGGTAACCGGCAGGTTCAGCGCAAAGGCGATGTTTTCTCTGCCGATCGATAATTTGAACGCCACAAGCGATGTCAGCGACGCCATGGCCTGCACCGGCAACGTCACGGTCTGCGCTTTTCCCAGCGGACGCAGATCAACAGCCCGTTCCATGCCGACCGTGACGGGCCAGGCCATGGCGGTGCTCTCGCTATCAAACGCAATCGGCGTTGTGGCTTTGAGCTCCATCGTCCAGTCCTCGCCGTCCTTGCGGCAATGCAATGTCTGTTTGGCGGACAGAATCGCAGACCGAAGTTCCTCAAGCGCCTTTTGGCTTGCCTTTTTTGCCGAGTCGGCAAGGTAGTCATCGTCGGGCGACCAGGGGACAAGGTATTGCCCCAGCCCGTCGTCCACGTCCGGATCAAACAAGCGCTTGACGGCACCGACACGGTTCGTAGGGCCAGCGAGCTCGGCGAGAATCTCAATATTGCGACCCGCAATCAGCGCTGCATCGGTGGCATTGGCCGAGCCCAGCGCGATGTGCGTTCGTTTACCGATCTGGTAGATGAAAATCTTCGCGTGTAAACCAATCTCGCTGCTGACTCCTTGATGATCTTCACCATCCTCTGTCTCGGCCGCATCGTGCAGGATGTACGCTGACCTAAACGGCCCCGCACTACCCATTTCCGCGAGGGACTCGGACCGCGAGACCAGCGCTAACGGCATATCACTGGTTTTGGCAAGAACCTCGAGGGCTTTCTTACCGACGAAGGGCGAAATCACGGCCAGGCGATTGTTCTTCTTCGGCCGCCACCGTCGGCCGCCGAATCCAAATATATGAAACTTCAGCTCGTCGAATCCATCCGGTAATTCCCAAAC
>JBBKWL010000254.1:0-5126 GCA_037968975.1 Woeseiaceae bacterium | reverse complement strand
TGAGCCTCTGCTATGCGTCGAATCTATTTCAATTGATATTAACTTGTATTTAGCGTTGGCGCCTCGACGCGATAGACTAGGCCCTTGACATTGTGGATATCAGATTGTGGATATCGGGTTTTTCTGGAGTAGTACCGTGGTTGTGCAACGCCTTTTGTTTTGCGGAATTCTGCTGCTTGGGAGTGCGGTCGTCTATGCGGCCGGTCCTTCTCGTGACTCGACCGAAACAATGTTGCAGTCGACGGTCAAAAGTTACTGCGTGAGCTGCCACAACGATGTCATGGAGACTGCCGGGCTTTCTCTGCAACACGTCAGCGTCGGCGATGTTGCCAGTGCTGCTGATACCTGGGAACGAGTATTACGGAAACTGAAGGTGACGAGCATGCCGCCTAGTGGCGTGCCCCGACCCAGTGCGGAAACCTACGCCGTATTCTCGCAGTACCTGGAAACGGCACTCGACCATCACGCAATGGTCGACCCACAACCGGGTCGCGCTTCCATTCGCCGCATGAACCGGACGGAGTACATCAACGCCGTGCGTGACCTGTTGGCCGTCACCGTAATGGACGACGAGATTCTGCCGACCGATGATTCCATGTATGGATTCGATAATATCGGTGATGTCCTGACCCTGTCGCCGCTGCTGGCGGAGCAATACATTGCCGCGGCGCGCAAAGTACGCCGACTCGCGATCGGTGAGCAGGAACCTCAGCCGGTGTCAGAGATTTACTCGGTGTCCGGGTACCTGATGCAAACAGGGCGAATGGGCGAAGATCTACCGTTCGGGTCTCGTGGTGGCATTGCCATCGATCATCATTTTCCGGCGGATGGCGAGTACACCGTAAAAGTCACGCTGCAAAGAAACTCGCGCGAGTACATTCGCGGCCTGACACAAGCTCACGAATTTGATCTTCGCCTCGACGGCCAAAGCGTCAAACAAATTTCGATCGGCGGAGAAAGTTACGGTCGGTCAGCCGGGATATTTTCATCGGGCGAATCCGGTGACGTTGCGCAGGAACACTATGAGCGAACTGCAGATGACGCATTGCAGGCAAAATTCAGGACCAAGGCCGGTACACGACAGCTGACGGTCACGTTTCTTAACGAAAATTCAGTTCCGGAAGAACCCCTGCAACCACGCCACACATTGTATGACTATGCGCAGTATAAGGGTGGTGTTCCAGCCGTGCACACCGTGTCAATCGATGGACCATTCGACGCCACTGGAATCAGCGCTACCGCCAGCCGCAACAGAATACTGATGTGCAATCCTGCCGAAGACGCGAACGACGCGTGTGCCAAACACATACTGTCCACCCTGGCACACCGCGCGTATCGGCGGCCGCCCACGGCTGCCGAAACTGACGACCTGATGGCCTTCTACCGGGAAGGTAAGGAGCGCGGCTTTGAGTACGGCGTCGGACGGGCGCTCGAAAGAATACTGGCAGGCCCCGAATTTCTGTTCCTGGTGGTTGATCAACCAGTGGACGCGGCGAGCGGCGAGATTTTCAAGTTGTCAGACTATGAACTCGCAACCCAGTTATCATTTTTTCTCTGGAGTTCAATTCCGGACGATGAGCTGTTGACGCTTGCAGAGTCCGGGCGACTATCGACCCCTGAGGTTCTTGAACAACAAGTGCGCCGGATGTTGGATGACCCTCGCTCCGAATCGCTCATTGAGAATTTCGCGGCACAGTGGCTGCAACTGAGGAAGCTGAATGCAGCCTCCCCGAACACTGATTTGTTTCCTTACGTTGACGACAATCTCACCAACGCCTTCGGAACGGAAACGAAAATGTTTTTTGACTATAACCTCCGCAATGACCGCCCGTTGCTCGAGCTGCTGAGTGCCGACTATACGTTCGTCAATGAGCAACTGGCCCAGCACTACGGAATAGAGAACGTCTATGGCAGCCATTTTCGTAAAGTGCCGTTACCCAATAGTAATCGGGGTGGCTTGCTGGGCCACGGCAGCGTTCTAACGGTGACGTCGTACCCGAACCGCACCGCACCGGTCATTCGCGGCAAATGGATACTCGAAAACATTCTGGGCGCACCGCCCCCGCCTGCGAACGTGCCGGGTCTTCGCAGTGAAGATGACAGTGGCCAGATACTCAACATGCGTCAGCAAATGGAACAACATCGGGCCAATCCGGTTTGCGCCAGCTGTCACAAGGTCATGGATCCGCTGGGATTCGCACTGGAAAACTACGATGCCATCGGCAAGTGGCGAATCATGGACGCTGCTTCAAATTCGATGATCGATTCGTCCGGCACTTTGCCAGACGGCACGCCGTTCACCGGTCCGGACGAGCTTCGCGCTGTGCTCATCGCCAAGCGCCAAGAGGAATTCATACTCACCACCATCGAAAAACTACTGACCTACGCATTGGGTCGTGGCATGTCGCACCATGACGCACCGATCATGCGTGACATCATGCGTAAAACCGCTAACGATGAGTACCGCCTGTCATCCCTGATCCAAGAGATCGTCAACAGTCCCGCATTCCAAATGAGAAAGGCAGTCAGCCATGATGCTATCTAAAAAATCAATTCCCCGGCGAAGCTTCTTGCGCGGTGCCGGTGCCGTGATCGCGCTCCCGGCACTCGATGCCATGTTTCCTGCTATGGCAGCGATAGGCGAATCGCCACAGGCGGTACGCCGTTTTTCGATCGTGTATGTGCCCAATGGCATTAATATGCAGTATTGGACGCCGCAGACCACTGGCAGCGGCTTCGAATTGCCACAAACCCTCGCGCCCTTCGCGCCCTACAAAGACAAAATGCTGGTCCTGAGCGGCCTGCACAATAGCGCCGGCGACGCGCTTCCCGGAGAAGGCGAGTCGGCACCCCATGAGCGTGCGGGAGGCGTTTTTCTGACGGGTGTCCATCCGCTGCGTGAAGGCCACGTTGGCGCGTCCATCGATCAGATAATTGCGCGGGAAATGGGGCGTGAAACAGAACTCTCATCTCTGGAACTCGGCCTGCACAACACTGACATTGTTGGCAGCTGCGAAAAAGGCTGGAGCTGCGCGTATCGTATGACGCTGAGCTGGCGCACGCCGACTACGCCATTGCCGATCGAGTATCGGCCGCGGGCGGTATTCGAACGCTTGTTTGGGGACAGCAGCAGTACCGACCCGGCGGTGCGACTCGAACGAATCCACAATCAACGCAGCATACTGGACTCAGTTACGCAGGCCGCCGCACAACTGCAACGGCGCGTTGGCGCACACGATAAGATTCGCTTATCGGAGTATCTGGACGGCATGCGCGATGTTGAACGGCGCATTGAAATGGCTGAACGCCAGTCGGGTCCCGAGATTCCCACGGTCGAACGGCCAGTCGCAGTTCCTGAGACTTTTGCCGAACATTTGAAGCTGATGTTTGATTTGCAAGTGCTCGCGTTTCAAACCGATATGACGCGCATGATCACGTTCATGGTCGGACCGGAACAAAGCAATCGAACCTACAGCGAAATCGGTATTCCGGATGTTCACCACTCGATTTCTCATCACCGCGGCGATCCGGTTAATCTTGAGAAGATCGCCAGGATCGATCGTTACCACTCGGATTTGTTCACCTATTACTTGGATAAATTAAGCGCCACCCCGGATATAGACGGCTCATTGCTCGACAACATGATCGTTATGTACGGCAGTGCAATGAGCGATGGGAACGAACATCTGTTGCAGAATTTGCCAATTTTGCTGCTTGGCGGCGGTACCGGACAACTCAGTGGCGGCAAACACCTACAATATTCCAGCGATACGCCAATTTCCAACCTGTACCTGACTCTCATGGATAAGCTGGGCCTTCAGGCCGATCGATTTGGCGACAGTACCGGAAAAGTTAACTTACTTTCGGTGTAGGCAGATGATCTTCAAAGCTATGCTGCTGTCTGCGCTGATCTGGGCTGCACCCAACGCGGTTACCACCGCAACGGGCGGTACGGCACCGTTACATCTGGCTGCACACGAGAATGATCTGGGCAGCGCGAAACAACTGTTGCGCGCGGGTGCCGACGTCAATGTAAGCACGGACTATGGCGTTACACCGTTGTATCTCGCGTGTACGAATCGCAGCAGCGAGATGGTCGAACTATTGCTCGCTGCAGGTGCAAATGCGGACGCTGCGCTGTGGACTGGCGAAACCGTTTTGATGAACTGCGCACGCACCGGCGCGACCAGCGCGGTCGAAGCGCTACTCAAGCACGGTGCGAATCCGAATGCGAAGGAAACAAAGAAAAATCAGACGGCGATGATGTGGGCCGCCGCGGGTGCACACGGCCAAGTAACCGAACTGCTGCTCGCCCACGGTGCAAACATCAAGGCCAGGTCAAGTGGTGGATTTACGCCGCTACTGTATGCAGCCCGCTCCGGCGATATCGATTCAGCGCGTGCATTGCTCGATGCCGGCGCAGATCCGAACGAAGCGACGGCGGCGCATGGGAACTCGCTCGTGATCGCAGCAGCAAGCTCACACGAAGCACTGGCACTGTGGCTGTTGGCAAAGGGTGCGGATCCGAACTCGGCTGACGAGCATGGCATTACTGCGCTGCATTACTCGATTGCGAACGGCATCGCGGCGTTGAACGGTGTGCGATACGACCCTGTGTACCGATTAATACCCGACAACATGTACGACTTGGTCGATGCCCTGCTGCAGGCGGGCGCGAACCCCGACGCGCAAATCCTGAGCAGTCGTCGACTGGGGCCGGACGGGAGTCCGTTTGACATGGAAGGCGTGACGCCATTCCTGCTTGCCGCGATCTCTGCAGATGTTGAGCTCCTCAAAAAGTTGCACAGCGCCGGTGCGGACCCAACTCTAATCGCGAAAGGTGGAACGAATGCGTTAATGGCGGCTGCAAGAGCAGCCTGCACGGGTGCGTGTGCATTCAAAGGCGGTAACGAAACCAGTGCGGCGGACATTGAACGGGCATTCGCCGCAGTGAAAGTCGTTGTCGAAACAGGCATCGATATTGACGCAACGAACGACGATGGCCAGACCGCCATGCATATGGCGGCTTTCACGGGAGCAGACCCCGTCGTGCGGTACCTTGCTGAGAAGGGCGCGAAAATCAATGTGACCGATAATTACGGTGAAACTCCGTGGAGCATGGCATC
>JBBKWL010000253.1:0-3216 GCA_037968975.1 Woeseiaceae bacterium | reverse complement strand
CGCGATCGTGAAGCCTATTCGGCGGTCGGCCAGTTTGAAAGCAATGACGGGCGCTTCCTCCTCACGCTGGAATACCTGCGTTCGGACACGAGCTTCTTCACCGAAGAATTCGCGCTGCTTGGCCGTATCGATGATGGCGTCTCGGCACCCGATCCGCGCGCCGGAGAGAGTTTCCAGTTTGACAGTAACGGCCGTTTTGTCAGTGGCATCCTGACTGACAATGTCGGCGACGCATACGCAACTCCATTCGGCCTTGGCGGCATCCCGCTCGACACTTTGCGCTTCTTGCGTGAAACGCAATCGGTCACCGATGACTATTCATTCGATGTCGACATGGAATTGACTGACCGGCTCCGTGTGAACTTCGAAGGTCAGATGATCAATTCTGATCTGAGTCGTGACTCGGTGTTCGGCGCCATGAGCACTTGGGCCGACATCGCGCTGGACCTCAGTGGCAAGACGCCAGACGTCCAGTTCCTCGCTCCGGTTGGCGCACCAGCCGACTATTTCTCGAGCGGCTTCTACACCTATTATTGGTTTGGCCTCGACAGCCGCGAGCAGAACGAAGGTGACCTGTATAGCCTGCGCGCTGATGTCGAATATGACCTTAGCGACGACGGCTTCTTCCGTCAGGCGAGCTTTGGCGCACGCTGGGCGGACCGTGATCGTACCACGCGCAACACCAATTTCAGCACCTGGGGCAACCTCTCCGCTCCTTGGGCAGGCCGCGGTGGCTGTGCGCCTTGGGGTGAAGGTCCCGGTTGTGGCACTGGCGCCGGTCCTTTCGTACCCGATTGGTCGGGCTTTACGCCTGGACGTTTTTATACCGGATTGCCCGGTCAGGAATTCGCCATTGCTGGCGGCGCCTTCACGGATGAGTTCCCGGATTATTCCCAAATCCGCGACCCGTTCGCCAACGGGTTCCAGCGTGGCAATACATCGACGCCAATTCCAAACGGTCAGGCATGGTTCTACGGCGGCGATGATTTCCTTGCGGACTATCTGGCCGGAGACGTTCAGCCGCAATGGGATGAAATTTCCACATTTGCCCAGACGCCTGAGCGCTTCAACCTCGGTGTCGCAGGTCGGAACTATACCAATCCGGTAACTGGCGAGACCATCCCTTGTGATACCTATTGTCCGCAGGAAATTTCTAGCGTCGCAGAAGTCACGAAGGCTGCCTATGCCCGCGTCGATTTCGGACACGATTTCGCAGGTGGCTGGTCGCTCGGCGGCAATATTGGCCTTCGCTATGTGGAAACTACGGTCGAAACGTCTTCGCTCATTGGCTTCCCGCAAGCGGGTCAGTTCGATGATCCTTCGATTGGCGGCAATGGCGACGGTGTTGTCCAAGTTTCAGAAATTACGGACCTTTGCCAAACTCCGGTTCCGCCAGGTCAGCAGCGCCTGTATTGTAACCTTACGGGTCAGCGCCTCGCTGATTTCGCCGCGCTCCATACAGGTGAGGCGATCCCCGACAATCGTGACATCATATTCGATCACTGGCTACCGAGCCTCAACGTTCGATTGGACAGCGGGACTGGCATTGTCATCCGCGGTGCTGTGTCGAAGGGCATTTCGCGTCCCGACCTGCAATTGTTCAGCGCTGGAGGCGTGCTGGGCTTCAGTGGGCGCGTCGATAACGGTCCGCTGCTGGGCATAACGACAGGCAACCGCAACTTGCTACCCGTCGAGTCTTGGAACTACGACCTTTCGCTTGAATGGTATTTCGATACTGTTGGCTCGTTAACCGCTGCCATATTTGCCAAAGACATCGAAGGCATCGTGACAACCGGGACGGGTGTGGTGAACTACACCGCACCCAGCGGAGTTTCGCAGGATGTCATCGTAACGGGCCCCGCAAACGATCTCGGCGGGACACTCAAGGGCGTCGAATTTGCCTATCAGCAGGTATTCGACTTCCTGCCTGGTCCGCTTGCGGGCTTGGGTACACAGCTAACCTATACTTACATCGACGGTGGCGATTTTTCCAATCCCGAGATTTCGGGCGTCGGGGCGCCGTCGAATGCGAGTGCCGGCGGTGCTCTGAATGGCGGACCGTTCGTCTCCTTGCAGCCGCTCGCCGGTATTTCGGAGCACACCATCAATGCGACAGTGTTCTACGAGCTGGGTCCGCTGGCTCTGCGCGCCGCATACAACTGGCGCTCGGAGTTCCTGATCACACCGCGTGATGATATTTTCCCGTTCTCGCCGATCTGGCAGGAATCCACGGGGCAATTGGATGCGTCGATTTTCTATGACATCACCGACTATATCAAAGTCGGCGTTCAGGCGGTGAACCTGCTGGACGAAGTGACCGAGACGTCTCAGGTAATCGACTACGACGGCACACGGGTCACCCGATCCGCTTTCCGAAACGATCGCCGATATTCCTTTATCGCCCGGTTCAATTTCTGATTGCTAAAACGGAGCTCCTTGCGATTAGGAGTTAGAAACTGGGCTCCGGTGCACTCCCAAGCATCGGAGCCCATTTTTGTTGTGCGAATGGTGACGGCTTGCCCATGGTGGGCGTGGAAAGGATCGGACGATGAACGCAGGGCGAGTGCGCAGTACCGACGCGGTGCTGGTGGCTTTGGCCATGGCACTGAGCGGATGTGGTGGGGAGGGCAATATGTCGAGCACGCCGATTGCGAACGCGCCTAGTCCGACACCATCGCCCACCCCTTCGCCCACTCCATCAGCCAGTGCCGGAAATTGGCAACTCGCATGGTCCGATGAATTTGATGGCACATCTCTCGATGCATCGCGCTGGAGCGTTCTCAACGATTGCTGGGGCGGCGGTAATGAAGAGCGCCAGTGCTACACCCCGCGCGCCGAGAATGTAGCGCTTGAAAACGGGATGCTCGTCCTCACTGCAAGGGCCGAGCAATGGACGGGGCCAGCATGGCCTGCCAGCTTTGGCCCCGGCTGTGCCGATCCCGGCGAGGTGGCAACTAAACGCTTCACATCAGGCAAGATTTCCACGCAGGGAAGTGCCAGTTGGACCTATGGCCGCTTCGAAATGCGCGCCCGGATGCCGCAGGGGCAGGGCGTGTGGCCCGCCTTCTGGATGCTGCCCGAAGACAGCATCTATGGAAGCTGGGCGGCCTCGGGCGAAATCGACATCCTCGAAGTCATCAACCCCGGCGTCGTATGCAGCATTTGCGAGGCAGGCGGCGAAAACTCGATTTACGGCACGTTGCATTTTGGCGGGCA
>JBBKWL010000252.1:0-29018 GCA_037968975.1 Woeseiaceae bacterium | reverse complement strand
CAAACGGCTGGCCACCATTGGCCGCCTCCTGCGCCAGAGTAATCGCGTCGGCACCCTGGCTGCATGCGGTAACCCGAAACTTGGGCTCATCGCTCGGAGCGTCGTCGAGCTCGAATAATTCAGCAGTCAATGCATCAAGCGCGCGCATCTCGCGCGTTGCCTCGGGCTCTGTAAACGCCTCGCGATAGCATTCAAGAACGTACTCGTCGTCGTCCGCAATCAGAACTTTAATGTAGTCCTGCTCTTCCGGTCCGTCCATCCTAGCCTCCCTGTGCGACTGGCAGCAGCACGTGAAATTTGGCGCCTTTGCCAGTGCCCTCGCTCTCAGCGGATATTCGCCCACCCATTCCGGCAACGGCGTTGGCGCACCAATGCAAGCCCAAGCCGGTTGTATCGCCCTCTTTTTTGGACGTGAATCCACGTTGAAATACCTTGGTTCTGGCGTCGCCGTCGAAGCCAGTGCCGTTGTCTCGAACAGTCAGCCGAATCATGGCCTGGTCATCCACCGTCTCGGCGTTCGCCGACAAAACTATTTGTCCTTTCTTTTGGCGCGCTCTCTGAATTGACTCATAGGCGTTCAGAATCAGATTACCCATCACCTGTAGCAGGCCGATTCGATGCGCATGCACGCGAAAATCCTGCAATTGCTGATCAATCTCGACGATTACTTTCTTGCTCGCCTCTTTTGGAATGACCTGTGTGGCTTCGCCAACGACTTCTTCGACAGAAATATTTTCAATTGCAGGGGCGCTGGTTGCGAACTTTTCCTGGTCCGCAAGAATGTCTTCGACCTGGCGCGCCTGTGACATGACAATGCGCATGTCGTCAGCGGCTTCGGCATTCGACTTTTTAATATGTTCAAACGATGCTGCAACGTATTCCAGTAGCTTCTGCGCGCGCTCCGGCGGGCAGTCTGCAGCACGCAACTGTTCCGTCGCATCGTTTACACGCAGGTCGTCCGCAACGCGAAAAGCTTTGGCAACGCGTTCTACGCCGTTCAGCAAAGGCGTCATCGCGTTGCGCACGTTGTGTAACACTTCGGCGGCTGTGTCGGCCTTACCAGCCTTGAACGATTGAAATAACAGTGCCTTGCGTGCGTCGTGTACCTCTGATGTCAAACGGTTGAATTGCGCAGCCAGCGCACCGACTTCATCCGTGCTCCTGATACTCAGTTGCCTTGAAAGGTCCCCACTTCTGCGAATCTTGGCCATGTGATCGGCCAGCAATTCGATCGGCACCAGAATTGTGCTGCGCAGCAAAAACCACATGACTACGGTCAGTAACAAACCGGCGAGGAGTAAAAATATCAGGGCTGCTCGCGATGTCTTGGTGCCCAGCATCGAGATGTTGCGAGGCGTTGCGGTCCGAAGCACTAACGTGGGTGCACCGAAGATGTCGTCGAGGACAGTTTGACTGGAGATGAAGTATGAACTCACTTCAACATGCGTGTGGTCGTCGGCAAACAGCGTCGGGTCGAATGCCGGCTGCTTCTCGACTTCGACAAACGGCGTCCAGTTCAAATTCACTTCGGTACGCTCGCGCACCATGTCCAGTCTTGCGCCGTCGAGAAACTGCGCCATTACCAGCGCCCCTGCTACCGGGCCGCTGTCGTCTGACATGAGAATCGGTCGCGAGCTGATTATCATCGGCCCATGTTTGGTTGTAACGATACCAACCGTCTTGTTGCCGGGCTCGTCGTGACCAGACAGGACGTCGAATGCGGCATCGCCAGGACTAAGAATGCCCAGCTCTGCCAGGTCGACTTCGGTCTCGTTGATCAGCAATTTCCCCCAGACAAAACGTCGACCGTTGGCATACACCGCCATCATGTCGAGATTGAGGTTTTCCAGAGTCGGGCGATCGAGGTTCGATTTGCGAAATCCCGGATTGCGGCCAAGTACATACTCGTAGATGTCGTCCCACAGCGCCCAATCAGCGGCAATTGCCTCCAGGTTTCTGACGTCTGTCCGGATAGCCTGCCGGGCGCGCACCAGGTCGCTGCGGGCAGCGGCAAGTTCGAGGTCTTGAAACGCCGGAGCGATAATGTTCGACAGGGTCAAATAGGTGATCGCCGCAAATGCCGAGATCGTCAGCAGGAGCGTTAACGCGACTTTTCTTTGCAGCGGTAAACTGGCAAAGGCATTTAACATAATTGAGATCCGAATCGAACATAAGTTTGTATCGAATCCAGTGTACGAATCGGGGCGCAACGCGTGCGTGACCCAGTGCACTTTTAGGCAAGAGTGTTACGTGAGCGGACAAGCCAGAAATTCTGGAAGTTCCTCGGCGCGCGCGGAGAACTTTGTCAGCGCCGGACGATCAGCGCCTGCAGCAATTGTTGGCGCCGCATGCTCAATGAATCGCCAGGCGACGGCTGTCGTGACATCCGCCTGCGACACCTGTGTACCAAACAACCACTCATCGCCAAGGTCGCGTACCGATGCCTCCATTGCGTCGATCGCTGACAACAATTGCTCATTGATCCGCTGCAGCCACGGCTCATAAAGATACTCAGCAGGTCGAACTTTCAATTCATAAATACGCTGCGCTACTTTTTCCATCGCAACCAGCGCGACGCCTGTGTGCTGCAACGCAGTTCGACGGTGTGCAGGATCGGCCGGCATGAGCGACCGCCCCGCAAGCAACTCAATGTGATCAATGATCAAAGTCGAATCAACCAGCATTGCACCGTCGTCGCAAATCAGTGTCGGAACCTTGACCAGCGGATTCAGTTGACGAAACTCATCGTAGCTTCGAAAAATGGAAAGCGGGTTGTGATCGTAGCCAACACCCAGCATGCGCATGGATATCGCCACGCGTCGAACGAATGGCGAATCGAGCATTCCAATCAATTGCATTTATTGCTATTCCGCGGACATTGTTGCGGCGACCGCTGCTGCGCCCAGCAAGCCCGGGTTTTTGTGCGAAATGAGACGCGTTGGGATTTTCTCCATCAATGCCCGGTAGCGACCCTTATTCTCGAAGCCCGAGCGAAATCCACTGTTCGCGATCAATTCCGGGTAGCGCGGCACGATTCCCCCTGCGATGAAAATACCGTCGTTCGCACCCAGCGCCAGCGCAAAGTCGCCCGCTACCTGACCGAGAATCTCGAAAAACATCTGCACCGTTTCCAACGCTCTGGTGTCGTTGTTGCTGCCTGCAGCCGTAAAAATTTCTTCTGCTGAGCGCTGCGGCCAATCCTCGCCATGAATCCGACCCAGCGCCCAGTAAATATTCTCAATCCCGGGGCCGCACACCAGTCGCTCAGATGAAACGCGGTCGTAGTTCTCGCGCAGAACACTGAGTATCTCGAGCTGCACCTGCGTTGTCGGCGCAAACCCAATGTGCCCTGCCTCGCCGGCGATCGGGATACTCACGCCGTCCAGCATTTTCAGCCCAACAGCACCCAAACCGGTGCCTGGCCCGACGATTCCGACCATATAGTTGTCCGCCGGCAGTGGTCCCAAAGCCGGCAGACCCACTTGCTGACAATCTGCTTCGTCCAGATGCGGTATCGCATAAGCAATCGCTTCAAAATCATTGAGCAACCGCACTTTGGCGCCGGGAAAATTCGCCGCCAGGTCGGCAGCGACGAGACTCCAGTGGTTGTTCGTAAATTGAACGCTTTGTGCCACCAAGGGCCCGGCGGCGGCCAGGCAAATTATCTCCGGTGCGGCGGCTTGCTGTGACTTCAGGAAATATTCGATGGCGCTGTGTGCGGAATTAAAATCCGCGCAAGGCAGTCGCAAATCATCGCCGAATCCTGGCGGATCACGCTGCGCCAACGCGAAACGTGCATTTGTCCCACCAATATCGCCGATCAATAGACGCGATTTACCCATCCTGGATCTCAGTCGCCAGAGAATCCGTAATGCTCTCACATGAGCGACAAAACCGCAGTGCCGAAATCAGGATTGGTTGGCTTATCTACCACCTCGTGCCGAGCAGATACACTCAACGCCCGAGCCGTCGTCGATACAGACTTTCGTTTGCCCGCGCGGGCAATCAGGCCCCGAATTTTTGCGCCGTTTCGCATCCAACTGTTCGCGTTTTTCCACTGCCTCCCAGTTACCTGTCGCCAATGCCTGCTCCTCAAGCTCCTCTAGCGACGGTCGTGACGCACAAGCGGAAAGGATCAGTGCTACTAACAAGAGAGTGGTACGCATTCATGCTCAGACTCACGTTCGCGAAAATTGTTCCGTATCAGGATGACAGTTGCATCTGGGTGGTATATTTGATCCTGCGCAACGCAAAGGTCGAGCTTGCCGAGCGTACCGCCGGGTGCTTGAGAACCTGCGCATTGAGGAACTGGTTGTAAGCGTCCATATCTTTGACGATGACCTGTAACACGTAGTCGCGTTCGCCGGACACCGAGTAACACTCCATGACCTCGGGCAAGGTCTGCACATGCAGCTCAAAGTCACGCCTGTTCTCGTCGGTATGCTCGGTCATCGCGACAGCCAGCAAAACCTGTATCTGAAAGCCAGCCGCACGCGGATCCAGAATCGCAACCTGCCGCTTGATCAGCCCAGCCTTTTCGAAATCGCGAATACGCCGCCAGCATGAGGTTCGGGACATACCGGCCAGATCGGCCAATTCGACCTGGCTACGCGTTGCATCGACTTGCAGGGCGTCTAACAGGCGGCGATCCGTCGACGATAATTTCATGCGCTCTTCTCTCCAGTTTGAGATCATATTTGGATTATTTGTTTCAATTATAATACCAATATGACCTTCTTTGAACACAAAATCGCATATTATCGAACATACTGCCGAAACGAGATTATTTTGTGGAGAGCGTGCCGTGACCGAACTATTTGAAAACCCGATGGGCCTGGACGGGTTCGAATTTGTCGAATTTGCAGCACCGGAACCCGGTGTGCTGGAACCTGTATTTCATCTGCTGGGCTTCGAAGCCGTGGCTCGGCATCGCTCGAAAAACGTCACGTTGTTTCGGCAGGGCGACATCAACTTTATCCTCAATGCCGAACCCGGCAGTCCGGCAGCGTTCTTCGCGCAGGAGCACGGCCCGTCGGCGTGCGGAATGGCCTTTCGGGTCAAGGATGCGCAGCTGGCGTATTCCAGAGCCCTCGAACTTGGCGCACAACCGGTTGAGATTGAAACCGGGCCGATGGAACTGCGCCTGCCTGCGATCAAAGGCATCGGCGGTGCCCCGCTGTATCTCATCGACCGCTACTCGCCTGGGAACACGATCTACGACATCGATTTTGAGTGGTTTGACGGTGTCGACCGCAACCCTGCAGGTTGTGGTTTTAAGGAAATTGATCATCTGACCCACAATGTTTATCGCGGCCGCATGGGATTCTGGGCCGATTTTTACGAAACCCTGTTCAATTTTCGCGAAATTCGATTCTTCGATATCAAGGGTGAGTACACCGGATTGTTTTCCAAAGCACTCACCGCACCGGACGGCAAGATCCGGATTCCTTTGAATGAGGAAGCGTCGCAGGGCACCGGCCAGATCGAAGAGTTTTTGATGGCGTACAACGGCGAAGGCATACAGCACATTGCGCTGAGCTGCGACGACCTGCTGGCGTGTTACGACCGGCTCAAAGCGCATGGCCTTAAATTTATGACGCCGCCGCCGGACGCCTACTATGAGATGCTGGAAGACCGCATCCCGGGACACGGAGAACCGCTTGATGAATTGCAGCCACGCGGCATCCTGGTCGACGGCTCTACAGAGAATAACGACCCGCGACTTTTGCTGCAGATCTTCTCAGAGAATATGATCGGCCCTGTATTCTTCGAATTTATACAGCGTAAGAAGGACGACGGCTTTGGCGAAGGCAACTTCAAAGCCCTGTTCGAATCGATCGAGCGCGATCAGCTTGCCCGCGGCGTCATCGGCGAAGCCGCAGAGAAACACAAGGAAACATCATGAAATTGGAACGAATTCATCACGTTGCGTACCGCTGCAACGATGCGAAAGAGACTGTGGATTTTTACCAGCGCGTGCTCAACATGGACTTCATGCTTGCCTTCGCCGAGGACGAGGTGCCCTCAACGAAGGAACCGGATCCGTACATGCACGTTTTTCTCGACGCGGGCATGGGCAACGTTCTGGCTTTTTTCGAGTTACCAACCCGACCAGCGATGGATCGTGATCACAACACACCGGAGTGGGTACAACACATTGCGTTCGAAGTGGCCGACTTCGATGCGTTGCTGGCTTCCAAAGCGCACATTGAGAGCCAGGGCGTCGATGTACTGGGACCGGTTAATCACGGCATTTTCCAGTCTGTTTACTTTTTCGATCCGAATGGCCATCGCCTGGAGCTGGTCGCCAATACGCAAACGCAAGAGCAACTCGACGAGCTAAAACGGGTTGCTCCGGATATGCTGGACGAATGGAGCAGAACCAAAAAGGCACCCAAGCATGCCGCCTGGCTGCACGAGCTTGAATTTCGAGGCACTGAATAATGAAGCTGGCATCACTTGAGCACGGCCGCGACGGCCGACTCGTCGTTGTTTCGCGGGACCTTGCTCGTTGCCTCGATGCGAACAAAATTGCACCGACTATGCAGGCGGCGCTCGATAACTGGGCAATCGCCGCGCCACAGCTTGCGGCTCTGGCGGACCGCGTTGAAACCGAAGGCGATGCATTTGAACAGTCCGAGTGCGCGTCCCCACTACCGCGCGCCTACCAGTGGGCGGACGGCTCCGCATATGTAAATCACGTCGAACTCGTTCGCAAAGCACGCAACGCTGAAATGCCCGCTAGCTTCTGGACGGATCCACTGATGTATCAGGGCGGCTCCGATTCATTCCTTGGGCCTCGCGACGACATACTTATGGCAGACGAAGCCTGGGGAATCGACTTTGAAGCCGAAGTTGCGGTCGTCACGGACGATGTACCGATGGGAGTCAGCGCGGCGGATGCTGGTACGCATGTGCAACTAATCATGCTTGTCAACGACGTTTCTTTGCGCGGCCTGATTCCGGGTGAATTGAGTAAAGGATTCGGCTTTTTCCAGTCCAAACCGTCGAGTGCATTTTCTCCGGTTGCGGTCACACCCGACATGCTCGGCGACGCCTGGCGTGACTACAAACTTCACTTGCCATTGCTGTCGCATTTCAATGCTGCTGCGTTTGGTAAACCGGAAGCAGGCATCGATATGACGTTCGATTTCGCACAGCTGATCGCACACGCCGCGAAGTCGCGACCACTGGTAGCCGGCACAATCATCGGCTCCGGCACAGTATCCAACAAGCTCGACGATGGTCCGGGCAAACCCATCGCCGACGGCGGCGTTGGCTATTCCTGTCTTGCCGAAATTCGCACGATTGAAACCATCCAGTCCGGTGCGCCAAAGACAGCGTTTATGAAATTTGGCGACCACATAAAAATTGAAATGCGGGACGCAAACGATGCATCAATATTTGGCAGCATCGAGCAAACAGTGGTGCAATACAAAGCCTGAATGAGTATCAAACTTTACAGCTATTGGCGCTCAACGGCAGCCTATCGGGTACGCCTCGCGCTGAATCTGAAAGGCATCCCGTTTGAGACGGTGAGTGTCTCGTTGCTACCCGGGACAGCGGACCACCGCCGCGACGAATACCGAGCGCGCAACCCGCAGATGCTCGTTCCTTACCTCGAAGAGGGTGAATTCGGCGTAGGCCAGTCGCAGGCGATTCTCGAGTATCTCGAGGACACCAGTCCGGCGAGCCCGCTGCTGCCTGACTCGGCCAAGCAACGCGCAGAAGTTCGATCGTTTTGCAATTCCATATGCTGCGATATCCACCCGCTCAACAATTTACGCGTCCTTGTCTATCTCAAAGAAGAACTAGGCGTCAGTGACCAGCAACGCGACAGCTGGTACGCGCACTGGATTCACGAGGGTTTTCGCGCCGCGGAAATCGTTGCAACCGAACATTCCGGCGACGGGCCATTTGTATTTGGTAACACATTGACATTTGCAGACTGTTGCCTGATTCCACAGGTCTACAACGCACGCCGATTCAACGTCGCATTGGACGATTTTCCGCGCCTCGTATCCATCGATACCTATTGCAATGGCTTACCGGAATTTGTGGCGGCGATTCCGGAGCGCCAGCCAGACGCGCCTTAGTCTAGCAGTGGCCGCAACCGAGACCCTCATGGCACCCCCAAATGACGTACAGCCGCGTGCACCGATTTTCCTGATCTGTTCGGAACGGTCGGGATCGAACCTGATCAGCTCGATTGTCGGTGGGCATCCCGATGTCTATGCGCATCCGCCCTACCACATGGGCCGCGACCTGATCCTGCGGTTGTATGATGCGGTGGCCGGTGGCGTAACCTCGAATGCCTTTCAGGTTTTACGGGAAAACGCAGTCGCACGCGTGCGCAAACACTGCGGTGATGAAGAAGCAGCTCGCCTTGATGCTTGGCTCGGCGATCAGACCGAGGTTTCAGGCCACAAAATTGCACGCTACATCTTTCAGGAAATGCCTCTTGAAGCGCATGGCAAGCATGTTTTCATCAAGGAAAACAACGCGCATCTGCTACTGTTTTTTATTCTCGATTGCTTTCCCGACGCCAGGTTTATCTTCCAGGTTCGTGATCCGCGCGATTTCCTGTTGTCGGCGGTTGCCCGCCGCAAGCGCTGGTTAGGTAACAAGTTCGGCTCAGTGAAAAATGCCATGCAGATCTGGCGCGACGACCAGCTCGGTGGCCTCGCGGCCTATGCTCTGCTCGGCCCGGAACGTGTCTTCCTGCAGCGCTACGAAGATCTGATCGCGAATTTCGATGCAATAACCCGGGAACTGTGTGATTTTCTCGGCATTACGTTTGACGCAGGCATGGCAAACTTTCACGAGGCCGAAAGTGCGCAAAAGCTGGCCATCAAGGGCGGACCCAGGGAAAACCTGGCAAAGCCGCTGATGACCGACAACTTTCGTAAGTACCGCGATGGCTTGTCACGGGGACGCATCAAGATGGTCGAGGCGTACGTTGGTGACCTTATGGATCGCTTCGGCTATCCGCGTGAATTCACAGGCATCGCCAGCCCCGGCAGGTTCAGCGTTCTGCGGGCACAAATGAGCGAGCCCTGGGAGCGTTTGGTCAACGGCGATGCAGGCGCACAATACAAGGCCGGTAACCGACGCCTCAAGGCGAAATTGGACGCCGATGTGGTGCCCTTATGTCCGCCGTTGTGGGAGTGAAAGGAGTTTCGGGACTGCCATAAGACTTAGCAGTTCAGATCACTACACCATTCGCTCACTTCACTGCTGGCCTGATCTCGCGATCGTCCGTAGTGCTTTTGTACTGCTCCCACCAACTGGTCCGTACTGCCATCGATTCGGTCGAGCTCGTCATCTGTAAGCTCACCCCATTTTTCTTTGGCCCTTTCTTTCAGGTCGTTCCAGTTGCCTTTGATTCGATACGCGTTCATAAACTTTCTCCATATCGGTTTGATTAACTATCCACAAACCGGCTCGTAGTCTAGCTATCGCTGACAACTTTCAATTTGTTGTCAACTTTGCCGGCGCCACCAGTGTTCTCGGCGATCTTCGCGGCCAGCTCTTTCTCTTGCTCAGAGGCTACCTGACCCGACAGCACAACATTGCCATTGTGCGAATCGACGTCGATTGCCAGTCCGGCGGTATTTGAGTTGACGAGTAATTCGGTCTTGATACGTGCAGTCAGCGTTGCATCAGAGACCGCAGTGCGAAAGCTACGACGTTCTACGGCATATTCGTCATCATCGTTCATCGCCTGAGCTTTGGACTTATCAACATTTAGCTTGTTCTGTACGTCGCGAATGCCTTTCACTGACTCTGCGATCTGGCCAGCCAGGTCACGATCGATGTCTGACTCCACAGCACCTCGCAAGATGGCAACACCGTTCTTAACATCCGTATCAATATCGAATGAATTAAGGTGCTCATTGAAAAGCAGCGCGCTTTCAAGCTTGCCATCCAGCCATGCGTCGTTGATCGCAGACTCTGATGCTGCGGCGCGATTGTGCATCGCGTCTTTGTTACTGCCCTCATCTGCAATCGCCATTGGCGAGCCAATTGTTGCGCCGAGAACTGCGCCTGCCAGGAGCGCAGGGATAATCTTGGTTTTCATGGTCGAATCTCCTTATGTTCTTGAACAAGTCGTTGCAAATTGACGTTGCAACATCCATGCCAACGTCGCTGCGTTGGTCCCTGCGCTTTTTCTCGCTATTGGCCGCCGAGATTCGTTGTAAATCCTGCCGGCCCCTGTAATTTTTTCATTACCCCGCCGCATTCTTTCGCATGCCGGTCGTGAACCGATCCGATGCGGCGAGGGCCTTGCAGAAACCAGCGGGTTGGCACAGTAAATGCATGGGTACGACGTATGAATACATACGTAAATCACCGTACGAACCTGGAGATCGATATGAAGATGTTGCCTAAGAAGCGCATGGAAGAGATGCCGTTGGAAACCGGTGTCATCTATTCTTTGCCGCAGCTCGAGTATGGCTATGCTGATCTTGAGCCGCTGTACTCCGCCGAACTCCTCGAGCTGCACCATGTACGGCATCATCAGGCCTATATTGATGGTGCGAATGACGCCCGTGCAGCGTTGTCGGAAGCAAGACAAAAGCAAGACTACGACAAGCTCAACCAATTGCAGAAAGACCTGGCTTTCAACGTGTCGGGCCACGTGTTGCATTCGATTTTCTGGCAAAACATGGCGCCGAACGGCAAGAATGCCGCGCCCGAGGCCCTGCGTCGCAGAATCAACCAGGCTTTCGGTAGTTTTGACGGACTCCGCACGCAATTCTTCGCTGCCGGCTCGAGTATTCAGGGATCAGGCTGGGCTGCGTTAGCATGGGACCCTCTCAGCCGGTCATTGCTGGTTCAACAGCTGCATGACCACCAAAGCAATGTCGCTCAGGGCACAATCCCGCTTCTCGTAATGGATATGTGGGAGCACGCGTATTATCTGCAGTATCTGAATGACAAGAAGCGCTGGGCCAAGTCTTTTTGGGATCTGATCAACTGGAGCAATGTCGATGCACGGTTGGCGGTTGCTGAGTCCAACGTTTTCGACATTGCTCCCGACGGTAGGGAGCAACAGAAATTCAACTGGGCATAGGATCGGAATCAGGATAATGATCGGTGCAGTCGTAACCTTTAAAACGAAGTCGCATCGCCGCGTAGTCATGTTTGGCGAAGTCGCCAAATCGCTCTTGCTGATGATGGATTTGAAAGTTGCGCAACGCGGTGCGATAGGCGCCGCTGACGTGAAGGCGGCTCTCGAGCAACTGCGCAGCGCACTCGATGCGAGCCGCAAAGACGCAGCGCCGGAAAGCGATGACCCTGATGAAGAACCAGGCGTTCCCATGGATGTTCGGGCGTGGCCGTTGATCGAGTTGCTGGAAGCCGCGCAGCGCGAGCAAGACGCTGTGATGTGGGATTCCGACTAGGTATCTAGCTTGCCTGCGAAGCCCCCTTCTCATAGCTCAAGGAGAGGCAGCGACCCCTGCAACTATTAATATGTGTGCCATAATCTGCAGCGTAGTCTCCACCAGCCGTATGGCTGAGAGACCGACTGCGGCTACTAAACTCACAGGGACAGACGCATGAGACATGAGGAATGATGTTCCGTGTTGCCCTGTCGGTCACAATTACGCTGCTGCTTGGAATCGGCACGATTACGCTGTGGAACAGCCTGCGGCATACCAACGAGGACCATGTAGCGCGGGTCGCTGAGGCAGAGTCGTACGCAGCCCGCAGCCAGCTCGTGCGCAATGTCGACACCATGTTGTCAGCGCTCAAAAACACGAGGTCCTATTGGTCTGCATTTGGCCACCTGCCGAAAGATCAATGGGCATCTGATGCTGGCATTGAACTGGAACACTTCAACGGAATCGAGATGATCGTTTGGGACGATCCGGAACGCAAAGTGCGCTACGCACGGACTTCTGACAATCTGCGCTTCGACTACGTGCCAGGCGATGAAGAATGGCAGTCGTATCAGGAGCTATTGCAGCGTGCGCGAGCAACTGCGGGCAACTCGATTCTTGGCCCGTTCGTCTCGGACTCCGGCGAGATTACGTATGAAGTTTTTGTGCAGAGCCCGGTCAGCGTGGACAGCAGCCAGCTCGCCGCGATTATCAACGTCGACAGGATGTTCGATGCATTTCTTGAGAACGAGTCACCCGGATTTGCGGTCGGGATCGACGACGGTGATGTCAGAATCTACCAGCGCGGTGAGGCGGCACCAAATGCACCGGAAAGCTGGACGCGGAGCGGCCGGATTCGCTCGTCGTTCGGCTCGGTCTGGAACGTCGTGCATATGCCCACTGCGGAAATGGTCATCTCGTTCAAACCGAGTGCAGTCGGACTGACGTTATTGCTGGGGCTCATCATCGCCGTGTTGATGGGTACCCTGATTTTCGAGAACGGGCGCGCGCAAGCTCGGGCCAATGACGCGGAAATCGCCGAAGCAAAGGTGACCGCATTGAATCGCGGCCTGGAGCAAATCGTCATCGAACGTACCGAAGAACTGGCGCAGCGCACGGCCGACCTGCAAATGCTGACCGATTCTGTCGGCCACGATCTGCGCAATCCGCTGAATGCCATCTCCGTCAATGTGCAATTGCTGGAAGCAAGTTGCGCAGAGCGCCTGGGCGACGATGGCATGACAATCCTGGCACGGCTGCCGCCCAGCGTAGGTCAAATGGCCAATGTGCTGGACCGATTACTGGATCTGTCGCGAATCGCCAATTCAACGTTTACGCCGGAGTCGTTGCAGATCCGCGCTTTGGTGGCCGAAACGTTCGAAAACCTGCGGGCAGCCGAACCTCCTCCTCCGGTCACTTTCAAGCTTGGCGACATACCCGATGCTGCAGCCGACCGCACGTTGGTCCAGATGCTCTATATGAATCTGTTCGGCAATGCCCTCAAATATACGCGCGGTCAAAACGAGCGAGTCATTAGCGCGGATTCACGCAGTGTGGACGGCGAGACGGTGTATTCAGTCACCGACAACGGTATTGGATTTGATCGCGACATGGCAGAAAGGATTTTCTCCGCATTCACGCAACTCGACGAAACTCATCAGGGCGTGGGTCTCGGCCTGACGCTCGCGAAAAATGTCGTATCGCGACACGGAGGCCGTATCTGGGCGGAAAGCGAATCAAACCAGGGTGCCAGTTTTTTCTTTACACTGTCCCCGGCATCGTCGAAATAGAACAACGACTTGGGTTGAATTGAGTTGAATAGAATTGAAATCAAATGGAGTAAGACATGAAGATCAACAAGGCTGTATTTACCATGGTGTCCTTAGCAATATTCTCGGTGGGATTCGCACCCTTCTCGTTCGCCGGGGTCGTCAGCTCGGATGAATTTATAAGCGCCGAGGTGCGCGGTGAACGCATCACAAAAATTGAGGCAATGCTGACTCGCATAGAGGTTGCCGGGCAATTGGAAAAGCTCGGCGTTTCGCCGGATATGGTGATGCAGCGAGTGCAAAACATGACGAATGAAGAACTGCTGCTGCTCGAAGACCGGATCGATGAGGAGATTGCCGGTGCCGGTCTCATTGGGGTAATCGGAGTTGTCTTCGTTGTATTGCTAATCCTTGAGCTCGTTGGTGTCACAGACGTTTTTAAGTCAATTTAGTCATTGCAGACCGCTGGCGACCATTCTCGCAGTCGCCAGCGGACTTGGCGGCTGTGCCTCGATTCCGCACGACATTGCCAATTTCAGCCGTGCGGAACCGATCCCGGAAGTCGAAGCGGTACCTTTCTTTTCGCAGGAAAAATTCCAGTGTGGCCCCGCCGCGCTGACAACGGTGCTGGTACATAGTGGCATCGATGTAACACTGGATACGATCACTGAACTCACCTACCTGCCGGGCAGACAGGGAAGTCTCCAGACTGAGTTGCTTGCCACAGCCCGGCAGTATGATCGGCTCCCCTATGAGCTGGGTGGCACTATGGACGCCCTGGCCGCCGAGGTGCGGGCTGGCCGACCTGTGCTGATCCTGCAAAATCTGGGTATCAGCCTGGCGCCGCGCTGGCACTACGCAGTTGTCGTCGGCATCGACATGGGTGCGGACGAGGTCATCTTGCGATCCGGCACGGATCGACGCAGAGCTACGCGCATGCGCACTTTTCTGCGGACCTGGCAGCGTAGCAATTATTGGGCGATGGTTTTGCTACGGCCCGGCGAGTTCCCGGAGCGGCTCGACAAAACCCGCTATTTCAAAGCCGCAGCCGGTCTCGAATCTGCTGCACGCTACCGTGCAGCACAATCGGCATGGGTCGCGGCGTTGACGCAATGGCCGGATGATCCGGTCGCCTTGTTTGGAGAAGCCAGCTCAGCATACCAACTCGGCGAGTTCGTTCGATCGGAGCAGGCGTATCGCTCGCTCCTCAAGAGAAACCCGGGCATGCATGCTGCCCGTAACAACCTGGCGTACGTGTTGGCCGAGCAGGGAAAGCTCGAACAGGCTGTGGCTGAAGTCCGCATCGTGCTTGCAAGCATCGCAGCTGATGATCCGCTGCGTGACGAATTTGAAGCAAGCCTAGAAGAACTCGAGTGCGGCTTATCAGATCGGCGGACGACCGCGCAGTGCGGCAATGACCGCGCTAACGATCAACAGGACCAGGAACACAAAAAATAACAGCTTGGCGATGCCGGCCGCGGCGCCAGCGATTCCACCAAAGCCAAGCACCGCGGCAATCACTGCCAATACGAAAAACGCGAAAGCCCATGAAAGCATGATCTTTTCTCCTTGATGAAATAGGACAACTTGCGATGTCTTGTTATATAGGAAGCAGGATCCGTGCCAGTATTGAAGTTAAGACGAAGTCGTTATAAATCTACGGCTTACGAACAGGTTGGCGGAATTTGCGTGGGTTCGACTCGTAGTATTTACATCAGGAAGCAAGAATTACAGACACGCGGCCTGCTTTGGTCCAATTCCGCAAAAACCTCGCCATCAGTGATCAATAGCGCTATGTTGAACAGAACAAGAACAAGAACAACAAAGGGGAACATGATGGCGGTCGCTCAAAACATGAAAATTATCAGCATCGTTCTGATGGTGGTTGGTATTGCGTTAATCATCTGGGGTCTTCAAATGGGAGATTCTCTGGGTAATCAGGTCACCGAGTCATTGACTGGATCGTCTACCGATGCAGTGATGTTCCGCTACATAGCAGGCGCAGCCAGCCTCGCGGTAGGTGCATACTTGTTTTTCAAAAAGTAGGCCATACATTGCAGCTTCGGTGCCGCAGGCGGACGTGCCGTTAGCTTTTGGGTTCGATGTTCGCCAGCAATGTGGCCTCAGCGGATTTGCGCCAACGCGTGACTCTCGAATCGTCAAGATTTACATTTGTCGAAACACAATGCTGCAGTAATTCTCCCGCCACTTGATCCCGCTCTTGTTGCGTCAGGGCGATCTGCGGTCGCGTGCGTGCAACGTCGATAAATTTGTGTCGTGCGAGATGGCTCAACAAGTGGATGCGGTCGAATTCGTGGCGCATGACCAGGCTGCAAAGCTTTTTTAGCGCTGCGTCCCTGCCGCCGAGGTCCGATTTTCGGCTCACCTCTAAATTGACGAGTTCCGCACCCAGTACCCAGTTCGCGTCCCGGTGACGAAAATCGCCACCGTACATCATGGCGGCCTCAAAACCGATAATGCGGATGAAGTCGTTAAGTAGTTGTAGTGACCGCCGTTGCAGTACGCGCTCGCCTATGGATTTTGCACCGTACGACGTCAACTTACCCGCCAACCAGCTCGCACCGACCGCGAGCGGATTCATGCCAAGCGCCAATCTGCCCATGTGCAACGCATTCATCCCGTGCTCCATGTAGGGCCGAAACGCCTTGTAAGTGCCATAGTATGATGCGCCGCGACGTATCAACTTGTACATTCTCGCTGTGTTGTAGGATTTCAGGTTTAACGGCAGTCCATCAATCACGACCAACAGGTGCAATGAAGCACTACTTAGACTTTTCGCAATGAGTTCGATCTCTGTTTCAAGAAGCGGGTCTGCGGTATCCGGTCGATAGAGGATTGCGACTTGGGTGACGAACGTACGAATATCCTGCAGGATTAATTGTGTATTCACCCCGCTTTCCGCAGCGTATCGGTTCTTAAGAATGCGCTTGAAAGCCAACTGGCTTTCCGCCTCGATCAAACCAATCAGCATGCGATCTTTATTCGCCAGCTCTTCGAGCTCTTCATCAGAAGGATCGACTTGAACGAGGTCTATGTAGTCTTCGGTACTGAATTGCGACGTTCTCATCTGCCTTGCGAGACGCAACTCCCGAAGTTCGAGGCGACGTTCGTGTTCCACAACCAGCTTGAGTCGCGTTAGCAGTTGGTCGGCGTCCGATCCGTCAAGCGACCGCGGCGACAGTTGTCTGTCGCGAAAATGTTTGTGCGTTGCTACCAGGGTGCTCACCACCAGCAGCACAGCCAACGCCGCAATGTGCAGAGATATCAGGGGGTTCGATAGCCGTACCTGAATCAGCAGCGACGCGAGCAGGATCGCCGACACAGTAGCGCTGACGATTGCGAGAACACGGTATTTTGAGTCAGTCATAGACCAGGTTTGTCAGTTTCGAGCTTGCGCTTCAGATAACTGCAGAGTAAACCTTTACTACCTCAAGGTTCCATGTATACCAAATACGCCGTCGAAGTTTATGCCGAGATAGACGCGCCGTCGCCCATCCTTTTTAAGTTCCAACAGCGGCACCGCTTCCAGCTCTGCGCAATCCTCTATGAACGATACGACGTTGGGATTCAGTCCCGGTAGTAGTAGCTCGCGAGCTTTGAACTTGAGCCGCAGCGCCCGAGGCCTGGACGACGATTTCTTAAGGGTTGCTGCCGGTATCATGTCTGTTTCAAGGTATTGCTCTGCCCACAATTCCGAAATATCCGCCCGGGCAGGAGTCACTGTGACAGAAGCCAGCAAGACGATAGCCGCGGTGGCTATTCGAGCGCAAAACGGTATTTTGTGATGTGCCATTCGTCTCTCCTTTAGTTGTTGCGGAGCTTGACTGGCAGCTCCACAAACCTGCAATCGTCTAACCAAGAGATAAGCAGTTTTCGTGCCAACCTCCTAATATACTGATTTTACTGGGAAATATAGCTTGTGTTTTCGCTTGCCGTCCGTAGCAAGTACACGGCCTTGTCGTTTTTACAAACCAATCGAAAACCCCGACGCAAATGTGTTTGGCATATATCTTGCAGCTTCTATGCTATGACTAATGGAAAAAAATCGGAGTCTAAGTTGGTGACAGCGATGTCGGACTACGCGGCCGTGCCTGAGAAGCTCGTTGACAATCTTCGAATATTGGTGGTCGAAGATAATGCTGACGTCGGATCCACGTTGGTTCTCGCGCTTGAATCCCTGAACCCGGGATGGCAAGTGGAGTTGGCCTCCACCCTGGCTGGAGCACTGCGATGCCTCGGCGAGTGCGAATCAGAATTTGACGCCGCCATCGTTGATCTTGGATTGCCGGATGCCCGGAATGGGGACGCTCCAATCCGTATACGCGAAGTAGAACCGCAACTCGCAATTCTCGTGCTGACCGGCGACGATTCAGATCAAACCGCCCTCACACTGATACAAAGCGGCATTCAGGATTATCTGGTGAAGGGGCAATCGACGCCCACCCAACTGGTCAAGAGCGTGCGTTTTGCGATTCAAAGACAATTTTTGCAGAGAAAACTAGAATCGGCTGCGATTCAGGATACGGTCACCAACGCACTAAACCGGCACGGGCTGGCATTTGCCTTTGAGAAATGTATGCGGGTGGCTGACCGGAACGATGCAATGCTCGGAATTATCGTGTGCGACCTCAATGGTTTTAAGAGAATTAACGACAATTTTGGCCACGACGCAGGCGATGAGGTACTGAGAGTTTTTGCCGACGGATTCATCAAAAACTGTAGGCCAGCGGACCTGGTTGTACGGCTGGGGGGAGACGAATTCCTGGTGGTGCTAAATGGTCCTGTAACAAGAACGCAAGTGGTGCAAGCGTCGGAGCGTCTGATCGCGCAACAACCGACTTGCCTTCGCTACCAGAACCAAGACATCTCTTTCAGTGCCAGTTTCGGCATCGCGATGTATCCCGATCACGGTAGTACTTTGGGAGAGCTGCTCAAGAGCGCTGACAGCGCCATGTACGCCACTAAGAAATCGGATCAGTCTGTTGCCATAGCCTGGTGACCGGATCGTACTTGATGACGCGTCCTGAAGGACCCATTCAACCTCTTTAAAGTCGACTGGTCTTACAAGGCAATTTTTGAATCTTGCCTCGCGGGTGGCGCGCCATATGGGACTGTCGGCGAACAATCGGACAGGTCGTAACGGCGAAGTCCCCGGAGTGCCACTCCCTTAGGGAAATCTCAGCAACGTCACCATCGAGCATCTGAATTTGAACCTGCCCGCGCTCGAAACCGACGACCGAAAATGTTTTCCCGGTTTTTCGGTTGACGTACCACGTTCCATACATGTCATCTACAGGATCGAACATCGTGTTTTCTCCTCATAGCCTTAAGCTACGCAAAAGGGCTTTGACCAGCGAGTTGCCAGTCAAAGCCCCGTACTTCAGCCGTGCGTATTGCACTCAAACTCCATTATTCGGCCTCTTCCATCTCCGAAAAGTCACTTTCGTCAATGTCAGGACGCGCTCTCAGGTCTTCCTTTGAGTAGGCAGTCCGTAGCTCGTCGCCATCCTCAGTAAGTTCAAGTTCCTTCAGCGGGACCGCAACTTCCTTGCTGTCATCGCCAAAGACACCCTGCAGATCGATGACGACCATTTTTTCCTGGGTCATTTGATTGATCCAGACTTTATCGACGTCACCGACTTTTTCGCCCTGCAGATCGACCACAGCCTTACCCTTGATCTCGGCGTTCTCGAGGTTGAGGATGTCGCTGTGAGCGTTGTGCGCTTCTACCGGGCCTGAGACTTGCGGCTGGCTATAGCTGCGCGTCTCCTGGTTCTCCAACGTAGATGAATTTTCAGTCGCTTGTTCGTCGCCAGCGAATGCAACACCTGTCAGTGCCAAACTTACTGCCAATGCTATTTTCGATTTCATTTCTGATTCTCCTAGTGACTATAAAATCAGCGCATGGGTTTATCGCGCTGCTATATGACATAAAGCAAATTGCATGCCAAGACGGAGATTGGCGGCACTAATTTTTGAAAACCGCACAACCATGCGGGACGCATGCGGTCGCAAATTTGCGACAGAAAGATCGCTTAAAACATGTTTCCTTCGTTAGCAAAAAAAGATCGCAAGATTTGCATGGTTTTGTAGATCTTGCTGTGCCGCTGCTTTTGCAAAGATCCAGTAAGTGCGTGCTGTTTCTCCTATTCCTGTGGAATGCGAATTTTTTGCCCGGGGTAGATCTTGTCCGGATCAGAAATGACTTCGCGGTTTGCCTCGAAGATCTTCATGTAGGCGGACGATTTGCCGTAGAACTGCTTGGCGATCTTGCCCAGCGTGTCACCGGAGCGAATTTCGTAGAATTCGTCTTTTGATACTTCTTCTGCTTTCGGTTTGGGTGCGCGCAGGCCGTCGGCATCGACTTTGGAGACACCTTTGATGTTGCCTGCGATCAGAACCGCCTGTTCTTTGGTCTGCTGGTCGTCGCATTCGCCCTTGATCGTACAGACGCCGTCATCGAAGTCGACCTCAAGATTGCGTAGTCCGGTCGTCTTTACTTCAAGGTGTTGCTTAATGTTATCCGCAGCCTCGTCGTCAGTATCAAAAATCTGGCGCCCGACATCTTTCATAAAATCCATAAATCCCATAAATTTCCCCTGCTTGAGCGAACATATAGTTCGGTTTTTGTCAGATAGCGATAGCCGCTTAGCGCGTGCTATTCGCCCGAGTATTGCTTAAAGCAAGATTGATGCCAGAGTAAAATGCGTGGCTACTCTTGTTCGAGCCTGCGAACCGGTCATTTTCATGTGTAAAGTTTTCAGAATAGATGTCATTTGTACACGCGAGGGTGTCCACTCCAGAGAAAATTCAGCACCAGGCCGTTTGGCATGGTCCTTGCAACCCCACATTCACAAATATTCCGGAACAACTTAGGGAGTCCACGTTGAAAATCTTGAGAACTGGTCAAAGCGCAAAATCTTTGGCTGCAATATTGGTTTTATTCGTGTCGGCAACGGCGGCTGAGGAGATTGGCCATGTCGATACCCGACTGCGGCCACTGAGCCCGGACGACTCGATCAAGATTGAGGTCGTTGCCGACCCGGATATAGCCGGCGTGGTTTGCTATCTCAGTCGGGCCCACATCGGTGGTTACGGCGGCGCGCTTGGGCTGGCCGAGGACACGTCTGATGCTTCAATTGACTGTCGCCAGGTGGGTCCGATTCGGATCAAGAAGAAGTTCGATAAAGGCGACCAGCTATACCGTGAAAAGCGGTCCCTGATTTTCAAATCGCTGCGGATAATTCGGTTCTGTGACACAACCAACAATGCGCTAGTGTATCTGGTGTATAGCGAAAAATTGGTCGACGGCTCGCCGAATAACTCTGTGTCCGCCGTACCGATTCTTCCCTGGCCAGACCAGGACCAACCCCTTGAACAATGCCGCTACAAATAGAGGTGTAATTTAATGAAATCTACCAACCGAATCACCGTCGGGATCGTCGTCTCAATTTTCGTACTTTCCGGATGCGCGTCAGCGTACTACGGAACGCTGGAAAAATTCGGCATCGAAAAACGCGACATACTCACCGATCGTGTTGAGGATGCCCGCAACGCACAGACGGAAGCCAAAGAACAGTTCGTTGACGCCCTGGAGAGGTATCGTGCAGTTATCAAAATTGACGGCGGCGACCTCGAGAAAATCTATGACCGCTTGAATGCGTCGTTTGAGAGGAGCGAATCCAGAGCACAGGACGTAACGGACCGAATTGATGACATTGAGACCGTTGCGGATGATCTGTTCGACGAATGGAAGACAGAGATAGACCTGTACTCGGATGCGTCGCTACGCCGCCGGAGCCAGACAATGTTGCGCGACACCCAGCGCGACTACCAGCAAATGTACTCTGCGATGCGGCGTGCTGAGGCGAAGATGGCGCCGGTCCTGACGTTATTCAGGGACCAGGTACTGTTCTTGCGCCATAATCTGAATGCCCGGGCAATCGGCTCGCTCGAATCTGAACTTCACGATATCGAGGCGGCTACCAGCTCTGCGATTGCGGAGATGGAAAAGTCGATTCTTGAAGCGACGCGCTTTATAAGCTCATTAAGTTAGGGAGCGTGCCGCGATGATGAGAATTACACTATTTTTGGCAACCAACCTCGCCGTTCTTTTTGTACTGAACCTGGTCATTACTTTGCTGGGTTTGAATCAGCCGGGCATGAATACGACCAGCATTATCGTGATGGCCGGCGTCGTCGGCATGGCCGGGTCTTTCATTTCCTTGCTGATGTCAAAGACGATGGCCAAACGCGCTGCCGGTGCCAGAGTCATCGAAAATCCGTCTAACGACGTCGAACGCTGGCTCGTCAGTACCGTCCAGCGACAGGCCGAAGCTGCGGGCATCGGAATGCCTGACGTAGCGATTTTCGAGTCAGCCACACCGAATGCGTTTGCAACGGGCGCGAAGAAAAACGAAGCGCTGGTTGCAGTTAGTAGCGGGCTTTTGTCGAATATGAATAAGGACGAGGCGGAAGCCGTATTGGGACACGAGGTTAGTCACGTCGCGAATGGCGATATGGTGACGTTGGCGCTGATCCAGGGCGTCGTCAATACCTTCGTAATTGTTTTGTCGCATATTGTCTCGACTCTGGTCGATCGGCGCGGCAGTGACGCTTATGGCAATACCGGCTATGGAATTGGTGGCGGTGTAGGCTATCGCCTGAGCTACATGGTTTCGCAGATACTGTTCGGCTTTCTCGCCACACTGATCGTTCGCTGGTTCAGCCGACGCCGCGAGTTTCGCGCCGACGAAGGTGGTGCGAGACTGGCCGGACCGCACAAGATGATTGCGGCGCTGGAACGACTGCAAGAAGTCAATCGGCCCGCTCAATTGCCCGCAGAGATGCAGGCTTTCGGCATAACGCCTGCTGTCCTGGGGGCAGTCGGATTGAAGCGCCTGATGATGACGCACCCACCTTTGGAAGAGCGAATCGCGGCGCTGCGGCAACAACCGCAGGTCACGAGCACAACGACCTAGGTCGCTGGACAGCCAAAGCACTTGATCAAGGGTCTTGCTTGATGTTGTCCAACGCGCCTTTCAAGTTCGCGATCGCTGCACAAAGCGTTTCGTACATTGACCTGTTGACGCTTTCCACTGAGTCAATAATATTGGTCGCCTCCTGCAGCAACTCCGGCAGCGCTTCGAGCAAATTCTCTTCGGGAGAATTAGTTCCAACACGTTTCCGTTCTGAAATGAACGTTTTCAGTTCTTCAACTTCAGAAGTGGTTAACCGTGCGGCAACATGAGAGGGCACAGAATCCCCTTGTGCGTCAAACTCGATGACGCGTTTGTACAGCGCCTTGTCGTCGACAACCGTGTTATCTATGCGACTGCAGACAATCCTGTTGCCCCCACTGGTGAAATTCATTGCGAGCTCACTACAGTGAAACCTGTCGTTTTTGGGACTGATCCTGCTTCATATCCAGTAGTGTTTTTGCCGAGGAGATTTCTTCCAATTTACTAATATCTATGTCCCCGACAAGTCCGCCTTCATTTTCTTCGACCATTTCCGCGCGTATGTCATATTCCCACGCTTGCAGAATACGATTGCGAAGCTCAATACTTAACTCGGGTAATTTCGCGACTTGGTGCGGCGAATCAAAGGTCGCCTCGGGCTTCGCTATGGCATGCTCGAGATTGTATTTCGGTACCACGTAAAGCGGGATTTCGGCCGCTTCAGGGATCTCATCCGAATCCCGTTCTTTGACGATCAGGATATCGCAATCTGTGTCCGCCATGACGGGTTCGACCGTTACCGAGCTCACCAGGCGCTCAAAGCGATTAATATTCCGTGCGCCCATGACGATCATGTCCGCAGCAACGGATTTCGCAAATTCCGGGATCACAGTACTCGGGTGTCCTTCCCGGACATGGACGTTCCGTTTGTCGATATTGAAGTACTGCGCCAGCCCTTTTACCGAGCTCCTGTGTTCCTTGACCAACTGGGTACGCAAACTGGAGCGTTCGATTGAGGGAACGTCAACAGGCGCAATCGTGCCCGGCATGCCGGCACCAAGGTATTGAGATTCGGGTACCTGATAAGCATTGACCGGGTAAACTTCCGCGTTAAACGCAGCACCGATCATCCTCGCATTTCGAAGCAGATCGTAATCTTCTGCGGTCGTGATGTCGCCGGGATCGCCAAACTTGTTGCCGACCGCAGTGACAACTCGATCGATATGCGAAACCGCATCGCTGACAAGCCAAAGATGAGCGGGAGAACGGCGCGCGAGATCCCAGTCCGTATTCGACGTTATTCCAAGTACGAAACTATGGTCGCAGTTCTGTTTCATCACGACGTCCGGTTTCGCTTGCGCTATTTTTCTCAGAATCGCATCCGTACGTGGGGTGTCCCATCGCACTTCGTAACGCACTTTGATGCTATAACTTTTCAAGCGGGTCGCCATCTCCGCAAGAATCGTCGCGTCCCGGTCGGCCGCTTGCTTTCGTTGACGTTCCAGACTGCCATCGGATTCGAATAGCTGATGTTCCAATGTGCTGTCATAACAGACGTGAAACAGCTCAAGCTCGCACCCTGTGGTTTTTGCGAGTTCGACTGCGCGTTCTAACAACGAAGATTGTGTAGGCTGGTTGGGTCTGATCAGTTCGGAACTGAGCACGACTAGCGCTTTCCTGATGTCGGTCTTGTTTGTCATGTTTTATTTCTCCATTGTCGTCATCGGATGCGTCCGCAAGCTGGTCTTGGCGCTACTCATGAGCGGGCGTCAGGTTTGCGTCAAGATAAACCTGCCGTCCGCCTTTACGTCGAGCGTCATGTGAGAAAAACTTCTGACGCTCATTCCTGGGATCGCGAGAACAGCGTTGCCGCCGTGATGCACAAATTCGTCCTGGCCTTGGGGTTGCTCGAAAGCAATGGACACGTTCCCATCTCGCTCAATCAGGCGAAGGCACTTTGTATCGGCCGTTGGGGCCAGTTGCCTCGCCGTCGCGCTGCAAATTGAAAGAGCCTTTTCGGTAACGTGTAGCACAGTCTGTATTCCTCCTGAGTCGACGCCAAAATGCCCGTTGACTGGCGCGGTTGTAGAGCCGCGTCATCTTAGGCACTTGATGAATGTAATTAGTTTATCATACTAAGTATTTTCTCTCAAGTAGATACATATTTCACTGAGTTCTGGAGCCTGAGAAATTGAAAATCCTTATATAATGTTGTTTTATAAACCTATTATTTTTACTTTTTCGATATCTGACTTTGATGCTGAACATAAAATTAATTTATTTAACAAACTATATTGAGTGTAGAGCCGCGATTTTTTATCGCTTTGCGGCTAGACTTGGCTAAAATTCGGCGTTCACTGAACAGGAGCATCAGCAGATGGGAAATCGATCGGATCAGGCGCTCGTTGCACTTCGCCGAATTCTGCGAGTGACGGCACTAAATTCCCGCGAGCTGGCTCGGCAATCCGAGCTGACGGCATCGCAACTCCTGGTATTGCAGCACGTTGCTCAACACGGCACGTCTATCCCGAGCGCGATTGCGCGGTCGATCGATCTGAAGCAGGCGACTGTGACGGTATTGCTGAGTAAGCTTGAGTCTCAGGGGCTGGTCACACGACGACGAGATACCGAGGACCGCCGACGAGTGTGGGTCGAGCTAACCGACACTGGTCGAGCCACGTTAGAAAAATGTCCCGACTCATTGCAGAACCGGTTCGAGGCCGGGTTTGGCGATCTTCAAGAATGGGAGCAAGCGATGCTTGTTGCCACACTCGAGCGAGTCGCATCCATGCTTGACGCCGACGATATCGAGGCGGCCGCCGTGCTGGATGTTGGTGAGCTCGATCGCATCGTAACTGACTGATTAATCGCCGCTGAGGGCCTTTGGAATCGGATCAGGCGCGTTTCGCTTGATTTTACCAACGGCATCGTCACGACCAACAGACCCCGCGCTGATTGCGTAATAACCGACTACTTCCAGGGCATCATCACAAACTACGAAGACCCTGGAATCACCTGCGGCATTACTCTTCAGGATTGCTCAAGCGCCGTCTTTTGGAGTCCGGTGAGGACATTTAGTCCTATGAACTGAACCACTCTGCTGCTTCAGTAATCCCACCCTACCGAGGTTTTTAAACTCCAACAAAATCAAAGCGGACGAATTAACGGGAGGCACAACCGAGATGACGAAGCCCCTGCCTGAGTACAACAGCAGCCGTGCATTCAAGTCTTCTGGCCTGAATCGATCTATCTCTAAAGTCTTCGGCTTTTTGGGCCGTCGCGGAAAACGCCGAATTGGTCAATTGATTTGGTCGCTGTCCTAGAAGCGGTGAAGAAACGAAATGCCACCATAAACGTTGCGTTCCGGGCCGGGCTCATAATATCGCCCACCGAATGCGTTTATTCTAGTGTTCGCTGTGTATGACGCGTTCGCTGTGTTATTAATGCCGATAAATGGCTCAATTTGAATCTTGTCGAAGATCTTTCGAAAACCAAATCGCAAATTGGCAATCGTAGAGCCTTCGACCGTCACGGAATTTGCATTGTCGGCGAATAAATCGTCGGCGTACTGCGCATCGATGGCCGCGAAAAATCCGGAATCGTGGTCGTATGACACTTCAGCGTATGCAAAACTTCTGGGAATGCCCGGAATCACATTTCCTGAAAAATCATTACCATTTTCGTCGAGGAATTTATCAAATTCGAACTTCGAATAAGTGTAAGACAACGACACATTCAATCCCGGTACGAACTCTGCGCTAATCGCCAGCTCGAGTCCGCGCCGACTTGATTCGCCCGCGTTAACATAGAAATCGCGGCCGGGGCTTGACGCTATCTCAAAGGGGATCAGTTCGTCGTCAACATCAATATTAAATATTACGACTTCATAATTTGCTCGGTCGGAGAAAACGCCGCGAAGCCCCAGTTCGAAACTAGTGCTTTTTTGCGGGCCCAAATCCGGGTTGAACCCGCCACCACCCGCAGGGTCGGCGAACTCCGTCGACGTCGGCGTTTCGAAGGCGGTCGCGAGGCTGGCAAATAGGTCAACATTCTCCGTTGCCGCGTAAGCAAATCCCAGGCTTGGGCTGATGTCGTCAATCGATTGCGACCCAGAATCGTCGCCGTCGCTGAGGAAAGTATCGGTGACATCGAAGTCGACGTTATCGTAACGAATACCGATTGTGGCGGCGAGCCGTTCTGACAGTGTTATTTCATCCTGCAGAAAGATACCCGTACTCGTAACACGTTCGTTTTGCTCGAGAGTAAGCGCTCCCTGAACGCCCAAGTTATTGTCGAATCGCTTCCGATCATCGTCCTGACGATCGTAGTCCAAGCCAACGATTAGTCGATGTCGAATTTCGCCGAGTCGAAATGCTTGTGTGTAGCTCGCGCCACCACCAGCAAAAAAACGATCGAACTTGACGATGCCGCCGTCTGCGAATGGCAAGCGGTTCGCGAAGTCTCTACGCAGATAGTAATTACGCACCAGGAAGGTTCCGCCATTGTCCATTGAGCGCGTGTAGCTTATCCCCAGCTTTTGTTGGTCGAGCTCTTCGCCGGAATCAAATAAAACATTCTGGGCGCGTGCCGAGCGCGGATTGGCATTGGCTTCTGCAAGAGTCAATCCACCCGCATCGTTAGACACAGGCTGATCAGTCGCGTTTAAGGTCAACGAAAATTCGGACTTGGAATCCGGGCGAAATCGAAATCTGCTATTCAGCTGTGTGTTTTTTGCCTCACTGTGCTCGCGATAGCCGGCAATGCGCATGTCTGACAGGCTTAGCAGATAGTCCATTCGCCCGACTTCGCCGGCGGTCTTGATCTGGTTTTTTTGATAGCCGAACTCGCCAGCAGCAACTCGGGCTTCCACGTAGCGCTCGGGGCCGCTCTCCTCCGATTTAATATTGATCACCCCACCAGAGGCATTGCCGTACATCGCGCCTGCCACCCCACGCAGCACTTCGACCTGCCCGATTGATGCCAGGTCAATACTGTCAACCTGGCTTTGTCCGTCGGCCAATGTTTCCGGGATGTTGTCAATCAGAATTTTTATTCCGCGCACGCCGAAATTCGATCGTGCACCGAAACCGCGAATAGAAATACGAAGGTCCTGGGCGAAATTGAATCGATTCTGAAAAAACACGCCCGGCACAGTCGCCAGTGCTTCGTCCAGCGCCAACTGCTGACGCGCTTTTTGTATTTCCTCGCCCGTTACAACAGTAATCGATGCCGGGACACTGCTCAAATTTCGTTCGAGTCGCGTCGCTGTAACGATTATAGTGTCGATTTCAGCGTCTTTTTCGGGAGACGTCTCATCAACGACGTCGGCCTTGCTGTATCCGAATGACATCAATAGAACAACTGCGAGGACTAGGGCATCGTTCTTGTCAGACATATTCAACTGACCTCCAGTTTTCCATAAGCTCGATGTTAGTTTCCGTGCGATCGAGAGTATTGTGTACCGCCACCTCGGCAGCAGTGCTGCCGTACATCAAGTTCACTCATTTTCTTGCTGGTTGGGCCTTTCAGCGATTCATCAGCAACAACAAGTGCAATGCTATCACCAATACCTTTCCGGGTACTGAGCTATATTTTTCTGAGTACAAAAGCAAAGGGCGCATATAAGATGCGCCCAAGAATTCCTTTTCATTTTGTTTTTAGAATCGTAGCCTTAACCTGATCAAGGACACATCGTCACCATCGCCAAACCTCGTCAGGTGATCGAATGTTAGGGAGATACCTTCCCCCCAACCGATAAGGCGAAATCCATTCGTCCAAATAGTACTGTCACCGCTCGTTGCATTCCGTCGATCAACTTGTGTATGGATGGCAAGGAAGTGATAGAGCGAACGCTCATAAAAGACGTAGCCCCCGTTCGCAGATTCCTTGAGATCTTCGTCGGCGCTGTAAATTGCTCCTTTGAATAAATCTCGATACGTCGGCCGATAACCAAAGGCCAGAGAAATCCGGCTGAAGTCCTTTGACAACTGGGTTATGAAGCTAACATCCGTTTTTTTTGTGAATGAATACCTCACCGCCGTCGAAAGTTCAATACGACGGAACTGATTTGGTTCATCATACAAAAGTCCAGATGCACCACCGATATCGGCTAAAACTCTCCATTTACCCTTTGATCCTGCCAATTGCAAACCGTAGTTATAAGCTGCCATTGGATGCCTGGGATAACGAGATGTCTCTAGCCGAAACGGTGGCGGAGTAATATACGCTGCCGCCGTAAAAACCCTTCCAAGACGCCGTTGCCAATCGTCAGCAACATCGGAGCTAAGCCACAATTGTTGCAAGGGATTTGTCTCCCTCACACCAGGATCCCTGAGCTGAAGATCAATGTATCCACCCCATGGGCTTGCTTCATCAGTAATGATGCCGCGAACTCTCAGCTGACCATGAAAGATCTCGTCGGTGTTGCTGTTGTACGTTGACCAAGCCCACCCAAAAACATCAGTCCTCACACTCCCGATTTCAATTGTCGGAAGCAATTGTGTTGAATTTGCCTGTGCGAACGCAAGTGAGGTGTTAGTGAATGCTAAAAGAACGAATAACGCTCTAAGAATATTCATGTCGTCTTCCTGGCGACTTTCTTCATCGGCTCGATCTTCGACCGCATCGCCACGTAGACAGAGGCCGGGATGCCTCTCCAACCCCTTGCTTGCTTTCCAATCAGTTCTTCGCCGAATCTACCCTCGAACTACCCACAGATTCTGCGGCGAGCCCTAATTATTAATCCGGCAATAGACGAATCATCGGATTCCGAAAGTCAACACGGCTGCCGGAGCCCACGGACTCCAGGCCGATCGTGCCCTTGCGGAGACGGGCCGGTCCATCTACACCTGCAGGTTCGGTGAATTCATTGACTGTCTCAC
>JBBKWL010000251.1:0-27458 GCA_037968975.1 Woeseiaceae bacterium | reverse complement strand
ATGCTCATCCGGGTCCAGCCGGCAACGTCTTTATACGACGCTTCGACACGGCGCTGTGCGTCAACAAAGGCGCGAAAATCGGCCGCCGTCATCCATTGGTCGTGCGGATTACGAATCGAATTGACTACCGCATCGAAGACATCATTTTCCTCGCCGTTGAAATGCCCGGACTCAAGCAGCTGCATAACTCGCAAAAAGTCGGCATCGCCAGCAATGATTGAGACAGGATCGTAGTCCGGTCGCAACTCGGCGATCTCGTCAACCGTAAGTCCAAACAGGAAAAAATTCTCATCGCCGACAGCCTCGAGAATCTCTACGTTCGCGCCATCCAGAGTGCCTATGGTCAATGCGCCATTCATCATGAACTTCATGTTACCGGTGCCGGAAGCTTCCTTGCCTGCCGTGGAAATCTGTTCGGAGAGTTCGGCGGCAGGGCAGATCACTTCCATGGCCGATACGTTGTAGTCCGGATAAAACAGCAGGCGAAGTTTTCCATCTGTGCGGGCATCGGTGTTGATCACATCCGCCACACTGTTGATACATTTGATGATGCTCTTGGCCATCTCATAGCCGGGCGCTGCCTTGCCACCGATAATAATTGCGCGGGGAACCAGCTCGTCGCCATCGCCTTGCAGGATGCGGTCGTACAGATGCACGGCATGCAGCAGGTTTAGAAGTTGACGCTTGTACTCGTGTATGCGCTTTACTTGCACATCGAACAGCATGTCCGTGTCGATGCGCACACCGCATCGATCCTGCAGCAATTCCGCGAGCCGCTCCTTATTGGCGAGCTTGGCCTTACGCCAAGCCTGCTGCAACGTTGCATCGTCGGCATGCTCACGTAGCTGTTCGAGTTCGTCCAGATTCGTTATCCAGCCGGCGCCGATACGGGAACTGATCAGAGCAGCTAGCTCCCGGTTGCAGGCGGCCAGCCAACGGCGTTGCGTTACGCCATTGGTCTTATTGTTGAAGCGCTCCGGCCACAGCTCAAAGAAATCGCGGAACAAACCTTCCTGCAACAGCTGCGAGTGTAGTCTGGCCACACCGTTGACGGAGCTGCTGCCGACGATTGCCAGATAGGCCATGCGTACCATGGAGTTGTGCCCCTCAGTAAAGAGCGACATGCGTCGAATGCGCTCGTCATCCCCTGGCCAGTGAAGTTCCAACTCCGCAACGAAGCGCGTGTTGATTTCGCGAATGATTTCGAGAACGCGGGGCAACAGGCGGTCGAACAACGCTTCCGACCATACTTCCAGCGCTTCGGGCAGCAACGTGTGGTTTGTGTACGCCATTGTCTGTTGCGTGATCGACCAGGCCGCATCCCAGGTAAGACCCTGTTCGTCGAGAAGCAGACGCATTAATTCGGGGACCGCTACGGCCGGATGCGTGTCGTTGAGCTGGAAACAATTTTTCTTTGCAAAGCGACTGAAATCACTGCCATGCTCTTTGCACCATAGTCGCAACGTATCCTGCAAACTGGCCGAGGCGAGGAAATACTGTTGCCGCAACCGCAGCTCCCGGCCCGATTCCGTCGCATCATTCGGGTACAGCACCATCGTGATGTTTTCGGCGGCGTTCTTGGCCGCGACCGCCTCGTTATAATCCCCCGAATGAAATTCATCGAGATCAAACTCGTCGGTCGCCGCGGCTGACCAAAGTCGCAGGGTATTCACGATGCCGTTGTGGTATCCAGGCACAGGAACATCATAGGGAATGGCGAGCACGTCATCGGCACCCGCTGTCGCGCCGAAGCGAACGACCTGTGCGAGTTCAAAGCGCTCGGTTTCCCAAGCAAACCCTTCACGCAACCAGGAGTCCGGCGTTTCGATCTGGTAGCCGTCCTTGATGATCTGATGAAACATGCCGTAGCGGTAGCGCAGGCCATAGCCTACAACGGGCAGCCGCAAGGTTGCGCAACTGTCCAGAAAACAGGCCGCGAGCCGGCCAAGCCCGCCATTACCCAGCCCGGCATCGTGCTCCTGCTGGGCAACCGTTTCCAGATCCAGGCCGAGTTGCTCAAGCGCCAGCCGCGCCGGTGCGTCGATATCGAGGCTAAGCAGTGCGTTGCGGAGCAGGCGGCCAATTAAAAATTCCAGCGACAAATAACAGACCCGGCGATTGTCAGATTGGCTGATCGCTTTGTTAGTGGCCTTCCAACTGGCAATCAGCTGGTCGCTGGTCGTTTGCACCAATGCCCGATAGGCGAATGACGCATTTGCCTGGCCGTTGTTCTGGCCGAGTACGCGCTCATAGTTGCGCTTGAAGTCGCCCGGAATTTCCGCGGCGGCGAGGGTTTTGTTTTTGGACACTAGGCGTCTCTTTTTGAGTCAGGCTGCAGGATTATTGTTGCGAGCGGCGGTAAAGTCAGATTCAGGGACGCTGGACGGTTATGACTTGCTATCGCCTCAGCCTCGATCACTTCGGCATTGGCTACGCCGCTACCGCCGTAGCGTTTGTCGTCGGTGTTGATGCGTTCCCGAAACTGGCAGCGCTCCGGTGCGCCAACACGATAGTCGTGACGAACGACAGGAGTAAAGTTGGATATGCACAGAACGTATTCGCCGCTGCGGGAACGCCGTAGCCAGGAAATTATGCTGCCTTCACGATCCTGCACATCAATCCATTCAAAGCCGGCTTGTTCCGTATCAAGTTCGTGCAGCGCGCCACTGTTGCGATACAACGTATTCAGGTCACGCACCAGGCTTTGCACGCCGCTATGCGCTTCGTATTGCAACAGCGACCAGTCCAGCGGCACATCATGATTCCACTCGCGCCGTTGTGCGAACTCATCACCCATGAAGAGCAATTTTTTCCCAGGCTGCGTAAACATAAATCCGAAGTATGCACGCAGGTTCGCAAAACGTTGCCAATCGTCACCGGGCATTTTCTCAAGCAGGGATCGTTTGCCGTGCACGACCTCGTCGTGTGACAGCGGCAACAGGAAATTTTCGCTAAATGCGTAAGTCAGGCCAAAGGTTAGTTTGTCGTGATGATGCTTGCGATGCACCGCCTCTTCCCGCATGTAAGAGAGCGTGTCGTTCATCCAACCCATGTTCCACTTATAAGTGAATCCCAGGCCGCCATCATAGGTTGGCCCGGTCACTCTCGGCCACGACGTGGACTCTTCGGCAAACGTCAATGCGCCGTGAGCATGCACCACTTCATTGAGCCTGCGCAGAAACGAAACGGCTTCAAGGTTATGATTGCCGCCGTGCTCGTTAGGCAGCCAATCGCCGTCCTCGCGCGAGTAATCGAGATACAACATCGAGGCCACCGCATCGACACGTAATGCGTCGACATGAAACTCGTCGATCCAGTACAACGCGCTGGCGAGCAGGTAGTTCCTGACTTCGTTGCGGCTATAGTCGAAAATCAGTGTGCCCCAGTCTTTGTGTTCGCCGCGACGCGGATCGGCATGTTCATAAAGCGCCGTTCCGTCAAACTTTCCAAGACCATGCTCATCGCGCGGAAAGTGCGCTGGCACCCAGTCAATGATGACGCCGACTCCGGCCGTGTGACAAGCGTTGATCAGGTAACGAAAATCATCGGGTTCGCCGAAACGCTGGGTTGGCGCAAACATGCCTATGGGCTGGTAACCCCAGGACCCGTCGAATGGATGCTCGGTCACCGGCAGCAGCTCAATGTGCGTAAACCCGGTGTCCAGCACGTAAGCCAACAGCTCGTCTGCCAGTTCCCGATAGCTGAGCCAACGATTGCCTTCTGCTGCTTTTCTGCGCCACGACCCAGGATGCACTTCGTAAATACTGATCGCTTTGCCAAGGTCAGGCGTTGAGCTGCGACTGCTCATCCACTCGTTGTCGGTCCATTCGAATGCCGTGTCATAAACGCGTGACGCGTTGCCTGGGGGACCTTCATAGAAGTGCGCCAAGGGATCCGTCTTGAGTGGCAACATCTTGCCGCCCGAGTCGAGCAGCTCGAATTTGTATAGCGTGTACTGACCGATGGCGGGAATGAATATGTCCCAGACACCGATGTCCGGATGCGCCCGCATGACGTGCCGCCTTCCGTCCCAGTCGTTGAATTCACCCACTACGCTGACGCGACTGGCGTGCGGTGCCCACACAGCGAAATGCGTGCCATCGACACCGTCCAGCTGCATTCTGTGCGCGCCAAGCTTTTCGTAGAGCTCGTGATGCTCGCCCTGACCCAGCAAGTGCAGGTCGAGTTCGCCGAGGGCGGATGCGAATCGATACGGATCGTCAATGTCCCAGGTAGCACCATCGAAGCCCGCCAGTCGCAACCGGTACGCCGGGTTGTCGAGTGCTATCGATGCCGAGAACACACCGTCAGCATGAACTTTGCGCATTCGGGCGAAGACCAGACCTTTCGCATCGATCAATTCCACGCTACTGGCCTGCGGTTGAAACGTGCGGATGATTGTTTTTTTGCCATGACTATGCGGACCGAGCACAGCAAACGGATCACGGTGTTGACCCGTAGCAAGCTCGGACAAATTGGCTTTCTTCGTAATTATGACGGTGACTCTCAGCTAGCGCGTGAAGTGCAGATCCTGTCCAAGCATTTCCGGTGTTACCAGTGTGATCCCGCTGTCAGTAACGCGGAAGCCGCGTTTCCGATCATCATCTGCATCTTCGCCGATCACGGTATTTTCCGGAATTATTGTGCCGCGATCGATAATAGCTTTGTTGATCCGACAGCGGCGGCCTATGGTGACATCCGGCAACAACAGGGAGTCGACGATCGTGCTGTATGAATTAATCTCACAGTTCGAAAACAACAACGAATGTTTGACACGTGCACCAGAGATCACGCAGCCGCCCGATACCATCGAGTCTGTGGCGAAGCCGCGGCGTTCGTCGTCGTCAAATACAAACTTTGCCGGCGGCAATTGCGCCTGGTACGTCAGGATCGGCCAGACCTGGTCGTAAAGATTGAGTTCCGGCGTTACAGAAACCAGTTCCATGTTGGCTTCCCAGTAACTATCCAGTTCGCCAACATCGCGCCAGTAGGCTTTCTTCCCGGTATCAAGGTCACGGAAGCGATACGCGTACACCCGGTACTTGTCGACAATCGACGGGATGATGTTCTTGCCAAAATCATGTTGAGAATTCGGGTCATCGGCGTCTTTGATAAGCTGTTCATATAGAAAACCAGTGTTGAAGACGTAGTTGCCCATCGACGCGAGACACATTTCGGTTTGGCCCGGGATCGGAGTTGGGTTCTCGGGCTTTTCGGCAAAACCGATGATGCGCCCGCTGTCGTCAACGCTCATCACACCGAGTGTGCCAGCAGCTTCTTCGACCGGCACTTCGATGCAACAAACCGTCATGTCTGCCTCATTTTCGGCATGCTCTACCAGGAACGGGCCATAGTCCATTTTGTAAACATGGTCCCCGCCAAGGATGAGCACCTGTTTCGGGTTGCGGGTGCGAATGATATCGAGATTCTGGTAGATCGCATCCGCCGTACCCATATACCAGTCACCGCCAACTCGCTGTGATGCCGGCAATATTTCGACAAACTCTTTCGACTCAGCCGAAAAGCGTGTCCATCCTGCAACGAGATGCCGTATCAGCGAGTGTGCCTTGTACTGAGTGACAACGCCGATGCGGCGGATGCCAGAATTGATGCAGTTCGATAACGGGAAATCTATGATTCGGAATTTGCCGCCGAAATACAATCCTGGCTTGGCGCGCCAGGCAGTCAGCTCATGCAGCCGTGAGCCCTGGCCACCGGCCAGAATCAGCGCGAGCGTCTCGCGCGTCATGCGGCTGACGTAACGTGATTTTTCGTGTGTCGTACTATCCATAGGCAACCAGCTTATGCGCTCCGGCCCGAGACGACAACCATCTCGCGAACTGCCGCGAGAACTACAGGATCAAGTTGTTCCGACTGCACGCGCCAACGCCAGTTGCCACGATTTGTGCCGGGCGTATTCATGCGTGCTGCGGAGCCGAGGCCGAGCAGGTCCTGCACCATAATGATGCACAGGTGTGCTTCGCTGCTCAGGGCCAATTTGATGATATCGGTACTGAGGCTCGCAGCCGTTCCGCCTGTATTGCGGAGCACGTTTTCATCAGGTGTGGTCCTGAACCAGCCGCTGCTGGTGTCATTGTCATGGGTGCCCGTATAACAAACGCTGTTCGCGGGAATTTGACTGACATCGAAGTGCTCATCCGGCAACAAAAATTGCAGGACCTGCATGCCTGGAAACCGCTGGCGTTCACGCAATGCGGTCACTGCATCCGTGACCATGCCGAGATCCTCTGCGACGATAGCCAGCTCGCCGAGTTCTTCGCGCAGTGCGTCGAACAGGGCGTCGCCCGGGCCGGGAAGCCATTCTCCGTCACGTGCTGTCGCGGACGTGGCGGGAATCGACCAGTAGGATTCGAACGCGCGAAAATGATCGAGGCGAACAATGTCAGCCACGGTCATTGCATGCCGCATACGTTGTACCCACCACTGATAGCCGCTGGTCGCGTGGTAGTGCCAGTCATACAGTGGTACGCCCCAGCGCTGGCCGTCAGTGCTGAAGTAATCGGGAGGCACGCCCGCAACATGGCTGGCATGGCCATCACGATCGATCTGCACCAGCTTTGGGTTCTCCCATATTTCCGCGCTATCCAGCGGTACGTATATCGGCACATCGCCAAACAGCGCGACGCCCTGTTCTCGGGCGTAGTCGTGCAGCGTCTGCCATTGCTGAAAAAAAAGAAACTGCAATACTTTCGATTGCAATATTTCCTGCTTGGCGGAGGCTTCGAGCGCACCCAGGGCAGCATTTTCGCGGTGTACATACTGCGTATCCCATTCGGGCCACGCACGGCCATGATGCATCGTCCTCAGCACCTCGAACAACGCGAAGTTGTGCAGCCAGCGCGCGTCGTGTTGTGCAATAAAATTTTCAAACTCAGCCAACTGGTCTGCAGCTGCCTCAGCAAGAAATCGCTGCGCTGCCAGCTTAAGTAAAGTTTTCTTGCGCGGAATCAGGTGTTCGTAGTCGATCTCGTGTACTGGCAATGTCGTCAGCGAAACTGCGTCAGAGGCGTCCACGAGGCCTGCGTCGATCAGGTCTGCAACGTCGATCAGAAGGCGATTACCCGCGTAGATCGAAGTGGGTTGATAAGGAGAGGGTTCATCGCCGGTTGCCCCGATTGGCAGGAACTGCCAAACACTCATGTCCATGCTGCGCAGGCTATCGATGAAACGCTGCGCTTCGCGGCCGATTTCACCGATGCCATAGCGGCCGGGCAACGAACCGACATGCAGGCATGCGCCGGCGCGACGTCCGTTCGGTAACTTACTCAATCGCAATGTAACGGTCAGACATCGGGGTCAGTGTGCCGTGCGCATCTCCCGAGGCACTCTCGTCAAGAACTTTGACTGTGTCTTCAAATAACTGTTGCGCTTCTTCGGCGCTGTTGCCGATGCAGGTCATACCGAGTTTGCCGTACTGCGAAAGCGCGCCGATCATATAGAAGAGTACGCCAGTGCCGGTCGCGTGTTTGAAACCAATGTCGTGATGCCAGATGATCTCAATCAGGTCCTCCGGCAATAGGCCACGGTAGGCAGGCGACTTGAGGTTGTCGGTTGCGCTGTAAAATTTCGCCTGTCCGTCCGGCGCCATGAAGAGGCCGGTCTTGCTATCGAGCTCACCGCCCGTCAGGAATTCCAGAGCGTGGAACGGCGGTGTTGTGCCACCCATGCGTAAATTTATCTCGATTGCATGCGCCTGCCAGTCATTTCCGGTTTTCGTTGCCATGAAGTCAATCGCGAAGCGGCCGATAATGCCGTATTTGCTGAGCACCTTGCCGACTTTGGCGGCATGGCTCAGCAACATTTCCCGATACACATCGTCAGCCGGAAAGCGGCAACCCATATAGGCCTGACCGGTTGAGCCGCCGAGGACCTGTTCATGGCTGGACACAAGGCGCGTATCGCCGTTCGGCAGTATGCGCATCTGCACGCTGGGCGAACGGACTTCGGGTGCGACGATAAATTCCTCAACGATGCCGCCCATCATGTCGAATTTATGCAGGAATTTTTCGTAGGTTTCATTGCCTGAAAGCCACGACAATTCCTGTAGCGCAGCGCGAATACCGGCATCGCCCGATGCGGCGTCCGGATAGGTGAATACTGCGTTGCCTTCACCGCCAAAGCCTTCGTTCAGCTTGACGACTGCTCGCTGGATGTCCGGACGCTGTTCGCGAATCTCAGTCAGCGCTCGAACGATGTCATCCTCGGTGTGCAGGTCTTCGATGCCGACAGGAAAGTTGACGCCGGCTTCGGCAAAAATCTTGCGATTGCCCGACTTTGTCCCGTGAATCAGCAACTCCGGGTCCAGTCCGTTCATTGGAATGCCAAGCTCAATTGCCAGGCGCCGCTCCAGTACGGTCGAATTGTAAGTCGTCAGGTAGGCGCGACTGGTATCACCGATAAATCGCCGCAATCGATTCAGAAGGTGCGGGCGTTCCAGAATCTTCTCGGACAAAGGTCGCAAGCTCGAATCAAACACCGAAATCATTTGCAGGCGCTTACGGGCATGGCTGGCTGAAACGCTGTCCAGCAATTGCAGGTAGTAGTCGACCACGTCCGGATGCACTGGCTGGCTCGTGACATAAATGAGTTTCGCGTTCGGGTTACGGAGTCGAATCAACGCGAACATCAGGCGTTCTTCGTAGAATGCGGCCCCTGTGACCTTGGCGAGCTCTTCCTGGTTCACACTCATCGAAGGTACGATGACCGATGTATGTTCGTAGCAGGGATCTTCCTGGTAACTCTGCCAGACGACGGGTAGTTGTTTCTGCAGCTCTCTGAACTTTTCCGCTTCCGAGCCACTCATGATGCGTGCACTTTCAGGGTCTGCCCGATCTCATCGAGAATGCTGCGCAAGGTGTCGTAGTCAGGATGCCGCACTCGCAGCCACGCGTTCGCCATATAGCCCGCTTCGACTGGCTGTGTTGCTGTTCCGGGATTCGGCAAATGCGCTTTGACAATACAGTCGTCGTACTTGGCATTAATCTCGTCAATGCCCGAATAGCCGCGGATCTGACCGTCTTGATCCGGTCGTAATGCGATCATTCCAGCCGAGTAGCGACGTGACGGTGCAGTGTGCGTGTCGCCCTTAACCAGTGCACATGCCCACTCGAAGAAAAGGTCAAACTCATTCGCGGCGTTGTAAACGTCCCACTGTCCCACGCCAGGAGGCCGACAGCCGATCTCGGAAAACTTGAGGCCCTTCGGCCCGTAAAACCACTCCATGTGCGTTGCCGACGTGCCGATGTCCAACGCGCTGATAACTTGACGTGTCATCTCGCGTACTTCTTGGTAGCCCGGCGCATCAATGCGGTTGGTAGTGACCATCTGCGGGGAGATCCAACGCTCCCGCATTGCCTCAAGAACATTCGGATAATAATGCGTAATAAATTCATGTCTGACCTCACCGTCGATCGAGAGTGTATCGATGTAGCCTTCATGGCCTTCAATAAATTCCTCGATCGCAACAGCGTGGCCGGCGGCCAGGCCGGACTCTGCTATGACGCTTTCCAGCTCGGCAGCGTTCCGAACCTTGTACGTTCCTGATGCTCCGGCACCGGCCGGTGGCTTGATGATTACGGGAAACCCGACTGCCGCCGCAAAGTCACGTGCGTCCTGCGGTGATTCGGCGCGAGTCGACTGCGCGCACGGGATGCCGGCTTTGCGGAGGGCGTCCTTCATCGCGGGCTTGTCGCGGCACAGATACGCCGTTTGCACGGAGGTGCCCGGGATTCCGCATGCCTCACGAACAGCAGCTACCGGCATGATGTGCGCTTCGACCGTTGCCTCGATACGATCGACCCAAATCCTGCTCTGGATCAGCTTCACCGCTTCGAGCAATGAAGGTTCGTGGACAACTGATCGAACCTGGACGTAGTCATCCAGCCAATGCTTCATCTCGTCGTCAAGATATTCCACCGGTCGTTCGCCGATGCCGATCACGTTAGCACCTGCCGCATGCAGCGCGCGTGCGAATTCGCGCTGATTGCGTGGAAACGACGGCTCGACAAAAATAATGTTCATTTTTCTGCCAGCTGGCGAAATAGTTTCACGTACTGCTCCCCTTGTTGTTGCCATGAAAAATCCATGGCCATGCCGTTACGTACAATCTTTTTCCACAGTCGCTTGTCGGCGTAATAATCCAGGGCCTTGTTAATGGCCCAGTTCGCGCCGGTTTCATCGTAGTTACGAAACAAGACTCCGGTACCGGTGCCGGTTTCGGGATTTACCTGCTGCACCGAATCCGCCAGACCACCGGTTTCACGCACTATCGGTACGGTACCGTATTTCAGGCTGTACATCTGGTTCAGTCCACACGGCTCATAGCGTGACGGCATCAGAAACATGTCCGACCCCGCCTCAATCCAGTGTGCAAGTTTTTCGTTATAGCCACGATAAAAGCTGACCCGGTCACTCGCACGATTTTGTAGCGATTGAAAAAAGCTCTCGAAGCGCGACTCGCCGCTACCCAGCACAGCCAGGGCGAAGTCACGCTGCTCCAACAGTTGCGGCAAGACACGCTCCAGCAAGTCAAAGCCCTTTTGCCCGACCATGCGACTGACAATGCCAAGTAAAGGCCGGCTAGCGCGAACACTCAAACCAAGTTCTTTCTGTAATTTCTGTTTGCACACTTTTTTTCCAGCGAGGTCCTCGCGCGAAAAATTGCGTGGAATCAGAGTGTCTGTTTCCGGGTTCCACTCATCGTTGTCAACTCCGTTGAGAATGCCGATCAGCGCATCTCCACGCGCACGCAAGACCTCATCCAGGCCCATACCGTATTCGCTGCCCTGGATTTCGCGTGCGTAGGTCGGGCTGACGGTGGTCAACAGATCCGCATGCAACAATCCCGTTTTCAGGAAATTGATACGACCGCCCTTAAGGTCATCCTGATGCAGTTTGTTCACGTCATCGCCGAGACTGAGGTCGGCGAGGATGTCGCTACCGAAAATGCCCTGGTAACCGATATTGTGAATTGTCATGATCGAGCGAGTATTGGCGAACAGTTTGTCCCACGAGTAGATGGTTTTCAGATACAAGGGGATGAGCCCCGTATGCCAGTCATGGCAATGAAAAATATCCGGCGCAAACTGCAGGTGCTGACACATCTCGATTGCCGCACGCGAGAGCAGCAGAAAGCGCAGGTGCTCGTCAGCCGCAGATGTGTACAGGCCACCGCGGTCGTACAGTGCCGGGCAGCGCAGCAGGAAAACCGGCGTGTCATTCTCGAGAACGGTCCAGAGGATGTCGTACTCAACATCCCAGGCGCCGATTTTCACCGTCAGGTTCTGCAAGCCATCCACCGGCTGAACTTCCAGCTCGCCGCGGTTCAGGGTCGAATAGAACGGCATCAACACACGAACGTCATGCCCGGCATCCTGCAAGTAAGCCGATAATGCGGCGCTCACGTCTGCCAATCCGCCCGCTTTGGCAAGTGGCGCGAGCTCCGATGTCGCCAGGCAGATATTCAATGGTTGTTTCTTGGCCAACGAGGATCCAACGAATGGTGTGGTGAATGTTATTCTACGGCATGAACGTTCTAATCATATCCCCTGGTTACCCCGCCGACATGCCTGAATTTACGCGCGGGCTGGCCGAATCCGGCGCGCGTGTCTTTGGCGTCGGCGACCAGCATGCCGCTGGACTGCCAGACCTGGTACGAAATTCACTGGCGGATTACGTTCAGGTCTCTTCCCTGTGGGACAGCGGTAAAGTGATCGCCGAACTGCAGCAGCAACTCAAAGGGCGGCAACTCGACCGAATCGAGTGTCTTTGGGAGCCCGGTGTCATGCTCGCAGCCGAGCTACGCGAGCACTTTGGAGTCACCGGCATGAAGGTCGAGCATGCCCGGCTGTTTCGCGACAAGGAGGCGATGAAAGTCGCACTGGACGAAGCCGGCATTCGTACGCCACGCCATGTGGCAGTCGACAGTATTGCCGGCTGCTGGGAAGCGGTCGAAGCGATCGGGTTTCCGGTCATTCTCAAACCCATCGACGGCGCCGGCTCCGCAGATACCTACCGCGTGGGTTCGCGCGAGGAACTCCGTGCCGTCCTGCCGTTGTTGCGGCATGTGCCGACTATCAGTATCGAAGAATTCATTGACGGCGAAGAGTACACCTTCGACACGATTACAATCGACGGCGAAATCGCGTACTACAACATCGCCTGGTATCGGCCACGTCCGTTGCTCGCGCGCAGCAATGAATGGATCAGCCCGCAGGTCATCGCACTACAGGATGTCGAACGACCCGAACTCGCAGATGGCGTCAAGATGGGATTCGATGTCATCAAAGCACTGCAATTCGAGACCGGTTTTACGCACATGGAGTGGTACCGAAAATCAGATGGGGAAGTGGTCTTTGGCGAAATCGGCGGACGCCCGCCGGGTGCACACCAGGTCGACCAGATGAAGTACGCCTGTGACTTCGATGTGTTCAAGGCCTGGGGCCAGGCGTTGACCCAGGGTCGTATCCTCGAAACCTATGAACGTCGCTACAACGTTGCGACCATTTTCAAACGCGCACGCGGTGTCGGACGCATCACACGGATTGACGGCGCGGAGGAACTGCAAGCACGCTGCGGCGAGTATGTCGTCTGGAATACTCTGTTGCCACCCGGAACGCCGCGGCGGGACTGGCGCAAGACCCTGGTGTCGGACGGCTTCATCATGCTGCGCCACCCCGATTTGCAAGCCACGCTGGACATGGCAGATGCAGTGGGATCGGAGCTGGAGATGTACGCCGAATAGTGCGGCTCAGGCGTACTCCGCCAGGTACTTGGGCAACATCTCGCGCCAGGTCACCCAGTCGTGATGGTAATTCGCGCCCCAGGAATCGACACGATTCGGTACTCCTTTCGAGCCCAGAGTGCGAGCAATGCGCCACGATTCACCGATATCCTCATAATTACCCTCACCGCTCGGCAACACGACAAAGCGCTTTTGCAGCAACTCCAGTTGCTCGCCTTCGAGACGTGGCAGGTAATGCAGCGGTGACGAGAAATAAAAGTCCTGGTTAAAGCTGCCCTCGAGGTATTTGGACAAATCGAATGTACCGCTCATTGCTATTGCAAGCTTGTAGGCATCGGGATGCCGGCAAAGTGTCGCTACAGCATTGAAGGCACCAATGGACGCGCCCGCCGAAATGATCTCGATATTCTCGGTCTGGCAGTCCTTGCGAATGGCCGGTGTTATTTCTTTATATATAAGTGTGTCGAAACAATTTTGCAGACGCGAACAATATTCCGCCGAATGTTCACCACTAAACCAGGCTTTGCCAGCAACGCTGTCGGTGGAATAGACCTTGATGCGGCCGGCATCGAGCAATGGTTGCAACACGCGAATCAGATGAAAGCGTTCAATTTCCTCGGCATCGCCGCCCGCAGTGGGAAACAGCAGGACCGGAGTACCCATGTGCCCCCAGCGCACGAGCTGAATCTCCTGTTCGACGTGCGGCGAATACCAGCGAAAAATATCCTTCATGCTGCCGTTGCCCGCTCGACCTCGCGCCACTTCTGAATACGATCCCAGAATAGCTGCGTAAATTCGTCCCACTCGTGCTCCGGATACAGCGCCTCAACTTTCTCGCGAATCGCGGCGCGAACGCCGTCAGTTGCGAAATACGCATTCGCCACTTCGTCCAGGTGACCGAGATGCTCGGCGCAGAATGCCTCGAACTCATCGACACTAAAGCGTTCGCGCGCGATTTTGACGTAACCGGCAAGTTTCTCTTCGAACGGGATATCCTGATCCGCAATATCAAAATACTCGCGCCAGTTGAGGTCGGTATTCGGGCGCCGGTTGGTCGCCGCACAGAAAATCGACCAGCGCAGGTTAGCCATGATTAGCCAGGGAAAGTGAAAGTGCAGCGATGTCACTTGCGAATCCGGACAGGCATTGGCGAAATCGATCGGATGCCACTCACCACCACTGAGTAGCGACTCGCAGGAGTTGAAGTCCCAGCCGAAGAACGCATTGATGACCATCGTGATGTCTTGCAGCCGCTGCTCCTCTTGTGCCGACAGAAAATCGACGTCCATACGGTAGCGATCATGTAGCGGCGCATCCGGGTCGTAGTTGACGCAACGCCATTGCGGGCCAAGGCCAACGCAACGTACGAAACCGTCAAACGGAATGACGCCCTGTTGCAAATGCATGACCCGCGTGCCGCTCTCCTCGTACGCTTTGAGCAGTGCCTCGCGGTCCTTGATCGCCGTGACCCCAACCCAGGCGCCGCCATCGTAGGGCTTCATAAACAATGGGTAGCCGATTTTGTCGCCGATATCGCCGAGGTTAAACAGCTTCGCGTAGCGCCGCAGCGTAGGCTGCAGGTCTGCGGATTCGGCATACGATTTCGGCGGAACCATCCACGTTTTCGGCACCGGAACACCGAGCCGCATCATGGCGCAGTAGGACGTGTGTTTTTCCATCGACTGTAAGGTCCAGGGATTGTTCAAAACATACAAGTCATTGACGACAATTGACTTTTTGATCCATTCACGCGACGTGTGATACCAGTGCGTCAGCCGATCAATGACCACATCATACTTGCAGGGTTGCATGAGATCGAAGGGCTCGATATTGATGCGTTCAGCTTCAAACCTGACGGTGTTCCTGCCAATCGTTAATCCAAGATCGAGCTCTTTGAGCAGCGCCTCGTAACAGATGGGCCAGCAAATATCGGCACCCAATGACAGCCCGATGTATCTCGTTTCTTGTGCCACGGTTTTTTCCTTACGCGGAAGCAGTGTTTCTGAATATAGCAGTTGGCCGGGATTTTATTCGTATACCTGCCACGCGGGCCCGGGCATGAGCCATGTCAGTCCGAGGCGTAGGCGATCCCGCCAGTTCTCCCAGTTGTGGGCATCGCGCGCTTCTTCGAAGCGCACCTCGACGCCTTTGGATTGCAAATGCGGTACCAGCGAGCGATTTTCATAGATCAGGGACTCGTACATGCCGCAACTCATAAACACCCGCGCCGCGGGCTGATCGGGTTGCTCGCGAAACTCATTCATGAATCGAACGACTGGATCGAACGCGGGGCCGCGGTTATGTCGGCCAATGTCGCTGAACGCAAACGAACCGGACTGCAATAACAATGAGCCGAACTGCTGCGGGTTACGCCAGGCGGCGTGCAAAGAGGCTACGCCACCAAAACTGGCGCCCATGAGGCAACGCGATTCCGCAGTGTCGAACAACGGATACTCTGCGGTCATGAACGGCAGCAGGTCGTCGACGATAAACCGGGCATGCTGATCATTGCCGCTATATTCCTTGACGCGATCGGGAGATTGGATCAGTGCTGCGATCAGCGGTGGAATTTCGAGTCGGTGGGTCAGATTGTCGAGCACGGCCTTAAGGTCCGCGTAGTGCAGGTAGTCTTCACCGTCGTGCACGATCAGAAGCGGGTAACGCCGATTGCCGCGAAACGTTGCTGGCAGGTAAACCTGGAGGTCACGTTGCTCCCGAAAGGCCGAGCTCTCGAGTTGCCTCGGCTGCAAGGTTCCCTCTCTCGAAAAGGCATTGGGCAGCGACCACTCCGGCCTTTCATAGCCAAAACCCTGACATACAGAATTGGCACCAAACGGGTCATGCGCGTGCACCGGGTTTAACGGATCGAGAATCAATTCGTTACTGCCGTTGGACACAACCTCGAATTTGTACTCGATGCGCGATCCTTTCGGCAGCTCGATAGTGGTTGCCCAAAGGTCCGTTCCCGGTAGCGCCTGGAACGGTTGAGCTGTGTCCAGACCGGATATCCAGCAACGCAGGTACACCGCGTCCACGTCGCCGCGATAGACAAAAGTCACGTCGGTTCCGTCGACCAGCGGGAAACTGGTGTCTCGAATCAGCGCATCAATCTCGGCGCTCGCCGGGTTCGACTTGCGGAGCAGTTTTCGCAATGCCGCATTCATACTACTTTCACTCGCGCGAACTTTCCGTCACCTGAAATGTGTTGCACTGACTTACTATCCGTTACCTTGCCGGCCTGCATGCGCAGTAACGAGCCATTGTCGAGCGTCAGACAGGTCGCCGGTGAGAAGCGGCGACTGAAAAGGCTGGTGCGTACAGCTTCGTTACGTCGCAGTCGCGAGCGTGCGTCAGGTAGCAGTATGGTATCTGGAATTATACCGAGCCCTTCGCACATCAGTTCCGGGTCACGCCGACCCTGCGGCATGCGGTCATGAAAAAGAACGATGCGCTCACACAGCACCATCGCGCCGGCGGACCAGGCGACGATATTCTTGTCTGCGAGCAATGCGTCAAATCCGAACAGGCTTAATCGATTCATCAACACAACGACGTTGCCGCCGGTAATCAACACGGCTTCGCAACCGGCAAGTATCTCCTCGAACGCGGCGACATTATCGGCCAACAGGCTATTGTTTGCGACGCTGAACTGTTCGTCGAAGCGACCATTTATTTTCCGAATCTGCCGCAGGTGGTGGCGATCAAGCGCGCGCAGTTGTGAGATTGCGTGCCGCCGTTCCTCTGCGATTGCCGCGACATTTCCTTCGGCGCGCAGGATCGCCCGCGCTGCAATCATCAATTGCCGAAGTCGCAGTTGATACATCCGCTGCTGTTCGATTAGTTGATCCTGTCGGGCCCGATACGCGCTAAGCAGAGCGGCGTCGGCCGCAAACACGTCGTCAGTACGCTGGTAAATCTGCAAATCCTGCAAAGGGTTGCTGACCAGCTCCTGAATTTCGGCTAAATCGCCTTCCGCCTCCTGCCATGCGGCCGAGATCACTGCGATCGGTGCAGCAGCGATGCCAGCCTGCTGTATCGCATTGTCCAGATTGATGTCCGGACGCTGTGGACCGAGCAGTATGCGCCAGGGAGCGTCGACGCTCATGCGAGCTCCACGCGTATTGTGCGGACAATCTGTTGCAAAGCATCCTGCACAACGTCGGTCTCGGGATGGCGGACGATAATGTAGCCGTCGCCTTCATAGCTGTCACTCGGTGGTTGCCCCTCCTGTGGCAGCTTGGCTTCGACCACGATCGAACCGAAGCGCCGTTGCACTTCGTCGATACCGGTGATGCGCTGGACCCGGCCCCGCCCCTGGCCACGAATGTATGCCGCGCCTGCCGCGTACTCGCGTTCTGGCGGATTGAACTCAGCGAAGGCCATCAGGCGTGGCCACGCTTTATAGAAATCGACATCGTGAGCATAGGAGAGTAACGAGGCGAATTGCGCGCCCGGCGGCCGTGCCCCGACTTCCGAGATGGCGATACTGCCGTTTGCCATCCGGAACCATTCCATATGGCTCAGGCCGGTCTGCAAACCGAGTGCCTGGTTAGCGGCGAATCCTGCCTCGCGAATCGAGTCATACTCCGATCCGGAAACGTCTCGCGGCAACAGCACACACCATTGTATCCAGTCGTTTTCTAGCACTTCGAGAGGTGACGGCATGTAGCGCGAGATCGAATACCATACAGGTTCGCCATCGATGAAGATGCTGTCAAACGAGTGCTCGGTGCCATGCACGAATTCCTCAAATAAAGTTGGGTCGTTCGCATTCGGTGGCGAGCGCTGCAGGTAGTTTTCGAGATCCTCCGTGCGATCCAGCCTGTAGGTCCCTTTGCCACCGGCACCTGCGGGCGGCTTCACGACAACCGGCAATCCAACGCGACCGACGAAGGCTTCGGCCGCTGCACGATCGCCAACCAGTGTGTGACGCGCGCAGGGGATACTTGCATCGCGCAAGACGTCTTTCATACGTGACTTATCGCGAAAATTTCTGGCTGCTGCCGATGTGAGTCCGCCGATGCCAAGAACTTCCCTGGCCTGTGCAAGCGGAACCTGCAACTGCTCGAGGGCTCCCATGTAACTGATCGCTTTACCAAAGCGGGACTCGAGCGCGCGCGCGGCGTCAACGAGCTGCTGCGGGTTTAGTGCGTCGTCTATTCGCCAATGTCCGGCGATCGAGGCGCGGATGTCATTTGGCAATCGCTCTTCGGGATCCTGGCTGACGACGGTCAACGCCACGTCTGGCAGGTGCGCCGCGCCGCGCAGGAAGCGCAGCGTTGCTTCCATGAAAAACGGAGCCGCAAAGATTACATGTTGAGTCATTGTCTGAAAAAAACGCTGTTTACGCGAATCTCGCCTGTCGCGAGTAAGTCGCAGAGGGTACCCGGAATATCACGCGCTGACTACGGACTCCGCGCAGCGGAAGGTTGAGTAGCATTGCGTCATGAATACCTGCTTGTTGGCCCGCATTGTCTTTGTACTTCGTTTTGGCCTTGCAATTCCAGCTCCTGCTGAACAAAAAAAGGCCGCCCGAAGGCGGCCTCAGTCAGCGTTGCAGGGGAATTAAACTTCGAAGTAGAGCGTTTTAACAACGCTCTCGGCGTCGTAATAGTTGCCGTCTTCCGGAACCTCTCCCTTGCCCATCACGATCTCCAATGAGTGGCTATGTCGGGTTTTCGGGCGGCTCGAATCGAACTCCATTCGTGAATAGGTCGTCGGGCGTGTCGTTTGTGTGCAACTCAGAAGACCGCAACTTCTCTGCACGTAATAGGCCCTTTCATAACCGAATCCTGCTCGCGGCTCGCGTGTTTCGGTCGTTGCACTCTCGCGATCTACAATCTGGAACCACTCGTAACCATTGCTCAGTGTCAGTTCGGCAGCACGCAGCAGAGCGAAGTCACGCGTGTCCTGCAGGTTGGCACGTCGGTTGCCGTTAAAATTTACGCGATAGCGATTTTCTGAAATCTTACGGCTGTAATGGCCGTAGTCGTCTGCGCTATCGGCAGCGACGTATTTTGGCGACGAAGCACATGCTCCGAGGGTTAGCAAAGTAGCGGCAAAAACAATCCGTGTAATCAACATGACATTCTCCTATGGTCAAATCATCGTGTTGTCATGGAGTAAACGGCTGCCCCCGGGTTTTATTCCAGACTTATTCGCCTTTTTTCCAACTATTTGAAATTGCTTGCTTTTCTTCCTCTCCGTCGAGCGGATCTGCCGTTCCAATGAGCCCGTCAACGGTCGCCATTATGGTAACTGGCGTATCCGTGGCCGCAGCCTGAAACTGCCCTTCCGGTGCCGCGTCTGTGAAGGCAAGCGCTTCTACCTCCCAGTTCGTATCGCCTCTGCACGCAATCGCGTGCGCTGCACCGGCTGACGAATCGACCCGTAACTGACGGCAGTAGCGCCCTTCTTTGTCGGCAAACGTCAGCACTGCACGGCCACTCTCGCCGTTGGCCAGCTCGGTTGCCGCACCGCTGCTGCTCGCTTCGAGCAGGCGATGCAATTCGGATCCGGAATCAATCGATCGGGCGCTTAAGGTTTCGATGCTGGTCGCCGGGCCGTCGAACTGCTGTGACACCTCGCCAACCAGCAGGCCGACAGCGAGTGCCATGCTGGCGGCTATAGCCACCGGCATTTGCAAAAAGCGGGCGATACCACGCTCGGGAAATGCTACAACGTTGTCGGGTTTCGCTGGCTCGCGTTCAAGTAGCTGCAGTACCGCGTCCGGCATCGGTGCAGCGTCTACCTCGGCAAACAGCTTGCGAGTCGCCGCATCGGCCGCGCGCATCGCGTCCAGCCTTGCCTGAAGCTGGGAATCTTGCGGCAGGCGTTGTTCCAGCTTGAGCGATTCGTCAGCAGCCAGTTCGCCGTCGACGTAAGCGCTTAACAAATTATCGTCCGTGTTTTTCATGTCAGTCACTCCCTGTTGCGGTCATCCCGCTACGTTCGATCAATGTCGTCCTGGCTCTTGCGAGCCGGCTCATAACGGTGCCGATCGGTACTTCCAGTACGGCCGCCGCCTCCTTGTACGAGTAGCCCTCGACCGCGATTAGCTCGAGTACTGCGCGCTGGTCCTCGGACATTGACAGCAGTACCTGCTGCACCTCCGCGAGCGTCATTTCGCCCAGAACCTGGTCTTCGCCCTGAAGCACCTGTTCGCCTATCACCGCCGGTTCGCGAGTTGCATCGCGGCGCACCTTGCGCGAGCGAATCTCGTCAATCCAGAGGTTGCGACATACCCTCAAACTCCAGGGCAGTACCTCGGCATCGTCCGGCAATCCTTTCGTCAACACCTTCTCGACGGTCGATTGCAGCAAATCATCGGCGTCCGCAAGGTTGCCCGTCAGGCTCGCCGCAAAACGGCGAATATTCGGCAAGACCTCCACAATTTCCTGTTGCCTATTTTTCAATTTGCGATCCATGCGCTTGTAGACACGTATGACGACATGTTTTTATTCCCAAAGGAATAAAGATTCGGAGCAAAACGTTGATCTATTGGGTACATAACCAATATGGAAGTTCTCATGGGTAATTATTCTTACAAAGCAGTTTACATAATCGCTACGTGCGTCGCAGTGACGTCGCTGTTGCTGCCCGGCGCTCACAATTCGGCGCATGCGCAGCTCAGCCTGCCATCCGTAGGCCCTGATCTGACCCGCTTGCCGTCGGATCTCGATGTTGATCGACGCGTCGCCGCTCGGGCGCAACGCGGTGCTGAAAAAGCGGCCGAAATCGCCGCAGTGTGGGTCGATACGTCAACACTCAGTGTCGATCAGACTGCTGCCCAGGCGACCAGCATCGCCAACGGACTTTTGCGCGAATTGAAGCTTGGCCAGGACCCTGCGGGGGCGGATATCGAGGACCGCATTGTCGTGGTGCTGGTTGCGAGCGACGAACTGGATGCTTTATCCCGGCCCGGATTTAAGATCGTAGCGCAACAGCATATGGCTTCGCTGGGATTGACGATGGTCACTTTGAGGCTACCGGTGAACAGTGATCTGCCGCAGGCGATGGAGGTGCTGCGCGATGCCAATCCAGATGCTGCGATCGACTACAACCATCTGTATGACTTCACTGCAAGTGCGCCGCCGGTCGGATCCTCTGACGTTGCTGCAGAGACAGCAGACACGACGATCGAGCCAGTCAGCGGCCTGCGCGTTGGTGTTATCGACTCCGCAGTAATGCTCGAGCATCGGGCGCTTGCCGGAGTCCATGTCGTCGCTCGCGATTTCGCGACAGCGCCCGGATTGCGGCCCCAGACTCATGGCACCGCGGTCGCGTCGCTGGTTGCGAGAAGTTCGCAGAAGCAAGCTTCGATTTACGCGGCGTCTGTTTTTTTTCAGCTGCCGAACAGGGCTCCCGGCGCAACCGCAGAGAGCCTTGTTGCCGCGCTCGACTGGTTGGTCGAACAGCGTGTCGCTGTCATTAACATGAGTCTTGCCGGACCTGGCAATCAGCTACTTGAAGCCGCCATTGCGCGACTTATGGCGATGGATGCGGTGGTCATTGCCGCAGTCGGCAACAACGGACCGTCGGGTGAGCCACTGTATCCAGCCGCCTACGACGGCGTTATTGGTATCACGGCGGTGGACCGCAAAAACAAGGTTTTCCGCTATGCCAATCGTGGCGAGCAGGTTGAATTTGCAGCGCGAGGAGTCGATGTCAAAGTTGCCGACAGCCTGTCCGGTGGCTGGCGCATAGAGTCCGGAACTTCGATGGCATCGCCGCATGTTGCGGTTATCGTAGCGCAGGCCCTGCGCGCAGAGACGATAGCGAGCGGGGCGGTGAAGTCGTGGCTGATGGCGAATGCCGAAGATCTTGGGCGGAAGGGACTTGACCCGGTGTACGGCTATGGTCTCATCACGCAACCGCCCATGATTGTTTCCGAAAACTAGAACCTCACTGCAAGTCCCAGCCCGTATACCATCTTGTCGATACTGGCGGAGTCGAGATTGGACTCATTGTCCGTGTGTTCGACTGTCGCTTCGACTTCGAGATAGTCAGTAAACGGTATCGACGCCACCAGGCTGCCGCGCAGGCGCTGGTCATCGCGACGCGCATTGATTGACTGCGTTACATTCGCATAGTCGCGTTGCTCATAGCGAAGCTGCGCCTTCAACTGCAGCCGCATAAGCGGGAACTTTACCGTATGACCATAGGCGATAGCCGCTTGCATGCCATCGTAAGTCAGCTCCGGGTCGACAGCATCTTCTGCGATTTTTTGCAGTCCGAGGGACAGGTAGCGATTCATTCCATCGAATAGCCAGTAGGTGTCCAGACGGGCTGCATCACTTTCCGCATTGCGAGTATCGAGAAGGTCGTACTCCTTGCTGGCAGCGATGTAGGCGCCGCGAACGAACAGCCGCGAGCCGATTAGCTTCGACATACTTGGAGAGTACTGGGTAAGCGTCAGGTAGTCTTCTCCGTCAAGAACACCCTCGTAACGATCAGCGGCAACCGCCAAGTCGATGTGTCTACCGCTATAAGCGAGCTCCGCAACAGCGTGGTGCAGGGCCAGATCAAAATCTGAATACTGCTGATATGACGTGTCAGAATAATCGTAACCAACCCGCAGCGACGTTTGTTTGCTCATCGCCAGAGTTACGTTAAGACCAGCCGCCAATAAGGTCGCGCTATCGGCTTCGCCTGAGTTGTTGTCCAGTTCAACGAGACCGACATTGCTATCGTGTTCGAGGCCTGCAGAAGCATCGAAATCGAAGTCGACACGCTGCGGGTCGGCATAGCAATCGATGCTATAAAGCGTCGTCATTGTAGCGATTGCCGTAATCCATACTTTACTGTTCATTGTTAATTCCTCCATGAAAAAAGCCGGCGGGGAACCCGCCGGCTGGGATCGGACCTAGTATCATTCCTGGCCGGGAAGCGGCATGGAGCGCGTCAGCTCAGTTGCAATGTCTTCCTGGATGCTGGCACGAACGTCTTCCTTGACTGCTGCATCCACTGATGCGGCGATCTCCTTGGACGTAGTGGCAGCAACTGTTTGCTGTGCCTTGTCACTCGCGTCCTGACCGAAGCTCGTGGTCGAGTCAGCGGTGGCGTCCGCCGTAGCATTAGCCGAACCGTAAGTCTCAGCAGCGGTTGCCTTAGCGGAACCGTAGGTCTCAGCAGCCGTTGCTTTCGCCGAACCGTACGCCTCCACTGCGGTCGCTTTCGCCGATCCGTGCGTCTCCGCAGCCGTTGCTTTGGCCGAGCCGTGCAACTCTTCAGCAGTAACTACAGTGCTTGCAACAGTCCCGCCGGTCGAAACTGAACCGTCTGTATCGCTGTTCGCGTCTGCTTCATTTGCATCGTCCGTCTCTTCCACATCGCCTGCATGGCCTGAATCGCCTGAATCGTCTGACTTGGCAGGCTCAGCATCGCGCTGGAAACTGGCACGAGCGGAAGCGTTGGCATCTGCGTCAGCACTGGCGCCAGACTCATTTACCTCAGCTGAGCCCTGTGCACTGGCGCTTGCGCCGGCTTCTACTTCGCCGCTCCAGGCCGTATTGATAGCCGTGGTGAATGCAACGAGCATGGTTGCCGCCAGGATGCGGGCAAATCTTTCCGTGATATTACTGTTCATGATCTATCCTCCATGTGAAGTATCTTCGGGAGGAGAACGATCAGGGGCTCGATTTTATTCCGTCGCGACGGATTTAATTCGATCCTGAAGTCGCAAAGTGTTCCGACAATGCCTGCAAGAACAGATATTCATCGACGCCGTGGGAATCCACCGGCATTTCTTGCGCACTCCAGATAGCAGCGACCATATTGTTGTCGGGGTCCACAAAGACGAACTGGCCAAAAATGCCAATTGCCGCAAAACTGTTGCCGTGTAGCGGCCAAAGCATGTAGCCGTATTCGACCTCGCTGCCTGCCACTTGCTTGCGCGCGCCAGCCTCGCGTACCCAACCTTCGGGCAGCACCTGGTCGCCATCCACGACGCCGTCGTTAAGCAGGAACAGCCCAAATCGTGCGTAGTCCCGCAGCGTTGCCGACAGGCCACTGCCACCGATCTCCAGTCCGTCCGGCGATTCCAGCCACCAGCTGGCATCCGCCTGCATGCCGATCCGCGACCAGATTTTCTCCGACAAGTAGTCGGCGAGCGTTGTTCCTGTTGCGGCCTGCAACAGAGCGCCGGCGACCTGGGTCTCACCAGTGCTGTAATTCCAGCGTTTCCCCGGTGCTGCTACCCGCGGCAGGCTGGCCATGAGCTCGAGAATCGCACCGGGTTGCTGGCTGATTTGTGCTTCAAGCATCGCCCGCCGATCCGATTGCGGGTCTGTGTAAGTTTCATTCCAGCCAACGCCCGAAGTCATCTGCAACAGTTGGCGTACGCTAACGTCCGCATACGCGCTGTCCTGTAACTGTGGCAAGTAGCGCACAATACGATCGTCAATACTGGCTATGTAGCCATCCTTGATCGCGGCGCCGATCAGCGTTGCTGTAATCGATTTGACGACCGACATAGACATCCAGCGGGTGTCCCCGTCATTGCCAAGGCGATAGGTTTCGTAAGCGATAGCGCCGTCTTGCAGGATTACCATCGCCGCTACATTATTCTGTGACAAGACCTCGTCGAGATTGTAGTGCTGGTCGGCGATTGTAAGTTCAAAATTGTCCATCGACCGGCTGTTTGACGGCAGCTCACTCACGGTCTCGCCCCGCGCGACGCGGCGGGTGGGAAATAAGCGGTCAATATTACGAAACGTGTTGACCCGTAGCTCGGGCTCAAGCCCGCCGTCGTAGACCTGGCGTGCTGTGCCGATTGGCTCAGGCGATTTCGAGCACGCCGTCATGAGGGCCAGGCAACAGAGCGCTGCCACACCACGAGCACAATTTTGCCAACTTGAATGCGAATGCCGCAATCTTCCAGGATGCAGGGGATTCATTGTAATCCTCGCTGGGAGCCAGCTGCAGTATACCTTTCGGTGCGACCGATTTTTCTCGCAGCTGCCGTCTAAGGTAAGGCGCACGCATAGAATCTGCGCCTCCGGAGCCTCCGGTCTTGGCGCCAAGCAGCAATGTCGTGCGGGGAGGAGAGCAATGAAACAGAAAATCATGAGCAAGAATGCCAGGTGGGGAGTTCTGCTACTGACGCTTGCGGCGGGTGCTGCAAGTGCAGAGGGGTTCTCGGTTGGCGTGTCAGGCGCACGCGCAGACACGGGCTTCAAGGACGGCGAAACCACGATCTCAGGCGATGCCGCTGGTTGGCGCGTATTCGGGTCGTACATGTTTAACAACAGGTTCGGGATCGAAGGTGGGCTTAGTAAATTTGGCTCGCCCGATGACAAGACGCTTGCGTCCAACATGCATGTCGATACCGAGAGCTATGACCTGTACGCAGTTTACGTCCATCCATTGTCGTCAAATTTCGGCCTGGTCACCAAAGCGGGTTTTGCATCCTGGAATACTGAAACGGAAGTGAATGACGAGAATGAAGGTCATCACAAGAGCACAGAGCTCGCACTTAGTTTCGGTGGCCAGTATGACTTCACCGAGCGCTATGGAGTTCGCGGCGAGGTTGAGTGGTTTGACAGTGCTATTTCAGGATCGATGAAGTATTCGCTCAGCGGCGTGATTCGATTCGAATAGCAAGCCAGCGCAACCGACCGAAATAACGGTTGCCGCAAACGCTTGCCAGGCCAGGTAAGGTATTCGGCCTGGCAACGGGCGTTTGTGCCAAAACAACAATGACGGGGTACAGCACCATGAAGATACTTCTTACAGCCGCCGCAATACTCGCCGTTTCGGCGAATGCCAGTGAGACCAGCGACGCAACCTGGCAAGACACTTTCGAAATCGACAATTACACGATGACCGCGTCCGGTGAGAATCGCTACTGGAATCTAACGCCAGGTCGTTTCGTTGTGCTGGGCAGCATTGAGCCTGATAGCACCGAGTTTGTCGTTATCACCGTGTTGCACGAGACGGAGCTTGTCGATGGTGTCGAAACTCGTGTTATCGAAGAGCGCGAGTACAAGAATGGAGAGCTGGCCGAAGTCTCCCGAAACTTTTTCGCAACTGCCGAAGAGACGGGTGACGTTTACTATTTCGGCGAAGACGTTGACAATTATAAGGCCGGCGAAATCATTAACCACGATGGGGAGTGGCGAGCGGGAACCGATGGCGCAAGGGCGGGGCTCTATATGCCGAAAAACCCGGTCGTCGGCATGCGCTACTACATGGAGGTTGCTCCGCAGTCAGCCATGGACCGCGCGGAGATTTTCGAAACCAACGCGACCATTAAAACCGCAGCAGGCACCTTCGACGATTGTCTGGTCGTAACCGAGTCTTCGCCGTTGGAACCGGATGACGAATCGTACAAACGCTACGCACCAGGAATCGGCATGATTTTTGATGATGGGCTGGAGTTATTGAAGTACGGCGAACGTAGAAAATCGGAACGCTGGTTAATAGAGTTCAGAATCGACGACAGCAAATTGCCGACGGTTGCGGCCGAGGCGTTGCATAAATTGCACCCAACCGGTGAAGTCCGGGAAGTCAAAGTGGAGTTGCGTCGCAGCCATGCGCGCTACGCTATCGAGACTTTCGTCGCAGGTGAACAATGGGACGTCGAAGTGAACGATGCCGGCGAAGTGAATCGCAACGAGCAGGACTAGGCGCGGCGTAAGCCCATCAGGGCGGCATCGAGCAAGTCGAGTGGAATGCTGCGGCGAATCTTTCGAATGAGCGCCGCCCGAATCTTGCGTTTGGACACCCGGTGCGCTCGCGGGTCGAGTGCTTTGAATTCGTCTGCGGATGCTGTCGCCCGTTCCAGCAGGTCGACAGGAACAACCAGTTCGTCAAAGAAACCGGCAGCCAGAGCGGCGTCGACGTCGAAGTACTTCGATAGCGTGACCGCCTGCTGGAAGGCAGCGGGCGCGAGCCGGTTACGCAACGTAGCGGCGGCAACCCGCGGCATCGGCAGACCGATAGCCACCTCATTCGCTGCGATCTTGAAATCGCCGCGACAGCCGATGACGTAATCGGCCGACAGCATCAGGAATACGCCCATTGCCAGCGAGTGTCCGTTGCAGGCGACGATGACCGGTCGGGGGTAAGCCAGAACGCGGGCAGTCAGGGCGTAACCGGCACGCAACATGCCCAGGGCCGTAGTGCCACCTCGTTGCATAACCTTGAGGTCGAATCCCGCAGAGAAAACGGACTCCCGACCAGTGATGATCACGATAGCACTATCGGCTTCAGCCCGGTCCAGTGCCTGGTTGATTTCGCCCAGGATCTGCGGCGACAGCGCGTTGCGCTTGCCGTCATCGATTCGAACGGTCGCGATCTGATTCAGCAGACTGTAGTTGACGAATTCGCTTGTCATGGGTTTTGGCCTTTTAATCGGCACGCCAGCCCTTCGAGCACCAGGTGCGGGCGATGCACCGCGTCGCGCTCCAGTGCGTTGAGAATGAGAGGCGCATCGCCGCCGGTCACAAAGATAGTCGGTTCAATGTTCGCATGCCGCAGTTTCCTGACCGTACGCTCTATGGCGCCGACCGCAGCGCCGATTATGCCCTGCGAAATTGCATTTTCTGTCGTGCTCGCAAAAATATCGCTGCCCATTGAGCTATCTGAATCTGACCAGTTGATTTGCGGAAGGTCGCTGGTGCTGGAGGCAAGGGATACCGCCATCAACCTGAGTCCGGGTAGAATCTGGCCGCCCAAGTGCCGGCCATCGTCA
>JBBKWL010000250.1:0-2515 GCA_037968975.1 Woeseiaceae bacterium | reverse complement strand
ATAACCACAATGACGCACAATCCGGCCGCGCTGCATCTCGATGCCGAGTACATGAAAGGCACCGAATATGGCCGCGTGTTGGTCAATTCATGCTTCACGCTCAGCCTAATGGTGGGGATCAGCGTCAACGATACCACGCAGGGCACGGCCGCTGCCAATCTGGGGTGGGACGAAGTGCGTTTCCCCGCGCCGGTTTTCGTCGGCGATACCCTGCGGATCGAGACCGAAGTGCTTGAATTGCGCGAAAGCAAAAGCCGGCCCAAGCAAGGCATCGTCACCTTCGCCCACCGCGCCTTCAATCAGGATGATACACTGGTCGCATCGTGCAAGCGTACTGGGCTGCAGCACAAGCGTCCCGACTGACCGCGTGGCTCGCGGTTGCGGTGCCGCTGGATCCTTCGATCGACCTGAGCGTGATAGTAAGTAAAAATTAACCGCGATCTTTCATAAAAGCGGCCATGTCGATGACCGTAAACACCTTTTGGCGGATCGGAGCCAGTTGCCGCGTCCAGAAGACCTGCAAATCTGGCTCTTCCTACTTCGAAAAATTCGGTCGCCAAACCGCATCGATGCTCAAGAATCGGTGTGGTGGCCAGCAGCTCGCCTCAACGCAAGCCATTCCGGGTGAGATCGCCTTCCAAAGCCAAGCCGCGATCCGGGAAAGGCCATATAAATGAACGCCCTCACTGAAATGAACTTTCATGAAAAGGCGCGTTTCGCCGACCTCGAGGTCGCGGTTCTCCTGCCGTGTTACAACGAGAGTGAGACGGTCGTGACCGTAGTCGAGGAATTTTCGCGCGCGCTGCCAGACGCGCAAATTTACGTCTACGACAACAATAGTTCCGACGATTCTTGGGTTCTGGCCGAAGGGGCTGGCGCGACAGTGCGCAGCGAGGCGCGGCAAGGAAAAGGGTTCGTCGTGCGGCGCATGTTTGCCGATATCGAGGCTGATATTTTCATCATGTGCGACGCAGATGGAACCTACGATGCCTCCGTGGCTCCGGAACTGATTGAACTTCTGATTAAGGACGGCCTCGACATGGTGGTGGGCGCACGGGCGCAGGCTGCGGATGCCGCTTACCCGATGGCGCATAAGTTCGGGAATTGGTTCCTCACCTCGATGGTCAGCACAATCTTTGGCACAGGCTTCAAAGATATGTTGAGCGGCTATCGGGTCATGTCGAACAGGTTCGTCAAATCCTTTCCGCAAATGTCGCAGGGATTCGAGATTGAAACCGAACTGACGATCCACGCACTCCAGTTGCAACTGCCCTCGGCGGAGAGTCCGACACGCTATTGTGAACGACCGGAAGGCTCGACAAGCAAGTTGAGGACCATCCCGGATGGCTGCCGGATATTGACGAAGATACTCGTGATGCTGAAGCAAGAACGGCCGCTATATCTATTCAGCTTTGTGTTCTTTCTGCTATTTTTGGCGGCGCTGGCGACAGGCGCGCCTGTTATCGCGGAGTTCGTAGAAACTGGCATAGTTCCACGGCTACCTTCGGCAGTACTCGCGACCGGACTGATGGTCCTGGCCTTCCTTTGCCTATTTTGTGGGTTGATCCTTGATACCGTCACCCGCGGCCGGAATGAAGCCAAACGCTTGCGGTACCTTCAATTGCCCAGTGTTCACACGGTTAGCCGTCTGAGGGCCAAAGCAAGCGAGTATTGCTGAGATGACTGCGCGCGTGTGCGCCAAAGGCGTCGACCAGTACTGCGAGCTGGAAACGCTAGGCAATTTCATAGATCGCAGCGGCGTTGTCGGCGAAATCGAAATACGGCGCTGCATTCATTGCGGCCACGGCGTTAGCTACCCGCCCATTCCTGATGTGTCCTTCCTGTACGAAGGACGCAAAAGTCAAGATTATCAGCCGGATGCGCGCAACAAGCTGAGCAGGTTCATCAAGGATGTCGCATTTCGGCTGCAGGCCAAGAAACTGCTGCGTGACATCGGGGGCGTTGAGGGGCGTCTGCTCGACTATGGCTGCGGCAGCGGACAGTTTACGAGAATGCTGGACGAGACTGCCAGCAATCTCGTTGTTGTTGGTTGCGATTTTTTCCCGGAACCACCCGCTGAATTGGCCGAACAATCCTATTTAAGTCACGATCAACTGTCTGGATCCGGCGAGTTGTATGACGGCGTCTTGGCCATGCATGTCCTTGAACATGACGATAACACGACGAAGCTGCTTCGCTCGATAACGTCGCGGGTAAAGCCAGGCGCTGTAGTGATTGTCGAAGTGCCAAACGCAGACTGCGTCTGGGGTGGCATTTTTGGTCGCTTCTGGGATGCTTGGTACGTGCCCTTCCACAGGCACCACTTCAGCAGCACTTCGCTTAAGAATGCCCTGGAAGCCGAGGGACTGGAAGTGAGACAGATCCGGCAAGTGACGGCACCGACCATGGGTCGGACCATCGCCAACCTGTTTGGTCAGAAGAACAATGTTTTCTGGGTGCTGGTTGGCATTGCCCTGCATCCCATTCAGCTTGCAGGCGAGGCCTTGACCGGGCG
>JBBKWL010000249.1:0-88493 GCA_037968975.1 Woeseiaceae bacterium | reverse complement strand
AAGCCATGAAAACGATGCTGGCCGACAATCCGGAAATGAGCTCACTGGTGGCTTACACAGCGATCATAAATAGCATCACAGGAATTCCGGTTATTGATGCGTGTGTTGAGCAGTACATTCTGAATGAACCCACTTTGTCAGAGTTTGTCGATTTGAATGACTTGTCGCATAGCGACCCAAGCTCTCAAGCGGAGGCCCTGCGAAAAGTGCGTGGCGCACTGGCCAAACTCGCATCGGTAACGCCGCGCTATCAATGTCAGGAATGCGGCTTTTCCAGCCAGCGGCTGTTGTGGCAATGCCCCAGTTGCAGAAATTGGGAAACGCAGCGACCGGCATCGAGGGTGCAATTCGACACCGTTTTGCAACATTCCATCACGAACCGCTAATTGCAGTTGTTTTCCGCAGATATGCGGGCAGCAACATGCGGCAATTGATCTTAGTCTCCTCGGCAGTGCCATTCACCGGCACGGTTAGTCAATAGAGGAGCTAATTATGAAACTATCCGTCAGATTACTGGCGTTTCTGGTGGTCTGTATGCCGATTTGGGCCTTTGCAGGTCCGGTCGACATCAATACTGCAGATGCGGAGACCATATCGAACGAACTCGACGGTGTTGGGCTGGCAAAAGCCCAGGCGATTGTCGACTACCGCAAGAAGCACGGCCCGTTCAAGTCTGCCGAAGATCTTTCCCTGGTCAAGGGTATTGGCGAGCGCACCGTCGAGCTGAATCGCGACAACATCCGGGTCACTGCAACGAAAAATCAATAGCGGTTGAATTTGTGACACATGTCTGCCGGCGACCGTGACAAAGGTCCGGCGCCGGCTCTTTGAATTGGCTATTATTCGATGCTCATTCAGGATCGGGGTATCGAGTTGGGCGCAAAAATTACATCTGCAGTTTTTCCAGTTGCTGGTCGCGGCACACGCTTTCTTCCGGCGACCAAAGCGAGCCCGAAAGAAATGCTACCCATCGTCGACAAGCCTCTGATTCAATATGCCGTTGAGGAAGCTGTTAACGCCGGTGTGACCAAACTCATATTTATCACGGGCAGTACGAAACGAGCGATTGCCGATCATTTCGACTCTGATTCTGAGCTCGAAAGGGCGCTGAGCGAATCTGGCAAAGACGACATACTGGCGCAGGTCCGCGACATCGTCCCCAAAGGCGTTTCCTGCATTTATATTCGGCAGGGACAACCTCTGGGTCTTGGGCATGCCGTATTGTGCGCACGGCCAGCGGTAGGTAACGAACCATTCTTTGTGCACCTGGCCGATGATCTGATCGATAGCGATCCGCCCTGCCTGACGCAAATGGCAACGGAATACGCGCGTCACGGAGGCAGCGTCATCGCGGTAGAAACGGTGCCCAGCGAAGACACCTCCAGTTACGGAATCGTCGCGGTGGATAGCGCCAACGAGAATCGCATTACCCAAATTGTTGAAAAGCCGTCGCCGGACAAGGCGCCGTCGAACCTGGCCGTAGTGGGTCGTTACTTGCTGGACCCGTCGATTTTCGACAAGCTCGAGAATATAGGCAAAGGAGCGGGCGGCGAAATCCAGCTCACTGACGGTATCGCGGCATTGCTCGAAGAAAAACCGGTCCACGCGTATCTGTTCACTGGTGATCGCTACGACTGTGGCAGCAAAGTCGGGTACCTCAAGGCCACAGTCGCTTACGGCTTAAATCACCCCGAAACCGGCGCAGATTTCCGCGCCCACCTGGTGCAACTTTTGTGTGACTAAAGTGGCGTCGCCAGCTAGTCAGTAGTTGCGGTCGCCGGCTTGTTTAAGAATGCTGTTATCACGCCGAGCACCACAACCAATAGTCCGTCACCGATAATTTGCTTTAGCACCATGGCTGAGGGTAACGGCTGGACCGCGAAGTAGATCATGTACGTCGGGATCGGTGCGAGTAGTGCAATCGCTAAACCGTAGCGCACACCCTGCGCAAGCCATGGACCGTCTTCGCGCCCTCGCAAGTAAATCCACACGAACGCAGCCGCCATGATGACGTGCGCCGCGATCATCACGGGGAACTTCTCCATTTGACTGTCTTCAGGTCGAAACATGTTGGCCAAAGCGGCATAGCTTTCGCCTAGCCAAATACCGTGAACGAGCATGCTGCCGACCATCCATGCCACAAACACGACGACCCATGAAATGATGAATTTCTTGTTCATTGTAATTCTCCCCTGCGCACAACTGCGTCAATCAAGTGTTGTTTGATCTTATTCGATTATTGCAGCCGAAACCGCAATTTGGGCGCTTCCTGCAGTGATATTGATACCTTTAACTAAATAGTATAGTAGTATCTGAAATATCGACGAAATACGTACTGACGATTCACCCAGGCGGGAATCAACAGGAGTAGTTTCGAGATGAACATCAAGCTAAACAAGCGGTTTTGGCGGACGCTGTTTGTGACCACATTTTTCCTTGTCACTGTAAATAGCAATGCGCAACATGCGCCAAGCGAAACTTCAGCGAATCAGTCAACACAGCAAGCCCAGGCGGTCAGTCAGCAAGTGTATGCCAAGCTGCAAGTGGTGCAGGAGAGCATTGACCGAGAAAACAGCGAGGTGGCATTACACTTGCTGCAATCTTTGCTGGATAAAGGTGGCTTGTCCGACTATGAGTTGGCACAGGTACTGACGTACAAAGCATTTGTTGAGTATGGGCGCGGCGATACCGAGCGCGCGATCGATACTTACAGCCTGCTCCTTGAGACACCAAACCTCGAGTTAGCCTCCAGGCAACAAGCACTGTATACGACTGCGCAATTGCGAACCTCGGTCGAAGATTATGAGGGTGCGATTCGAGATCTTGACGAGTGGTTTGCGCTGGTCGTGGAAGTCGATGAATCAGCCTACGTCTTGTATGCCCAAAATCTTTATCAAGTCAGCCGATACGAGGAGCTTCTGGAGCCGTTGGAAATGGCAATTGCACTGGCAAAGAAAAAAGGCAACGACCCCAAAGAAGACTGGTATGTATTGTTGAGTTACGCCTACTTCCGTCAGGAAAATTACACGAAGGTTCGCGACATCCACTTGGTCCTTCTTGAGAGGTGGCCGTCGAAAGAGTACTGGCTTACCCTCGCAGCCGCTTTCGCAGAACTGCGCGACGACGATTCGTTTCTTGCTGCTTACGATGCCTTGTACCTGCAGGGGCTATTGGACAAAGACACAGAATTCACCACTCTGGCGCAACTCTATCTGCAATACGAGATTCCTTTCCATGCGGGTCAAGTCCTGTCAACGGAGATTGGATTAGGTCGAGTAGCGCCAAGTGCAAGCAACTACCGACTTCTGTCTCAAGCATGGTCAATGGCTCACGAACCCGAGCGATCGATACCCGCTTTGACGCAGGCTGCAAAACTCAGCGACGACGGTGAACTTGATATTCGCCTCGCCACCAGCCTGCTAAACATTGGGCAATATTCGGACTGTGTCCATGCCGCAAAAGCGGGCCTCGCGAAAGGAGCAATCCGAAGTCCGGAGAATGCTCAGATCACATTGGGACTGTGTCTCTATAACAACCTCGAATTCGCTGCAGCAGCAAGCGCATTTCGTGGTGCGTTAACTGATCCGGCGACCGAGCGTCTCGCGCAAGGGTGGATCGATGTAATCGTTCGGGAAATTGAAAGGAAAGAACAAATTGACGCTGCAATCGCGGCAACTGAGGCACGAATTCAACAACTTGAGGAACGACGCGCGAGATCGCATGGTAGCTAAGCAGTTTGGGTGGATTGGGCGACGAAAAAGGCCTTCGAAAGAAGGCCTTTTTGGGATGTGGCTCCCCGACGCGGACTCGAACCACGGACATTCTGATTAACAGTCAGACGCTCTACCAACTGAGCTATCGGGGAATAGGACGCAGCTCTAAGTGCGCGGCGGGATTTTCGTCCAGCACCCGTGGGAAGTCAAGCCGATACTGCGCGTTTTATCCTTTGCAGCGCTTCAACGAGTAATTCCATAGAACAGGCGAAGGACAGACGAATGTACCCGGGTGCACCGAAGGCGCTCCCTGCCACCAACGAGACATCGGCCTGGGTGACGAGGAATTCAGCAAATTCAACGTCGTTATTGAGGCCCAACGCCTGTATCGCTCCGGTGACCCTGGGGAAAGCATAAAAGGTACCTTCGCCGGGGCGGCACTCGAATCCGGGAATATCATTCAGGGCAGCGACCACAAAGTCATGGCGTCGTCGATAAGCCGCTGTCATCTCAGGTACAACGCTTTGGTCGCCATTCAGAGCCGCTTCTGCTGCCTTCTGCGACACGCTGCAGGCATTTGACGTGCTTTGGCTCTGAACGGTGGTCATCGCAGAAATCAGAGCCTCTGGGCCAGCGGCGTAGCCGATTCTCCACCCTGTCATCGCATAGGCCTTGGAAACACCGTTAACGGTGACAGTTCGGTCCACAAGGTGCGGGCAGGCGCTGGCAAAGCTGACAAACGGCTCCTTGCCCCAATGAATCGGTTCGTAGATTTCGTCGGAAGCCACGACGATGTTCGGGTGCTCCCGCAGGACCTCGCCAAGTGCGATCAGTCCGTCTCTTGAGTAGCTCGCGCCGGTGGGATTGGACGGGCTGTTTAAAAATAGCAGCTTTGTGCGGTCCGAGATCGCGCCGGCCAGCTGTGCCGGTGTCAGCAAGAAGTCCTGTTCAATTCCGGTGTCGATAGTGACCGGTTTTGCATCGCTCAATTGCACCATATCCGGGTAAGAGACCCAGTAGGGCGCCGGGACAATTGCCTCGTCACCGTCGCCCAGCAACGCCACACATAGGTTGTAAAGCGCCTGCTTCGCGCCAGATGTCACCAGAATCTGATCGAGTGAGTAGTCGAGATTGTTGTCGCGGCTGAACTTGCGTTGAATTGCTGTTTTCAGCTCGGCAGTGCCTGAGATCGGCGTATATTTCGTTGCGCCTGCTTCAATCGCTGCAATCGCGGCATCCTTTATCGCCTGTGGTGTGTCGAAGTCCGGTTCACCGGCCCCCAAGCTGATTATATCGCGTCCGGCTGCGCGCAATTTTGCGGCAAGTTCCAGTGCGGCTCCTGTTGGCGAGGGTCTGACGCGCGCCATGCGTTGCGAAACTGATAAACTCAATCGTTTGCCTCCCTGAAGTCGAATGTCATGGTACGTGAATCCACCAAACTGCCCAAGAAAACTGCTGTAGACGAACGCGATCGCCTGCAACTTGTATCAAGCTATGAACCAGCCGGCGATCAGGAGCAGGCAATCGCAGGATTGCGTGCAGGACTGAATGATGGTTTGGCGCGCCAGGTTCTGCTGGGAGTGACCGGTTCCGGTAAGACCTTCACCATTGCCAACGTCATCGAGAAAGAGCAGCGTCCCGCCATCATTTTGGCGCCGAACAAAACGCTGGCGGCTCAGCTTTACGGGGAAATGCGAGAGTTCTTTCCCGGTAATGCCGTAGAATACTTCGTTTCCTACTACGACTATTACCAGCCCGAAGCGTACGTCCCCAGCTCCGATACGTTTATTGAGAAAGACGCGTCGATCAACCAGCATATCGAGCAGATGCGCTTGTCAGCGACTAAGGCTTTGATCGAACGCAAAGACGCCATTATTGTCGCGACGGTTTCTGCGATTTATGGCCTCGGCGATCCGGAAGCGTATTTCAGCATGGTCCTGCATCTGGATCGCGGCGACAGAGTCGACCAGCGCACCATCTTGCGACGCTTGGCCGAGCTGCAATTTCAGCGCAATGAACTGGATTTCTCCCAGGGCACATACCGGGTTCGCGGCGACGTCATTGATATTTTTCCGGCGGAATCCGATCGTGATGCAGTCCGGGTGGAGTTGTTTGACGACGAGATTGAAGCTCTGTCGTATTTTGACCCCTTGACCGGCGAGGTAGTGCGGCGTGTCCCACGGCTCACGATTTTTCCAAAGACCCACTATGTCACCCCCAGAGAGCGCTTGCTGGAAGCGTGTGAGCACATCAAAGTTGAGCTGAAGGATCGACTCAGGTTCATGCGTGAGAACGATAAACTCCTTGAAGCTCAAAGGCTTGAACAGCGAACTTTATTTGATTTAGAGATGATAAAGGAGCTCGGGTATTGCTCCGGTATTGAGAATTATTCGCGCTACCTGTCCGGTCGGGAACCGGGCGAGCCGCCGCCGTGCCTTTTTGACTACTTGCCGCCCAATGCAATTCTGGTCGTGGACGAGAGTCACGTGACGGTGTCCCAGCTCGGTGCCATGTACAAAGGAGATCGTTCGCGCAAGGAAACGCTGGTGCAGTACGGTTTCCGGTTACCGTCGGCGCTGGACAATCGTCCGCTGCGATTTGACGAGTTTGAGCGCTTGTCGCCGCAAACCATCTATGTTTCTGCAACACCTGGCGACTACGAAAAGGAACATGCAGACAATATTGTTGAACAGCTCGTGCGGCCGACGGGTTTGATTGATCCCGCTATAGAGATTCGACCCGCGAAAACTCAGGTCGATGATGTTTTATCCGAAATCCATAAGCGCGTCGCCGTGGGAGAGCGGGTCTTGATTACGACGCTCACCAAGCGGATGTCCGAGGATCTGACAGACTACCTCGACGAGCACGGCGTACGGGTCCGTTATTTGCATTCGGACATCGGCACGGTCGAGCGAACCGAGATCATTCGGGACCTTCGTTTGGGCGAATTTGACGTTCTGGTCGGCATTAATTTGTTGCGTGAGGGCCTGGATATGCCGGAAGTCTCTCTGGTCGCCATTTTGGACGCTGACAAAGAAGGCTTCCTGAGATCCGAGCGGTCGTTGATCCAGACCATCGGACGCGGCGCCCGAAATATAAACGGCAGGGCGATTCTATACGCGGATCGGATTACGAACTCCATGCAGCGCGCGATTGACGAGACCGACCGGCGCCGGGATCGTCAGATTCAACACAACAAGGATCACAACATTACGCCAGCCTCGATCATTAAGTCGGTCGCTGACATCATGGAAGCAGCGTATCCGGCGCCCCGGAAGGGCCGTCACAAAGCAGCCGAGCCGTCCGAAAACTACGAAGCCATGTCGCCCGAGCAGCTCCTGAAGCGGGCGGAGAAGCTCGAGAAGCAAATGCTTAAGCATGCGCGAGACCTTGAATTTGAAGCCGCAGCGCGGCTGCGAGATGATATTCAGCATATTCGAGCCCTGGCTTTGGGAACAAGTCTTGCGCCCGGGAAGGGCCTTGAGTATCGTATGCCGCCCCTCGCCGGGGCAGGCAAGTGAAGCAGGGCGATTAGCTCAGGGGTAGAGCGCCACGTTGACATCGTGGAGGTCGCAGGTTCGAAACCCGCATCGCCCACCAATAATGGTTGTTTCTTGCCATACGGCTATATAGAATCGCGTTCCCGCACCTGCTGCGGCGCCCCCGGGTGCCTGCAGGGGCTCGGGACTTGTTTTTAACTGGAGGATTTAGGGATCGCATCCACAAAGCGTGTACGACGTAACGACGAGATTGAGGCCACACAAGTTCGGGTCATTGATGCAGAGGGCGAGCAAGCCGGAGTCATGCCCCTGAGAGAAGGGATAGAGTTAGCCAAAGCCGTTTCTCTGGATCTGGTCGAAGTTTCCCCCAACGTTGATCCACCAGTATGTCGAATCATGGATTTCGGCAAATATTTGTTTGAGCAAAATAAAAAAGCTCAGACGTCTAAACGCAAGCAAAAACAGGTACACATTAAAGAGATTAAGTTTCGGCCGGGTACGGACGAAGGCGATTACAAGATCAAGTTACGCAAGCTCACAGAATTTCTGGAGTACGGCGACAAAACGAAGATCACCTTAAGATTCAGGGGCAGGGAAATGGCGCATCAGGACATCGGTGCGAATTTGCTTGCCAGGGTTCGCAAAGACCTGGAAGAGTATGCTGTTGTTGAGCAGATGCCGCAGATGGAAGGACGGCAAATGATCATGGTGATGGCACCGAAGAAGCACTGAGCACGAAGTATAAGTACAAGTTGTAGTAAAAAATCCCGCCTGCATCGGCCGGAATTGTCCGGTACGTAGCAAGGCCTTTTAAAGTGGAGTAAAAAATGTCGAAGATGAAAACCAACCGGGGCGCTGCCAAGCGCTTCAGCCGGACGGGCAAGGGCGGCTTTAAGCGAGCCCAGTCCCACCTCAATCACATTCTTACGAAAAAGAAGTCGAAGCGTAAGCGCCAGCTGGGATTGACCCTGCAGGTGGCTGACAGCGACGTTAAGAGCGTGCGTCGCATGCTCCCGTATAGTTAAGAGGAGATTGAGAGATGGCCAGAGTAAAAAGTGGCGTTACAGCCAAGGCACGCCATAAGAAAATCCTCGGTAAAGCGAAGGGTTATTACGGCGCGCGCAGCAAACTATTCAAGACTGCCAAGCAGGCAGTCATCAAAGCAGGGCAATACGCCTATCGTGATCGCCGCCAACGCAAACGTCAGTTTCGTGCGCTTTGGATTACGCGTATCAACGCAGCAGCACGTCTGCACGGCTTGTCTTACAGTCGATTGATCAATGGCCTTAACCTGGCCAACATCGAAGTTGACCGCAAGGTACTTGCCGATATCGCAGTTCACGATCCGGAAGGTTTCGGCGCGATTGCCGAGCAAGCCAAAGCCAGTCTGGCTCAAAGCAGCTAAGCAGTCCTTGCCGGGTCGACCGGCGAGTACGCTGGATCATGCAGGCTCTTAGCGAATTAGTCGAAGCAGCAGCGTCAAAAATCGACGCTGCAAGCGACGTGGCTGCGCTGGATGAAGTGCGGGTCACCTATCTTGGCAAAAAAGGCGAATTAACGGCGCGCGCAAAGACGGTCAGTCAGTTACCGGTCAATGAGCGACCGGCGGCCGGCCAGGAGATTAATCGAGCCAAGCAGAGTCTTCAGGAACGCCTGAACACGCGCCGTGAGCAGCTCGAATCGGCTGAGCTGGATGCAGCCTTAGAGGCAGAGGCTGTTGATGTCACGCTTCCCGGTCGCGGCACGTCCATTGGTGGTCGGCATCCCGTGACACGTACGATGGCGCGAATAGAGACAATTTTTCGCGATGCAGGATTCGGCATTCGTTCCGGTCCCGAAATCGAGGACGACTTTCACAATTTTACGGCACTCAATTTTCCGGAAAATCATCCGGCCCGGGCGCTACACGATACGTTCTTTTTTCCTGGTGGCAAATTGCTGCGAACACACACGTCACCGGTGCAAATTCGATCGATGCTCGAAGAGGGAGTGCCGATTCGAATTATCGCACCAGGTCGCGTCTATCGTTGCGACTCCGATCAGACGCACACACCGATGTTTCATCAGGTAGAAGGTCTGGTTATTGATCGGGGTGTCAGCATGGCCAATCTAAAGGCGGTATTGCATCAATTCGTTGAATGCTTTTTCGAGCGTCAGATCGAATTGCGATTCCGACCGTCTTATTTCCCATTTACCGAACCCTCAGCAGAGGTTGACCTGTTATGGGAAAAAGATAGATGGCTCGAGATTCTGGGTTGCGGCATGGTGCACCCCAATGTGCTTACAGCGGCCGGTGTGGATCCAGAGGAATATACGGGTTATGCCTTCGGCATGGGCGTAGAGCGCCTTGCGATGCTTCGCTACGGCGTGTCCGATCTGCGCACGTTTTTCGAGAACGACTTACGTTTCCTGCGGCAGTTCAGGTAAAGCCATGAAGATTGCAGAGTCCTGGTTGCGCGAATGGGTAAATCCAGATCTGGATACCGAAGCGCTTGCGCATCAACTTACGATGACGGGTCATGAGGTCGACGGCATTGAATTTCAGGGTGCCGGTCTTGAAGATGTTGTTATCGCGGAGGTGCTCGAGTTCAAAAAGCACCCCGACGCCGATCGGCTCAACGTCTGTCAGGTCGCTGATGGCAGTGGCGAGACACTCGAAATCGTCTGTGGCGCACCGAACGTCTATGCAGGAATGAAAACGCCGCTGGCAAAGCCCGGCGTAACATTGCCCAACGGCCTTAAACTGCGGAAGTCGAAAATACGCGGCGTGGTTTCACATGGCATGCTGTGCTCCGCGGTCGAACTGGGCCTGGGCACGGAATCGGACGGCATTATCGCATTGCCCGAAGACGCGCCAGTTGGAGCAGCTCTGACGACGTTCCTGCAATTGCCAGACGCATCCATAGATCTGAGCCTGACGCCAAATCGGGGCGACTGCTTTAGTGTGCTCGGCATTGCTCGCGACGTCGCCGCTTTGAGCGGTGCAGCTCTCAAAGACTCAGATGTGATGGCTGTAAAAGCGGAAATTGACGACGTGCACCCGGTAGAAATACCGCTTCCCGAGGGTTGCCCGAGCTTTGCAGGACGAGTTATACGGGGCATAGACCCCACGGCTACATCGCCAATCTGGATGACTGAGCGACTGCGGCGTTCGGGCCTCAGGGGCATCAGTCCGGTCGTCGATATTACGAACTACGTGATGCTGGAACTGGGCCAGCCGTTGCATGCCTATGATCTGGGGCGTGTACAGGGCGCTATTCGCCCACGAATGGCCGCGAAGGGTGAGAAACTCACCCTCCTTGATGAAAAAGAGATTGCCGCGAATGACAGCACCTTGGTTATTAGCGACGACAGCGGTGCGATAGGCCTGGCCGGAATTATGGGTGGCCTTAGTACGGCAGTCACAGAGAGCACCAGCGACGTATTTCTAGAAGCGGCATTCTGGCCACCGGAGTTCATCGCCGGCCAGGCAAGATCCTATGGCATGCACACTGACGCATCGCTGCGATTTGAGCGTGGCGTGGATCCGGAGGGGCAAGCTCGCGCAGTTGAGCGCGCAACCGAGCTCCTTCTGCAAATTTGTGGCGGAAAAGCGGGTCCTTTGACTTTACAGACAGCGTCGGAGTTTTTGCCAAAACAGGCACCCATCCGACTGCGACGTGCCCGGCTTTCCAGTTTGCTCGGCGTCGCTATCGATGCTGAGACGGTTGTGGCCATTCTGGAGCGTCTCGGCATGCACGTCAGGCCAACTGAGGATGGTTGGGATGTCGTCGCACCTGGTTTTCGGTTTGACATAGATATCGAGGCGGACCTGATCGAAGAGGTAGCCCGGATATATGGCTACGACGAGATACCGACAAGTACCGCCATTGCGGCAACGCCCCTTAGACCCAATACAGAGTCAAAGATCGACCTGAATCAGGTCGCAGATACGCTCGTCGCAAGAGATTTCCAGGAAGTTGTTACTTACAGTTTTGTGGATGCGGTATCCAATCAGGCAGTCACAGGAATCGAATCGGAGCTGGTACTGGCGAACCCGATTTCGTCAGAGATGTCGGTCATGCGATCGTCGTTGTTGCCGGGCATGTTGTTTGCGGCCACATCGAACATCGCAAGACAGCAAGAGCGTGTTCGGATATTTGAAATTGGAAAGTCGTTTCACGGAACGCTTGAAGCGCACGACGAAGTTGTGCAGGTCGCCGCTGTTGTGACCGGTTCGCCGCGTCCGGAGCAGTGGTCGGAGAAGCCACAACCGGTTGATTTCTTTGATATAAAAGGTGATGTACAAGCACTACTTAAACTGGCGGGAAGTTCGGCGGCAATCGATTTTGTCGCCGCTGATCATCCGCTCCTGCAAACGGGGCAGGCCGCGAATATTGTCTGTGACGGAAAAGTAATTGGCATGCTGGGCAAAGTCCATCCCAGGCACGCAAAAACATTTAGCCTCAAGCGAACCGCTTATGTGTTCGAGCTAAATGCAGAGCTAGCGTTTGCCAGTTCGATTCCAGTTGCGACTTCGGTCTCCAGGTTTCCTTCGATTCGCCGCGATATCGCAGTCATTGTTGACGAGAATATAAGCGCCGACGAGCTCACGAAAGCAGTCGCCGCAAGCGCACCTGAAATAATTTCAAGCGTCAGGATTTTTGACATTTTTACGGGTGCTGGAATAGAAGCAGGGCGAAAAAGCGTAGCTTTAGGCTTGATTTTACAGGAAACATCCCGCACCCTTACTGACGATGATGCGGACTCTGCGATGGCCGCTGCGGTGCGCAAATTAGAAAAAGAGTATGGCGCCGAATTAAGAGACTAGATTCAATGGCACTAACAAAAGCTGACATGGCGGAATCGCTGTTCAACGAACTTGGATTGAACAAGCGCGAAGCACGTGAATTGGTCGACATGTATTTTGAAGAGCTGCGGGCATCACTTGCAGTTGGGGAACAGGTCAAACTTTCCGGCTTTGGGAATTTCGACCTTCGGGATAAAAAAGAAAGACCAGGACGAAATCCAAAAACGGGAGAAGAAATCCCGATCACTGCACGACGAGTGGTTACATTTCGACCTGGCCAAAAATTAAAGGCCCGAGTAGAGGCATATGCTGGAACCGGGGAATAACGACGAACTACCTGCAATACCTGGAAAGCGTTACTTCACGATCGGTGAAGTAAGCGATCTCTGCGCTGTTAAGCCGCACGTCCTTCGGTATTGGGAACAGGAATTTCCGCAGCTGAAGCCGGTCAAAAGGCGCGGCAATCGCCGCTATTATCAGCGTCAGGACGTACTGATTATCCGTCAGATTCGAAGCCTTCTCTATGACGAAGGGTTTACGATCGGCGGCGCACGTCAACGCCTGATGGGCGACACGGCGAAAACAGACGTCTCGCAAAGCCAACAGATTATCAAGCAGTTACGCTTGGAACTTGAACAAGTTCTTAAGATACTGCGGCGCTAGTTTCTTAGTCTTCGGTCGGGGCGTAGCGCAGCCTGGTAGCGCACCACAATGGGGTTGTGGGGGTCGGAAGTTCGAATCTTCTCGCCCCGACCAACTTTACCGCTACGACAAATTGTCCACCGCGACTTAGCCTGGGCAAAGCGGCAGTGGCAAAGCTAGGAAGTGACCAAAGGTGCCAATTTCCGATCTTCAATGCCCAGCAGGATTGGCTGAGCCAACTCCCGGTAGATATTCACTTTGGCGTTGTATGCGATACGTGACAAACCGTGCTTGTCGCGTATGAGCAGACGCCGGATATTGAACTGCCCACCGCCCATATTTTCGCCGGTCAGGTAACACTTGATGGCGGTTACGCGCTCTCCTGAAAACTCCATACCGCTAAGTTTTGACAGATTTCCCTGAGCGCGCTGCAGGAAAGTCACTGCATCAATGTGCGCCTGCGTCTCGGCGTGGTCTTTCGGGCGGTTGTCCTCGAGGTCTGCAAAAAACTCGCCGACCAGTATTTGGCCAGGCAGTGCTGCATCAATCATTCGCGCTAATTCAATCGTGACATCCCCGACGATGAAGTCGTGCATCGTCGGGTTCAGGCCTTCGGCCTGATGAAACTCGTAACAACTGCCAACATGAAAGCAGGCGCGCAGCCGCGGCACGGCTTTGGAGGTTGTCTTGCTTCTCGCAATCGCATTGTCGGCCAGCACGATGTGCATAAAGTGATAGAGATTTACATTGGCTTCCAGGCCGTCGTCACGATTCCAGACGTAAAAACCGTCGCCACTGGACGAGCGTGCGAAGTTGATCCCAACGTCTTGTTCCAACATTTTGGCGTGTGCCGAATTTAGCGAGTATGACAAGCTGTTGAGCTGCGTCATCTGTTCGAAAGGCGTAAGCAGACCAAAACCAACGATGTCGAATAGCGTGACCGCCCGACTCGCCACATAGTTGATCCCGTAGCGACGGATCATTTTTTCAACGATCTGCGTTTCCACCGGGTGTCCGCTAAGCGCTTGTCGCAACACTATGTATTTAGGCTCAACCTTTAACAATCGCGCGACTTTCTCCATCTGGCTCACCGTCAGCTTGCGCTCGCCGGAGATCAGCTCCGTGATGAACCGCGGAGAAACCTGCGGTGCTTGCTCACTATTGCCAACCGAGGTGTATTCGGCAATCGCATAGTGCGGCACGACCAGAACGAGCAGGCCCTGGTCGTGCGGAGCCCAGCTCAGGATATTGTTCTGGCCCAGCGACCAGTGCAGGTGCAGGCTTTTTTCCAGATCCACTAGGTTACTGCGCTGCCGCAGGCCCATGCCCTGGGCCAGTCCGGCCAGCTGATCCAGATAGGGCGAGAAATCGGCTATGCGCCGAATACCGGATTGCGAAAGATCGTCAAGTTCCATGGTAGGCCCCAAGCACGAACCGAAATTAGATCAACTTATGTCAATCGTGCAAGTATCATGAGGAAGTCAGCGTAGATAACTTAATTCTAGAACATTAATACAAGCGGATAGCAGCGCTATCTTACATAAGTACAGGACCCGTGTTCGGCAAATATCCAGCATGCAACATACTCCCACGATTAGTGACATCAAAGCATTGCGAGAATCATTGGGCTCCGCGATCTATCGGACGCCGGTCATGCAATGCGCAGCACTTGAGGAAATGGTCGGTGGCAACACCCGAATTTTCGCCAAACTTGAGTTTCTGCAGCGCACCGGGACCTTCAAAGCGCGCGGCGCTTTGGCCGTGGTCTCGGGTCTCAGTGATGTGCAAAAGAAAGGCGGCATTACGGCGGTTAGTGCGGGTAATCATGCCATCGCTGCGGCATACGCGGCACAAACGGCTGGAATCAGCGCAAAAATCGTGATGATCGGTACGGCAAATCCGTCACGGATAGCCGCGTGCAAGGCGCTGGGCGCCGAGGTGGTCATGGCCGATAGCGCACACGAAGCCTTTGCCGTTGCCGAGAGCATCCAAAGTGAGGAAGGGCGTTTTTTCGTCCACCCGTTTGAAGGCCCGGATATAGCTACCGGTACCGGCATGATCGGCCTGGAGATTCATGAGCAATGCGCTGATTTTGACGCAGTGGTCGTGTCTGTGGGCGGCGGCGGGCTGATCGGTGGCATATCGAATGCGCTTAAGCAGTTGCGCCCGGAATGCGAGGTAATTGGTGTTGAACCAGACGGGGCGGATTCGATGCATCGCAGTTTTGACGCGGGAAAACCGCAATCAATTGATGCGGTTGGCACAATTGCCGATAGTCTTGGAGCACCGTTCGCCATGCCGTTTTCTTTTGAACTTTGTCGGCGCAATGTGGATCGCTTATGCAAAGTCAGCGACATCCAGATTCGCAACGCGATGGGACTGCTATTTCACGCAATGAAAATGGCCGTGGAACCCGCCTGCGCTGCGACAACTGCGGCGTTACTCGGTCCACTCCGAGAAGACCTTCGTGGTCAGAAAGTCGTACTTGTGTTCTGCGGCAGCAATATTGATTGGCCTACATTTGCCGATCAGGCCCGCTTCGAGAAAAACGATGCCGCTTGAAGAGCTGAAGAAAATCGTTGGTGCTGGCGCATGGACGACCGACGCGACGGAGCTTGAGACACACGTGTCCGAACCCCGCGGCCTGGTGACCGGTCGTGCCAGCATCATGTTATCGCCAGACAGCACCAGAAAGGTGTCCGCAATCGTTGCTACCTGTGCGAAGGCCGGCGTTGGCGTCGTTCCGCAGGGCGGCAATACCGGTTTGTGCGGTGGTGCGGTTCCTGACGCGAGCGGCGAGCAAGTATTGTTGTCCTTATCGCGGCTCAACCGAATTCGATCGGTTGATCCAGACGATTTTTCCATGACGGTTGAAGCCGGTTGCATACTCGCAAACGTCCAAGCTGCGGCCAGAGATGTGCAACGACTTTTCCCGTTAAGCCTCGGCGCCGAGGGCAGCTGTCAGATCGGCGGCAACCTCTCGACAAATGCGGGCGGGATCAACGTTATTCGCTATGGGTCCGCCAGGCAACAGGTACTCGGCCTGGAAGTCGTTCTCGCCGATGGCACGATCTGGGATGGTCTGCGCGCGTTGCGAAAAGACAGTGGCGGCTATGACATGAAGCAAATCTTTATCGGCAGCGAGGGCACCCTTGGCATTATCACCGCGGCCACCCTGAGGCTTTTTCCGGCGTTCAAGGCAAGCAGCACCGCCCTGGTCGCCCTAGATTCAACGACCGATGCAATGCGGCTACTGATTCGTTTGCGGGTGGCGTGCTCGGAGCAAATCGTCGCTTTCGAAATGATGACCGATACCGCTTTTGGGCTGGCCATGCGACATGGCGGCGACCTGACGACACCATTCGGGAAATCTTACCCTTGCTACGCATTGATAGAAGTCGCTACGAATAGCGAAAGTGAGGTGCTGGAATCGGCACTGCTCGAGGCGATTAATGGCGGTGAGGCTCGCGACGCTGTAATTGCCAAAAACAGCAATGAAGCGGAGCAGTTATGGCGCATTCGACATGCCATTCCGAGAGCGCAAGGCAAGGAAGGCGTCAGCATCAAGCACGACATTTCAGTGCCCATCGGCCGAATCGATGATTTTATGTGCCGAGCCGAATCACTAATCCTGAACCAGATCCCGGATGCGCGCATTGTGGCATTCGGTCATCTGGGAGATGGCAACCTGCACTACAATATATCGCAGCCAATTGGCGCTGATCCTGACGAATTTCGAATATTGGCGACTGCCGCGAGTAAGGCAGTTTACGACCTCGTAGACGACCTCGGTGGCAGCTTCAGCGCCGAACATGGCGTCGGAGTTCTGAAGAAGGCGTTTCTTCGCGAGTACCGCAGTAACGAAGAACTTGACCTGATGCGAACACTGAAGAAAGCTATGGACCCGGAGAATACGCTTAATCCTGGCAAAGTAATTTGACGACCAGTTCCACGCCCGGACTTGACCGAACCGATAAACTACGCCGTTAGAACCACGATTTTTGGCTTTGCTATAGGAATGCACGCTGCAAACAAGCATGAACGCTGAATCAAACAAAATCAGGGAATCCCTGGTCGTTCAATTGTCGAGTTTCGAAGAACGACTCGACAGCAAGATTGACGATGTCCGATTGTTGGCTGACATCCAGGAAGGAATCGGTCGTCTGATTGGTGCGAGTGACGGCAACGAAGCAGAAATCAGGCGTGTATTGCAAGAGCGATACGACAGCGGAGATCTTCGCAAAGAAACCTTTCAACTGGTTAAGTCGATGCTCGACCGGTTTGTCTCTGAAGACGAGCCAACTGCCAGCACCACCAAGGTTCACGAAGATTCGCCACCAACACCGGCAAGCAATCAACAGAAACAGGTGCAGACAATCGCAGAGGCGGCTCGAGAATTGTCAATTGCGGACAAACCACTAATCGACACCACTGTATTACCGAATGCGCGTGCGTCGGAGGACGTGGCAACTAGCGAGAGAGCTCAGGTTGGTTCGGTATTGCGTGATCGGTTCATGCTGCAGGAGCGAGTCGCAGGCGGCAGCATGGGCGTTGTCTACAAAGCTCTGGATCGTCGCATGGCGGAAGTTGATACCAACAAACCATTTGTTGCTGTTAAGGTCTTGTCGTCGCAGCTAGCTGCCAACGGGCAGGCGCTGCGCGCGCTGCAACAGGAAGCCGCTAAAGGTCGCTGCCTGTCACATCCCAATATTGTTCGCTTTATCGACCTGGATCGTGATGACGATCTTTATTTCATTGTCATGGAGTGGCTGGACGGACAAACCCTGGCGAAGATTCTGGACTCGCCAGACACCGGAAAGATGGATAAACAGCGCGCCTTTGAAATCGTCGAGCAGATCGGCAAGGCGCTCGAGTACGCCCATCGCTGCGGCATCGTGCATGCTGACATCAAACCCGGGAACATAATGATCATGCCGAACGGCGACGCCAAACTGTTTGATTTCGGTGTTGCTCGCGTACGACAAAAACAAATTGAAGATCGCAAGGATTTCGATCCAGGTGTGCTGGGGTTGCTAACCCCAGCGTATTCAAGCATGCAAGTCTTGACCGGCGAAGATCCAATGCCAACGGACGATGTGTTCTCTCTTGCCTGTCTGCTGTACCGGCTACTGGCCGGTTATCGTGTGTTCGGCCCACGGAATGCCGCCGAGGCCGCTGCGGAGGGAATGAAACCGCAATGCCCGCATGGATTGGACAACGCGCGCTGGAAGGTGCTCAAAAAGGCACTCTCGTATTCGCGCATCGCGCGCTACGAATCAATGCAGGAATTTATCAATGCCCTGGACCTGAATCGTGTGGAAGGCGTCACTGTTACCGTTCCGCCGCGGGATCGCCTGGATTTTGATGACGAGTCGCTCGGTTCCGGTCGGTGGATTGCAGGCTTAATTGTATTGCTGGGATTGCTAGGTGGTGCAGCGTACAAATTTGGCATTCTGGAAGAATTAACAGAGCGCTTCCTGCCGGCTGCCACAGATGTCGTCGATTTGCCGGCAATAGAAGAACCCGAAATTGCAACCGTCGAAGAGACCCAGCAGGAGAACGTGGTGCCGGCTGAGATCGCTCTCGAAAATGACGTGGAAAACGAAACGCAAACCCCAATCGAAATACCAGCAATTGAGGAGGAGGCTGCGCTTGAGGAAATTTTCGTTGCGGAGTTCCAGCCCGAGGAAAGTACTGCAGAGGTAGATTTGCTCGAAGAAATTGTAATCGAGGAGATGTCTGACGAACCAGAGCTCGTAGACTTTGCAGCGCTACCGGCCGCAACTGTGCAGTTGTATATTGACCTCGACGGCGGAAGAGCTGAGTCGCGGTCGGTGGTTTTGCGCGAGGGCGGCGATGTTGTGACCATTGACGTGATACGCGAGGACGTCGAGTTGCCTCTCACACTACGACTGGAGGAGGCGGGATTCACTGGCAATCGCTCACCGTGGGTTACCCGGCAGTACACGATTCTCGATGGCGAAACCCTGACATTTCCAGCAGGGCAGAGCCACGCCAGAATTTCTCTGTCGATGACCCAGGATGTCTCACGCGAGGCGGATCAACAATCCACTTTGCGAATCCGGGAAGCCCACGCAACCACGTCGGAATTAGCGAAAATCACTGTAATTCTTGAAGATGACGACCAGCGAGCTTTTGAATCTACTATGCCGGCCAATACTGTCGCATTCGCCACCACACAGATCGCTGTACGTGAACGCGATCCGGCTGTGCAGGTCGACATTTTGCGGTTTAATCCGGACAACACGCCGCTGGTCGTTAAGTATCGATTGCGCGACGTAACAGCGACGCAGGGAGAAGATTACTTCGCGCCGGGAAGTTCAGCCATCGAGTTTGCGCCGCGGCAGCGTACTGCCAGATTGTTGATTCCCTTGGTGCAGGATTTCGCTTTTGAGGACAACGAGGCTTTCAGGGTTGAACTGCTTTCCGATGATCCTGAGACTGACGGCGAGGTCCGTGCCTACACGACCGTGATCATTCGAGACGACGACTCCTGACGACATTCGTTTTCATTGCTAGACTCTGCCGTTCAGTTACGGTTATTTCGAGGCATTAGTGATGGAAGAGAAGGAACTGCGGCGCTACTCGCGCGTCGTTGTCGACGGCGACGCACAGGCACCCAGTCGCGCAATGTTGCGCGCGGTCGGATTCACCGAAGACGATTTTTCCCGACCGCAAATCGGCATTGCCTCTACCTGGAGCATGACAACGCCATGCAACATGCACATTCGCGAATTAGCGGATGAAGCGGCCACCAGCGCGGATAAGGCGGGCGGCAAAGGTGTGGTTTTCAATACGATTAGCATCTCCGACGGAATATCGATGGGTACACCCGGTATGCGTTATTCCCTGGTGTCACGCGAAATCATTGCAGACTCAATTGAAGCAGTAACAGCTGCTGAGGGCTTCGACGGACTGGTTGCGATCGGCGGCTGTGACAAAAATATGCCGGCATGCGTTATGGCCATGGCGCGGCTGAACCGACCCGCCGTATTCGTTTATGGCGGTACGATTCGACCTGGTGCAAACCGGCGCGATATCGTTTCCGTGTTTGAGGCCGTCGGCGCCAGATCGAGCGGTAAAATAAGCGGCGCAGAGTTACTGGAAGTAGAACAGACGGCGATTCCGGGTCCGGGAGCCTGTGGTGGCATGTACACCGCGAATACCATGGCCTCGGCTATCGAAGCGCTGGGTATGAGTTTGGGCAACAGCTCCGCGCAGGAAGCGGTATCGGCCGCGAAGGTCGATGATTGTCGCCGCGCAGCCGCGGCCGTGGTTGACCTGATAAAAAAAGATATCAAGCCGCTGGACATTATGACCCGCAAGGCGTTTGAAAACGCGATCTCTGTCGTTATAGCGTTAGGCGGATCGACAAACGCCGTATTGCACCTTATTGCAATGGCGCGCGAGTGCAACGTGCCTCTCTCGCTGGATGATTTCACGGTAATAGGGGCACGGGTACCGGTACTTTCAGACCTCAAGCCAAGTGGCAGGTATCTGATGTCTGAGTTGATCGAGATTGGTGGAATTCAACCATTAATGAAAAGAATGCTTGATCAGGGACTATTGCATGGCGACTGCATGACAGTTTCCGGAAAAACTCTGGCGGAAAATCTGGCTGATGTTGCAGATTATCCTGCTGGTCAGGACATTGTCCGCGATTTCGATTCTCCTATAAAGGCAGACAGTCACTTGTCCATTCTTTATGGCAATGTTGCGCCAGATGGGGCAGTAGCCAAGATCACGGGAAAGGAAGGCCTGATCTTTGAAGGACGCGCTCGCGTGTTTCAATCGGAAGAAGATGCATTGCAGGCTATCCTGTCAGACAAGGTCGCAGCCGGTGACGTCGTAGTGATTCGCTTTGAAGGGCCAAAGGGCGCTCCCGGGATGCGCGAAATGCTGAGCCCGACCAGCGCGATCATGGGCAAGGGACTTGGCTCCGAGGTGGCGCTGATCACCGACGGCCGCTTTTCGGGAGGGAGCCATGGCTTTGTTGTGGGGCATGTCTCGCCGGAGGCGGCAATGGGCGGCCCGATCGCACTGCTCGAGGATGGTGACCGGATCGTTATAGATGCGCAGAATAACCAGATAAATGCGGCTGTGAGCGACGCCGAGATGGCTCGAAGACGAGCAAAATGGCGGCGGCCGCCGTCCTCCGTAAGCGTCGGCGCCCTAGCAAAGTACCGGGCGGTGGTGTCGTCTGCATCAGAAGGCGCTGTGACGATACCGCCGCCCTGGGATGAGTAATCGGTTGCAATGCAACTCAAAACTTGACGTTTTGCGACAGGTTCGCTCTACTCCGTGCATGCGATTTTTTGCCACCTACGTAATGTGCCAACGTATCGACTCAGTCGATATGAAAAAACACATAAAATATATGGCGCGCCAGAGGTGCGTGGGTGCGAATGGCAATAGTACCGACTAGTTAATAAAGTACGGACATTGTCATCGAACCCGCGAGGAAACTCCTGGCGGGTTTTTTTTTGCCAATATGAAGGGAAATTAAAGTCAGCATGATTGCAACCAGCGTTGAAGCGGATTTTGAAACAGATACAAACAGCGCTGTTGCGAAGTCGCCCTGGGTAGTGCTCAAGTTCGGCGGCACCAGCGTTTCCACTGCCGAGAATTGGCAAACAATTGCGAGCCTCATTCGGAACCGTCTGGATGCAGGGCTGCAGCCGGTGATTGTTCACTCAGCCTTGCAGAGCGTATCAAATCAACTGGAGTCTGTGCTGCAGCTCGCGATCACCGGCGACCCCACGGAACTGCTCGCGGCGATACGCAAGCAACACGAAGCACTTGCTGCTGATCTGGGTCTCGATGCAAGTGCTTTGCTCAGCGGCACATTGGACGAACTGGACCAATTGGTTGCGGGCATCAGACTGGTTCGCGAAGTCAGCGTCAGGGTTCGCGTGCGCGTTATGGCCTTGGGCGAAATTATGGCCACGCGACTGGGCGCGGAGTTTTTGCGTGGCGAAGGGCTGCCGGTTGAATGGGTCGATGCTCGCGAGCACTTGTGCAGTAATAGCAGGCCAAGCGAGCAACGCACTCAGGATTACCTTAACGCGACCTGCGATTTCCAGGCCGATAAATCTATGCAGACGGCGTTCGGTGCTACCGGAAAGGTTATTCTGACGCAGGGCTTCATTGCCCGCAATGTTCATGCTGAGACGGTGCTGCTCGGTCGCGGCGGGTCCGATACTTCTGCCGCTTATTTTGCCGCGCGCCTAGAGGCGCGGCGGTTGGAAATCTGGACGGATGTGCCCGGAATGTTTAGCGCTGACCCGCGCAAAGTTCCGTCGGCCCGACTCTTGATTGCCCTGCATTACGATGAAGCGCAGGAACTCGCATCGGCGGGAAGTTCTGTGTTGCATCCTCGTTGCCTGTCGCCACTGCGGCATGCCGGAATTCCCTTACACATTCGTAGCACTGCCGCGCCGCAAATCAGTGGCACCGTAGTCTCAGCGGTGACTGAAGAAATCGAGCCGCAGGTAAAGGGCATTTGCAGTCGCAACGGATTGATGCTGATTTCGATGGACACTGTCGGAATGTGGAACGAGGTTGGCTTCCTGGCCAAAGTATTTGCAGTCTTCGATTTGCATCGGGTGTCCGTCGATTTGATATCGACCTCCGAAACAAATGTCACTGTATCCATCGACAAGGTCGGAAGTGCACTGGCAGATGACCTGATCAATGAGTTGGTCAGCGATCTCGAAGGTCTATGTCGTGTGCGCGTCATTCCCGACTGCTCCGCAATCAGCCTGGTCGGGCGCAAGATTCGCACGATATTGCCGCGCCTGGCTCCTGCCCTGGAGGTTTTTGAGGAAGAAAAGATTCATTTGATGTCGCAGGCGGCGAATGATCTGAATCTGAGTTTCGTGGTTGACCGAAGTCAGGGCGAGCGACTGGTCAGGAAGTTGCATTCGTCGATAATCCGCAAAACCGGCGGTAGCCCGGCATTCGGCAAGAGCTGGGAGGAGCTGTTCAAAGCGGATGATCTGACCGCGACCAGAGTCGCTCCGTGGTGGCTAATGAAACGTGATCGGCTGATTGATCTCGCCGGCAAGTCGCTCAACACCTACGTCTACGATCGGGAAAGCGTTAAAGACGCGGCGCGAGATTTACTGGGTCTGGAAAATGTCGGTCGAATTCTTTACGCAGTAAAGGCCAACGACAACGTTGAATTGCTGCGTGCATTAGCGGCAGAGGGCGTAGATTTCGAGTGCGTCTCTCCCGGCGAAATCAATTGGTTGCAAGACGCTGTGCCAGAGCTGAATTTACAGCGCGTATTGTTTACACCGAATTTTGCGCCGCGCGCGGAATACGAATGGGGCATCGAGAAGGGATTGCAGCTTACTCTGGATAATTTGTTCCCGCTTGAGGCGTGGCCGGAGCTGTTTGCGGGGCAGAGTTTGTTCATTCGGCTCGATCCGGGGCAGGGTCGCGGCCATCACGAGCACGTCAAAACAGCAGGCGTGCACTCCAAGTTTGGCGTGCCGTTGTTTGAAGTTGACGAACTTATACGTCTGGTGGACGCAGCGGGTGCGATTGTGGTCGGCATTCACGCTCACAGTGGCAGCGGTGTCCAGGACCCGGACAGCTGGAGGATCGTCGCGGGCACTCTTGCGGAGGTTGCGAAGCGGTTTCCGGCAGTGAAAACCATTGATCTTGGCGGCGGGCTCGGGATTCCTGAAAAACCGGGTGACAAGGATTTCGATCTCGCGCAACTGGATTCAGCGCTTGGCGAGATAAGACAGGCGTACCCGCAATACGAGCTTTGGCTGGAGCCCGGCAGGTACCTGGTGGCGCGTGCTGGCGTGCTACTAACGCGCGTGACACAAACGAAAGGCAAAGGTGACATGCGTTATGTTGGTGTCGGCACCGGTATGAATTCGCTGCTTCGACCTGCGCTGTACGGCTCCTATCATGAGATCGTCAATCTGAGTCGGGCAGGTGAACCAGCAACAGAAACGGTCACCGTTGTTGGACCAATCTGCGAGACCGGCGATCGCCTTGGCAGTGATCGATTGCTACCGCCGTCAAGCGAAAACGATGTGATTTTGATTGCAAACACCGGTGCCTATGGATATGTCATGCGTTTGCAATACAATCGCCGTGCAGATGTTACAGAGGTCGTCATATAGGGCGGTCTATCTAAGGATAGGTGAAAAAATTGATGAAACTGTTTTGGGCGCCGCAGACTCGTTCGTCGCGGGCAGTATGGATGCTGGAGGAAGCCGGTGTCGAATACGAATTGGAGCACATCGATATTCGCGATGACGGTCGCCAGGACAATGTAGATTTTCGGGCAGCGAGCCCAATGCGCAAGGTGCCAGCGCTACAGGATCACAATGTACAAATGGCGGAGTCTGCGGCGATCTGTCTGTATATCGCCGACCGCTATTGCCCCGGCGTATTGGCGCCGACGATCGATGACCCGGATAGGGGTAGATTTTTGTACTGGCTGATGTACACCCCTGCGGTCATCGAACCAACGATGTCCGAGAAGCTAAACAAGATCGAGCCAAACCGCGGTCGCAACGGCTGGGGCGATTTCAAGTCGATGATCAATACGTTGTCAGACGGCCTTGGCGGCAATCCATGGATTCTCGGCGACCACTTCAGTGCGGCCGATGTCATGCTTGGATCAAGCGTAAATTTTCTGCAGTTATTCGGCTTACTCGGCGACGCACCTGTGCTCACTGCTTACGTTGATCGCTGCAGAGAGCGTCCTGCATACCAAACTGCGCAATCCAAAGGAGCATAACGATTGCGACACACGATTCTAATCCTGGTGTTGATGGTGCTGGTCGGATGCGCGCAACAACCGGTTGTAGAGCGCAGCGCAATTACGATGAACAGCGGCATTCCGCTGTCCGATGGACTTAGAAAGTTTAGAGTTAAACATTATGAATTACGCAACGAGATCCTGACTGCGGAAAAGTCGATCGCCGGATCGTCCGAAGTCACTTTCGAAGCCATACAGTCAATGTCCACGCTGGAATTGGATTTTGACGGTGTGTTCGTTGTCGATAGTGTCAGCGATGCCAGCGGAGCTCTTGAATACACACGGGACGCGGCAAAGATTTACGTTACCTTGCGCGCAGCAATTGCGGCAGGTGCTGTGCACAGCGTCAAAATTGCCTATCACGGGCGACCGCATGAGGCATTACGACCGCCCTGGGCGGGTGGCTTTCAGTGGTCTGCCACACCGGGTGGCAAAGCTTGGGTCGCGACAGCAATTCAGGGGGAGGGCTGTGATTTGTGGTGGCCCTGCGTTGACCATCCGCAGCGTGAACCGGAAAGCCTGGACCTGTATTTTACAGTGGCTGCAGGCCTGACTGCTGCATCTAACGGCGTCTTGCGCGATGTCGAAGAACACCCCGACGGACGACGAACGTTTCACTGGCACACGGACGTTACAACCAATACCTACGGCGTCGCCTTGAATGTGGGTCCATACGTATTAATCGAAGACACGTATACCTCTTCCAACGGTACGGAGATTCCGCTTATGTTCTGGGCTATTGAAGAGCATCAGGCGCAGGCTCGGGATTTGTTTGACCGAGAGTTTGCCCCGACCATCGAGTTTTTCGAACGCAAGGTTGGCCCTTACCCCTGGGGACAGGAAAAACTGGGGGTTGCTGAGACACCACACCTGGGAATGGAACACCAGACGATCAATGCCTATGGCAATCAGTTCCGGCGTGGCAACTATGGCTACGATTGGTTATTTCATCACGAACTCGCCCACGAGTGGTTCGGCAATGTAATGACTCACGTTACTGTCTCCGACATGTGGTTACACGAGGGTATCGCTGCATACATGCAACCTGAATATGCCCGGGAAGTCATTGGCGACGCGGCTTTTTACGCGAGTTTATATTCAACCTATCAAGGCATCAAAGCGTGCAACCCGATAGCGCCGCGCGAGGAATTTTCCGCGGACGAACTGTATTTTGACGACCCCGAAGGGCGCGGTCCGGCCGGCGACATATACGCCAAAGGAACCTGGCTACTGCATTCGCTGCGATATCTCATTGGCGACGAAAAATTCTGGCGTGCTATTCGAATTCTCGTGTATGACACCCCTGATCCCGCAAGCCTGAGTCCGCCAATCCAGACGCGGCTGCGGTCGACCGATGATTTTATGCGCATCGCCAGCGATGTTTATGGCCAGGACCTGGGATGGTTTTTTGAAGTTTATGCGCGTCGCGGACCTCTACCGGTACTTGCCAGCAGCGATACAGAGAATGGCCTCCTGCTGGAATGGGAGAATGTTGGCGGATTGAACTTTCCGATGCCTCTTCCGGTTCGCGACAACGGAGAACTCGAAAGAGTCGAGTTCTCCGGGAATCGATCGCTTCTCAAGGGCGCGAAAGAGCGTGAAGTCCAGATCGACCCGTACATGTCGGTCCTGCGTAAGCTTTCAATTGTGCCAACGTGCGAAGAACGACGGGTAGAAGAGGAAGCGGCGGCCGCAGCGGCGGCAGCAGCAGAAGACTAAGCGCTAGCCCACGTGCCGCGATTCCAACGTGGATACGACATCCGCCAGGGCAATTTTCTGGTTCGCCAATAGCACCAGCAGGTGATACAGCAAATCAGCCGCTTCACTCATAGTTTCCTCGCGGTTGTTATGGCAAGACGCTAATGCCAATTCAACGCCTTCTTCGCCGACTTTTTGGGCAATGCGCTGTGTTCCCGAAGCGAACAGTTCGGAGGTATAGCTACTCTTCGAAGGCGACACTCGGCGCTCAATAATCACGCTCTCGAGCGTAGCCAGAAAATCCAGGTCGGTGTTACTCATTCCGGTGTCCTTGTTATATTCATCGTCTAACGTCAATTGACTTCTGTGCTAAATATTCTTTGAGGTCGGCAATAGCAATTTCCCCGGTGTGAAATACGCTCGCTGCCAGCGCTCCGTCGACACCCGCCATAGCAAAGACATCAGCAAAATGCTGCGGGCTTCCCGCACCACCGGACGCGATCAAGGGCACCGAACTGCTGGCGCGCACGACCTTGAGTTGCTCGCAGTCGTAGCCCTTACGCACGCCGTCCTGATTCATGCAATTCAACACGATCTCCCCGGCACCGCGGTCCTGAGCCTCGATTATCCAGTCAACAGTCTCGCGCTCTGCTGCGGTAGTTTTGTTTGGGTCGCCAGTATTCTGATACACGCTGTAACACCCGTCGCGCTCACGGCTATCGACACCCAGGACAACACATTGCGACCCGAATCGCGTCGCAAGCGCGTTGATGAGTTGCGGGTCTTGCAGAGCAGGCGAATTGACTGAAATTTTATCCGCACCCTGGTTCAGGACGAGTTCTGCAGCCGCAACGCTGCGTATGCCACCGGCGACGCAAAAAGGGATATCGATTACGCTTGCCACCTGACTTACCCAGCTTCGGTCAACAGTGCGGCCGTCAGGACTTGCGGTGATGTCATAAAAAACCAGCTCGTCTGCACCTTGTTCACAATATCGTTGTGCCAGGTCGAGAATATCTCCCACCACTCGATGGTTTCGGAATTGAACACCTTTGACAACTCGTCCATCACGAACGTCGAGACAGGGAATTATGCGTTTTGCAGGAATGTCTCGATCTCCTCAGCACTGATCTTGCCATCCAGCAAAGCCCGCCCGCTGATTGCTGCCGGAACCCCAAGTCGTCGCAATTGCTCAAGGTCACCAATGTGCCGTACTCCGCCGGATGCCTGTAGTAAGAGGTCGGGGTAGGCCTCCATGATGCGCTGGTAAAGCTCAAAATTCGGGCCAGTCATGGCACCGTCACGACCGACGTCAGTGCACAACACATGCTGCAGGCCTGCACTCAGGAAATCGTTAACGCTTTCGAAAAAGGTTGCCTCGCTATCCCGGGTCCAGCCATGGGTCGTGATGATAGGTTCATTTTGTGCATCCATTTTCACATCCAGCGCCAGAACAATTCGGTCGCCACCGAAGCGCGTTAGCCATGCTTTGACAGTGTCTGGCTCCGTGACGGCAAGGCTGCCGATGACACACCGACTCACACCGGCTTCGAACCAGCGTGCTACCGTTTCAGCATCACGTATGCCACCGCCAAGCTGGACAGTGAGATCCGACTCAGCGGCAATCGCTGAGACTATGTGCTGGTTGAGTTGTTTGCCGGATTGGGCGCCGTCGAGGTCGACGATATGCAGGCTGGTTGCCGCAAGCGCGGCATACTGGTCCGCGACTTTTGCCGGCTCATCACTGTACTCCGTCGTTTTCTCGAAATCTCCTTGCAGCAAACGCACAACCTTGCCGTCCTTGAGGTCTATCGCCGGGATAATATTCATGGATTCCACCGTAGAAAATTGTCCAGCAATTGCGAGCCGGATGCGGACGAGCGTTCGGGATGAAACTGCGCGGCGACGAAATTATCCTTGCCAATGACGGCAGAAAACTTATGCGCGTGCTCGGCACTTGCAATAGTGTTTGGGCCCAACGGTAACGCGTAGCTGTGTACAAAATAGAACCAGGCGCCTTCCTCAATCCCGTTCATCAGCGGCTGTTGCTGCAGTAACTGAATACGGCACCAACCCATATTCGGCACAGGTTGTGCGGGACTGCCTGGCAATTTTTGAGCAACATCCGGAAAAACGCCGAGGCACTCAACATCTTCCTCTTCTGACGCCGCGGCCAGTAGTTGCATACCAAGACAAACGCCGAGTACCGGTTGCGAGAGGCCGCGAATGACATCCAGCAGATCATGCTCGCGCAAACGCTGCATCGCGTTTGCTGCCGCGCCGACACCGGGCAGGATAACTCGAGGCGCCGCACGGATTTGTTGCGCGTCGCTGGTGATCGCGGCGCCATGCCCGAGCCGCCGCAATGCGAACGCCAGCGAGGCGATATTCGCTCCGCCGCTGTCGATGATGGCAACGTCATTCCTGTTCACGTCAGTTCAGAACGCCTTTCGTTGAGGGCAACGCACTACCATCGCGATGGATTGCCTGGCGCAGTGCCCGGCCAACAGCCTTAAAGCAGGCTTCAACCATGTGATGCGAGTTTTCGCCGCTTACTTCGATATGCAAGGCGGCTCCCAGGGAGTCGGACAGCGAGAGGAAAAAGTGTTGCACCATCTCAGTCGCCATTTCGCCAACGCGTTCACTTGTAAAAGTACCGTCAAATACGAATCGCGCCCGGCCCGAGAGATCAAGCGATACACGAGCTTCGCTTTCGTCCATCGGTACGACGAAACCATAGCGACCGATTCCCAACTTGGCGCCAAGGGCCTGTCGCAACGCAGCTCCCAAGCACAGCGCTGTATCCTCGACCGTATGGTGATCGTCTATTTCCAGGTCGCCTGCGCAGTCGACTCTAAGCGAGAAACCGCCGTGCTTGGCGATCTGTTCCAGCATGTGGTCGTAAAAGCCAATACCGGTTGCCACTGCGATGGGCGCTTCCCGGTCCAGATTAACGCTGACCGAAATATTGGTTTCGTTGGTCTTGCGCTCAATTCGCGCGCACCGATCGGAGTAGCACAACTCGGTAACGATGCTGCGCCAGTTCTTGTCAGGATCATCTGTCGCAATCGTAAAACTGCGAACCCCGATTCGTTCTGCCAATTCTGCGTCTGTCGGCCGGTCGCCGATGACCGCGGATGCCGTCAGGTCAATCTCATTGGCGGCAAGATAAGCGGTCAGTAAACCAGCGCGTGGTTTGCGGCATTCACAGCCATCATCTGGCATATGGGGGCATATGAATACTGCGTCGAAACGGATGCCCTGTGACTCGAGCAATGCCAGCAGATGTTGCTGACACTTCTCAAAGTCCGCTTCTGCAAAAGCATCCGTGCCCAAACCATCCTGATTGCTAACCATGACAAATCGGAAGCCGTGATCCTTGAGCTCAAGCAACGCCGGTATGACTCCTTGCAGGAGTCGGACTTTTGCAAGCTCGTCAACCTGAAAATCGGCGGGCTCTTCGATTAAAGTCCCGTCGCGATCGATGAAGAGAATCCGCTCGGCCATTATGCAAGCTCCTCAAATTCATTGAATGCCAGCAGCAGTCGACCATTCTCCGGGTCGCTGCCAACCGTGATGCGAATGCAATTCTCAAGATCACGACCAAAATCGCGCAGCAATATGCCCTGCGCGGAGCAATGCGATAACAATGAGGCTGCAGATATCACCTGGATCAGGAAAAAATTCGCGGCGCTTGGCCAAACCTTGATCACGAACGAAAACTCAGCAACAGATGCCATCAACGTGTCACGTGCGCCTGCGATCTCGCGCGCCAATTTATCGGCTACAGTCAGCGTCCCGGTTGCCATGGAATTTTCGACACTTTCGACCACCGGGGTTGCCAGCGCGTAGGGGGCCTGAACGGCTTCCAATACCTGGATGATTTCAGCAGCCGCCAAGACGCTGCCACAACGAGCGCCAGCGCAAGCTAGCGCCTTCGATAAGGTTCTGAGTACGATCAGATTCTTGAAGCGTTGCAGCAGCTCCACCGCAGAAGAATGACTTGAATATTCTATATAGGCCTCGTCGACAACCACAGCGGATGTTTCTGCACGCGCTTCCAGAATGCGAATCAGGTCAGCTGCCGGCACCGTGTTACCGGTCGGATTGTTCGGCGAGCAGATAAAAATTAATCGTGTTGCGGAATCACAGGCGGCGAGCAGCGCGTCGACATCAATTGCGAAATTGTTGTCCGGCGAAGCAGGCCATTCTATTAGCCGCGCCCCTTGTACCTGCGCATAGTGTTGATACATGCTGAACGTAGGCGTCACCGTTAGAACCGCATCCTGCCCGGCACGGCAAAATACACGTGTCAGCAGGTCGATTCCCTCGCTGGTGCCGCGAGTAACAATCAGGTTGCCAATATCACAGCCGTATCGCTCAGCCAGAACCGAACGCAGATTTGATGGACGCACCTCCGGATAGCGATTTAAGGGTCGCCGAAAATTGTCGTCAAGCGCTGTCCATGGTGACTCATTCGCATTCAATCGGATCGTGTCATCTACCTGCTCAGCAGCGTGATACGGTCGCAGCGCCCGGATCTCCGGACGGACCAGGTCCACGATGCTCATTGCAAAGACTCCAGCCGGATTTTAACCGCCGCGGCGTGCGCATCCAGGCCTTCGAGGTCCGCCAATTCCATGACCGCATCGGCAATCCCCACGAAGCCATCAACGGTTAATTCCTGCACCGTCATGTGGCGCAAGAACTGATCGACACCGAGGCCGCTGTATGCGCGAGCGAAGCCATTGGTCGGCAACACGTGATTGGTGCCGCTGCAATAATCCCCGACTGACTCAGGAGCCCATGGACCGATGAACACGGAACCGGCATTTCGAATGGACGGTAGCCACGACCGGCCGTCTTCGACTTGCAGGATAAGATGCTCCGGCGCATAGGCGTTGCTGATTTGCACGGCGCATTCAAGATCTTCAACGACAATCAGTCTGGAGTGCGCCAGCGCTTTTCTGGCAATTGCTGCACGAGACAGCGTTTTAAGTTGCGCTGTAACCGCAGCGCTAACCCGACTTGCAATTTTCTGGCTGGTCGTAAGCAGCAGTACCTGGGAATCCGCACCGTGTTCGGCCTGTGACAGTAAATCTGCAGCGATGAACTCAGCGGATGCATGAGCATCGGCGATGACCAGCACTTCGGATGGTCCTGCCGGCATATCGATGGCAGCTCCGGCCGCATCGGCTGCGACGATGCTTTTCGCCATGGTTACCCAAGAGTTACCCGGACCAAAAATCTTGTTGACCTTGGGTACCGTCGCCGTGCCGTAGGCCATCGCTGCGATCGCCTGGGCGCCGCCAATTTTGTAGATTTCCTTCACGCCTGCGCGATTCGCGGCGACTATTACGGCAGGATCCGCGGTACCGTCGGGACGCGGCGGCGTACACAGGATTCGAGTCTCGCAGCCAGCAATTCGAGCCGGGACAGCCAGCATTATGGCAGCGGAAGGCAATGGCGCTGTGCCTGCCGGCACGTACAGACCCACGGCATCGATCGCATGGCTTATACGTTCGCACTGAACGCCTGGCATTGTCTGTACCGTCAGCGCTGTTGGCAGCTGGGCCGTATGAAAGGTGCTTACGTTTCGAATGGCCAAATCAATTGCGGCAATTGCATCCGGCGATAATTGTGTCACGGCTGCATTGGCCTCTTCAGGCGACACCTGGAATTCGCTGCAGGAAGCTCCGTCGAATTCCGCAGTGAATTCGCGTACCGCTGCATCACCAGCCTCGCGTACCTTCGCAACGATTGCGGCAACCGTTGCTGCTTTTTCACTGTCATTGCTCAGCGCGGGTCGCTGTAACGTTGCCGTGCGTGCCACCGTGTCGAGACTCGACCAATTGAGGATATCCATCTGCATTCTCAAGCCAGCATTTTCTCAACCGGGAGGACCAGTAGCGAACTGGCGCCCGCAGCCTTTAAATTCTCAAGCGTCTCCCAGAACACGTTTTCGCGACATACCGCATGAATCGCGACCCTGTCCGGATTACCTTCCAGCGGTATTACCGTCGGAGCTTCGCTCCCTGGCAACAGATCACGTATCTCGGCCAATGCCGACCGCGGCGCGTGTAACATGATGTATTTACTCTCACGCACCTGCAGCACGCCGTCGAGGCGCTGCAGGAGTCGATCGACCAATGCCTGTTTTTCGTCGCTGAGTTGGGCTTTGGTCTGAATGATAACGGCCTCGCTTTCGAGCAGTACATCGAGTTCCTGCATGCCATTCGCTTCTAACGTAGACCCGGTGGAGACGAGATCACAGATGTAATCGGCTTTACCCAGCTTCGGAGCGATTTCTACTGCGCCGGAGAAGTACACCGTCTCAGCCTGCAATGAGTTTTTCTTGAGAAAATGACTTAAGAGATGGACATAACTTGTTGCAATTCTTGTGTTTTGTAGAGATTGTATATCGACATAGCTGTTGTCTTTGGGCCCGGCCAGGGACAATCGGCAATGACCGAAATCGAGAGCGAATACCTGGCTGAACATTGCCTCACTGCCATTGGCCTGTAGCTCAAGGCGCTTCTCTTCGACAACGTTGAGGCCGACAATACCCAGATCGCACACGTCCTCGCTGACCAGGCCAGGAATGTCATCGTCTCGAACCAGCAGCAGATCGATCGGCATGTTTTCGCCGTAACAGAACAATCGGTCCTTGCTCTTCGTCAATTTCAAGCCGCATCTCTCAAGCAAGTCTTGTGAGTGTTCGGTCAGGCGACCCGTTTTTTGCACCGCAATTTTTATGCGTTGCTCAGAGGATTCCATGCTGCGTCCTTAGTGTGAAGTGGGATTGGTGTTGCCAGCTGTGCGGTCGATCGCGGTGCGATAGCCGCCATGGCCATCAGCCAGAAACCGTGCAACCCGACCGATGGTTGTAACGCTGACACCGGTCAAGTCATTAATGCGACGATACGTAAGCCCGTTTTCCAGGAGTTCCACGACCTGCCAGCGATCGACGAAAGCCTGCAGCTCGGCCGGCGTGCACAAATCTTTCAGGAAAGCGTGACATTCGGTTGCTGTTCGAAGCGAGACAATGGCGCGACACAGGGCTTTCTCAGCCGCCTCCTGTTGGCTTTCGGTTTCCTGTCGATTGGGCTTCATAAGGGTGCTCGTGTATTAGCGTGTTAATACGCTAATACATTAATACAAATGATGCAATGACCGGGGCCGCATTAATCGAGATATTTGATAATGGCAGCGGTCATTTCTTCGGTGCTGAGCACCTTATCGCCAGCAACCGCCACATCGGCCGTTCTGGCGCCGGATTTTATAGCGGCGTCGATGGCAGACTCCAGTACGGCGGCTTCTTCATCCAGGTTCAGGCTGTGCCGGAGAAGCATGGCGGCGCTGGCGATCATGCCGCAGGGGTTGGCTATGCCACGGCCCGCAATGTCCGGAGCGGAGCCGTGAATAGGCTCATACAGGCCACGTTTACTGTTTCCGAGCGAAGCCGACGGCAACATTCCCAGCGACCCGGCCAACATCGATGCCTCGTCGGTCAATATGTCACCGAACATGTTTTCCGTGACCACCACGTCGAAGTCCACTGGCCGACTAAGCAGGTGCATGGCTGCCGCATCGACAAGCAGAGTCTCCAGCTCCAGCTCAGGAAACTCATCCGCGACGAGTCGACCTGTGACGTCGCGCCACAGCCTCGAGGTCTCCAGTACATTGGCCTTGTCGACCGAACACAACTTGCCACGCCGTGTTTTGGCCAATTCGGCGGCAACCCGCACGACACGCTCAATCTCGATGCGGGAATACGTACACAGATCACTCGCTGAGGTCTCGGTGCGTGTTTTTTCGCCGAAATAGATGCCGCCGGTCAATTCGCGCACGACCAATAGATCGACCCCTTCGAGTATTTCTGCTTTCAGCGGCGACGCCGCGGCTAATTCGGGGATCACTTTTACAGGACGCAAATTCGCAAATACAGCAAGCATCGCGCGTAATTGCAGCAGTCCTTGTTCGGGTCGTATGCTGGCATTTGGATCGGACCATTTGGGTCCACCGACCGCGCCCAATAGAACTGCATCACAGCGCTCGCAGCTTGCGAGTGTTTCGTCCGGCAAGGGTGAGCCTGTTGCATCGATCGCAACCCCACCAATATGTTGCACGTCAAACTCGAATGAGTGGTCAAAGCGCAGCGCGATTTCCTGCAGCACTCGACGTCCTGCAGCGGTCACTTCAGGACCGATACCGTCGCCGGGTAAAAGCGTAATCAGGGCGTCCAGGATCGAGTCTCCTCATACTTTTTGATGTCAGCGTCCTTCTGTTGCAAGTAGCCAAGTTGATCGACGCCTTCGACCAGGCAATAGCGAGCGAAAGCGTCAATTGGAAAAGATACTTTGCAGCCGTCTGGCAATCGCAGGGTCGCGTCAAGTACGCTTATTTCGACTTCGGCACCCGGATTAGCCAATAGCCAGACGTGCGTATCGTCACCAACGACAATTGGGATGAGGCCATTCTTAAGCGAATTGTTACGAAAAATATCTGCAATTTCGGTACTGATTACGGCTTTAATTCCGAAGTCCAGCAACGCCCACGGGGCGTGCTCACGTGACGACCCGCAACCAAAATTATTGCCCGCAACAAGCACCTCGCAACCAACGGCATTTTTTTTGTTCAGAGGAAAATCCGGATTGTCGGTGCCGTCAGACTTGTACCGCAGGTCATGAAAAAGGTGCTCGCCGAAGCCGTCACGTGAGGTTGCGGTCAAGTAACGAGCCGGGATGATCTGGTCTGTGTCAATGTCCCGGGTCGGCAACACTACCGTGCGAGACTTGATTGACTGCACAGCTTGCATCTCAGCCGCGCTCCAGATAATTACGCGGATCCGCGACCCGACCGCTAATTGCAGACGCAGCAGCAGTCATCGGACTGGCCAGAACCGTTCGCGCGCCCACGCCCTGGCGGCCTTCAAAATTTCGATTGCTGGTACTTACGCTGAGCTTGCCAGTGCCGACCGTGTCACCGTTCATGCCAAGACACATTGAACAACCCGATTCGCGCCACTCCGCGCCAGCCCGCAAGAATATTTGGTCCAGACCCAGGGCTTCTGCCTGCTTCTTGATCTGCTGTGAGCCGGGGACTACAAGCATAGTTACGCCCGCAGCTATATGACGGCCGTTCATGATTGCCGCTGCCTGTTGCAGATCGGACAAGCGCGCGTTGGTACAGCTGCCGATGAATACAACATCAACAGCGGTGTCAGTTAACGGCTTTCCGGATGTAACCTGCATGTAATCCAGAGCTTTCCTGAAGCTGGGGTCGCCATGCGCGTCAGGAACCGGCTCATTGATGCCAACGACCATTCCTGGATTTGTGCCGAAAGTCACCATGGGCTCCAGGCCGCTCGCATCGATACTAACCCGCTGGTCGAAGACCGCATCGGCATCGCTTTTCAGTGTGCGCCATCGCGACACTGCCGAATCCCAGTCAGTTGCATTCGGTGCCATGGGTCGGCCGCGAAGATACTCAATTGTTATGTCGTCCGGTGCGATCATGCCGGCACGCGCGCCAGCTTCGATCGACATATTGCAAATCGTCATGCGCTCATCCATTTGCATAGCTGAGATCGCGTTGCCTCGATACTCAATGACGTGCCCGGTTCCGCCATCAACGCCAATTTGTCCAATGATCGCCAGCACCAGATCTTTAGCACTGACGCCGTGCGCAAGTTGACCCTTGATGTCGACTTCCAGCGTTTTCGGTTTGCGCTGCAGTAAGCACTGCGTCGCCAGAACGTGTCCTACCTCGGTGGTTCCGATACCAAATGCCAATGCGCCAAACGCGCCGTGCGTACTGGTATGGCTGTCGCCGCAGACTATTGTTTTGCCAGGCTGAGTCGCGCCAAGTTCAGGACCAATGATGTGCACGATGCCACGGTCGTCACTATCGCAATCAAGCAAATTGATACCGAAGTCTGCGCAATTTTTTTGCATCTGCGAGATCTGATTTACCGCACTGGCGCCGATCACGGCAACGTCTTTGAAGCTAACGCCATTGAGCGTCGGCGTCGAATGGTCCATCGTTGCCAATGTGAGATCCGGACGACGCACAGGTATGCCTAACTGCCGCAATAGGGCAAACGCCTGCGGCGTTGTCACTTCGTGAATCAGATGTAGGTCGACGTAAAGTACCGCAGGGGTTTCTTTGGTCTCCGCCGTGACGACATGCTCACGCCAAACTTTTTCGAAAAGAGTTGCAGCCATCAAATTGTAGCTCGCGTCAGGTTCGCGGTGTTATCCGGATCATTATCCGCGCGTTCACGACGGCGCAAAATTCGATTGATTACTTCCAGGCAAGCTCGGGCTGCGGCCTCCACGATATCAACACTCGCGCCATTACCGCGATAGACGTTGTTCTCATACTCGACTGCAATCGTAACTTCACCCTGTGCATCTTCGCCGACGGAGGCGCTGTGCAAGTCGAATTTCTTCAACGTTACCTGGATGCCAGTGAGCTGCTCAAGCGCAGCAAAGGCGGCGGCAACCGGACCGTCACCTTCCGCAGTCGCGGTAACCGCATCGACATCCTGCCCGGAGAGCACCACCGTAGCTTTTGCCAGTTCATCAGATGAGGTTTGTACTGCCAGCTTTTGCAAGCTCCAGGGCCCGGCAGAAGCGCCATCAACATTCATGATGATGGCTTCGATGTCGCCGTCGTAAACATCTTTTTTCTTATCCGCAAGTTTCTTGAATTCTTTAAACGCGCGATTGGTTTCAAAGTCATCGAGCACAAATCCCAACTCCTTCACGCGGTCGCGGAATGCGTGTCTGCCGCTGTGCTTTCCAAGCACCAGGTTCGAGCGGGCCAGACCTACATCCTCCGGCCGCATGATTTCGTAGGTCGAACTGTGCTGCAGCATGCCGTGCTGGTGAATGCCGGCTTCGTGTGCAAACGCGTTCTCGCCGACAATCGCTTTATTCCTTGGAATCTGCATGCCGGTGATACTCGAGACCAGGCGTGACGTTGGGTAAAGGCGGGTAGAATTGATCCCGGTGTCAAGGTTGAAGAACTCTGATCGCGTCTTCAACGCCATGACTGCTTCTTCGAGACTGCAGTTTCCGGCCCGCTCACCGATTCCATTGATAGTGCATTCTATCTGCCGTGCTCCGGCGCGTACCGCAGCGAGGCTATTGGCAACCGCCATGCCAAGGTCGTTGTGGCAATGCACGCTAAGCGTGACCTCGTCAATTCGTGCGACGTGCTGTTTAAGATAACGAAAAAGCTCATCGAATTCAGCCGGCACCGTATAGCCTACCGTGTCCGGGATGTTCACGGTGGTCGCTCCGGCTTCAATCGCCGCGCTGACCACTTCGGCGAGGTAAGACAACTCGGTGCGCGAAGCATCTTCCGGCGAAAATTCAACATCGTCACAGAGTTCACGAGCCATTTTAATGGCGCCGACAGCGCTCTTGATGATCTCCTCTTTCGCCATCCGCAATTTGTATTCGCGGTGGATGGCGCTGGTTGCAACGAAGACATGGATACGATGACGCTCCGCACTGCGCACTGCCGCGTGGACCTTCTCAATATCGTCCGGGTTGCAACGAGCCAAACCACAAATTACGGGTCCAAAGTCTGCGTCGGCGATGGCCTTGACGGCGTCGAAGTCACCCGGTGATGCTGCCGGGAAGCCCGCCTCGATGATGTCGACATTGAGCTCCGCAAGCGATTTTGCAACCCGCAGTTTTTCTCTGAGGGTCATGCTGCAGCCTGGCGCCTGTTCGCCGTCCCTGAGCGTCGTATCAAAAATTCGAATGCGGTCGCTCATGCAGCTATTCCTCCAGCCAGTCCATGCGGCTCCGCAAGTCTGCACCGACTTTTTCAATCGGGTGCTCCAGATCCGCATTCATCCTGCGGCGAAACTCAGGCATTCCGGCCTCGCTTTCGGCAATCCAGTTTTTGGCGAAAGTGCCGTCCTGGATCTCAGTGAGGACGGTTTTCATTGCCGCACGCGAACTCGCATCCACTACCCGCGGACCGCTGATCATATCGCCCCAAGCGGCCGTGTCGCTGATGAACTTGTGCATCTTGCGCAGCCCACCTTCATGCAGGAGATCCACGATCAACTTCAGCTCGTGCATGACTTCGTAATACGCTACCTCGGGCTGGTAACCGGCTTCCACCAGCGTTTCGAAGCCAGCCACGATGAGTTCGGTCGCGCCACCGCATAGAACGGCTTGCTCACCGAACAGATCGGTTTCAGTTTCTTCGGCAAAGGTCGTCTCAATTACGCCGGCTCGCGCACCACCAATCCCGGCTGAATAGGCGAGGGCGAGTTTTAACCCGTTGCCAGTCTGATCCGCATGAACCGCAACCAGGCAAGGAACCCCGTGCCCTTCTTCATATTGTCGACGCACCAAACCGCCGGGCCCCTTTGGGGCAATCAACACAACGTCCAGATCGGCCCGCGGTTCGATTTGCTTGAAGTGGACGGCGAAGCCGTGCGCGAAGAGCAGGGCGGCACCTTCAGAGATGGCATCGATTACCGCTGCGTACAGTGATTTTTGAACCATATCCGGTGTCAGGAACGCCACTATGGCCGCACCTTTTACTGCTGCAACCGGATCCATTACGGTCAGGCCGTCCGCTTTTGCCTTCGCCCAGCTGGCACCGTCCGGACGCAAACCGACAACGACATTGAAGCCGCTATCTTTCAGGTTCAGTGCGTGTGCACGGCCCTGGCTACCGTAGCCCAATATCGTAACTTGTCGATCCAGTAGCGTAGCGGTGTCGACGTCTGACTCTGAATACATTTGCATGCTCTTGCTTCCTCAAGGCCTTATGCCTTTTTCGAATAGGTGAACTAAAAAAAACCCCACTGTCCTTGCGGGAAGCGGGGTTTGCGATTTCCTGTGCCTGGATACGCGCTACCCGCTCTTCCCCAAAAGAAGAAGTCGTAGCTGGAGCGTGAGTGCAAGATCCGGCGTTGTTAAGATTTGCTGTTGGCGGTCGAAGACGTTCATTACGCCGCATAATCTGGCAACGCAGAGACGATGTCAACTGTTGTAAAATCAGTTACTTGTGTTACCAATTAGGACGCAACCGCGGACGAAAGTGCGGGTCGCATCGAAATAAGGAAAGGTCGAATCTTATGTCGCCGACAGACTAGTCAAATGCGAAGCATGTGTTATTCTCTGGCCTAGGCAATCGGGACCTAAATAATAATTAACGGAATAAATGGCGGGGAAACCGAAAGCAAAGACTTTTGGATAGCCAACACTAGAGAGAGCTACCTAAATAAAGGTCCGAAAAAAAAATTGTATCGCCGCGGCGAAGGTGGAGAGGGTCGTGTGCGCAAGCGCAGTTGCAAATCAGCAGCTTCGCCTAATTTTTCGTGCAGGTATTCAACGGATACGTTGCAATCCTCTCCGCATTGAAACTTGATCTGTAACTAAAATTGACCTGGTATAAGGAGCGTTCATGAAACGGTGCAAAAGCAGCAGTCGGCGCGTTAGCGCTGCATTTCTTGCAGCAAGCTTAATAACGGTATCCGGCAGCGTATTCGCCCAGAGCGTAGACCAAATTCTGCAAGCGCAGGACAAACGTCTGGATCTGGCGCAACAATCACAAGAACGAATCAACGGAATCGTTGAGGGTACGCGTTCGCTTGAAGACCAATACCGGTCTATTAATAAAGAGATTGATGGCCTCAAGGTTTATAACCGTCTGATGACGGCACAAACCAGTGGACAGGGCGCCGTTCTTGAAGATATCTCTTTGTCTATGGACCAGGTTGACGTCATCAATCGTCAAATCTTCCCGCTCATGGAACGCATGATCGACGGCATCGAACAGTCGGTGAATCTGGATGTCCCGTTTCTTATGGAAGAACGGACCGGGCGCGTAGATGCACTTAAAGACATCATGGAGCGTTCAGACGTCAGCGTCGCTGAGAAATTTCGTAAGGTGATGGAGGCGTACCAGATCGAGAACGACTACGGCACCTCTGTTGATCAGTACAAACAGACGATCACACTTGAGGATGGCTCGACTCGCGATTACAACATGCTGCGTGTCGGCCGTGTCGGACTGTATTTTCAGTCGGAAGACACTCAGATCACAGGTCGATGGGACATGGAAGACAAAGTTTGGGTCCTCGATGATGGCGCGCGCAATGAAGTGCGCAAGGGCCTGCGCATGGCCAAGCAGCTGATCGCACCGGAGTTGATCCTTATTCCGATTCCTGCAGCAACAGCGGAGGCTAGTTAAATGAAACGTATTCTCACAATTGTTGCAGCCAGCATACTGGGCCTCGCGATAGGTACGGCCTCCGCGCAAGACAATGCGGCGAGCATGTCCGAACTCCTTAGAATGATCGAACAGGGTCAGTCGAGAGATAATCAGGAAGCACGGCAGCGCGAAGCGCAGTTCAACCAGCAACGAAATCAGCAACAGCAGCTACTCAATACTGCTCGTGCCGAGCGCACCCGCCAGGAGAACGAGAGCGCGCGTCTGGAGAAGTTGTTTCAAGACAACCAGACGGAAATCGTGGCGGCTCGAGCGGCACTTGACGAGCGCCTTGGTGCACTGAAAGAGCTGTTTGGTGTGCTGCAAACCGTTGCTGGAGACGCGCAGGGTCGCTTCAACGCTTCACTGACCGACATCCACTATCCGGATCGCGGTGATTTTCTGGTTGAGCTGGGCAACAAGATGGCCGGCGCCAATACCTTGGCATCCATCGAGGACATCGAACGTCTGTGGTTCGAGCTGCAGCGCGAAATCACCGAATCCGGAAAAATCGTGCGCTTTAATCACGAAGTTTCCATGGCCAATGGCGACAAGGAAAATCTCGAGATCGTTCGGGTTGGACCTTTCAATCTCGCATTTGAAGGTGGCTATCTGACCTACGATTCCGACACCAAAGCAATCAGCGAATTGCAGCGGCAGCCGGAGCAGGGGCGCTTCACGCGCTCGGCCGCCGACATAATTGCTGCAGACAGCGGCATGGTGACTTTCGGTCTTGACGTGACTCGCGGCACCATTCTTGAATTGTTAGTGGAATCCCCGACCGTTATGGACCGTATTCATCAAGGTGGCATTGTCGGGTATTGCATCATTGGTCTCGGCATCGTTGGTCTGTTGATTGCACTGTGGCGCTTTATGGGCCTTTCATCGGATAGTCGCAAGGTTACCGCACAGCTCAAACGCGACACAGCCAGCACCGACAATCCGCTGGGGCGGGTATTGGCCGCTTACGAAAGCAACCGCAACGCAGATACCGAAACGATCGAGCTGAAACTGAGCGAGGCAGCATTGAAAGAAATGCCGGGGCTAACCAAGGGCTTACTGTTTATCAAGGTGATCTCCGTTGTTGCCCCTCTCATGGGGCTGCTCGGAACGGTGACCGGCATGATCAAGACCTTCCAGGTAATCACGCTCTACGGTGCAGGTGATCCGAAGATGATGGCTGGCGGTATTTCCCAAGCACTCATGACGACGGTGCTCGGCCTCGTAGTGGCTATTCCGATGGTACTGCTACACACCATCGTCAGTGGCCAGAGCCGCAAGATCATTAACATTCTGCAGTCACAGAGCGCCGGTCTTGTTGCCCAGCACTCAGAGAAGAATGGCTAATCATTGAGGAGAGATCATGCTTTGGCTAACTGATAGTTTTGAAGCCATTCGAGATTTCATGGAGCTCGGTGGGCCGATACTGCGCTGGATAGCCGTCACGATTTTTCTTATGTGGGTTCTCATCGCGGAGCGGTTGATGTACTTCCGCTCTTCGATGAGGTCCATGTCTCGAGAGATTCATGACAACTGGGAATCACGCAGCGAACGCCGCTCCTGGAATGCTCATCAAATTCGGGAAATGATGATTTCCCGGTTCGAGATGGCCACAACGAAAGGGATCAATGTCATCCAGACTCTGGTCGCATTGTGTCCATTGCTCGGTCTGATGGGTACGGTGACCGGAATGATCAAGGTGTTTGGTGTGATGGCTGTGTCTGGCTCGGGCAATGTGCGGGCAATGGCTGCAGGCGTTTCTCAAGCGACGGTGCCGACGATGGCTGGAATGGTAGGTGCACTTTCGGGTGTATTACTGGTCACATTACTTACACGCCGTGCGGCACGTGAGGTCGAGTTCCTAGAAGACTCGCTCACGATGGACCACTGAGGAATTAAGCATGTCTCGAAAGCATAATTTCAATCTGGGTGGTGAGGAAGAAGAAGCCAGCATCGACTTGACGCCGATGCTGGACGTCGTATTTATTATGCTGATCTTCTTCATCGTTACTGCTTCGTTTATCAAAGAGGCGGGGCTCGACGTGAACAGGCCAGATGCGCCGGTCACAGAATCGCAACCGGAAGACGCCAATATATTGGTCGTCGTGGACGCCAATAACGATATTTTCATTGACCGGCGCTTGATTGACCCGCGTGCTGTCCGTGCCAATATCGAACGCCTGCACGCGGAAAACCCGAGTGGCTCGGTTGTTATCCAACCTAGTCCGCGATCAGCAAACAAAATGCTGGTTACGATTATGGATGCTTCACGGCAAGCTGGTGTTTACAATATTTCAATTGCCGATGGCCAGCAGTGATTAGGAGCTAGATATGCGCAATAAGAGTGGAGCTTTCGGCGGGCAGGAGGAAGAGGCGAGTATCGACCTGACGCCTATGCTTGATGTCGTTTTCATCATGTTAATCTTCTTCATCGTTACCGCGTCGTTCATTAAGGAGGCTGGCATTGACGTCTCCCGACCTCTGGCATCGACCTGGAGAGACAAGCCGGACGCCAGTATCTTGATCGCTATTAATGCAGCGGATGAAATCTGGATCGACAAGAAGGTCGTCGAACCACGATTTGTAAAACCGGCTATCGAGAAATTACATGCTGAGAATCCCAAGGGATCCATCGTAATCCAGGCCGACGAAGAATCGACAAATGAAGTTCTGACCATTGTGATGGAGGCTGCCAAACAGGCGGGCGTCGCCAATGTCGCAATTTCTACAGAGAAGGAATAGCACAATGGCGGGAGAGTCATTGAGGAGAGTAAGACTATGATAGGCCGTTATGCATTTTCCATCGTCATCGGCACAGTGGTTACGCTGAGCCTTCTGTTCGTTATGCATCTGCTCATCCTGTATGGCGAGGATGCAGTGCAAAAAGAAGGTAAGCGATATAACCTTGAGTTTGTTCGCGTAAAGCGTAATGAGGCCTTGAATACGGAAGATTTCACGCCCGAGAAGCCTCCCAAACCGCCCGAGACCCCACCTGAGACTCCGCCCCAGGACATGGACAACGTAGATCCGAACGCACCGACTATTAACATTGCTGCTCCCACGATGGACGTGAGTTCGGATATTGGCGGACCAGGCGGCATGAATATCGCCGAAGGCGACTATTTGCCGATTGTACGTGTTGCACCGGTATATCCAGCTCGAGCGCTCTCGCGCGGGTTGGAAGGACATGTAGATTTGTCATTCACGGTGACGCAAACCGGGACTGTTACGGATCCAGTGGTAATGTTCTCAACCAGCAGCTTGTTCGAACGTGCGGCCACGCGAGCAGTACTTAAGTTCAAATACAAGCCCAGAGTCGTCGATGGGATTCCAGTTGACGTGCCGAATGTAAAAACTCGAATTACATTCAGGATTGAGAAATAATTTCCCAGGCGGGATTTAACTGATCGCAAAGGACAGGTTTCGACATGCAAAGTAAAATTCGGTTATCTCTGAAATTAGGCGCCTTGCTCGTTTGTGGTGCTTTAACTGCAACGACTGCCTTAGCGCAGACGGATGAAGATGAAGCGGAGCGTAAGTCAAACGCTCAAGAAACGAAGCAAGCACAAGCTGTCAGCAAGGAAGTCTTCGATCGCATAACAAAGGCTCAGGAATCCGTAGATGCTAAAAATTATGCTGAGGCATTGAAGCTTCTCAATGCAATCTACGATCCGGACAAGCTCACAGAGTATGAGCAGGCCAATGTTCTGAATTACATTGGTTTCGTCTACTACAACATGGACGACGTAAACAATGCGATCAAGACCTATGAGAGGATGGTCGCTATACCGACGCTGGAGCCGCAGCTAAAAAAGCAAACGACCTACACTTTGGCGCAGCTGCATACCATGCAGGAAAATTATTCCCGTGCGTTGACCACGCTTGATCAATGGTTCCTCATGGAAACTAACCCGGCACCAGAGCCTTTTATTCTAAAAGCTCAAAACCTGTATCAGGAACAGCGATACGCCGACATGATCGAACCGATCGAAAATGCGATGCGAGTCGCCAAAGCTCGTGAAAAAGAGATCAAGGAAGACTGGTGGGTACTTTTGAACTTCGCCTATTTCCAGCAGGAGAATTACACCAAGGTTCGCGACATTCAAAAAACACTGCTGGTTTCATGGCCGAAAAAGAACTATTGGTTCTCTCTTGCAGGCGCATTTACCGAGCTTGGTCAGGATGACGACCTGATTAATGCCTACGCGTCAGCTCATACACAAAACATGCTGGAGAAAGAGGCAGAGCTGGTCACGATGGCGCAATTGTTCATGCAGCGCGAAGTTCCGTACATGGCCGCCAAATTACTGGAAAAGGAAATGAACGCTGGCCGCATCAGCAAGGATGGCAAGAACTACCGCTTGCTGTCGCAGGCCTGGCAACTGTCAATGGAAGACGAAAAGGCGATCCCGGCATTGCAGGAAGCTGCACGCCTGACCGATGACGGTGAGCTCGATGTGCGCCTCGGCAATGCGTTTTTGAATACTGGCGATTATTCCGAGTGCGTCAAGTCCGTACGGAATGGTATCCGTAAGGGCGGGCTCAAGAGTCCCGACAATGCTCAGATCTCTCTCGGCATGTGTTTGTACAACGAACGCCAGTATCAGGATGCCATTAAGGCCTTCCAGTCCGCGGCCAAAACAGACCGCTCTCGTCGCGTTGCGAATCAGTGGATCAACGTGATCAACGCGGATGTTGAACGCAACACACAAATTCGACTGGCCGAAGAAGCAGCGCGTAAGAAACGCGCAGAAATTGACAAGCGCCGCAAAGAGAGTGGACGCGCCTGAACGCCACATTCAAGCGCTAGTCAGCACATTGCTGCAGGGCGTTGACGGGCGACCGTCAACGCCCTTATAGTTCGCGCCAGATTCAAAAGACCACGGAAAAAGAATGCCAAAGATTATTTACGTTACGGCTGACGGCGATAGACATGAAGTCGAAGTAGAGAACGGCTACTCGATCATGGAAGGTGCAATCAACAACAACATCGAAGGTATTGTCGCCGAGTGCGGTGGCGCCTGCGCTTGCGCTACTTGCCATAGCTACGTCGACCCGGCATGGGTGGATAAGATTCCACCGATGGATGATATGGAAGACAGCATGCTGGATGCCGCATACGAAAGAAAAGACAACAGCCGCCTGACCTGCCAGATTGAAGTGAACGATTCACTCGACGGCATGATTATTCATGTCGGCGATAACGAATACTAGAACCAATACTAACGGGACTTCCCGAGGAGAATACAAATGTCGATTTCAGCTGGTGAGAAAATGCCTTCTGGCAGTTTTGCTGTAATGGGTGATTCCGGACCGGAACAATTATCGACCGATGATCTGTTTTCCGGCAAGAAAGTAGTTCTGGTTTCTGTGCCTGGTGCTTTCACACCAACCTGTTCGAAAGGGCACTTGCCTGGTTACGTCTCACAGGCCGATAAATTGCGTGCCCAAGGTGTAGATACGATCGCGTGCATGGCGGTCAATGATGTATTTGTTATGGACGCGTGGGGCAAAGATCGCAACGTTGGCGACAAAGTAGTGATGCTTGCCGATGGCAACGGTGAATACGCCAAAGCCTTAGGTCTGGAACTGGACGCCAGCGGAGCTGGAATGGGGCAACGTGGACAGCGATTCGCCATCGTCGTCGAAGACGGAACCGCAACCCATGTGGCAGTAGAGGCCCCAGGCGCGTTCGAAGTCAGCAAGGCCGAAGCTATTTTAGCGAGTCTGTAAGCTCCGGAACGATGCTAAACAAGTCACCGACCAACCCGATATCTGCAACCTCAAATATCGGTGCTTCGGCATCCTTGTTGATCGCTACAATCGTACCGGCATCCTTGATGCCGGTGAGGTGCTGGATCGCGCCGGAAATTCCGATAGCGACATAGAGGTCCGGAGCGATAATCTTGCCGGTCTGGCCCACCTGCATTTCATTAGGTACGTAGCCTGCATCGACTGCCGCCCTTGACGCACCAACTCCCGCGCCCATCTTGTCGGCAAGCGCGTAAATCAGATCAAAGTTTTCGGAGCTGGCTAATGCCCGGCCGCCGGAAACAACCTTCGCTGCAGTTTGTAAATCCGGACGGTCTGACGTCCCGGCTTTGAGCTCAACATAGCGAGTATGAGACGGAATATCGGCAGCACATGTTGCAGCTTCGACGCTGGCCGAGTTGTTGCTCTCCACCGAACGATAGGACGCTGTGCGAACCGTAGCAACAACGGGATGGTCGGCAGGCGCTTCCACAGTCAAAACAACGTTGCCTGCATAGATAGGTCGTTGGAAGGAATGCGACCCAAGAACGTTCATGATGTCGCTAATCTGATTCACGCCCAGCAAAGCGGCGACACGTGGCATCAAATCTTTGCCGAATGTCGTCGACGGCCCGAATACATGAGTGTAATTTGTTGCTATCGCGACCACCTGAGGCGCGATGACAGCAGCAAGAGCATTCGCATTGGCGGAATTCTCAACGGTTAACACCCGCTCTACCGAATCCAATAGAGCGGCTTGAGCTGCGATGTCCGCGGCTGATTCGGCAAATACCACGACGTCAATGCTCGCGTTTTCAATATCTGAAGCACAGGCGACCGTTTTTGCAGTACTCGGATTAAGAGTTTGCCCATCGTGTTCAGCTATAACCAGTATTTTTGACATTACAGTAGACCCTTGTCTTGCAGTGCTTTGATCAAGCCAGCGACGTCATCAACCATGATTCCTTTCTGGCGTTCTGCGGGCGGCTCATAAGATGTTGCAATTAGCTGCGGGCTTGTCGCTACGTTGAGCTCTGCCATTGGAATAACATCAAGCGGTTTCTTTTTGGCTTTCATGATGTCAGGCAATTTCACGTAGCGCGGTTCATTCAGGCGCAAGTCGGTGGTAACGACAGCTGGCAAGTCAATTTCAATCGTTTCCAGGCCCACATCAACTTCGCGAGTAACGCGTGCAGTATCGCCGTTCAGTTTCAGCTCCGAGGCAAAAGTTGCCTGTGGTCGATTCCACAATGCTGCCAGCATTTGCCCGGTTTGATTATTGTCGTCGTCAATTGCCTGCTTGCCGAGAATCACAAGCCCCGGGCTTTCGCGATTCACGATCTCAAGCAGCGCACGAGCCCGACTCAGGGCATCCGTGTCAGCGTCTGTCTCGACCAGAATCGCCCGATCCGCACCCATAGCCAGTCCGGTACGCAATTGTTGTTGCGCGGCACTGGTACCGATAGACACAACGATCACTTCAGCGGCATCACCGCGCTCCTTGATACGCAATGCTTCTTCGAGTGCAATTTCGTCGAATGGATTGATGCTCATCTTGACGCCATCAGTTTCGACGCCAGTGCCGTCGCTTTTGACGCGCACGCGCACATTGTAATCAACGACCCGCTTAAGGCCGACCAAAATCTTGTCCACGTAAGGAATCCCCACAGCTCAACAAATAGACCGCGGGCCAGACCCGCGGCTCGCTATTGTCCATGAGGAATTGAGCGCGTACAAGACTGTGTGTCGCCTGTGGCAAGGTTTTCGCCGTAAACAAGTACGTATGGATAGAAAACCCGCCTGAATGGCCATACGGCGCTTTGGATGGCCCCCTCGAACCCAAATACGGGTAGAATTCAGTTGCCGGGTTCGCGGAAGCTACGTGAACTTAATGTCGGAATGGTGCGTCGAATTGAATTAGCTCAAGGGAGCAGAACGTGGCGGTTCCCGCCAATTATTATTTGACAAGAGTGATATAAAAATCATGATAAAACATATGGTTATAATTACTACTTTATGTGGTTTAGGAGCATGTGCGAGCACCAATCCGGAGCAACAAGAGGAGCGACTTGGCAATGAATCGACGGGCACGGATTGCATCTCGCAAGCCTCTATCCGAGACTACACCGTACTGGACAACACAAACTTGGTTGTCACCCAGGGTGCGAACCGGAAGTACCACGTGGAGCTCAGCAGGCCGGCGCGCGGATTACGCTCCAGTAGCAGTGTTGGCTTTCTTTCGCCGACAGGGCGGATTTGCGGCCGATTTAGCGAAGTTTTGGTCGACGACGGCTTCGCGCCAGAAAAGATACGCATAAGCAGCGTTCGGCGACTTACGCCAGAAACTGAAGAAGATTTATTGATCCGGTTCGGCAAGATTGAGTCGGAGTCAGAACAACCCAGGCAACCCGAGAATGTGGAGGGTGCCGAGGTAGAAGAGCTGGACTAGGTTGCAACCGGTTCCCGGTAGTTTGACCCAGTCACGCAATCCGCAATCTCCGTGCGGACCCGCCCGGTCAACCGCAAGGTTGACCGGGTTTTATTTTGCGCCTTTTATGAAACGAGATCGATGACGCACCCAATCGAAGCCAGCGCATCCTTGCGCGACGTGAAGTATGAAATTCGTGGCCAGTTAGCGAGCCAGGCCCAAGACCTTGAGAAACGGGGTTACGAAATAATATCCCTCAATATCGGTAATCCTGGGCTGTTTGGCTTTCGTACGCCGGAAACCATGCGCCTGGCAATGATCGAAAACCTCGGCCAGGCCGAACCATATTGCCACCAAAAGGGGATTTTCCCGGCACGTGAAGCCGTTGTGATGCAGCAACAGGAACGCGGCATTGCGGGCGTCAGTGCGGAAGAAGTGTTCATCGGTAACGGTGTCAGCGAGTTGATTGACCTGTCTTTGCGGGCATTGCTTAACCGTGGTGACGAGGTACTGGTACCGAGCCCTGATTATCCTTTGTGGTCGGCAGCGGTGACATTGAACGGTGGCACGGTCAACTACTACAACTGCGCAGCAGAGCGTGGCTTCGCGCCGTCTGCCAGCGAAATAGAGAGCCTGATCGGACCCAGGACCAAAGCGATCGTTGTGATTAATCCGAACAATCCAAGTGGCGCCGTTTATTCCAGAGAAACCTTGCGTGATATTGCCGCTATCGCCACCCGGCACGGCATCGTGATTCTTGCCGATGAAATTTACGACCGCATGGTTTACGACGAAGCGGAATTCGTCCCTATGGCCACGCTGATCGATAATACTGTCTGCCTTACGTTCTCCGGTCTTTCGAAAGTGTATCGAGCGTGTGGTTACCGGGTTGGCTGGTGCGTATTTAGTGGTGACCTTGATCGCGCCGAAAACTTTCTGCACGGTATGGAACTTCTGGCTGCGCTACGCCTGTGCAGCAATGTTCCGGGTCAATGGTCGGTGCAAACCGCACTCGGCGGTTTTCAGAGCATTAACCAGCTGGTCCGACCCGGTGGTCGCCTACATCGATCAAGACAGGCAGTGATTGAACGGGTGGCACAAAGCCCGTACCTCAGCATGAGTCCGCCAATGGGCGCTATGTATGCCTTTATTCGTTTACATGAGCGGTTTTCCGGAAGGTTGAATGACCGAGCCTTCGCGCAAAAATTGCTGGAGGAGCAGCATGTACTGGTGGCGCCCGGCAGCAGCTTTAATACGCCCTATACGGATCATTTTCGTATTACCACGTTACCCAACCCGGAAACGATCAACACCGTATTCGACCGCATTGATTCGCTGCTTGAGCATTCGGTCTGAGGCATGTATGACTGGCTGGACACCGCGTCACCGGATTCATCCCATGTAGTTACCGCCAGTCGGCGGCTCGCGCGTACGCTGCGGCAGGAGTTCGCCGCGCAACGGATTGCGGCGGGCGACAGGGTCTGGCCAACGCCTGTCATCCTGGCCTGGAACGACTGGGTAGCCGAATTGCTCAGTACACATGGCGATCAAAATGCGCTGCCCATTGTGATCTCAACGCATCAGAGCAGAGTCTTATGGGAGCGATGTTTGCGACGGGAGATCAAGAACCCTCTATTGAATATCGGAATGCTGGCACGGCAATCACGGGACGCGTGGAATCGCTTACAAGAATGGCGAGTTTCCGTTGCGGACTGCCAACAGTACGCCAGAAGTGGCGATCAACGTCTGTTTGCTGCAGCGGCAAATAACTACCAGTCGATTCTGCAACGAGAATCCTGGGTTGATGAGCCAGGTCTGGTGCAGGTTGCTATCGACCTGATCCGTAGCAGCAGGGTGGCTATACCTTCGAAACTGACGCTCGCTGGTTTTGATCGCGTCTCACCTCTGTTACAGGGGCTGCTGGACGCCTACACGAAGGTCGGTGGTGAGATAGTCAACTCGGCAATTGATGCAGTGCTCGTTGCCGGCCAGTGTTCTTTATTCAGTCCCGAAAACAGCGACGCTGAATTACGGGCTGCCGGAGCATGGGCGCGACGCGAACTCAGTGAGTATCCGGAGGCACGCCTGGCAATCGTCGTGACGCACCTGGAGCACGATGCACCGCGCAGTCTTCGGTTAATTAAGGAAGGATTAATTCCGGGTTGGCAAAATGCGAGCGCAGCACAGAATTCCGTCGTCAACATCTCGTACGGACGAAAGCTGACAGAGTACCCGGCGATCGCAATGGCGTTGCTGGCGCTCGGCTGGTTGCATCGCGACCTGTCAAGCCGGGACATCAGCTCGCTACTTCGAGCCTCGGTTTTCGATTCAATCTCGAGTGATGCACGCGTCCGCGTAGAACTTCAACTCAGAGAATTACCGGAGCAGTCCTGGTCACAGCAGCAGTTTCTAGCGCGATTCGATGCTCGAAATGATCCACAGGAAGGCAGTGACGGGCTCGATTTTGTGCGCAAATTATCATCCCGGCGAAATGAGTTGCCGCAGCGACAGTCGCCTGAGGAGTGGGTAGCGTTATTCAGCGAGGTTTTACTCGCCATTGGCTGGCCGGGCGAGAACTCGTTATCAAGTCCGGAGTTTCAGACTGTGAACCGCTGGCGCGAATTACTCAATGAAGTGGCGCGCCTGGCACTGGTGACGGAAACGATGACGGCGTCGGAGGCGCTCGGCCGCATAAGCACCATTGCTGGGGAGACTATTTTTCAACCCGAAGCGAGTACTGCGCCAGTAAATGTCTTGGGCCCTCTGGAGGCTGCTGGTCTGGAGTTCGACCGCCTGTGGGTCACAGGCATGAGTAGCGCCAATTGGCCACCACAGAGTCGCTCGTTAACCTTGGTCTCAAGGGATCTGCAGCGAGATCGCGGCATGCCGGATGCGACTCCGACAGATACGCTGGATTACGCCACTCGAGTCATCAAGCGCCTGGTCGCGAGTTCTGCAAACTCAATTTTCAGTTTTCCACAAACGCAAAATGATGCGCAACAGTCCGTGACTGAATTGCTGGCGTCAGTCTGTATTCCTGCCGACTCCGGATGTTCCGACCCCGGTTGGAATGCAGCATTGCAGGTCGGCAAGGCTGCGATCAGTGAGCAGTGTCCAGATCCTGTTCCCCCTGTCTCGCAGCCTGAACGCATTACCGGTGGCGCCGCAACCATTCAAAAACAATTCGTTGAGCCCTTCGCTGCTTTCGTGAGCGGACGACTCGGAGTAAAAGTTCTTTGGCCAATGCAGGCGGGATTGCCGGCAAACATGCGTGGCAGCTTGATACACAATGCATTGCAGCAGCTCTACTCAGATCGCCCGTGCAGAGAACAGCTCCGACAATGGGAAGCGGCCGAAATTGAGCAGCGTGTTGACAAGGCGGTACAAGCGGCGTTTCGCCGACACGAGCAACATGCAGACGCCATGTTGCAATACTTGCTGCGACTGGAAAAACAGCGCGTCAAACAACTCTTACGGGGCGTCATCAGTGTTGACTGTGAACGCGAAGATTTCTGCATCAGCGGAGTCGAACAGAGTTTCGACTTCTCGCTGGCAGGATTGATCATGCGATTGCGGGTCGACAGAATCGACAGGGTCGAAAGTAATGGCCGCCAGGAGCATTTGATTCTTGACTATAAGACCGGGGTACCGAAACGGCTGCTTGACCGCGACAAGAACCCCAAAGACATGCAGCTGGTTGTCTATGCCTGTGCGCTTAAAGACAGTGTCTGTGCAATCGGATTATTTAACATCGATAGCCGCGAAATTGCGCTGGACGCGGCGGGCCGCGAGTTCACACCGAAACTGGATTGGGACAACACTCTCGCCAGGTGGCAAGAGCAGGTCGAGATTGCCGCTCGGGAAATCGCATCGGGCGACCTAAGAATCAACGCACTGCAAACGACGCAGCAAGCCAGACCGCTTGGTCTTCTTAGTCGCTATCGGGAATTGCTGCATGCACGTTGAGAAGCAGTACCTGATCGCTGATGAAGAGGCTCGCCGCGCTGCGCTGGATGTTGGCCGCTCTTATATTGTGCAGGCGCCCGCAGGCTCAGGAAAAACCGAGCTACTGATTCAACGCTATCTGAAGTTGCTGGCGATCGTAGGCAACCCGGAAGAAGTGCTCGCCATTACGTTTACTCGCAAGGCCGCTGCGGAAATGCACTATCGAGTCTTGCAGGCGTTGAAGGCATCCGCGCGCGGTGATCGTGCTCAGGAACCACATCACTTGCTAACGGCCGACGCAGCCAGCGCGGTACTCGAGAAGGACCGGGATTTGCAATGGGAGCTAATCGCAAATCCCGGACGGATGCGGATTCAGACTCTGGATTCGTTGAATGCGTCAATATCACGAATGCAGCCAATGTCATCCGGCAGTGGAGCGGCACACAATGCCATCGTAGCTGATGCAGAAATGACCGCGTTGTACCGCAACGCTGCCTTTCTGACATTGGATCAACTCGGAGAGGACGGAGCGTTGCGTGACGCAACGGAAAAGGTCCTGCTGCACGTTGACAACAACACCAGTTTGTATGCGAGCTACGTTGCCCGCATGCTAGCGACGCGCGATCAATGGTTGCCGTTCATCGGAAGTGGTGTCGTTGCTGCCACAGAAGCGGGTGAGCTTCGCGCCCGTTTTGAGTCCAATCTGAAAACCATTGTGCTCGAAAACCTGGCGCGGATTCACGCCAGCATGCCGAAGGCAGTCTCGGCAACCGTTGTCGAAGCTGCGAATTATGCGGCCGCACAACTGGTAACAGCGGGTCAGGCCGACAGTCCGATTGCAAAGCTGCAAGGCCTCTGCGAGATGTCGTCAAAGTCTGCTGCCGATATCGGCCTCTGGCAGCGACTGGCCGAGTTGTTACTCACCAAACAGGGCCAGTGGCGCAAAACCGTCACCAAGGCGCAGGGTTTCCCGACAGGCGATAGGGGTCAAAAGGCCGCATTCCTGGAATTGCTTGCGGACCTGCAGAACGAGCCCGTGTTTCGGCAGCTTTTGCACGACAGCCGCGACCTGCCACCTACCAGCTACGGTGATGAGCAGTGGTCAGTTCTGCTGGCACTGTTTCGCTTACTGCCACTGGCTGTGACCGAGTTGCAGCGTCTGTTCGGAGAGCGGGGGATTACAGACTACATCGAGGTTGCTCTGAGTGCTGCTGATGCACTTGGCACAGCCGACAGCCCTGGCGATGTGGCGCTGCTCCTCGACTATCAGTTGCGCCACCTATTGGTCGATGAAATGCAGGATACCGCAAGTGCGCAGTATCGAATGCTTGAAGCCCTCACCGGTGGATGGCAACAGGGGGATGGCCGAACCATGTTTTGTGTCGGTGACCCCATGCAATCGATCTATCGCTTTCGAAACGCTGAAGTCGGGCAGTTCCTGCTCGCAAAAGCGCGTGGAATTGGCAACATTGGGCTTAGCACGCTGACTCTGCGGCGCAATTTCAGATCCGGCGAAAATCTGGTCGACTGGTTCAATGCCGTGTTTCCGGAGGTCCTTGCCAAGCGGGATGATGCGACCCAAAGTGCAGTTTCATATGCCGCGGCGGTTTCAGTTCCGGCGCTGGCCGGGCAGGGCGCATGTATCGTGCACCCGGTGTTTGGCAGCAACAGTGCGCTTGAAGCTGAGCGGGGCACTGAAATCATACGGTCAACTCTCGCAGCGAACCCTGACGACGATATGGCGGTACTGGTGCGCGGGCGCACACATCTGAGTGTATTGCTTGCCAGTCTTCGCCAGGCACAGATACCGTATCGCGCCGTCGAAATAGATCGACTAACCGACCTGCCCGAGATAATCGATGCGCTCGCGCTAACACGCGCAATGGTGCACACGGGAGATCGACTTGCATGGTTGTCGTTACTGCGTTCCCCATGGGCGGGTTTGGACTGGACAGATTTGCACACATTGGTCACTGGATCTGCATCGTCGAGCACCGTCTGGGAGTTACTCAATGACAATGACCGCCTTGAGAAGCTGAGCGATTTTGGGCGCTACACCTCCATCAGGCTGCGCGAGTTGCTGCGCAGCGAAATGCGACCGAACAGAATAGAGTCGCTACGTGATCGCATTGAGCGACTCTGGCTTGCACTTGGCGGACCGGCGATACTGGGCGACGCAGGAACTGTTGAAAACGTATATCGATATTTCGATGTTCTGGAACAACTGGAAGAAGGCGGCACACTGGTCGATGTTGCAGAGCTCGAAGGCGCCCTGGATCTCGAGCACGTTTCCAGTGACAGTAACGCACGCTTACAAGTAATGACCATGCACCGCGCCAAGGGCCTGCAGTTTGATCACGTTCTGTTGTTTGGCCTTGGCAGGGCGCCGGGCCAGCATGAAAAGTCGGTCCTGAGCTGGTTTGATATTCCCGGCAAACACGGCGTTGATGAAAAGATAGTTAGTCCGATTGGCCCACGCTCAGAGGTGGAAAATGACCCTTTGCATCGATTTATCGAAAAGGTGGAGGCGAGCAAGTTTCAGCACGAGCTGGGTCGACTCTTATACGTTGCCTGCACGCGTGCCCGACGATCGTTGCAATTAATGGGGCATGTCGAACTGGCGAACGATGGCGCGGAATTCAGGCCGCCGCGTGCGGGGAGTCTGCTACGGCTCTTGTGGCACGCGATCGCCGACGACTACGACCGCGCCTTTGACGCTGACGAGTATCAAACTCCTGATCAGGACAGCTCGCCGTGGGTTTTACCACAGCTACGTCGTATTGACGCGGCCTGGCAACTTCCTGATTTCGTCGGGTTACCCAACTTTACTCCGGTTAGTCAGACCGACGAATCGGCGGCAGAAGTTGAGTTTTACTGGGTGGGTAGCGACGCACGCACGGCAGGCACGTTGGTCCATCGCTGGTTGCAACTCGCGACTGATGGGCAGGTCCAATTGCAAACCGAATCAATGCAGAGCATCGACGCCGCGACGCAACGATGGTTGCAGCGCATGGGCATTCGTAGCGAGTCGGCGAGGTCCATCGGTGATCGCGTCCTGAGTGCGCTTCGTGCGACGCTGGCTGATGAGAAAGGGCGCTGGCTGATCGCTGGCCCGGGGGCGGCCGAACTTGCTCTAAGCGGAATCTATGCTGGCGAGGTGAGCTCGGTCATACTCGATCGGGTTCGGATTGATGATGCGGGTGTGCATTGGGTCGTTGACTACAAGACGAGCACGCATGAAGGTGGCAATCTGCAGTCATTCCTGGACGCAGAAGTCACGCGTTACACTCCGCAATTGCAAAAATACCAAAGTCTTTACCGTGCCTACTCGAAAGCGGAGGTTCGCACCGCTCTGTACTTCCCTCTGTTGCAGGAATTTGTACACGTACCGTTGTAACAGAGTGGTTTTAAAGCTGACCTTCGAGTCGTAACTCGTGCTGACCGCGAGCATTTGCCGGCCCGAGAAACTGTAGTTGCTCACGAATCGATGGCGGCGTCTCGCCATTGGCGGCTAATTGAGCGAGCAACTGGTACGCGCCATTCGGCGAGAGCTGCAAGCTGCCGGCAAGTTCAATAACCGCATTCGTGTCTTCAATGCTCGCGGTAATACCCGATTCCTGCGAGAAAAAATCGGCCCGAAACCCGCCCAGCGGGTCGCGACTGACGAGCGGCAAGCTTAAGGCCGATATCTCAACGCGACCGTCCGCCGCCACCGGAACTTCAGATTCAATCCTGAGCTCACTGAAATTGGCTGACACTGAACCGCGCGCGCCAGCGAGTGCCGAAATGGATTGCATCGATTCGAGTGGCAAGTTTGCTTGTAAATTGCGGGCGCGAATAACTCCGCCAAAGCCAAACGACAAGTCGGCTTCAACAAATCCCGAAGCGAGTTTCGACTCGATGCCATACCCGAGCTTCGCTGTTGCCAGCTCGAGCCAATTAATGCGCCAGTTCAGGTCCCGAAAATAGGTACCGTAGGCAGTCGCTTCTGCAGCTCGTCCATGCCAAACAGAGCCGCTGATACCGCTGGCGACAAACTCGGCGGGTGCAAACCAGCGATACGCAACCCGGGCCGGGAATAACACGATGATACCGACAATAAATACCAGCAGACCGACTTTGGTCAGGCGTGATTGGCCAGCCACCTAAGTGCGCTCGAGCGTGAAGGTCGCGTTAATTCTGCCTGGCGCGGATTGCGCTGACGTTGACATACTCCCCGAGGTGACCTGCATACTGTATTGGCTGCTCAGGTCACCCAGCCATATGACGAGATCATCAAAAGCGACGTTGTCGAATTCCACCCGGATGCCATTGCTGGTGGTTGGCTGGCTGCGCTTCAAAGCTCGATCCAGCCCACGTGCGCGCAAGGTCTGATCCACGATGACCACGGGCGTTTGCTGTGCAGCATCATTTACAATCGGCGCGGCGCCCGAATTGGTTGTTGGCAGCCCTTGCAATGGCTTGAGCTCTGCCAAGGATCGTTCCCAGTTAGTGACTCCCGCAGACAGGTTTTCCTGACCGGTGTCGAGTGGCTCCCAGACAAAAGAGTAAAAAATTGCGATCAGCACGGCAACCGCGCCACCCGCAACAAATATTTGTTCCCTTTGCTCCAGCGACGTAAACCAGTCCTTCATGCGCCGGACTCCCTGATTTGAATACGACTGCTGACTTTGTCCCCGACCTGATCTGTACTCTGAATCGACGCGCTGAATCGGTCCGACGCACTGACCAGTTTTTGTATGTTATCGAGTGTTGCAACGTCCGGGGCCGTCAAGCGCACATCGACAACTCCCGCGCGGTAACTGATCGCTTCAATCTCGGCGCTGGCGTTTTGCTGCAGCGCAACGCTGAGTTGATGCAGTGTTGGCAGGAATACGTCCGTCGACACAGTCGTACCGACGCTGCGACGTATCGCGTCCACAATTCGAGCTGGATCGGTAACCTCAGTTTCATCACCTGGGCGCATGTCCCGATAGACCTGGGTGAACTGCTCACGCAGCGCCTCTTGCTCAGTCGACAAGCGATAGTAGTCCACGCCTTTCGCAATAAAGCCAACCACGAAAAACGCCAGTAGCAGGGCTGCCGCGTGCCGCCATGGCCTGATCAGCGACCCGTATTCAACTTTGACAGCGTAGGGACCCTGCAGCAGATTGACGCCGCGCTTGGCAGCAACGGTTACTGCGAGTCGTGGCAATACACCATCGGCCAGTAGGTTGATATCGACGCTGGCCAGTTCGTGCCGAAGTACATTCCAATCGTGCTCGAACTGGATTTCCGCAGAAGGCTCGCAGTACACCAGCAAGTGGCCACGCGCCGGGGATTCGTCGTCGCCTGCGGTTTCGTCCAACGCCCCGGTCACCGCCAACGCATCGCTTGGCTTTACGCCTTGCATGACAAATTCATTGTCGGCGCCGTCATTGAACATGATCTGATCTTCAGCAACCAGCATGCTCATGGTGCCCGGAATTTTCGCGAGACCATGATTTTCCGGAATCATTTGCGACGCTTGAATGCCGGCGCTGTCGAGTTCGGCCACCCATTCCTGCATTTGAGCGTGCGCGACTACTGAGGCTGTCAATAAGCCGTTTTCCCCGCGACTTCCCGCAGCGAAATGCAGCTTTTCGACATCGTCCGCGAGCTGTTCCTCAAGGGCGAACGGCAGTGCTGCGCGTAAGCGGGCGCCGGCTTTGATCGGAATATTGACTGACGTTGTCAACACCGAAGACGCGGGAACCAGAACGATTACGGATCGGTCGCCAACGTCATTTGCAGCTTCAGAAAGAGGGCCGGTAACCGGCGGGCTCCGGCGGGCGCCGTTGCCGTCGACAACGATCCAGTCCGCTGCCTGTTGCGGATTGCTGCCAAGCCGAATTACCAAGAATTCTGTCATGCTCAAATTGTTCCCAGGGATCGCAGGATCGGAGTGACATCGCCTCTCGTCGGATTGCGTTCCAAGATGCTGTAGTAGGTTATCCGCACCGTATCAACACGCACGATGACCTTCAATTGAAAAAACTCGGTGGTTTCCACTAACCTGCGGCTTATGTCGTCCGGATCCATCAATCCGGCAAAGGATTGTCCCATTTCGCCAAACCCCGCTTCGGCGCGCTCGGCAATGAGTCGTTCAGCGTCTGCGACGGTGATTCGTTCGTCAAGGGACTGCAATACCGCTGCGGTTGCAGTGTTTACATTGATTTCCGTGTGGCCTGGCAGTGCCACAATATGGGGTAGCAAAGCGTCCAGAGTCGCCTTGTCCATCCCTTCCAGTGCAGCGAACTCACTCGCGCTGCTTAATAGTTGGTTGGCCGCCCGATAGGGTGGCGTAATGCCCGTATAAATTGAGTCTTCCGCGCCGTCTGGAAACTCAGTGTCCTGGTTCGCGTCGATCCAGTCCCCCGCGATTCCGGCAAATCTTGGGTCCAGCCCCAGTGCGATCAACAGACGCTGGAACTGTTGCAAAGCTTCCTCGTCAATGTCGCCATCCTCACCAATCAGATTATTGACGTTGAAGCGGCCCTGCAGGTCCTCTATATCACCGAGCACTTCGCCACCATCGATCGGCAGACCGGGCAGATCGCTGGCCCAGATTTCTCCCAGATGATCGGTATCGGAGTCTTCCAGGTCTTGTCGCAAGATGTTTTGAATCCAGCTTTCTGCGCCCATCGCAACCTGCACGGCCTGATCTCTGTTTAACATGACAGAAGTACGTCGCAGATCGAGCGAATTATTCCACTTCAGCGTGTAAGTGAGAGACGCGATCAGCGCCACGATCAGGATGGCGGTTATCAGGGCAACGCCGCGACTGTGACGGTAGGTAATCATGGTGCAACCTCTACCAGCCGGGTGATCTCACCCACGTCGCCTAAGGAAAGCACAATCTCAACGGCCCGCGGTCGAACTCGTGTTGACGTTGAACCGACAGCATTCTGTGGCGGCCAGCTTTCTGAGTTTGCGCCGCTGTCGTCGAAAAAACGGAAGAATAAACTTTCCACGTTATCGAGCAACACCGTTACCACCGGCTCGTTGGAATAGGTTCGATCGAGTACATTCCAGTGATAGCGCACTAACTTATCTTCTTCGAGTCGGTACGCACTGCGTTGTTGAGAGCCGCGTGGTAGTCCGGCCGGATTTCCCCAGCCGCCGTGTGTCAATTCCAATGCAAAATCACCACTTATGCTACTTAGCATTGCCGGCAGTTGCGTATCACCTAATTCGTTTCGCACCGGGCGTGGCGCCGCCTGCGAAATATCGCTGGCAAGGAAACGTACTGAGCGCTGAATGGCCTGCAAACGATCCATGCGGTCAGTCAGCATTTCGGCGTCCGTCAACGATCTGCCGAGCGCCCCCCAAGCGATCACTGACATCACGGCGAATATCGCCACCGCAACCATGATCTCGATGAGTGTGAATCCCTGTTGGCGCAAACGGGTCATTCGCGTTCCCCTGGGGCCTCGGTAGATTCAGGAGACCGGTTCCAGGATCGGTTGCTTTGACCCGGAGGAACCGGCTCGCCGATAAACCCGGTTGTCGGTCGGCCGATCGAGTCTCCGCCGGGAGCTGAGATCGTAACGTCAACTCGGAAAAGATTGTCGACGCCGGTTCCCGAAACAACCGCCCGCCATGCCCATTCCCTGTTGGCGTAATCCAACTCGCCGCTTGAAGTACTGACCTCAGGAACCACGTTCGCGAGGCGCATTTCGGTGATTTTGTTGTGTGCTATCCAGCTGGCATACGTGCGTTCCTGCATCGTATTCGCCGCATTCAGCATGCTGATCATTTCTCCGGCGATTGCCAGTAGTGATATCGATACGACCATGAGTGCAATCAGCACTTCCAGGAGCGTAAATCCGCGCGCCTGCTTATAAAAGCGCATCTGCTTTCTCGCTTTCAGTCATTACTTCAACGCTGCCCAGCAGGTCACCACTCAGGATGACGGTGAAATCGTGCGTGCGATCGACCAGCCGCAATTCAAAAGGCGTGGAGTCACCGCTGGAAAAAATCATAATATGCGGCGCAAAGTCATTTTTTGAATCTGTCTTCTTTTGCTCATCCGAAGCAGAAAGGTCGTCAGCATCGAGGTCGAGCAAGACACGCTTGTTCTCCAGCAAGAGTTCGAACTCGATCCCCTCGGGTAACTCACGTGAGCGAAATATGTTTTCGGTCGCCACTTCGGTCCAACGCAGTTGATACGGATCGAACTCGACGAAGCGATACGACGACAACAGGATTTCGAGGCCGAACTCGCGCCCTTGCATGACGGCTTCGTCCTGCACCACTTCGAGCAGGGACCCAATACGGTATGCCTCTCTGCGTAATTGCCGATCATCACCAAGAATGCCGAGCTGCAGGATCGCAATCGATATGATGATGCCGATGACAACGACCACAACAAGCAATTCGATGAGCGTGAAGCCGGGCTGAAAGCTGCGGTTGCGCATTAAATTCGAACTATTCGAGATCCCAGTTGCCAATATCGGCATTGTTGGCATCGCCACCTTCAACACCGTCAGCACCCAATGTCAGAATGTCGATCTCACCTTGCGCGCCCGGGTTTCGATAGATGTAGGGATTGCCCCACGGATCACTCGGCAGCCTTTCCAGGTAACCACCGGGATTCCAGTTCTTGACGTTCGGGTCATTTGGCTTGGTGACCAACGCCTCAATACCCTGCTCAGAGGAGGGGTAGACGAAATTATCCAGACGATAGAACTTCATCGCATTTTCGATTGTTGAAATCTCGGCCTTGGCTGCGGAAATTCGTGCTCGATCGACCTGTCCAAACAGCTTTGGCCCGACCAATGCGGCCAGGATACCGATAATGACCACGACGACCATGATCTCAATTAATGTGAAGCCGCGCTGACCGATTTGCGGCAACTTCTTGTGTGTGTGTAGATACAATTGAGCACTCCGTTGACTCACCATTCGTATAAACGTCAGTATACCGCACATGGGGTTAAACCAAGGTGACGTGGATCACCGCCAAACCAGTAAATTTCGCCTCTGGCTGTTGCCCGGTGCAATCGTTGCGATCGCAGCTGCAATCGCGGTCACGGGCGACCTCGGCCGGGAAGTGCTTCGTTACGACCGTATCGCGATATCCGATGGCGCGGTCTGGCGTTTGCTGAGCGGTCATTTCGTGCATTTAGGGTGGTCACATTTTCTGCTCAATGGTGTGGGCTTGCTGCTTATCTTTTACCTGGTCGCGTCGCGATTCTCGCCAGTGCAATGGCTGCTGCTCACGAGCGTGGTCATCGCCGGGATCGATATTGGCTTCTGGTACTGGCAGCCACAATTGATCTGGTACGTTGGACTGTCAGGTTTGCTACACGGCTATCTGGCCGCAGGTGCTGTCGATGGGATCCGTACGCGGCAGCTCGACTACTGGTTGATCGCGGCTTTTCTGCTGCTCAAGGTGGGCTACGAACAACTGCTTGGGCCGCTACCAGGCTCCGAGGGGACCACTGGCGGCAACGTCGTGGTCGCGGCCCATTTGTACGGCGCGATCAGTGGCGCGCTGGCAGGCCTCATTCTGAGCTTTCGAAAAGCGCCCGCGGCGACGATATAATGCGCGCCCATTCACTGTCACTCGCATGGAGATCGAATTGAGCATCGCAATGGTTTTTCCCGGTCAGGGTTCACAATCGCAAGGTATGCAAGCGGACCTTGCTGCAACCTACGCCGAAGTTGCTGAGGTTTATTCTGAAGCGGGCGACATCCTGGGCTATGACCTGTGGCAACTGGTGCAGGACGGCCCTGCAGAACGCCTGGGTGAAACGACCGTTACCCAGCCCGCGATGCTTACTGCCGGTTACGCCGCATGGCGAGTATGGCAAGCAGCTGGCGGAGCAACGCCCGCGCTGCTGGCTGGACACAGTCTTGGCGAGTACACGGCGCTGGTATGTGGCGGCAGCGTCAGTTTTGCGGATGCGTTGACCGTCGTGCGACGGCGCTCCGAGTTGATGCAGGATGCGGTACCGGCCGGAGCCGGCGCGATGGCAGCAATACTCGGTCTCGATGATGCCGTCATCATTGAGGTCTGCAAGGAGGCCGCAGGTGACGGCGTCGCGGATGCCGTCAATTTCAACTCTCCAGGTCAGGTAGTCATTGCCGGCGACACCGAGGCGGTCGATCGAGCGATTGAACTTGCCAAAGAGCGCGGTGCACGGCGTGCGCTGTTGCTGCCGGTCAGTGTGCCAGCACACTCGGCACTGATGCGGTCTGCTGGGGAGGATTTGTCCGAAGCTTTGGCAGCTGCGCATTTCACCACCCCGGATATCGCCGTCATCGCAGCCTCGGATACGCTGCCGTACACTGACGGAGATGACATTCGAGTCCGGCTTTCGAGGCAGGTGTATGCGCCAGTGCGCTGGGTCGACACCATTGTTGCAATGACCAGTGCGGGTGCAAATCGGGTCATTGAATGTGGCCCCGGAAAAGTATTGGCTGGCCTCATGCGCCGCATCGACAAAACCGTCGCGTGCAGCAATATCGATTCCGTAGAAAGTCTACAAGCAGCCCTGCAGGGCGAGGATTAGCTATGACAAGTTCGTTTAGTAGTGATGCGTTGCAGGGTGAGATAGCTCTTGTCACAGGGGCGTCGCGAGGCATCGGCGCGGCAATCGCCGCCGCCCTTGCCACGGCCGGGGCAACAGTCATTGGCACCGCGACCAGCGCCGCTGGCGCGGCGGCTATTTCCGAGTCCATTGGTGCAAGTGGCCGTGGCATCGTGCTTGATATAGCTGATGACGATTCCGTCCAGGCTGCCATCAAAAATATTCAGGCTGCAGAAGGCAGTCCTACGATTCTTGTCAATAATGCCGGTATAACGCGCGACAATTTGCTGATGCGCATGAAAGCTGACGAGTGGGACGATGTCATAGCCACCAATTTGAGCGGCGCGTTCAAGATGAGCAAAGCCTGCCTGCGCGGCATGATGAAAGCGAAGCGCGGGCGCATCGTGAGTATTGCCTCTGTTATCGGCATTATGGGCAATGCAGGACAAGCTAATTATGCGGCGGCCAAAGCGGGCATCATCGGCTTTTCCAAGTCCCTGGCAAGAGAAATCGGATCGAGGAATATCACCGTAAATGTCGTTGCTCCCGGTTTTATTGACACGGATATGACACGAGTTCTGCCTGAAGATCAGAAGTTAGCGATGTTGAGCCAGATCCCGCTGAATCGACTGGGCGAGGGCAGGGAAATCGCGGATGCCGTGGTGTTTCTGGCATCGCCGGCAGGCGCCTATATCACCGGCGAAACATTACATGTCAACGGCGGCATGTTGATGGACTAATAGCGGGCAAATTGCGAGTGGCGTGGCCAGTACGATTCACTTACAATACCGTGCCACGGCCGGTCCATACCTGTAATATCAATAACTTACACCGGCAAGTAATTTTTTTGCAGTATCTTCCAGGAGAAGAGATAGCTATGAGCAGTATCGAACAACAAGTAAAAGGTATCGTTGCCGAACAACTCGGTGTGAAAGAAGACGAAGTAACTAACAGTGCTTCATTCGTCGACGACCTGGGCGCCGATTCGCTTGATACCGTCGAGTTGGTAATGGCACTCGAGGAAGAATTCGAGACGGAAATTCCTGATGAAGACGCTGAGAAAATCACGACGGTCCAGCAAGCAATTGACTTTGTGACCGCTCGCGCTGCAAGCGAAGACTAAGAATTACGCTGCGGCGCTTCGCTAATCGCGAGGCTCCGCGGCGAAGTCTCTAATTTCTTTTAGGCAGTTCTGCCACGTCAATCGGATATATATTGAAAGAACGACGCGTCGTTATTACCGGAATGGGCATTGTCTCACCGGTAGGCAATAGCTTGGATGTTGCCTGGGACAATGTCTGCAATGGCGTATCCGGAATTCGTCTCATCGACGACTTTGACACCAGTGAGCTGCCAACCCGTATCGGCGGTACCGTCGAGAACTTCGACGTCAGCGAATATTTATCACCCAAAGACGCTCGTAAGATGGACCCCTTCGTCCATTACGGCATCGCTGCATCAGTAAACGCTATTGCTGATTCAGGCCTTGAAATCACTGCAGAGAATGGTCACACGATCGGTATCGCGATGGGCGCCGGTATGGGCGGCATCAAGACGATCGAAGACACCCACAAGAAAATGCTCGAGGGTGGCCCACGCAGGGTGTCGCCGTTCTTTATTCCAGGCAGCATTATCAACATGACATCCGGCTACGTCAGCATTCTGGAGCACATCACCGGCCCCAATGTGTCTATCGTTACCGCCTGTGCAACGTCGGCTCATTGCATCGGTTTGGCCGGTCGTATGATTGAGCACGGGGATGCCGAGGTCATGCTGGCTGGTGGTTCCGAATACGCAACAACACCGCTGGCGATGGCGGGTTTCTGTTCTGCTCGGGCTATGTCGACACGCAATGACGATCCACAAGCGGCCAGTCGGCCGTATGACATCGACCGCGACGGCTTTGTACTCAGCAATGGTGCCGGATGCATCGTGCTGGAAGAAATGGAGCATGCCAAAGCCAGAGGCGCGCGGATTTACGCTGAACTCATTGGCTTCGGCATGAGCGGCGATGCACATCACATTACATTGCCGCCGGCAGACGGCGAGGGCGCACGACGCTCAATGCTCGCAGCGATCAAGGATGCGGGGATCGATCCCTCTGACATCGACTATCTCAATGCGCATGGCACGTCGACCCCGGCCGGAGATATCGGAGAGTCCGTTGGCATACGTCGCGCATTTGGTGCTGCGACCGATGATTTAATGGTCAGTTCGACAAAGTCGACAACCGGGCATCTGTTAGGTGCAGCCGGCGTCGCAGAAGGCATATTTTGCGTACAGGCAATCAACAGCCAGGTCGTTCCGCCGACAACGAATCTCGACAACCAGGACCCTGCTTGTGATCTTGACTATGTGCCGAACGTCGCTCGGGACGCGCGCGTCAGGACGGCGATATCCAATTCCTTCGGCTTTGGTGGCACCAACGGCACATTGATCTTCAGAGCATTTGAATGAAGTCGACCCTGCTGCCGGCAGGTACTGACTTACACGCACTGCATCGGCTGGCCCCGGAACGTTATCCATTCTTACTGCAAAGTACCGCCGCAGAAACAGCGCTGGGTGGCTTTGACGTGCTGTTGGTTTCCCGGGGTGATGCGCTGGTGCTCGAATCGAGCGGCGGTCTCAGCGGGCGCGGCGCTGCTGAACATTCAAGCTTCCTGGACGCCCTGGACGATTGGTGGTGCAGTGAACGCGTCCCAACGAGCGACGACGAATGGCCGTTCCTGGGAGGCTGGTTTCTCTATCTTGGCTACGAGTTAGCGGCAGAAATCGAACCCAGCCTGAATCTGCAGGCCGACCCGATCATGCCGACGGCATTTGCCGCGCGCTGCGATGCAGCGATTATTCGTGATCACAAATCAGGGCAGTGCCATTTCATCGCCGAAGCGGGTTCGCGGTTCACAATCCAGTCCGTGCTTGCTGACCTATCAGCCGCTGCCCAATTGAGTGAACTGATTTGCGCAAAAACGGAGCTTGTTGTAACGGAAGAAAATCCGAACGACTTTCTGAATGCAGTCAGAAAAGCGAAGTCCTATATTGCAGCAGGCGACATTTATCAATCCAATCTCTCTCGCGGCTGGCTCGCCACTTCCGATGAGGTTGATGCAAACCGACTCTACCGCTCACTATGTCGTGCAAATCCGGGACCGTTTGCAGGGCTCGTGTACTGGGACGGCGTAGCGGTTGTGTCGTCCTCACCAGAGCGACTACTAGCCATTAGAAATGGAATCGCTTCCACGAGACCTATTGCGGGTACCCGACCGCGCTCAGATGACGAAGCGACAGACAATCGCCTACTGGACGAATTAATCAATGATCCGAAAGAACGCGCAGAACATGTCATGCTGATCGATCTGGAGCGCAACGATCTAGGTCGCATCTGTGAGGCGGGCAGCGTACAAGTCGATGAGATGATGATCGTTGAAAGTTATGCGCATGTGCATCACATTGTTTCCAATGTTCAGGGGAAAGTTCGCGACGACGTAACACCCGGCGCAGCGATTGCGGCGGTCTTTCCGGGCGGAACAATCACAGGCTGTCCGAAGGTTCGATGTATGGAAATCATCAGTGAGTTGGAAGCCGGTCCGCGCGGCGCTTATACCGGTTCGTTTGGCTATTTGAATCGCGACGGCAGCCTGGATCTAAATATTCTGATCCGGACGATCGTTGTCAAAGGGAATACGGTAACCTTCAGAGCCGGCTCCGGAATTGTTGCTGACTCACAGCCAGAGGCGGAACTGAACGAAACCCGCGCCAAGGCCAAGGGCCTTATTCGGGCGCTGGCGCAATGACTGGAAACCAAAACGAATTGATTGATCGTGCCGCGGCGTACGGTGACGGCCTGTTTGAAACTATCGCCATTCGCGGCGGCAAGCCACGTTTGTGGTCAATACACTTTGAGCGACTGCAGACGGGATGCGCGCGGCTCGGCCTGGCCTGCCCACCTGAGAACAGTTTGCTGGCGAATCTGGAATCTGCAATCGCCGCCGCAGGAGTTGAAATCAGTTTTGCCAGTGCAAGGCTGACAGTGTCTGCCGGCCCTTCGGCACGCGGCTACTCGAGAGAACCGAATGCAAATCCTATTATTCAAGTTTCGTTGCACCGCGCAAATCCATTAGCCGCAACAATTTACCAGTCCGGCATTGCAGCGCGGCTCTGTACTACGCGGCTTGGAGTGCAACCGCTGTTAGCCGGGATCAAGACGCTGAACAGACTGGAACAGGTATTGGCCAGAGCGGAATGGACCGATGCTCAGGTTTTTGAAGGGTTCATGCTGGACACAGACGGGCGCCTTATCTGCGGTACTATGAGCAACGTGTTTATTGTCAAAGAATCTGCCCTGATCACACCTGCGATTACGCGATGTGGCGTATCCGGTGTCATGCGACGCCACCTCATCAACCTGCTTGCGAAAGAACAGAGCGGAGCTTGTGAGGTGCGCGACGTTGCTGCCGAAGAATTGGCAGTGGCTGACGAGGTTTTCGTCACTAACAGTCAATTGGGAGTAGTCCCGGTGCAGGCGTGTAATAGTTTGCGCTGGGAAATCGGTCCTGTAACACGACATGTGCAGGCGATCGCCGCCCGTAACGGCGTCCCCGAGTGCTCACCTTGAAACGGGCAGCAGTTGTCGCTGCGGCGATATTGGTCATTGCAATAGCGGGCGCTTCCATTGCTATGACCCGCATCAATACGTTTCTGGATACACCTGTCGGCCTGAGTGGCGGTGGCGTGAGCTTTTCAATTGAGCCGGGTACGTCCTTCGGCAGCATAGCCGCCAGCTTGCAGCAAAACGGCATCATTAGTAGCGCGGACCTGTTGAGCATTTACGCACGCTGGACCGAGCAAGCGGGAAGCGTGCAGGCAGGCGACTATTTCATTGCCGATGCCGCAACGCCGCGACAGATCCTGGAGCAGTTCACCCGTGGTGCTGTGCAACTATACTCATTTACGATTATCGAGGGATGGAATCGTTGGGACTTGCTGACAGCATTGCATAGTCATCCGCATCTTGAGGCAACGATGACCGACGCGGACTGGCCAGCACTGCTTGAGCAACTCGGCGCTGACACAACGCATCCAGAGGGTTTATTTCTCCCAGAGACCTATCGGTTTCCCAAGAATACGAGTGATCGCACAGTTCTGCGTCAGGCACATGAGTTGCTGCAAAAAACGCTGGCGGAAGAGTGGGCTGCGAGAAGCGAATCTTCTGTTATCAAAACTCCGTATGAAGCGTTGATTCTGGCTTCGATAATTGAGAAGGAAACGGCGCGCGCGGACGAAAGACAGCGTATTTCCGGTGTTTTTACGCGCAGGCTCGAAAAACGAATGCGTCTGCAGACCGATCCGACCGTAATTTACGGCATTGGGCGCGACTTTAATGGCAATTTAACGCGTAAGGACCTGCAGACACCAACGCCTTACAATACTTACACCCGACATGGGCTGCCACCGACGCCTATCGCGATGTCCGGTCGAGCCGCAATTTATGCGGCGCTGCACCCGGCCGACGGCGATGAGTTGTATTTCGTCGCCACCGGCACGGGCGATGGCGGTCACAAATTCTCCGCAAACAAGGAAGAACACGACGATGCGGTCGCCGCTTATTTGCGACAATTGCGCAAGCGACGCGGCCAAGGAAATTGACAAGGCAATTGCGATGAAACGCGGCAAATTTATAACAGTTGAGGGCATCGAGGGTGTTGGAAAATCGACCAACATCAATATCATGCAGGCTGCGATCGAAAAACGCGGGTTACAGGTGGTAACGTCGCGTGAACCGGGTGGCACGCCAATGGCGGAGGAAATACGGGGCCTGTTGTTAGAGCATGGCGATGAACCCATGCCGGATATTGTGGAATTGTTGCTAATGTTCGCGGCACGAGCATTACACGTGAATAATGTCATCAAGCCAGCACTTGCTGCAGGCACCTGGGTCATTAGTGATCGCTTTACTGACACGAGTCGTGCGTATCAGGGCGCCGGCCGGGGCTTCCCGCTTAGTGACATCAATCGAATCGCAGACTGGGTTCACGGAGATTTGCAGCCGGATTTTACGGTGCTGCTGGATGCGCCGGTGGAGACCGCAATCGGGCGAGCAGGGAAGCGTGGTAAGCCCGACCGTATCGAATCGGAACGAGCAGATTTCTTTAGCCGGGCTCGCGATTGCTATTTGAGCCTGGCAGCGGCAGAACCGGAGCGCTTTGTAGTCGTCGATGCCAGCCGTGACATTCAGGCGGTACAGACGGAAATTTATACTTTTATCAATCGAATTTTAGATAAGGAAATGGATTAGATAACTTCTTCAAATGATTGATAGTAAAGATATTAACTGGTTGGATGATTTCGCCAAGAACTGGCTCGAGAGGATCCAGCATGGGCGTTTGCCACATGCAGTTCTGCTGGCCGGTCCGGCTGGCATCGGTAAACGCGCGGCAGCGACCTGGATGGCTGAGCGCCATCTCGCGGTGCGCAACCTGCCGCCATTGCCGCAGTACCCGCTGCACACAGTGGTGCACCCTGATATGCGCTGGATTGCGCCTAAGGAAGACAAGCAGGCAATCGGCATTGATCAGATTCGGGAGTTAGTTGCTGAAATGAGCCTGACGAGCTACGAGGGTGGCGGTAAGGTTGCCGTCATTGAGCCGGCTGAAACAATGACAAATAATGCGGCTAACAGTCTGCTCAAGACGCTGGAGGAGCCCAGCGGCGACGCTCTGCTGATTCTGGTTGCCGATCGTAAGGGGCGGCTGCCGGCCACCATATTCAGCCGGTGCCAAAGAATCGATTTTGCGGCCCCGGCGGAACGGGACGCACTCCACTGGCTGGATCGTATTCAACCTCGCAATAACTGGGCGGAAGCCCTGAGACTGGCCGGCAATGCGCCCCTGGCGGCAATCTCGGCGATCGATCAACTGGATACGCACGCGGCGCTGAGCAGTGACTTCGCGGCCGTCGCTGCCGGCAGAGAATCGGCGATCGAGGTCGCCGCACGCTGGAAGTCGCTAGACACCGGCTTTGTCCTGGATTGGCTGGCCCGACAAGTGCAGGGCGCTATTTTCAGGGCGAGTGACGTCGCGACAGCGACTCTTCCAAAGACAATTGACGATTCTGTGCTCAAGCGCATGGACAGGCGAAATTTGTTCTGCTATCTAGACATAATCAACCGCTTACGAGGTCAGCCTGGCGGGTCGTACAACGTTCAGTTAACGCTGGAAGGATTACTAATCGACTTGTCAGAGGGCTTGAAGAACTGCGGAACAGACTCGTCGGATGGCGAGTTACCAGCCATGATGGTACAGAGGTAAGTAAATGAGCAAGCCAGGACTACTGACGCTAACAATCAAGGACAAGAGCGCGTTGTACCTGGCCTATATGCCGTTTGTTATTAATGGCGGACTGTTTATTCCGACTAACAGCTCCTACCGACTCGGTGATGAAGTGTTCATGCTGCTCAACCTGATGGGCGAAGAAGAGAAGATACCGGTTGCCGGAACTGTAATCTGGATGACGCCAAAAGGCTCACAAGGCAAGCGCACTGCAGGAATCGGCGTGCAATTCAGTGATCAGGATCAGGGCAACACTCAAAAGAAGATTGAAAACTACCTGGCCGGCGCGCTGGGTGGCGACAAGCCCACCCACACTATGTAGTTTCGAACTAGTTCTGCTCTTTGTTTATTCCGCCTTGCAGAACGTACGCCTGATAGCCACGGCCACTTAATATATAGGCACCCGCCGAACTGCGACGTCCGGTGTCGCAACACACGACGTACCTGGTGTCCTGGTCAAGAGTGCTGATTTTCAGTCGAATAAAATACAGGGGGATGTTAATGGCATTGTCGAGATGATGATTTTCGTATTCGCTCGGCAAGCGCACATCGAGCCATACTCCGCCGCCTGCGACGATTTCCTGTCCCTGGTCAAATGAGATCCAGTCGAGCATAGGCTCATTGAGCAGTTTCTTAAAATCATCCTTGCCTAAGCGCATGACTGAACCGTCGGAGGTCATGGTTACGGTCGCATTGCGCTTGGCATCAGAAATTAAAGCTTCTTCACCGAAGGTGTCCCCGACCAGCAGTTCTGCAAGCTTGATGCCGTCTTTTGATAGCGGTGTTTCGCGGGTCACATTGGCGCTGCCGCGGGTGAGAACATAGAAATAGTCACCCTCGGTTCCCTGCTTAAGAATCACGTCACCGGAACGGTAGTTAATCTGTTGCATGCGCATGAATATCGCCTGGATATTCGCGGGTGGAATCTTGTGAAATGCCTTGGTCTGCAACAGCATTGTCATCCAGTCATCACCGCCGACATCACTTTTACCCTGTAACTCGGATACTTCATACGTTCCCGTCTGATCCCAGGTCAGCATGACATCCAGAAGGTCACTATCAATTGAGATGAACTGGACTCGATCACGGGCACGCGCAGATACTCGGCGTGGAAATACGGGCGCTATAGGATTGCGCGCCATATCGGTCCCGCCCTCAACAGAGCCTACGACTTTGCCTTGATCCAATAACTCGAGGATGCCGGTCGCGACGTAAAAAGTGCGCTTTTCGGTGTCGCCTTCTTTGAACAGGACCTGGCCGGGTGATAGTTCACGCAGCTGAACTTTGCGTGCGAGTGCTGCAAGATTGTCACGCTTGAGACCGTCCAACGGCGAAAAACCCTTGAGCAGGCTTATATTTTGGTCCTCATTCGACATTCTTGTTCCAGTTTTTCAAGTCGGCCGCCCGGATTGGGCAACGGGCCGTATTCTACCTTTAATTCAACAACTTCCGATACTACGTGGCACTCGCATCGTGAAGCGGCGCACAGTTTACTATCGAATCGGTCTCAGTCATCCTCAAGCAGGGCAGACCAACCCGGATGTGGCTCAAATCTGTCGCCGTGGGTAGCCGCCAGCGCTCGCAACCTTGCGACGACGTCGTCGACGCCGCGTTCACGAGCATAATTTATCGGCCCGCCCCGAAATGGTGCGAACCCGGTACCGAAGATTACCCCGGCATCGAGCAGATCTGAGTCGCTAACGACGCCATCAGTAAGACAGGCGACGGCCTCGTTGACCATGCTTAGAATGAGTCGATCTTCTGCGTCGGCTGGCGGCTGGTCGCCGCTATCTTGTTTCAGTGCCTTGCCATCTTCCCAAACGTAAAATCCCTGACCGGTTTTGCGCCCAAGGTGTTGCTGTTCGATCAGCGCCGATAATTTTTCAGCAACAGCACCTTCCATCTCCGCGCCGAGTACTTTTGATACATGCAGCACTACATCCAGGCCGACACTGTCGACCAGCTCGATAGGCCCCATCGGCATACCGAAATTGACCGCCACTTCGTCGATCGCTGGCAGACTGACGCCAGCATCGACCAGATGCATGGCTTCGGTCATGTACGGCGCCAATATACGATTGACTACGAAGCCAGGTGCACTCGCGCACTCCAGCGGCAACTTGCTGATCTTTTTTACGAAAGCGAATGCCGCATCCAGCACGTCCTGTTGCGTATCGTCACAGCGTACAACTTCAACCAGCGGCATTTGTGCCACCGGATTAAAGAAATGCACGCCAACGAATCGATCTGGATGTCGCAGGTCAGTGCGAAGATCCTGTAAGCGGATACTCGAAGTATTGGTTGCGATTATGGCCTCCGGCCGCATGCTTTTTTCGATGTCCACGTACAGTGCTTTCTTCGCCTCCAGGTTTTCGTAAATAGCCTCGATGATCAGATCAGCCTTTGCTATACCTTCTCCGGCTACATCTGAAACAAGGCGCTCAGTTGCGGCAACGCGGTCGGCGTCATTCCGGATGCGTTTGGCATACATCTTATGCGCGCGTTCGATCGCTGGCTGAATGTACTTATCTTCGCGATCCTGCAGCGTGACATTCAATCCACGCAGCGCACACCATGCTGCAATATCACCGCCCATTACACCGGCGCCAATGACGTGCACGTTCTCAATTTCATCTTTGGGCTTCGCGCCTTGCCCTTTGAGTTTGGCCTGCAGGAAAAAGACCCGCACCAAATTCCGCGACGCAGCCGTGCACATAAGCCTGGAAAACGACCGGGCTTCCGCTTCATACCCGGTGCGCGGCGACGCGCCATGTTGTGCCCATAAATCGATTATCGCGTATGGGGCAGGGTAGTGCTGTTTGCGCGCCTTCGACGCAACCTGCTTTATGAGCATCGGTTTTAGCAATGGCCTTACGAGCCCCAAATTCAAGATTCGCTCGATTAGAGGCGGCCGCTGCCTGGAAGCTCCCGACGCGATAAGCTCGCTTGCCGTTTGGCGCCAGTTATCTGCAGTCGCAATGCGATCAACAAGACCGATGCGCTTTGCTTTTTCAACGGTTATGGATTTGCCGGTCAGCATGATCTGCATTCCGGGCCGCACGCCGCAAATCTGAATTACGCGAACGGTACCGCCAAAGCCGGGGTGTAATCCCAGCTGCACTTCGGGCAAACCAAGAATCGGCTTAGGGTGGGGTAACGCGAGTCGATAATCCGCGGACATCGCGAGCTCAAGGCCGCCGCCCAGGCAAAATCCGTTGATTGCACATACGGTGGGACAAGCAAGTGCTTCTATTCGATCAAAGAGTTTTTGACCTCGACGAGTTACCTCATACGCCAATTCCGGCGTAGTCACTGAGGAAAATTCAGTGATATCAGCCCCCATGATAAAACCACTCGGCTTGCCTGAGTAGATCACCAGCCCACGCGGCGGTTGGCCATCAAATTGCTTAAGGATCCCTTCCAGCTCGATCATGACCTCGGTTGACAGGACATTGACACTGCTTTCAGCCTTGTCAAAACATATCCAGGCGATGCCTGTATCGTCGGTATCAATTTTCCAGTGCTTATTCGTCATGTGAGACTCTCATGTAGGTCCTGCCAAACTGGTGATTTCAAAATCGAAGACAAGCGGAAGGTGATCCGAGAGTCTGATACTGGGGATATCAAATGCAACCGGGGTGATGCCTTCCTGGTAGAGAATAAAGTCGAGTTCTTTACGTGGCGAGCGACTCGGGTAGGTCGGGGAACTTGCAAGGTTTGCCGACTTCAGACCTGCAGCTTTCATGAACAGGTAAATTTCGTTTTCGCCCCAGAATGTATTGAAATCACCGGCAACGATAACCGGCTTGTCGGTAACGCTGATCAGATCGTAAAGGTGGCGCAATTGCAGGTGGCGGTGCCGATACTTGAGCGACAAGTGCACCAGAAACACTGCGAAGTCCTGCATTTCCAGTTCAATAATCAGGCGCTTTATGCCGGTATCAAAATAGTGGAACGTTTCGCCGTGGACGCGCGCCGCCGCCATGAACGCATTGCCCTGTTTGCGCACGATCGGCAACATTTTATTGAAAGACCTGGTGCCGTACTTGGTTTCGTACGAGGAGTTCATACTGAGATCGCCGGCAATTTTCTCAGCCTGATTGACTTTGCGGCTTCGGATGGAGCCAGTGTCCACCTCGATCAGGCCAACAATATCCGGATCCACCGATTTGATGAACTTGGTGATGTCCGGAAGCACCGATTGATTGCCCAATACATAGCCCGCACCGGGCAGAGGCATATGCATGCTAGCTCCGCCACCGACGGCGTAGCGTATGTTGTATAAGAGGAGGCGCATCTAGTGGGTTACGATACCGAATCGCCATAGGCATGGGAACAGCTTGGATACTATAATGCGCAACACAATGAACGGGAGCTAAGTGTGTCTGAAAAAAATCCAATACGAGTGTTTGTCACCCACGTCTTCGAGGAAACCGCCGACTACCTGCGGATATTCGAGTTCCTGGAGAGCGATGACAAGTTTTACTACCTGAATGTCAGCAAGCCGGAGAACATTCCGGTCAAGGGCGGCATCGACAGCATCAAGGAAGAGCTGATCGGACAAATCAAGGCATCGGAGGCCATTATTGTCCTGCCTGCTGTTTATGAGGAAAAAACGGACATTACCAACTACATGATGGATGTCGCTGAAGCCAACGACATCGGCATATTCTGCATTCGCCCGTTTGGTGGTTTGCTGGAAACACCGAAGCCACTCGTGGAAAGGGCCGGCGTGCCGGTCGACTGGAACGCGCGACAGTTGGTCGATCGCCTCAAGCTGGAAGCACGGGGCGAGGATACGCAGCGCTGGGAAGTCATCGAATTTCCGGGCCTGGAAACCGAAGAGTCCGATGAAACTCCTGAATAATCCTACGCTTATCGAATATTCTTAACCTTGGATATACGATGAAACCGCTTGTAATCGCCCATCGTGGTGCATCCGGTTACCTGCCCGAACACACACGACCTGCCAAAGTTCTGGCGCACATCATGGGCGCCGATTTTCTCGAACAGGACATCGTGGCCACGCGCGACGATGAACTGGTCGTAATGCACGACATTCATATTGATACTGTCACCGATGTCGCCTCACGATACCCCGGCAGGGAGCGGGAGGACGGGCGGTATTATGCGCGCGACTTCGATATGGCCGAAATTCGAACATTGACGGCCTGGGAGCGAATGAAAAGTGACGGTAGTGCCGTCTACCCTGGCAGATATCCGGCGCAAACCGGCCATTACAAGGTCCACACCTTCAGGGAAGAAATGCATCTAGTGAATCGCTTGAATACGGCTACGGGCCGGCAAGCCGGAATTTACCCCGAGATCAAGAGCCCGGCCTGGCACAAGCGCGAGGGGGTGGACATTAGCCCTATGGTCCTTGAGCAAATTCGGGAATTTCGCGGTTCAGCCAACGCAGACCTTGTGTACGTCCAGTGTTTCGATGACGCCGAAGTACGGCGCCTGAAAGTTGACCTGGAGTGTCCGTGGAAGCTGGTGCAACTGATCGGCAACAATTCCTGGAATGAAGCGACGACGGATTACGACGTGTTACGGCGGCCGGAAGGCCTGACGCGTACCGCTGAAATTGCCGATGGCATTGGCCCGAATATCGAGCATTTATACGTTACCGAGAACGGCGAACGACATTCCTCGATGCTAGTGGAGCGGGCCCATGAACTGGGAATGACCGTGCATCCGTACACATTTCGGCGCGATGATCTGCCGCCGGGCTTCGACTCGCTAGCAGAACTCGTGCGTTTTTGCGTGGTCGAACTTGAGGTGGATGGCCTGTTTACGGATTTCACCGACGAGGTGATCGAAATTATTGCGAATTTGGAAGCGGAGTCTTGATCCGGCCAACACTGGCTGGGTGCATCGTCTTACTGACTCTTAGCGGCCCGCCCGTATTCGCCGATGCAGCGCTCGATCTCGCGCAGTACGAGGGCAAGGTTGTTGTTCTCGACTTCTGGGCCTCCTGGTGCGTTCCCTGCCGCCGCTCGTTTCCATGGTGGAATTCTATGCAGGCGCAGTACGCAGACGAGGGTCTGGTCGTCATCGGCGTCAATCTCGACAACGAGCGCCAGGAAGCTGCTGATTTTCTGCGGGAGTTTCCCGCGCAGTTCAGGATTTACTACGACGTCGACAAAGAACTTGCGAAAGAATTTGGCGTGCAGGCGATGCCGAGTACGTACATTCTCGGACGCGATGGAGAGCTGCATGCGAGACACTACGGATTCAGGGTAAAACAGCAGGAAGAGTACGAAGCTGTTCTTAAAACGGCGTTGCGCTCCGGAGGATCGCAGGATGGGAGTTAGAGGAGTTTTCGCCGCGAGCATGATTCTCGGCATCTGTAGTGGTTGCACATCCATGGGCGTGGAACCCTGGGATCGCGACGTACTTGCAAAAGATGAAATGCAGCTGACCACCGATGCGATCGAAGCGGCAACGGATGATCACATTTACTTCAGCAAAGAAGCGTCCAGTGGCGGACGCGGATTCGGTGGAGGCGGTTGTGGCTGCAACTAGACCGCTCAAGATATCGGCCGCCTTGGCAGCAGCCACATGCACCTTGCTTGGGACGTCGCTGCCTGAACCGGTCCAGGCCCAGGAGGACCCGGGTTGGAGTTTTGACACGGCACTGTTGTACTACGGTGAGGACAACGACAGGGTGCAGGATCTGAGCCTTAGCGTTCTCGGTACGCGTACGTATGTCGACGATCGCATTTTAACGCTCGGAGTTACTTTGGACACGCTAACGGGCGCGTCGCCAAACGGTGCCTTACCGCAAAGTTTTGTCCAAACGATTACCCAACCATCCGGAAAGAAGACCTTTGATACAGCCGCAAATGAGCTGCCGATCGACGGCACTTTTCGCGACACTCGACTTGCGCTGACTGCAAACTGGCAACAGCCGCTTGGTCGCTTGTATCAACTCAACGTCGGGGCGAGCGCGTCGAAAGAATATGACTATTTACATCTGGGTCTCAACGCCAGGATATCGCGCGACTTCAACCAGCGAAATACAACCGTGTCTGGTGGCTTCGCAATTGCCAGTGATGAGATAGATCCTGAGGGCGGTGTTCCAACAGGCTTATCGCAAATGCTCAATGTAGGTGACCTGAGCAATCGACGCAGTAGTGAATCGAAAGACCTTGTCGACGTAATTTTTGGGGTGACGCAAGTTATCAACCGAAATTTCGTTGCACAACTGAATTACTCCTACAGTGACTCCAGTGGTTACCTCAGCGATCCGTTCAAAGTGGTCAGTCTGGTCGATGGAATCACTGGCGCTGCGGTCGCAAACCTGCCGCCACCGGCAAACGGCCCATCGCATGTGTACCGCTACGAGCATCGTCCGGACGAACGCGTCAAACACAGCCTGTTTACGCAGGGCAAATATTTCATGAACGGTAGGGTACTAGATGCTTCTTACCGCTATATGACGGACGATTGGGAGATTGATTCGCACACTCTTGATGTGCGTTATCGATGGCCGGTTGGATCCAGTGCTTACATCGAACCGCACCTGCGTTACTACAGCCAGACCGCCGCCGATTTCTACACTTTGAGTCTTGTCGACGGCGATCCGCTGCCGGAGCATGTCTCCGCGGACCATCGACTCGGAGAGTTTGACGCGGTAACTATCGGTGCCAAGTATGGCTGGAGAACGCGCAATGGTAATGACATGAATGTGCGGCTTGAGTTCTATCAGCAATCCGGTAGCGTCGCCCGCAATCAGCTAATCGGTAGCCAGGTCGATCAGGACAATTACCCCGACCTCAACGCGATCATATTCCAGTTCGGTTACGGATTCGGCAAGTAGCCTCCCGTGTCAGGCCAGCCGTCTGAGCGATCGGTTACCGTGGACCGTGGCGACAGCTGTTGGCGCGGCCGCTTTTATGCGATGGCCAGTCCCTGTGAAATCTTGTGCAAAACAGAAGGGGCGCGGCAAGCCGAAGATTTGACCGAGCTAGCCGCCGCGGAAGTCTGGCGTATCGAGGATAAATTCAGCCGCTATTGTAGCGACAACATTGTCGCCAGTATCAATTCCGCCGACGGTGCTCCGGTGGCGGTCGATACTGAAACTGCACATCTGCTTGATTTTTCAACAACGCTGTTTGAACTCAGTGAAGGTAAATTCGATATCACATCGGGAGTATTGCGCAAGGTATGGAGATTCGATGGCGGCAATGAAATACCGGACCCGCAAGCGGTGTGTCGGGTACTCGAACTCGTTGGCTGGCAAAAGGCCAAATGGCGTGACCACCGATTGCAGCTTGAGGCGGGAATGGAGATAGACCTGGGTGGGATTGGCAAAGAATATGCCGTCGATCGGGTCTGCACGATATTGCGTAACTCGGCAACCGTAAGCTGTCTCGTGAACCTGGGCGGTGATCTTGCTGTAACTCAGCGCGCAGACGACAGACAGCCCTGGAAGGTCGGTATAGAAGGGCTCGATAGTCGCACTGAGCTGCCTGCAAAGCGGGTCAACCTGCAAGTGGGTGCGCTCGCCACAAGCGGCGATGCACGTCGCTTTTTGCTCAGGGATGGCAAGCGCTACAGCCACATCCTCGATGCACGCACGGGCTGGCCGATCCCTGATGCGCCGCACTCTATTACCGTCGCGGCGGATACCTGTACTCAGGCGGGCATGCTGAGCACTCTTGGCATGCTGCAGGGCAAAACCGCGGAGGGGTTTCTGCAAGCGCAGGAGATCCGCTTCTGGTGTGCACGCTAGACAGGCGTCATTTGACCTTAAGAAAGCAAATTAAATAATTGATAAATAATGAGTTATTTGGCGCTTTATATCGAAGTACAAGCCCAGGCTTAATCCGGGTCAGAACTTTTTCGGCTTCCCGGACTGAGACTTCTGTCCTTTTCTAATATTGAAAATTGCATAATCTAGGCCGATGTTCTTGGAACTCCCTCAAAACCTGATTCTGTATTCAGCTGGAGCATTTCTGATTGGCTGGGTTCTGTCAGCAATTCACGCCCGCACGACGGCGAGTTTCCGTGCCAGCAAGAGAGATCCGCGAGACGACCGTATACGCTCGCTCGAGGCAGAGGCCCGGATCGCTCGAACCGAAGCAGCGGCAATGAGTGAAAAGGACGAGCTGCAGCAAAAGGAGTTGATGGCGGCGAATGAGGGCATCGAAAAGCGCGATAACGTCATCTCACACCAGCAAACTCGCCTCGGAGAACTGAGCGCTGACCTTAAATCCTCAGTCCTGAAAACTCGCGAGTTGCGCTCCGAGCTATCCGAACGGGCAACCGAAAATCTTCGCTCTGAAATCAAGATTCGCGAAGTGGAAACAGAACTTGAAGTCGCACAGGCTTCGACCGACATGATCGCGACCGGCGTACTCGATTACGCATTGACCCCGGAACTGGAGCCGGCAGACCTGGAACCGGAAGCCAACGACTCGGATTACAGCAAGACGGCCACCTGAAATCAGGCTAAAATAGCCCCTCAGTAGAAAGAATAACAATTACAGGGGCTTACAATGAGTATTCTCGATCTATGGCTGCCCATATGTGTCGCCACACTGGTTTGTTTTTTCATGAGCTCGGCCATTTGGGTAGTCTTTAAATGGCACAACAGTGACCACCGCAAGACCGACCGTGAAGAGGACGTGAGCGCAGCTCTGAAGGGCGCGAAACCCGGCTTTTATCTGCTGCCACATTGCGGAGATTACTCCGAAATGGCGAAACCCGAGGTTAAACAACGCTTCGCGGACGGGCCCGTGGCGTATATCACCGTAGCCCCCAACGGAATGCCGTCCATGGCCCCGAAGATGCTCGGCATGGTTGTCTATTTTGCAATGGTTTCGGTGTTTTGCGCGTATATATTGACCCGCACGATGGCACCCGACGCCGACTATCTGGCGGTATTTCGCATAACGGGGACGATTGCCTTTATTGCCAACGGCATCGCGGTCATCCCGGAGAGCATTTGGTTCAGCAAACCGTGGTCAATGACGCTCAAGAATCTGCTCGATGCCCTGATCTTTGGTTTGCTGACCGGCGGCATTTTTGGCTGGTTAGTCTGAGAATCAGCCGGTCTGGCCAGGCGCAATGTTTCATATGCACACCAGTTTTGACCTGTCGCCAGACGTCAATATTGATGCCTACCGGACGACTCTGGAGCAGTTTACGGCCCTGATGACGGAGAGTGGCCTGATGGCCGAAGCAGGGCCGGTCATGGAACGCTGCCGGCATCCAATCATGGATACTGACGATAGCCGCAGTCACCAGTACTTTTTCGTTATTTCTTTTACCGATCGGGAACAATGTGACGCTGCCGTTCGCCATATACAGGCCGCGCATCCCGACAGCGGTCCGGTGCACCGCGCAATTTATCAAGACATAATCAATCCGATTTTCAGTTGTTGGGTCGATCCGCGGTGATTCGAACCGCTCGTCGGCCGATCAGCGCCGCTCGTCGATCAGGCCTTTTGGGGTGGAACGCAAGGTGTAGGATGATTTTCATTCGCAAAACACGGCATTAACAGGTCCAAGGCATTCGTTATATTGCGTTTAAACATAACGTATCGAGTTCTGACAATCTGCGTTAGAATCAATATGTTAGCCAGCAAGCTTCGCCGTGGCCCGCTGACCGTATTGTGAACAGGGACACGGAGCAAACTGAGGTAAACCCGTACGATGTGTAACGTAGGAAAAAACCTATTAGGGAGCAAGCGATGCGCGAAGTGAGCGCAGCAAGACGCAATTCGATCTGCGGCGGCCGTAGCCGTACGCGTATCGTTATGCCTGCAGCCGGCGCTCAACAACGCGGTTTTAATTTGCTCGAGCTCTTGATAGCGATCGGAATTTTAGGCGTCGTCACTGCCATTGCGGTGCCGTCGTTCCAGAACATATCAATCAACAGCAGTCTTTCAACCGAAACCAACGACCTGGTTGGGAGTTTGCGACACGCTCGATCGGAGGCCGCGAAGCGCGGCTTGAATGTCACGGTATGTTCCGCAAATGCCGATTACACCGCTTGCTCCGGCGATGCCGACTGGAGCACCGGATGGCTAATCGTTGATGATGCGGCAAACGTCATTCGGGTCCGTGAAGCGTTGGACAGCGACACGGCGACAGAAATGGCAATTGCCGGAGCAACCGGTGCCATCGTTTTTAATCGCAATGGATTTTCCAGCAGTGCAAGAACCATAAAACTGTGCGGCCGCGATGATGCTGCGCAACGTGCAAGAGGCGTGATCATTTCGGTTGACGGTCGTGTACGCCTCGCAACGGATACTGACAACAACTCAATTGTAGAAGATCGCTCCGGCACGGATCTCACTTGCCCGTAAGGCCGAATTTATGAATTTTAAAAACACACAATCCGGTTTCGCGATGCTTGAATCGCTTATTGCGTTTCTGATTATCGTGTTCGGGCTGTTGGGTATCGGTGCACTACAGTCGATCGCGATTGGCAGTACCAAGGTTGCGGCCGACCGCAGCATTGCATCAATACAGACATCGGCCTTGTTATCGCGCATCAACAGCAACGATTTATTCTGGCAAACGATTTCGCCGACTTTCGACATCGCTATTAGCGCTGCCGGAGTTATCAGTGATGTCGGCGCTGGCGGCGAAGGTGCTGCGCTGGAAAGCCTGACCGTCGATTGCGCGGCAGCCATTTGCACGCCTCAGGAAACAGCGGCTTACAACGTCAAATCCTGGGCGCAAAACGGCAGTTCGTTTGGCACCACCGGCGGAATTTCGGATCGCCTGCCTGCACCGAGCGCCCGAATTCGTCGTATCGGCACCGACTTTCCGGTGATGCTGGAAGTGTCATTGATCTGGAACGAAAACAAGTCTACGTCGGGTATCAATATGGCGAGTACCTATTACACGGGTACGGGCACCGCGGCAAACAGTCAGCGTGCATTCACCTACACAGTTCGAGCGCGACCATGAATATCGTTAAACACCAACGCGGCTTTAACCTGGTCGAGCTCCTGATAGGAATTTCAATTGGTTTGTTCCTGCTGGCAGGTCTGCTGACCTTTTTCGGTCAGAATCGACAGGCTTACTCATACCAGCAATCGCAGTCCGGACAGCAGGGTAGCGAGCGTCTGGCAAATATCATGTTTACAAATGTGCTGCAGCAAGCCGGATTCTCGGACATGACGAATCAGAGAATCATGAATCGCGCGTCATTATTTCCTGCAGCGGGACCGTTTGCGGCTGGCCAGACGGTTGTGGGTACCGAGGCGACAGCGACCGTGGCGCTCATCGGTGGTGGCACACAGGCCGTGCCGAACGACAGCATTGCAGTTCGGTTTCTGGATGGCATCGGTATTATTGATTGCATCGGCAATCCAGTTCCAGCCGCTGCCATGTCAGCTGTGGTCCTGGCGGTAGACGGTGTGAATCTCAACTGCAGCACAGATGGTGGCGCAGCGCGTCCGTTGATGGGCGATGACCAGGGCCCGATCGCACAACAAATTCGTTTTCTTGGCATGGCAGTCGCATACGGCCTCGACACAAACAGTGACGAATCAATCGATTCATTCCAGCGCGCTGGCGGCGTTACCGATTGGAATCAGGTGCGCGTTGCTGAAATCGAGCTGATTATTCAGTCCGGAAGCCGACCACCGGAAGCATTGAGTTTCGCAGTGTCTCTGGAAAACATGCGAGGCGTAATCTGATGGCTATGACACGCTATGCATTTAAGTCGCAACAGACCGGCGCGGTGTTGATCGCGTCACTGGTCTTGTTGCTCATCGTGACTATCGTCAGTACCAGCATGTTTCGCGATGTTGGCTCACAGGAAATCATGGCGAGCAACCACCGCATCAAAAGCCGGACCCAACACGTCGCGAATTCAGCACTGCGCGAACAGTGGGCAAACCTGCTCAACCTCGTTCCCGGTGAACAGGCTGTTGATGCGCGCAGTCGCACTTTCCCGGACATTTATGACCAGGATTTGGACGGTGATACATCAACGCAGGAAGTTGATATGACCGTCGACGTCGACATTTGCTTCGACGGCACCACGATTGCTCCGGGCACGGACAGTGAATTCCGTGCCTACAAATTTATTCTCAGAACGACCGCGTCGGATAGTACCAATGCAACGACGCGTTTGGAGCAGGGCGGCTATATCGTCGCACCTGCACCAGCGACAGTGCTAGCGGGGACCTGTCCTTAACCTGGTACTTACGAGTGCCAACAATTTATCAGCCGGACTAGAAATTATGGATATCAAATCAAAAGGAATGAAGCTGGGACTCGGTGCGCTAGCAGCCCTTGTGACCTTCACGTCACCGCTGGCATATGGTGATGATCTGGAGGTATTCATTAATCCAGGACTGGCCAGCGTTACACCGAATCTAATTTTCGTACTGGACCTTTCGGACAGCATGAATCAAACGCCCAGCGGGGCTAGCCCGAGTGCGGGCGATCCGTCGCGGCTGGAGATCATGCAAAACGCAATCAGTACGATTCTTGCGGATCCCGGTTTGCCGGACATCAAGGTTGGCTTTACGTCATTTCGTGATTACAGCGGCAGCGGAATCAAATTTCCGGCTGCGCTATATGACAGTGATGCGAATGCGATTGACAGCAGCATCCCTGCCGGCATGGAAGTTCGTGAAGTGATCGATCGCATGGTAGAGGTTGCGACCGCCAGTCAGGAAACGCCCACAGTGCCTGCGTTACTGGAAGTCGCCAGGTACTTGCGCGGTGACGTGCCGCTGTACGGCAAGAGCGATAGTTTTGGCAGCTGGAATACCGGCGCGAATCGCTACTATGACGGTTGGCGTGCGGCACACCCGGCGAGCATGACGGGCGGGGTAGCCTATGTTCCGTTGGCGAACCCTACCGGCTGGAACAGCACCTGCTATGACTATGCTGCTTATGCTGGCGGCTCAAGTTACAACTCGTGCTCGGGGCCGCAAGGCGCGGGCGCGGAAATGTCATGTACGGCGGAGGTGCTGCCGGCACGAATTTGTACCTCGACAACCTGTAGTGCCGGATGCGGCAACGTCTGCAGCGGCGGTACTACGACGACGTATAGCACGACGCCTCCAGCGTCCTGCATAGACAGAAATGATGGCAGCCTGTGGGTGACAAGTACTTCGGGCGGCCAGCCGTCTCGGTGCTGTACAGCTTCAGATGGTGGCGGCACAGAGTGTCTCGCAACCACTGCGTATCCCAGCACGACAACCTGTCCTGGCGGCTACGTTTGCAATACCAGCAACAACAGATCTGCGGACAACTATGACCGATGCACCTATCGACGTGACGACACGCGTCGCTACATTTCACCGATCACTGAGCAGTGCCAGAAAACCGGCATTGTGCTTCTGACCGATGGTGATCCGTCTTCAAACGAGGTGGACTATGGTCGCACGAGCGCAGGCAATGCAGCGACTCCGTATCGTATTCGTGAACTGATCGCGAGCGTCGATCCGGGCATCTCACGCGACGACGTTTCCTGTGATGACTATAGCGCGGCGTTCGGCGCGAGTGCAATGGCCTATCCCTACGCAAACTGCGGAAAGGAACTTGCGAAGTTCCTGCATGAAGAAGACCAGGGTCCGTCACTTGCTGGTACCACGGTTGATACCTATTCAATCGGGTTCGGCCTGACTGGCCCGGTTGCAACTGCAACCTGGGGCTACCTGAACGATGTTGCAGACGAGGGCGGTGGTTCTGCGTTTGAAGCAAATGACCTCGCAAGTCTCATCGATGCGTTCCGCTCAATTATTTCCAGCGTATCCAGTAGTAACCAACGATTCGCAGGATTTGCGGCGAGCTTCGACACGACGACGTTGCAGACAGGCGGCAAAGCCTATCTAACGCTGTTCGATCCAAATCAGGAACGTGTTTGGAATGGCAACATTAAAGGCTACTTCATCGAAGATGGGGAAATCAGAGACGTCACGGGTGCCGTGGCAACTGAGGTCGATGCCGACTCGGGCAAGGTTGTGTTTAAATCAACGTCGCAAAGTTTCTGGAGCTCGGGTCCGGATGGCAATCAGTCAACCAGTGGTGGTGTCGTAGACAACCTGTCGCCGGCTTCAAGAAATATATATGTCATTTCGAACCCGGCGGAAACCTCCGGTGTTGACCTGAACGACGGCAATCACGATTTCGATACGTCGAACACCAGTATTACTGCATCGGTTTTGGGAATGCCTGCTACTGCCACGCAGCCTGAAGTTGACTCCATGATTGACTGGGCTCGAAGCCAGCGCATCGGTGATCCGCTGCATACGCAGCCGAAGACCATCAAGTACGCAGGCGGTATCGGTGAGATCTTGTTCGTCACGACTAACCAGGGCTACCTGCACGCAATTGACGTAACCAATCCGACTGCACTCAATGATACGACTGGCGGTACCGAGCTCTTCGCATTTATGCCGAATCAAATGGTTGGGACCATGCAGTCACAATCTGCCGGTGCCGTTGCAGGACCACACATCTACGGCCTTGATGGCCCGATGACTGTGTTACTCAGCGACGTTAATGGCAATGGCTTGATCGATACTGCTACTGACAAGGCCATTCTGTACTTCGGAATGCGTCGTGGTGGCGACAGCTACTATGCGGTGGATGTGTCGGATCCAAACAACCCGGTTTTGATGTGGCAGATTGTTGGTGGCACATCCGGATTTGATTTACTGGGTGAATCCTGGTCACGCATGACCGTTGCACGAATTCTCGACGGAACTACTGCGCGACCTGTACTGATCTTTGGCGGTGGCTATGACTCTGCCAAGCAGGATGTTCTGGATCAAACCAGAGACTCTGCGGGTGACGATGTTGGCATGGGTATCTACATCGTCGATGCTGCGACAGGCGCTTTGTTGAATTCGGTCGGTGCGGAAGACACGGTTTCACCTGCCACCGAATTCGTAGTCAACGTGCCTGACATGAAGTACAGCATTCCGTCAGATGTACGCGCAGAGGACTCCGATGGTAACGGTTATGTTGACCGACTTTATGTTGGCGACATGGGTGCGCAGATTTGGCGCGTTGATATCACCGAAGGCGGAGATATTACTACCGGCTCAACTCTGAACGCGTACAAGTTCGCTGATTTCGGCGGCAGTACGATTCAGGAGAACCGACGCTTCTACTACCCACCGAGCATCGCGTTGACAACACGCAACGGCCTGACAGTTACATCGGTCGCAATTGGCTCCGGTTATCGGGCGCATCCATTGAACGACACGGTCGATGACAAGTTCTTCGCCGCAATCGACTCGAATGTAGCGAAAGGCGCGCCAGCGACAACGCCGAGTGCGTTGACGATCAGCGACCTCCACGACGTGACATCCAACGTGTTGCAGACTGCCACAGGCACGGCGCTGACAACGGAAATTGCGGCTCTTAACGCGGCGGACGGTTGGGTCTTAACTCTCGCAAGCGACCAAAAAATACTGGCGCGCGCGCGAACGTTTAAGAACAAGCTTCTGTTCACATCATTCGAGACCGGTGTGGCAGACGTCTGTGACTTCACTGGTGGCTCAAACCGTTTCTACGCGGTGGACTTGTTTTCTGCAGTCGGCGTCCTTGAGGTCGACACGGACAATGACGGCACTCCGGATACGTATGTCCGTGACAGACCAGTGGACGACCAGGCAGCGATCCTGGGTGAACCGCAGTTGGTCACGCATTCAGAACCGGGCACACCGACCACGCCGGAACCATTTTGCACGACGGTATTTGCAGGCTCCGAGGCGGTTATGAAGATTTGTGACGCTCCGACGCGGGTCAACTGGAAGGCACTGCAATGATGAAGAGGGAGCGCGGGTTCAATCTTATTGAGCTGATGATCGTTGTGGTCATCGTAGCAATATTGACCGCTGTCGCGCTCCCTAGCTACATCGCGCAGGTGCAAAAATCCCGGCGCGCAGAGGCGAAATCTGCATTGACTCAAATTGCGACTTTGCAGGAGCAATTTCGTACGGAGCAGAATCGCTATACGGTTGACCTTACGGAGCTTGGCCTTGGCGCCGCTGGCTGGAATGACACTGAAAACGGTTACTACGAAGCCAGTGTCGCTGCAGCGACCGGTGGCTGTCCTATAGTGAGCTGTTATGCGTTACAGGTTCGGCCCAAATCCGGAAGCGCCCAGGAAAACGACGAATGGAATTACCGCCTGTTGTCTGACGGTCGTAAGCTCCGGCGCAGCGGCGTCGGCGCGTGGATTACCGACTGGAAGAAATAAGCAAATTGGACCTGGTCTAATTAGATAAACAGTGGGTACTGTCGGTACCCACTGACTTTTCTACGGCCATGCCACTTCAGAACGATAATCCAGGCCAGCAAACCACCAGCACACGCGCCGATGAACGCGGACAGGGCGCTCGTTTGCAAATACGCCCAGGTAGCGGCAGATAAACCCACCAGAAACGCCGCTGTCGCGACGCGTGCCTTATGCACCGGTGCAGTTATGACCGCAAAGCCGATAAACAGCACCGCAGAGAGGGTTGCTCCAACGACGATGAGAGCCTCCTGAACGAGAATTGCCCATTCCCAGTTGCAGCTATTTGAGACTTTGTATTGCTCGGGGCAAAAGGTATCGATAAGTGAATGCGTAGCCAATGCGGCGGCGAAAGTAATTATCCATCCCAGTGCGGCCATCGGCGCTACCAGTAGCCAGCGTAGTGCTGTAATCATGTTTGAACCTCCAGATCCTTAGAAGTAGTTGTTTCAGGATTCAGTATGAGGAGGTGATATGGCGTTTTAGGGGGTGAATAATGGCAAAGTTATTATCTGATTTAACATAATATACATTATACGCATAACCGTACAACCAAACGTCTGCTCTGTGTTTATTCGAGGTGTCCTACGGATTACCCGAATTACCCGGTGGCGCAAAGGTTATTTCCACACCGACACTGGCCAAGCCCAGTACCGGTATCCCCTGAGAAATTGTGCACGTAGATTCTAGAAAACGTGTTCACGCACCCTGAAACTGTGTTTCCAGATCTTCGTGTCACTCAAGAACCCTCTGATACTGTGTCCGCGGAATGCAATTCCAACTGATAAAATCGTGTCTCAGAACAGTGCATCGCAAGGCAACGAGAGCACGCTGAAATTGTTTCACCGGGG
>JBBKWL010000248.1:0-45133 GCA_037968975.1 Woeseiaceae bacterium | reverse complement strand
ACGTATCTCTGGTGTTCCGGTTGTCACGCCAGTGGCATTGCCGGGTAGCTATATACGGACAGGATAACCGCTGAAAGCATCTAAGCGGGAAGCCCCCTTCAAGATTAGATTTCCCTGGACCCTTGAGGTCCCTGAAGTGCCCTCGAAGACTACGAGGTTGATAGGCTGGGTGTGGAAGTTCAGTAATGGATGAAGCTAACCAGTACTAATTGCACGTGCGGCTTGGCCATATAACACCAAAGCACTTTGTGCGACATGTAACAATGCGACACTTAGATAAAACTCAGATTGTCAGAAATTTCCAAATTGTTAAAAGCAAACCCAATTTCGGTGTATCCGGTGAGTGCGGGTTATTACCGATAACAGTTTGCCTGGCGGCCATAGCGAGTGGGAACCACCCGATCCCTTTTCGAACTCGGAAGTGAAAACGCTCAGCGCCGATGGTAGTGTGGGGTCTCCCCATGTGAGAGTAGGACATCGCCAGGCTCTTAATTAAGAAAAGCCGTTCCTTATGAGGAACGGCTTTTTTTTTGCCTTTTTGATGGGGTCACCATTAAGGAGGTAACTTCGTTACAATAAAATTTACAGTCCGAATCCTGCGACACATCCAGACGTAAAAGGATTGCAAACTTATGACGGCATCATCCCCGACTGGCAATTCAGCAAGCATTGACGTCAATGTTGTTGGCGCCCTGATGGATCAGATCGAAAAGTATGCGGAAGGCTTCATCCGCACGTTGCCAAACATCGCGGTTGCGATCGTCGTCCTTGTTGTCGTCTGGTTTCTGGCTAAGTTGTTGAAGCGCCTGGCAGCAAAAGGGCTGGAAGCGACCCACACCAGAAATGCGTTAATACAGCTTGTAACGACACTTGTCTCAGTTGTCGTCTGGATCCTCGGCATCCTGATTACCATGGCGATCCTGTTTCCGTCGGTCGAGCCGGCCAGTATCCTGACAGCGCTTGGCGTAGGTGGCATCGCCGTTGGTTTTGCTTTCAAGGATATCTTTGAGAATTTTATCGCCGGTGCCATGATCATGCTGCGTAAGCCGATGCGCATCGGTGATTTCATCAATTGCGAAGGGGTGGAAGGCGAAATTGAGGAAATCATGATCCGGGATACTTACGTCCGCCAGACTGACGGGCAGCTAGTGCTGGTGCCCAATTCCATGTTGTACAAGAATCCCGTCTATATCCGCACCGATCAGAAGTTACGCCGCTTCGAAATCACCGCTGGTGTTGGCTACGACGTTGACGTCGACGAGGCTCGGAAGGTGATTCACGCTGCGGTCGAATCACTGGACGTTGTGAGCAGTGAGAAACCCGTTCAGGTATTTGCCAAAGAATTCAATTCGTCGAGCGTGATTTCAACGTACGATGGTGGGCGAAGTCCAAGCCGGCGGACATGCACAAGAGTCGCGACCTGGTGATTGCGAAAATCAAGCGTGGTCTGGAAGACGCCGACATGGAGATTCCTTATCCTTACCGGACGCTTACGTTCAAGGAACCGCTAAACCTGAGTAACCAGGAGAGCGGCGACCAGGCGCCATAGTCATACGTCAGCATGGTCGTGGCCCGTTGTTGACTGCGCACGCGCCTTTCATCTGGGGAAGAAAATGTTAATGCCAATGCGAATGCACCAACGAGGGCTGATCGTCGCGGTTCTGCTCGTGGCCGCCGGTTGCCAGTCGACCGAAAAATCTGAGAAAGCAACGCTGCTGCTGAACAATGCGTATGTCTATACGGCAGACCCGTCGCAGACTGTTGCGCACGCCGTCGCCATTAATGGCAATAGCATCATTTTCGTCGGTTCGGACGAGGATGCTGCGGCCTACGTCGATGCCGACACGGAAGTCCGTAATATGGCAGGGACCATGCTGCTTCCCGGCTTGCACGACATGCATATCCATGCGCTTGGCACAGTCGAGCCAGACATGTGCGATCTCAAATCGCAGTCACTATCCCTTAAGGAGATGGTGCCGGTGCTGAAGCAATGCATCGTCGATTTTGATATTGCCGAAGGAGAGTGGCTCATCGTACTGCAATGGGCATTTTCGGGTGGCAATCAGCCCAGCGAAGGATTGCCGCATATTCGCGCTGCGCTTGATGCCGTTTCGACCGACCAACCGATATTCCTCTGGGGCGACGACGGCCATCACGGCGCGGCCAACAGCTTCGCCTTGTCGCTTGCAAGCAATTCGGACGGCGAGAACGTAGAACTAAATGCGGCATCGCTACGTACGGATTACGCGCCCTACCGACCAATGATTGCCGTCGATGCCGCCGGAGAACCAACGGGCGGCATCAACGAGGATGCCAGACTTCTCGTCAGGGAGGACTTTTTCGGTGACATGCTTGGCATGGGTGGCGCACTGGACGCCACGTTGCCAAAAGTTGCGGCAAAAATGGCGGCCAGCGGCATCACAACATTGCAGGATGCCATCGTCACACCTGAAACGCTGGCCGCTTATGGCGAATTTGAGAAAACCGGCCAGATGACCTTTCGCATGCGTGCCGCTATGTTCGAACCGCCCGGCGAGCGAATCGAGGATATCGACGGGCACATCGAGCTGTTGAAGAAGCTACGCGACCAGTATGCCGGTTACGAACTGGTTTCTGCCGACGGTGTAAAGTTGTTTGCCGACGCGGTTCTGGAAGGCAATCCGCTGACCAATCCTCCCACGCTTCCGGTGGCCGCGATGATCGACGGATTCAGGCAGCCTATTTTCGGCGGAAGCATCGAAGACGGCACTTTTGACGTCGTCGGCTACGTGGATCCGGAACGGGACATCTGCCAGTCAGTGCGTGCAGACCCGGACAGTTTCGCTGATGCTGCACGGATGTCGGATTTCGTGACGGAATATGGTTTCTATCCTCGCCAGTGCCTCGCGGAAAGTGGCATCCTCGAGCATGACGAGGCATTTATTCGCGCCTATATTGAAAAGGCCACCGAGGCGGGTTTTCACGTCCATGTGCACGCACTCGCCGACAAGGGGGTCCGCATCGCGGTGGACGCATTGGCGGCCGTCAAGAACATCGCTGATCAGAACGGCAAATCGCAAAGTCTCGCGCATGTACAGATTGCTCACCCGGACGATCAGAAACGAATCGGTGAACTCGGTATAGGCGTCGTATTTACTTTTGTCTGGGCAACACCCGGTATTGAGTACGACATGATGGTCGTGCCATTTATCGAGGAGATCGACGGCATCAGCGATCTGTACGACCCGGAAAGCTACTACATGCAAAACGTCTATCCGGCCCGCTCCATAGCAAATCACGGCGGCCTGATCGTGAATGGCAGCGACGCACCAGTAGGCAGCCGCGATCCACAACCTTTTGCCAGCTTGCAGCAGGCGGTTTATCGCAGTAATGGCGAGGTCGTATTGAACGCAGATCAGCGACTAGACATACATTCAGCCATCGCCGCGTTTACCATCAACGGTGCCAGATTATTTGGCCACGATGACAAGCTTGGCAGTATAGAAGTCGGCAAGATCGCAGACATCATCGCGGTCAGTCAGAACATCGTGGAACTGGCCGAGAGCGGTCAGGAAAGCGAAATTCGCGACACTGAGGTGACGCTGACGATCTTCAATGGCGATGTCGTCTATGAGCGAACGGCGGAGGCTGATTCCCCGTAGTCCACATTGTTCCGAACGGGTTTACTACAAGCCCCCGGGGCCGCAGCGATTGCCAAGATAATCCTCAAGGATCTCGAAAATCGCCAGCCTGTGCTGTGGCCACCACGGATAGCTGTGCCAAAGATCGACGATTTCCGTGTACTCGACGTTCTTGCCGGCTTTCCTCAGTGCTCTTACATACTTCTGCGATTGTTCAATGGGGACGCGCTGATCGCGGTCTCCGTGGAATATGAATATCGGAATGCTCGCCTTGTCCGCCACGTCGTAAGGAGAGAGCCCCTTGATGGTCGGATTCTGAAACTCCCTGCCGAAGCGCCCCTCGAACGTAATTTTGTCGAAGTAGCGGAGCTCTGAAAGACCCGCCCCGGCAATGGCGCACTGATACGGCGGATCCGGACGCACGATAGCTGCCATGGCAGCGTAGCCTCCGTAGGAGTAGCCAAAAATCGCGATTCTATCTTCGGCTGCTATGCCCTGGTCCACCAGCCATTTGGCGCCGTCATCCTTGTCGTCCTGCATTTTGCCGCCCCATTCGCGGTCGCCGGCACGCCAGAGTGTCTGACCCCAGCCGTCAGAGCCGCGGTACTGTGGCTGTAACACCGCATAGCCACGATTGGCGAGAAATTGTGCCCACGGATCGAAACCGAGTGCGTCCCGCGCCCATGGCCCACCGTGCGGAAGTACGATTGCGGGATAAGGCGCATCGCCGCTGGTCGGCATGGTCAGGAACCCGGGAATGTCCATGTCATCGCGCGCTTTGTAAGTAACGTAGCTCATCTCAGCCATTTTTTCCGGTTCCAGAAACGGCATCTTCCGGCCGAGCGACACCAACTGCGCGCCGTTGACGAGCAGGTGATAAGCGCCTGCTTCTTTCGGTCCCGTTGAAGAAATGACTGCTACGGAGAAATCGTCCGATATGGAGGCAATCCTGTGGATCTGATCGCCAGGCAGCGCCGAATCGATGCGCTGCTGCAACGTTTCCCAATCCGGATCGACGTAGTCAACAATCGGTGCGGCGCCCAATGCTGTGAATCCGATGACCTGGCCAAAGTCTTCCGGCTGATTACTTTGCAGCACACCGGTGGCTTCGAAAGAGGCGTCGGCAAAAATAGGATTGCCGAGGCTACGATCGATCAAGTCGTATTTTCTGACCACCTGCAGCTCGCGACCGGCATTGTCCAGCATGTAGATCGTCCGGCCATCGATATCCAGCGCAGCAGGTTGCATGCCCTCACGTTTCGCTGCATACAGCGAATGATGTACCTGCCATTCGTTCGTCTCGGGATGTCGGTAGGAAAACTCGATGCGGGCAGTGTCACCGCTACCACGAAACTCTGACTTTCCCTTGATTTCGCCATAGGGATTGGCGAAAAAACTCTCTCCTTCGGCGCCACGGAAGATGCGATTCGAAAGAAAGTTGTCGAGATTGACCTCGTAAATGTCCGAAGCAAACTCGAGGTTCGTAACTTCGACGAGAATCTTGTTCTCTTGCAGTGGCAGGGAGTCGAACAGCGTGATTCCTACCGCGTCCTTATTGTCCAGGATCTCTCGAAAATCTTTGCCGGCAGCATCGACAATGTAGGCTTTATCCCGAAACCAGCGAGTGGTCGTTGCCCTGATCTGATAGTCGAATTTCTGCCGCCCGATAACCAGCAGCCGATCATCGTTCAGCCAGGTGACGAACAGCGCCTTGACATCCTTTGGTTTGAAACGTGTCGGTGCAGCACTGAGGTCAGCCGTATTCCAGACAGTAATCTCCGCAGGATCATTCACATTGGTGAGGGTGAGGGCAACCAGTTTGCTGCCGTCCGGGCTGACATTGACGCTGTCAATGACCGGATCGTGAATCCAGGCTGTCAGCGCTATTTCCTCGGCAACCAGGCTCCGGGGCACAATGACAAGCACAGACATCAGCAGGTTTATGGCAAGCACATTCAAGGTCGATTGTTTGCTCACGAACAGGCTCCGCATGGAAAATAACAGTGTTGTGATCAGTTCCGGCCGCAGTGTGCAGCGCGTAAAGGGCCAGAGCTTGAGCGCATTGCGGAAGGCAGGCACAGCAGCCCGCCTTCCGCACTAGTCATCAATGCCGTACGTCAGTTCCCGCCGAAGCCAATCGATGCCTGCACGATGAAGGATCGCCCGCGAATGTCGTAGCCTGCAGCCGGAATGGAATTTGCAATCCGGTTTGCCGTATCTGAACCAACGTTATCGCCGACGATCGGCGGTTCAACATCAAAAAGGTTACGCACCGTGCCGATGATCTGCCAGTCGGCGGCAGTGTATCGAACCGACAGATGATTGTAGGTCACCGTACCGGTGGTTACCGGCCGGTCGATGTTCATCGTTCCAGGGTCATACACCGGTGCTTCTTTCTGGTTGCCGATCCAGTCTACGCTCCAGAACGCCGTCCAGTCCCGGTAGTCGAGGCGCAGATCACCCGTGGCTACCCAGTCCGGATATGCCCAACGCTGACGAAACTCATCGAACTGACCAAGGAGCTCCTGATTCTGCTTGGTGATATGCGTCGCTGTAACGTCGATCGTCATATCAAAATTGGAGAACTCTTTTTCGAACAACACGTCGATGTCGAGTCCCTTTGAGCGCTCGAGGCCTACATTCAACAGTGATGCATCGATGTCAGTCAGATCGCCTAGCGGATCGCGCGGCGAGATGCGTGAACAGAACGGGCTGCTGAAATTTACGGAGTCGTAACAATCATCGATGACGAAGGCAACCGATGGGCGCGCCACCGTATTGGACAGTTCAATATCAAAAAGACTGAATGCGACAGATAAACCCAGCTCCGCCGGCGTTATAACAATGCCATAGGTCGTTGACTTTGACGTTTCCGCAAGCAGGTCCATGTTGCCGCCGGTAATTGTTCTGATTGAGCTCGATGTACCGGCAAAATCCGGCGCGAGTCCTTCGGAGGCGCAGTTCATGTATATCGGGCTACCCGGGTCATACGTCGACCCGTAATTGGTGCACGGATCAATAATTTGCAGGAAGCCGGTCTGATTGCCGAGAAACTGTTCGAAAAGATCCGGCGCTCGAAATGACGTGCCGCGTGTCGCTCGCAGCCTGACCGACGGCGATATCTGCCAATTGAACGCGAGACGGAACGTTGTATCGTCGCCGTAGGAGTCGTAGTCGGTCCAGCGATACGAGCCGTTCAGCGACATTGAGTCCGCCAACTGCACGTCGCTTAAGAGTGGCAGTTCCACTTCCGCAAACAACTCCTTCACCGTGTCATCTCCCGCCGTTATTTCCGCGGTTGACTGGCCCCAGATGTTATCCATCTGCGCATCAATATCAGGAACGTCATTTATCTCTTCGTTGCGAATTTCCATGCCGAAAACACCAGCCACTGTGCCAGCCGGCATTTCAAACAGGTCGCCGGTTGCGTAGCCTGCGAATTGCTTTGATTTGTAAGTAGTGGTGCCAACGGTGTTTTTGCTGACGAAATTTCTCCATGCCGGCAGATTGCCGTTGAGCATCGCTGCCGTGCCGAAGAAATTTGGCGAAACACAGTTTGGAAAATTGACCATATCTGCGCAGACGACACCACCACTGCCATCATCTATGCCGTCGATCGACGCGCTGACGCGATCATCCAGCCAGGCTTCGCTTTTATAAGTGCCGTCCGAATCGCTGTAGCCGATATAAGCGTCGTAGGTCCAGCTCGAGGTAATGTCTCCTTTCAGGCCGATAAAAGCGTTGAAGCGATCAATATCCGCATAAGTATTGGGATCCTGAAGATTGTAGGAAGGCAGCACAATCTGGGCGGGCGCTCCAAACACCGGTCCCAGCGGATTGTATGGATTGCTGGCCGGTACCACTGGGAAGAACTGTCTGTAGCCGCCGTTGACACGTGACTCGCGGCGATTCCAGTAGAACTCGTAATAGGCGGTTGCAGAACGCTCAGCGATGCTGAAATCGACGTCGCCAAATGACGTAACTGAATAAGTCTCGCCTTCGGAAATCAGCTGACTTATGGCATCAGAGCGCTTGTCGCGATAGAACGCCTGGTTTTCGTTTTCCAGCGGCCCTGTGCCGGCTTCTGTATAGAACGGGATACCGACAGTGCCCTGCCAAAACGGGTCGTAGTAAGGATTAGTCGTATCATTTACATCGCCAAGCGTCGGCTCATAGCGCACGCCAGCATTGAATATCGTGCCGTACAAAAACCCAAAACACAGCGGCTTGCCGGTCATAGGATCTGTGTTGTCTATCCGGCCATCGCGGTCCTGGTCAGTGTAGCGCGGACGCAGATCGCATTTTGACCACTCACGGTCGTGGTAAATCTGCTCCTCCTGCTTGCCGTAGGCGCCAGCGAAATTGATTGACCAGTTGTCGCCAACTTTGCCCCAGGCCGCGTCCACCGAATAGGCTTTTCCGCCGCTGTCTTCGGGCAATACCGACTGAACATTGAGCTGCGTGCCGTCCAGCCGTTCCTTGGTAATCAGGTTCACAACGCCGGCCACTGCGTCGGCGCCGTAGACTGACGATGCGCCATCTTTCAGGATTTCATAGCGTGCAATCATTGAGGTCGGAATAGCGGTGAGGTCGACAGTGCTTGTGCTGCCTCGCAAACCAGAGGGTCCCCATCGCTTTCCGTTCACCAGTACCAGAGTTCGCTGTGCGCCCAGACCACGCAGCGAAATCGTGTTCGCGCCCGGACCTCCGGCGGTGACAAAGCCTGAAAACGTATCATTGATCTGCTGACCGGAAGCGATCGTCGAGCCTTGCAGAATTGCTGCTGAGTCGAGCAAGCCGGCAAGCTGCGAACGCTCCGAGGTGATAACGGTCAACGGTGCCGTGCTGTTAAATTCATCGCGTTTGATTCTGGAACCCGTGACGACGATTTCTTCGACATCCGAGCCGTCGTTTTCGTCTTTCACGGTTTCCTGGGCTTGCGAAGGGGCGATTGCGAACGCGGCCAGCAGCAACGGCCACGCTCGAAACGAGCGGTAGGTCTTGTTCATTCAACTATCTCCCGAAGTGCAGCCAGCAGCGTTTCAACTGTCAGGCAGCCATAGCGATTACCGTCCTGTTACAGCTCTTTCCGCCTGTGCGAAGCGCCCGATAGGCACGGGGCGCCACAAATAGGGTAGAGGCAACAGCACGGAAAGGATGGCCGTATTATCCGATGCAGTGCGTTTGAACACAAACGAAGTGTTGTTTTCTAACCATTCGCGCCGGTGGGCTCAGTCTGAACGAGACCAGGCAGTGTGGTGTGTTCCCATCAACCGCGCTGGTGGCGGTCCTGACAGCCTTGAGACCTTATTGCGGCTGAGCGGCGGCCGGGGAGGTGGCGGGCGCGTAGGGATTCGGTGGCATCAGTTCCGGTGGGACAGCCGCACGACGCCGATCTGCCTGCGGTGGGTAATTGTCGGCGAGATAGGCGATGATTCTTGCCTCTACTTCGGGTTCAAATTGCCACAGATTCTGTTTCGCCTGCATCCAGCGAATCATCCCCAGCCATTGTTCACTGCTACCACGCTGCTGCGTGATCAGCGCAGCGGAATGACAGGCAATGCAGTTGGCTCGCACAAGTTCCCAGCCGTCGGCTTTGACGAGCCCGCTTTGAGGATCAACTTCCAGATCCTGCGCCAGCGACGCAATTGACAGCAGAAAAAGAAAAACACTAACGCTGCTGGCAGCCAGGCGCATCACGCAACCTGCACCGCAATGCGATGGCAGGCATTGTTGAGATACCCCTTCGGGTTCCAGCCGGGTAACACCATCGGCTGCACGCGTCCTGTGCGATCCATTGCCCGCGCCCATATTTCGTAATAACCGCTTTGTGGAAATCTTACGTCTGCTGACCAGTGTTGCCAGGCCAGTCGATTCGCGGGTTTCTCGAGTTTCGCTTTCTGCCAGGTTGCGCCGAAATCATTTGAAACATGCATTTCCCGCACGTCGAGATCGCCCGCCCAGGCATGGCCGCGTACTGACAGCGGTTGCGACTTGTCATGTTCGCTTCCCGAGGCCGGGTAGGTGATCAGCGATTTCACCGGCATCGATTCAATGATGCAAAATGCTTCGTCCGGCACATCGCTGCCCGGCGCAACCGGTTCGCAAGGCACACGGTAAGACGTGCCCAGCATTTTTTCGCCATCGTGTACCTGATTTCTGATCACTAAGCGATTAAGCCACTTGCCGCACACCGACCCGGGCCAGCCGCCACATACCAGACGCAGCGGGTAGCCGTGCATTAGCGGGATAGCTTCCCCATTCATTGCCCAGGCAATCAGCGATTCATTTTCCAACGCCTTTGCCATCGGAACGCCGCGAGAGATGGGCACTTTGTTGGGATCACCGCTCAGATGGATATCTGCGCCGTAATAACCGACGTAAATGGCATCATCTTTGATGCCAGCCGCTTCAAGGACGTCTCGCAGCCGCACGCCGGTCCATTCCGGGCAGCCGACGGCCCCGATCGACCACTGGTTGCCCGAGGCGGAAGGGACAAATTCGTTCCGGCCGTTACCGCCGCATTCCAGCTGGAGCTGATAAGTGTGATGCCTGAAACGGCTTTTCAGATCTGCGACGGTGAATGACGTCGGCTTTGCAACAGATTCGCCGGCAATGTCCAGGCGCCAGTTTTCAGCATCGATTCCGGCTGCAGCCGGCACTGTGCCGTTGTTGCGAACGAACAAATATTTCGCAGGGGTTATGTTGTCGTCGAGCAGATGAGCCGGCGTCTCCGCGTTGACAGGACGATCGTTCAGCACGATCAGGCCTTCTTTGCCCTCGATACGGAATCCTTCAGTCGATTGCGCCAGTGCAGCCGGTATCAGTCCACCCGGCATCAGTGCGGCAAACGGGATGGTTGCACCGACCGCCGCGGACATGGCCGCGAGTCCGCTGCCGCGGATGAATCCCCGCCGTGTCAGCGGATCGGACTGGCGTCCCCACAGTCGTTCGTCTGCTTCGCCGGGATCCGCTGCATAGAGCTCATGAATTCCGCGCTTTTCTTCCGACATTCGATGCTACTCCGGCGACAAGGGACTCGAGCGCCTATCCTAATACAGAATTTTGATCAGCGTGATGCTCACGCCACCGACCAGGAGGGCGGAGAACAAGCCGATCGCCAGCGGCTTCAGGCCAATAGATCGGAGCCCCTTAATGCTGGTTCCAAGGCCAACGGCAGCCATCGCCACCGCGAGGCAGATTTCGGCCACCTGTTTGGTCACGCTGACGATCTGGTTCCATGTCGCCGGCTCCAGAACGCCGAATGCCCGTTCGCCGCTGTCACCGATCGTGCGAAGCAGACTCATTGCGGCAAAACCGATCACGAACAAGGGGATCATGGTCCACCATTTCGGTGCCTGTTCCGACACCGAAGAGTTGCGGTGGTAAATGATGCTCATCAGAGGAATGATGATGAGCATGCCAAGGTTGCGTACCAGCTTTGTGACCGTCGCGACGTCAAGCGCCTGTGGATCGGTGTAGTACTGCTGATATACGAGCCCGGAACCCGCCACCTGCGCAGTTTCATGCACAGAGGTGCCGAGGAACAGGCCGACTGCGACCGCATCACCGGAGAAAATCCAGTAGCCTGCAAAGGGATAAACCAGCATGGCGATGACGCCGAACAGGGTGATGCAAGCGATGGAATAGCTGACCTCGTCGTCCGATGCCGCAATCGCCGGCGCCGTGGCCACTATTGCCGTTGCGCCGCAGACACTGGTGCCGACAGCAATCAAAGTGCCCAGCCGGCCGCTGAGGCCGACCTTGCGAGCCAGAAAAGTAACGATAAGCAAAGCGGCCGTGACGGTGCCGATGATGACGGGCAGGCTTTGCAATCCGATCGCACCCGCCTCAGCGAGACTCAGCCTGATGCCAAGAAGCACGATTCCGAAGCGCAGTACACGAACCAGACCGAAGCGAATGCCGGGCCGGAAAAGCTCGGGCATGGGCAGGGTATTACGGATCAGTATGCCTAGCAGAATGGCCATCATGATGGCGCTGATCGGGCTTTTCGGCAGACCCATCAGGGATACCCCGATGAAGTCCGACAGAAACTGGCCAGCAACGGCGAGTACCAGTGCGAGCAATAGCCCCGGCAAAATATTCATGGACTGGAAGAATCCTTTTGGCGTTGTCTCGCACGCCATGGCGGAAAAACGTTAGCTAGGCTGATTCTAACTGTCTTCCCAGGCGATGTGCGTAGGAAATGGACTGCTGATCAGCTCACTGTATCTTTCTTCGAGTTCGGCTCGCTTCAATTTGAGGGTAGGTGTCAGGAGCCCGTTTTCGGTGGTCCACTCATCCTTGGCAACGATGAGGTTCGACAGGCGTTCATGCGATTCCAGCCGCGCATTGGTTTTCTCGAGCGTATCTGTCAGGCGGGAAGCAATGCTTGCTCGTGGCAAATTGCCGGCGGCCTCTCCGAGCACCACCACGGCAAGCGGAGCCGGCAGCCCGGCGCCCATGACGCATACCTGCTCCAGCAAGGGATTTGCCAGCAGGGCAGATTCGATGGGAACCGGTGTGACATATTTCCCCTTCGCTGACTTGAATATGTCCTTAACGCGACCCGTGATTCGAAAAGCGGCAAGGTCTTCGATCCATTCCGCTTTGTCGCCGGTACGAAAATAGCCATCATCGTCGAACGCGTCGCTGGTCAGCGCGGGTTGTTTGTAATATTCGGTAAACAGCCCGGGGCTGCGAAGCAGAATCTCGCCGGCTTCCGACAGTTTCATCTCCGTGCCCTCTATGGGCACGCCGATGGTGCCAAGGCGCCGATGCTCGAAAGGCGTATTTCCGCAGGAAAGGCCGCCGGTTTCGCTCATTCCCCATCCTTCGCCAATATTTACACCAAGTCGGAAATACCAGCGCAGCGTCGCCACCGAAATCGGCGCGCTGCCCGAGCCGAAATGTCGGCAGTGGGCAAAGCCGAGTGCGTCACGAATCTTTTTCGCAACGACTCGTCGCAGCAATGGTATCGACAACAGGAAATTGAGCTTCGCCGGGGCGATACGCAGGTGTACGCCGGCCTGGAATTTGACCCACAGCCGCGGTACTGAAATGAAAATTGTCGGGCGCGCACGCGCGAGATCCTTCTGAAAGGTTTGCAGAGAGTCGACAAAAAAACATTCCGCCCCTGAATAAATAACCGGGCCAGCGGTCACAGTGCGTTCCGTTATATGTGACAGCGGCAGATAGGAGAGGAATCGATCACTTGACCTTACGTCAACCGTTCGCGCTGTCATCTGGCTGGCGTACGAGTAAGCACCAAAACTGAGCACTACGCCTTTGGGTTTGCCGGTGCTGCCGGAGGTGTACAGAATCGTCATCGCATCCTCAGCAGAAGGGCTGTGCGGTGACGGCATTGGCGTGGCATTGTCCAGCAGTTCCTGCCAGTGAAGCTGACAGTACACGTCACGATAGGGAAAGCCGATGCCGGGAATGGTGGCTGGAATAGCTGAACTGGCAAGCGACGGGTCGTCGAGTTTGCCAACAAATATTGCTTTCGCGTCGCTGTGGCCGATGATGTAGGACACAGTGTCGGCGTTGGCCGTGGGGAATATGGGTACGGAAACGAGCCCGGCCATGGCGATGGCGAAATCGGCAAGCACCCATTCGGCGCTGTTCTTGGCCAGAATCGCAACCTTGTCGCCGCGTTTTAACCCAAGCGACAGCAGCGCATTCGCCATGCGGCTTGCCTGGGCGGCAGACTGACTCCACGTGAGCGTAGCTAACTGACCGTCGACAGGCTGATGCAGGAAGGGACGATCCGGCGCCTCATTCGCCCAGCGCATGAGCATCTGATGAGCCGTAATGAAGTCAGTCACAAGAACGACGGACGTGTCCGATCAATCGTCCTCATTGCCGATTGAATCTCCCAGGAATGCCAGCACCGTTGTCCAGGTCGCTTCTGTCGAAGCCTCCACTCTCGCCGCATTTAACATTGAAGAGCCATGCACGCCAGGATCAGCGACGTAGGTTTGATGGCCATGTTGACGAAACAATTCCATCTGGTCCGGGACATACGCGACGCTCATCTCGCCTGCAGGACGCAGTGCAAGCAACGGCTGAGAAACCTTTTCGCTGAACATCTCCGGCCGGCAACCTTCCATTGGCTCACCCGACGCCGGCGAAAACGCGAGAACAGCGTCGATCTGTTGCGGATACGATGCGGCAAGCTTAAAGACCAGGGCAGCCGAATAACTGCTTCCCCAGGCGATCACCGGCCCCGTAAACCCATAATCTCTGGCAAATCGAAGAGCGCCTTGCAGGTCCGGATAAGCCTCACAATAGGTATAGACGCTATCGCCGATGCCGGCCAACGTTCTGTTCACACCGTCGAGGCGATCGCCTCCGCGCCGCTGATCAATGCCCAGCAGGTTATAACCCTCTGCCAGCAGTCTCGACGCAAGCGGTCCGTACTCCCCACGCGAATCCGCGCCGCCCTGATGAAATAACAGGATGAGTGGTGCTTTCGCGAAACGCTCCGGCGCCCAGTAGATATCTCCATGGATCGTAACGCCATCATCCGTGTCGAAAAAGATCTCCTCGCCTGACGCCAGCCGGGCGAAAAAGAGTAGAGCAAACAGCAGCGTGAGGCAGCAACGGCGGACAGCTGCGGTAATGCGGCCTGAAATTTGACGGTGTAATGTCATAGCTGTGCTCCGGCGGCGGGTGCCGGGCATTATAGGCGATGGCTGGACCTAGATGAATTTGTTTCAAAGGTTATCTGATTGACGGAATTGCGATCAAACCTTGTCTGGCATTTGGCCGCTATTTTTCCTATCGTAGGCGTTCACGCAAGACCCTTGCCCGACTAGAACTCTCAGGTTATTCCAATTCCATGATGCAAATATTCAGAGCAATGCCGCTTACGGCACGGCCCGTAGCTACTTTTTTCGCACTGTCCATCGCTGTCGTGGCGGAAGCCCAGGTTAATGACGGTCTCGACGAGATTGTCGTGACCGCGACGCGAAGCGAATCTTCCGTCCGCGACGTCGGCCGTTCTATCTCAGTCGTCAGCAAAGAACAGATCCAGAATGGCACCCAGCAGCTCGGACTGGATGAGTCGCTGGCCGGGGTACCCGGGCTCTATATGCAGAATCGTTATAACTTCGCCCAGGACCTGAGAATCTCACTGCGCGGCTTCGGCGCGCGCTCCGCATTCGGCATCCGCGGCATCAAAATTCTGGTCGACGGCATTCCGGAAACGTTGCCGGACGGTCAGGCGGGGGTCGACAGCATCGATCTCGGCTCTGCCCAGTCAATAGAGGTGCTGCGTGGCCCGGCTTCATCCCTGTACGGGAACGCTTCAGGCGGCGTAATTGCCATCGCCAGTGAACTCGGCAGCGAGACCCCCTACATCGAAGGGCGCATCGCCGGCGGTGAATACGGTTACAACCAGGTGCAGTTGAAAACGGCCGGCGAACTCGCCGGGGCGGATTATCTTTTCAACATATCGCGTACGGAACTGGATGGTTACCGGGATCATTCCAAAGCACGTGGCACCGTCGTCAATACCAAATGGGGCATTCCGTTCGCAGGCGATGATCGTCTGCTCGTTTCCCTGAACCTGACGGACCAGCCGCAGGCTGACGACGCGGGTGGCGTCAATGTGCTGCAGGCTACGACCGCGCCGACGACTGCACGTCTGCAAAACGTTCAATTCGATGCCGGCGAGAGTTTGTCACAACAGCGCCTGGGTCTGATCTACGAACGTGAGCGGCCGGCGGGCAACCTGACCATCCGCAACTACTATGCCTGGCGGGAATTTGGCAACAAATTGCCGTTCACTGGCGGCGGCGCTGTTGATCTGGAGCGGTTTTTTTACGGCGTTGGGGCGCAGTACAGCCTGGGTGGAAGCCTGCCCGAGGCATTCAATCTTACCTTCGGTGTCGATCTCGAACGTCAGGATGATGACCGGAAGCGATTTGATAACAACGACGGCACCCTGGGCGCGATGGTGTTCAACCAGAATGAGCAGGTCGACAACATTGGCGTTTACCTGCAGGGCCAGTACGAATTCAACGAGACCTGGTCCATGGTGGGCGGAATCCGTTATGACGAACTTTCCTACGATGTTACAGATCGCTATATGCCAGATGGCGACGATTCCGGCACCCTGGATTTCTCCGAAACCAGCCCATCGTTATCCGTGAATTACAAGACGCCGCGCGGCGTTCTGTTTGCCTCCTACAGCAGCTCTTTTGAGACGCCGACCACGACTGAGCTGGCCAATCCGGATGCCAGCGGCGGCTTTAACGGCAGCCTTAATGCTCAGGTTGCTGACAGCTTTGAACTTGGCTACAAACACGCAGCCGGCGACGTTTATTACGAACTGGCTGTGTTCACCATCGACCTTGAAGATGAACTTGTGCCGTTCGAACTTGCTGCCTTTCCTGGCAGGACGTTCTACTCCAACGCCGGCGCATCACGCCGCGACGGCGCCGAAGCGGCATTGAGCTGGGAAAGTGAGTCAGGACTGCGCGTGGACGCTTCTTACACCTGGTCCGATTTTCGCTTTGATCGTTTTTTCGATGAGAACAATAACGATTTCAGTGGCAAACGCCTGCCAGGTTTGCCACGGCAGTTCGCCTATCTGGGCGTTTCCTACAACAGTGACGACGGCTTTTCTGCCACCCTCGAATCAGTTTTTTCCGGCGATCTGTACGCCGATAACGCCAATGCTGCGGAGGTATTCGACTACACCGTGGTGAATTTTCGCCTGTCGCACGAAATTACTCATGGCAGATGGCGCATACGGCCCTACGGCGGCGTCAACAATCTGCTCGACGAAAGCTACAACAACAACATCAGGATCAACGCGTTTGGCGGACGATACTTCGAGCCGGCGCCGGAAAGAAATTTCTACGCCGGCGTGTCAGTCAACTTCAGCAAAGACAACTGAGAAACAGTTAAAGCGATGTATATGAAAACTCTATTGCTCCTACTTCTTGCGTTGGTGTCCTGTAGCAATGGGTCGGACAATGCTGTGGTGCATCCGGTGGCCGACCTCGTATTGCGAAATGGCAACGTCACGACCGTCGACGAGGATCAGCCGCGCGCTGAGGCTGTCGCGATTACAGCTGATCGCATTACCGCTGTCGGTTCGAATGCCGAGATTGCAGCCTATATCGGTGACGGCACTGAGGTTATAGATCTGGCCGGCAGTACCGCGATCCCCGGTCTGATCGAAGGCCACGGTCACTACACCAGCTTCGGCGGATCCCTGCTTATTCTGGACTTCCGCTATGCGACAAGCTTTGCGGACATTGTCTCGATGGTACAGGGTGCGACGGCGGAGACGCCACCCGGCGAGTGGATCGTGGGCCGGGGCTGGCATCAGGACAAGTGGGCGGAAAAGGAAGATGTTCTCGTCGAGGGTTTGCCGCTGCACGATTCGTTAAGCGCCGCGACCCCCGACCATCCGGTCATGCTGATACACACCAGCGGACATGGCGTGTTCGTCAATCAGAGAGCCATGAGCCTGGTCGAGTTGGGTAACGAAACGCAAGCGCCGGAGGGCGGTGAAATCGTGCGTGATGCCGACGGCAGGGCGACCGGCATGATGCGAGAATCGGCTCAGGACATTTTTCGCCAGGCCTTTTCAGGTCATCAGGGACGACGGCCGGCCGGCGTCGCCGAGACCGAACTTCGCCGCATGGTTACGCTTGCGGGAGAAGAGTCCTTACGCCACGGCATCACCTCGTTTCAGGACCTCGGTACGAGTTTTGAGGAAGTCGATCTGATCAGAAAAATGGCTGACGAGGGCAATTTGCCGGTCCGCCTGTGGATGGCATTCGAGGAGCAGGCCGCGGACATGGAGGGGCGGCTCGCGGACTATCGCATGGTCGGTTATGGCAACAACTTTCTGACCGTTCGTGCCATCGGCGAAAAAGTCCTGGACGGGGCGCTCGGCACCCACGGCGGCTGGCTACTGGAGCCCTACACCGATCTGCCGAGAAGCCATGGTCTGAACGTTGTGCCCATAGAGGAAATAGAAGCATCAGCGAAGCTTGCTATGAGCCATGATTTCCAGCTCGCGATCCAGGGTATCGGCGACCGAGCCTATCGCGAGTTGCTCAATATCTACGAGACGGAATTTGCGCGTAATCCGACAAAGTCAGACCTGCGGTGGCGCATTGAGCACGCGCAGGTGATCCATCCGGACGACGTCCAGCGTACGGTCGCCCTGAACGTTATACCGGCTGTACAGGGCATCTTCGCCTGTTCTGACGGCCCCTGGGTGGTAGACCGCCTGGGTCCGGAGCGGACGCGTGAGCGCGGCTACATCTTCAATACCCTGGCCGAAGCAGGCCTGGTGCCGACCAACGGCACCGACCCACCGGTTGATGAAATTGACCCGATCGCCAGCTTCCACTGTTCTGTCACCCGTGAGTTGCCGGATGGCACGCGATTTCAGCCGCAGGAAGTGTATTCGCGTGAAAGAGCGCTTTACTCCTACACGATGGGGAATGCGATTGCTGCGTTTGAGGAAGACATCAAGGGTTCGATCACGCCGGGCAAACTTGCAGACATCACGGTACTGTCGCAGGACCTGCTCACCGTCAGCGATGACGCCATCATGGATACGGAAGTCGAAATGACCATCGTTGGTGGCAGAGTGCGGTATCGGAACGGGGAGATCATCGAGTAATAAAAAAGGGATCAGCGTCTATGACGCTGATCCCTTTATTTTGTTGATTCGCGGCCTGGGGCCGCTCCTACAATGATAAATCGTGCTGTAGGAGCCCGCCCCCCGGCCGATTGGCCGCCGCTATTTCTTCGGTCGCGCCAGCACGACTTCGACTTCAACCAGCATGCCCGGTCCACCGGCAAGACCCGCGATCTGGAACGCTGACCTGGCTGGCTTGTTCGGCTGGGCGTCCGTGCCGAAGCGCTTGGAATACGCTTTCATGAATCCCGAGAAGTCCATACGTCCGTCCATGTCCGGATCGCCGACCAGGAATACCGTCATCTTCACAACATCGCCGAAGCCCAGTCCGAGATTCGTAAGTGAGGCTTCCATGCGATCAAATACGCTGTTTGCCTGCGTTTCTGTGTCGCCGTAATACTTCCGCGAACCACGCTCGGCACTTTCGTCGGCCGCACCGGGGGTGGTGCCGCTGTGATAAACCAAGGTCGTGTCAGGTGTAATTTCGACCGCCTGGGCGATCGGAAATGTGGAATTGTTAGGCAGCGGGTACCGGGTGACATCGGCTTGTGCGACAGTGCAGGCGAAAACGAGCAGCCCGAAAATTGAGGCGTTCTTCATCATAAGTTCTATCCTATTGGCTTCGTAAAGTGGTGATGTAGCTGACAACGTCGCGAATCGCTTCGTCGTCGGCGAGTAGTTGGGCTGCTGCGCGCATTTGCATTCCATAGATATCGCCGGAATGACTGCCGCGAACGCCGCTTTTAAAATTCTTGAGCTGGGTAACGAGATACCAGTCGTTGGGAACGACAAGTGCCGGGCTGCCCAATGCTTCATTGCCTTCCCCATTCGCGCCGTGACAGGCCGCACAGGATACGTAAAGTGACTTTCCTTTAGCGGTGTCGCCCGTGACGTTTTCGGCGGATGGTTCTGAGCGACTGGCGGACACAAATCTGGCTGCTTCAGTAATTTGCGCGTCGCTAAGGGCTGCCGCCATTGGCTGCATTTCCCAGCCCGGCAAATCTTCCTCATGGGTACCACGAAAGCCCTTCTTAAATGAATGCAACTGGCGATCGATATACCACTGTTCCATGCCGCTCAGGCGTGGTGCCTGAATGATGGGATTACCCATCATCTGCACGCCGTGACACACGGTGCAGTAGACCAGTTCATCGCCAGGGATCGGCAACTTGTCCTGCGCAGTAGCTATGCCAGCGAAAGACAGTGCCGCCGCGAGCGCAAAAATTTTCATGAAGTACTGCATGTTTGAGCTGTTCCTTATGCCGCTGCGCGAACGCGTTTGTCCAGGTCCAGAAGCGCATTCTCGGCAGAGCCGAATGCGCCCTCCTGCCAACTCGAGTGATAGCTGATCTGATCGCCGATCATGTAGTGACGACCACCCGCCGGCTGCTGGAGCAAGGCGTAGTACTTGTCGCGATCTTCCGGCGTCCAGTTCGCGCCACAACCCATCATATGGTTCATTCGACCCCAGGGCACACTAACGCCGGCTTCGATATAACTGGAATAGCCCTCGTGTATTTTATCCCCGGCTGCGGCCGCGTAAGCGATTCGTTCTTCGGGCGACATGCGCTCGAAGAATTTCGACTGTGTAAAGAACGCGTAGGCACCAAGCACCACGCCCTTCTTCCCGTGGATGCCATGCGACGGATACCAGATCTGGTTAATTCGCTGGCTGGTATTGGTAATGCCGCCGTAAATGCCTTCCCGCTCCCAAAAGCGCTCGCGCATTTGCAGACCAATTTTGAAAAAGTTACCGGGCGTCAGCGCCGCGAGGCCTTCCTTGTAATCTGCAGGCAGGTTGTTGGGGATGCCGGGCATCAGGTGCGTTGGAATGCTGTTGAAGCAGTAGTCGACACTGAGCTTCTTGCGCTGGCCCTTGCGGTTGTAGACGACGTCTACGCCATCGCCCTTGAGCTCGATGGACTGCACCTGCGCGTTGGTCAGAATCGGACGGGAAATCTTCTTCACGAACGCCGTAATGAGGCCGTCCATACCGCCCTTTATCTCCATCAACGGCTCACCCCAATCAGGGTTTTCCGAGGCGGCCAGGCCCCGTTCCCAGAAGCGACTGCTGAGGAGCGCGCTAAAATTCATTGGGGTGTAGTGTTCCGCCGGCGTGACGAAGCCACCGGAATTGTAGCCGGCGCGTATCGTACCCTTGTAAATGCCATTGGGATCCAGATCGCCAAAATTCGTCGCGAATATCAGCATGCGTTCGCGATCTTCCTCGGACATCGGCTGATCGAATGCGTTCTTGTCGATCGCCTTCCACAGCAATTCCGAAAGAAAGCCACGTGCATCGGCTACGTAGCGGCCAATGCGAACCGGCTGTCCGTCGAAATGTTCTTCCTCATGGGTGTAGGCGAGTCGATTGAAATTAGCCTTGATCTGCAACGGCACTTCGAGGATGCGACAGTAGTGCAGCACACGCTGGTGATGCCCGGGAATTCGCGCAGGGCCACAGTTAAAATATAATTCGGGATCGTCGTCGAAGTTGCAGACCTGCTTGTGACCCATTTCGTCGATGATGTCGCCGTGCCTGACGGTCATGTTCCGTCCGCCGATACGGTGTGATGCTTCGAGGACGGTGACGTCGTAACCCGCCCGTTCGAGTTCGTAAGCGACGGTCAGCCCGGCAATGCCGGCGCCAAGAATTGCAACTTTCTTTTTGTTGCGCGCCACGTTTTGCAGGTCGAGCTTTGCAACCGGGCCGGTTTCCTGCATCAGCCCGAGCGCCATGCTGGTCTTGTAGACCGCTGTCGATCCACCGGCAGCGCCGACGAGATTCAGAAAATGCCGCCGAGTCAGGTTCTTGTTTGTCATTGATTATTCACTGATTGTCGTTGTCAGGATTAGGTACCCGTGCCCGGGCATAAGTTCCCGCCGGATTCGATCTAACTTAAGGTTTCACTCAGCAGAAACAGGTCTGTCAGCAATGCGCGCAGGTGTATGGATGCATTCAGATTGTCCACCAGCTCTGAACTGATGTCTTCCTGCGTCAGCACAAGTTCAATCGCGGCATCAGACTTTTTCGCATCCTCCACGACGACGGAGGCAAAACCGCTCTTATTATTGGCAAGTTCTGCGGCAATCGATTTGGCCGCCGCGGACATGGCAAGCAGGGATTGTCGCACTTCCGAGTTGCCGCCGCCTTCCTTCGGCTTGTCAGTGCTGCGTCCTTGTGCGGCATAGGCGAGCAGGTACTCGTATCCCGCTTCCACGGCTTCAATGTTTTCGGGCAGCGTGTTGCTCACGTCGGCAGGCTCGCGTTAAAGGTCATCATGAGAAGTCTTACGGCGTTTTGTCGGGTGCCCAGCGCTGCGGGTCGTGATTGGCGACCAATTCGTCGCGTGATATCCAGCCCTTAATCATCGATCGCGTGTAGAACATCTTTTCCGGCCGCAATGCAAAATAGATATGCATGCAGATCACGCCGACGAGACCGAGCGTCGAAATGCCGTGAATAAAAAAGGTCAGGCCCAGCACGCTTTCGGACAATGCATTTGACCTGTCCCACCAGGGCGTATCGATCATGGCAAACATCACGATTCCACTACCGATAACCAGCAAAGTCAGCACAGTAACGGCGGTGTGCATTGCTTTTTGCGCCGGGCTGTACTTGCCGGGTTTCTTGCTGTCGTCCAGCGCCAGTTTGACGTCCGACGGGCCAACGGACATGGAGCCCAGAGGTTTGAAAAATATCGATCGGATGATATGGAAGACAATGATGACTGTCAGCGCGATGCCCGCAATCCAGTGAATTTCAAGCCACGCAAACTCAAGCCCGACGATCGGAAATATGCCCGTAATCAGCAGTACGAAAATGCTGGCCGCCATAACCCAGTGAAAAACCCGGTCGATGACGTCGTGACGTACGATACGTTCGCCTTCGCTGGACGGGTTTTCCTTGCGCTTTTGCATTGCCTCGTAAATGGCATGGGCCGCAATGGCCACAAATGCAACGACTATCACAAGCCACAGCAGGTCCCAGGAAACACCGCGCAGAACCTCTCTTCCCCATACGTCTAACTTGTAAGTGGCAATATCCAAAATCCTATCCCCGCATGGCGCGCCGCACGAGATTCTCCATCAGCGGCAGCTTGAAATGATTGTAATTGAGCGTCTTGGCGCCCTCGCTTGCCAGCGCCGCCACCGTGTTGGCGCTCTCTTCGGACAGCGTCTTGCCCCGCGCGGCACTTTCGACATTTTTCAGCCTGTGCGGCGTGCAGGCTACGCCGCCACACACGAAGCGGCTGTCTGCGACCGTATTGCCATCCATCGACATCGCAACAGCGATGCTGACGAGCGCAAAATCCCATACATCCCGATCCGCTACTTTTTCGAAATAAAATTTCTTGCCCGCCCACTTTGCAGGAATGCGAATTGCGGTCAGTATTTCGTTCGGCTTAAGCGACGTCATGGTGGTGATGTGCGTGGCAGGGCCGACAAAGAATTCCTCAGCAGGCAGAGTGCGTTCTCCATCCGCGCTGTGCACGACCATCGACGCTTCCAGCGCCACCATAGCAGTTGCCGTGTCGGAGGGGCTGACGGCGACGCAGCGGCTGGCGTTGAATATCGCATGCTCGCGGTTCATGGCCTGCGGTCCAGCGGCATAGCACAGGTTTCCACCCGCCCGGTAACAGGCCAGCCCGCGCCGGTAATACCAGCAGCGTGCGTCCTGAGCGAGGTTGCCGCCCAAGGTGCCGACGTTGCGGATTTGCGGGCTCGCCACGCGACCCGCGGCCTGTGCCAACAAGCTGTAGTCAGCATTGATACCTTCGTCGCGAATAATTTCGCGCAAGGTGGTCATTGCACCGATCTCGATACCGTCATCGCCGCCGCGAATACCGTGCAGCGCTTCGATGCCACTCAGATCGATCATGGCACGCGGATGTTTGGCACGGTCTTTCAGCCAACCATAAGTATCCTGTCCGCCGCCAAGTACCCACCCGCCGTCGCCGTATTCGTCGGCAAGATTCAGGGCATCCTCCAGCGCTACCGGTTGGTAAAGCTGGATATCAGGCATTACATCGAAAGAAGCCATCGTTACCTCAGAAGTTATTGGTTTGCATTGGCAGGAATGATTGTTCCCGCCCGCTGACATGGTTCACGATCATGTCAGCGCTTATCGGGGTTCGGCCAAAGATGTGACCATCCAGCGCATCGGAAATGGCAGACGTCATGGCTGCGACAGAACAGCCCATAGCGGGTTCGCCAATGCCTCTGGCACCGAACGGATTTTGCGGATCGGCAATGTCGACAGCGCTTGATTGGGTGACCGAAGGTACATCGAGATAGGTCGGTATGCCGCACTGGTGATAACCGATGTTGGCAGGCAGTCCGTTTTGCGGATCGTAAACATGACGCTCAAGGCTTGCCATGCCCATGCCCCAGACGGCGCCACCCTTCATCTGCTGCGCCAGTCCCTGCGGGAAGAGGACAGTGCCACATTCCGCAATGCCGACGTAGTCGATGATCTCGTATTTGCCGGTTTCAAGATCCAGTTCGATTTCAACGAAAGCACAGGCGAGTCCTGGTATGACGCCTTCCTGCGGCAGATTGTCTTTGGCAACGCCGACGAGTCCACTGCCAGCCAGGCTCTGTACCGAACGTACGGTAATTTCGTTAATGTCTTCCGGATAAGTCTGGCCGCTGTATTCGCCGCCAAGCTCAATCGCACGGGCAGCAATGGCCCCGTAGGACATGCCCTGTGCTGAATTGCTGGTCAGAAAAACCTGCTGACCATCGATATCGTAGTCTTCAGCTGCGCCACCCATCGTGCTGGCTGCAATTTCCTTCATTTTGCGAAGCGCGTCCATCGCCGCGACATAGTTGGTGCGGGTATGAGTGAACGTCGTTACGCTGCCGGCCTGATAGGAATTCCACGGCAAATGCTGCTCCGAGCTACCGTGATGAATCTCGCAATTTTCCCAGTCACACTTCAGCACTTCGGCCGCCGCTCTGGACGTCGAGGCGTACGAATAGGTGCCAAGGTTGCCTACGCCGGTGTGAATGTGCAGTTTGCCATCAGGCGTAATACGAATCAGACCGTCAAAACCTTTGGTGCCGGCGGAGTGATATCCCTGGCCGATACCCAGACCGCGTACTTTGCTGCCGTTCTTCTTCGGCAACCGCTGGCGTCCTTCCCAGTCGAACATCTGCGCGCCTTTGTCGAGCGCTTCCTTAAGATAGGCACTGGTAACCGGCTCCTGCTCTTCATAAGCCGTCGTGGCATTGTTCGCGGCGTTCAGCTTGCGAACTTCCAGCCTGTCCAGGCCGAGCTCTTTCGCGGCCTTGTCCATAACCGGTGCCATCGCCGCTGCAATCTGATTTTGTCCCGGCCCGCGCTGCGCGCCGCGGGGCGTGGTGTTGGTCAGTACCGGAACGCCACGAAAGCGCATGGCGCCCGGATCGTAGACCATCGAGATCGCGCCGCCGGCAGATGATGCATCGCCGCCAGTCGCGTTGGGTCCGAGGTCTTCGACGATGAACAGGTCAGCGGCGGTTACTTTGCCGTCTGCCGCGAAGCCCATCTTGACCCAGCCCTGAAAGCCGACCCGGGCCGAACCCAGGTAGTACTCCTGCTCGCGGGTGACGCGAAGCTGGACCGGCCGGTTGATTTTCTTCGAGAACCAGCCGGGCAGGGCGGCAATCGGGTAAGCGCCGATCTTCGAGCCAAAACCGCCGCCGGTATTTTCACTGATCAGCACGAGGTCTTTAATTTCGATCTCGAGCAGGCGTGCGAGACCCGGCATCCAGAAACTTTGACTCTGCGCAGAGCCGTGTACAAAACAGGTGCCGTTCCGCCAGTAGGACAGGGCCGTGCGGGGCTCCATGCTCATGTGCGCATAGCCTATCGTGACGAAGGGCTGCTCGAGGATCACTGTGGCGTCGGCGAATCCCTTTTCCAGATCGCCGTAGGTCCACTCGGACACGTACTCACCCGTCGGCTCTTTGCCCGCGCGGAATTCGTCGATTTGTTCTTTGGTCCATTTGACGGTGCGAAAACCCGACCCTTCGCTGGAACGCGCATAAATATTGCCTTCTTCACGCGCATCCGGGCCGCCTGCCAGCAGGCTGTCGAGCGGGTCGGTAACGAATGGCAGCGGATCGATCTTCACCTTGATAGCGGCCATTGCGTTCTCCGCAATTTCTTCGGTCTCTGCCGCAACCGCCAGAATCGGATCACCGACGTAAGCCGGCGAATTGGTCAGAATCGGCGCGTTCGGCACCTCCACGGCGGGCAGATCGTCCGCTGTCAGAATGCCAACGACGCCATCCATGGCTTCAGCGGCAGATGTGTCAATACTGACCACGCGACCGTGAGCCATCGGACTCGTATACATGCGCGCATACACCATGCCATCGACCCGGAAATCTTCCGCGTACATGGCTTTGCCGGTCACCTTGCCGGTGATGTCCGGCGGCGTGAAATCTTTGCCAATATGTTTGTAATCAGCCATTAAACTTGTCCTGAAGCTCGCATGATGCCGTTTAGATAATGATCGTAAGCGCCACAGCGGCAGATGTTGCCGGCCATCGCATGACGGACCTCGTCACGGGTAGGCCGGGGGTTTTCCTCCAGCAGCGCTGCCGCTGACATGAGCTGTCCCGGCGTGCAGAACCCGCACTGCGGACTCAGTTCATCAATGAAGGCCTGTTGCAGCGGATGCAGTGTTCCATCAGCAGCCTGCAATCCTTCGACGGTGCGAACCTGGCGCGTGCGGACGCTGTGCGTCAGCGTTGAACAAGAATAGTTCGTAATGCCATCGATGATCACAGTGCAGGCACCACATTCGCCGCGATTGCAGCCGAGTTTGGTGCCGGTCAGACCGAGCTTGTAACGCAGCGTATGCGCAAGCGTTTCCTGCGGCGCAACGTCCACCCGCCGGGTCTGGCCATTGATGTTGAGGGAAATCAGACGTTCAACCGCGCCGCGAGCACGATCCTGCGCGAGTGCGGAATGATAGCCTGAGCTTGATGCAGCGGCGACGCTCGAAGCAATAACAGCTTTGATGAAGCGTCGGCGTGAAAGTTGTGGGTTCACTGCCGTTTCCTGCCTTGTATACGCAATTTAAAAAAGGATGGGCAGACGACGATCAGAGGCGGCGCTGCCATTAATGGCTGCAGTCCGTGCCTGGCCTACGTCCCCCCGCAATATAGCCAGCCAACTGATGATAGTGACCGGCCTCTGTATTATCAATTTCCGTGGCAACTTCCGTGCCGCCGACGGTGGTGCAAAAGCCCGCTGGCGTTCGTCCGTTCCAGACGCCGCCAGCGGGTTTCGTTACATGCTTACAGCCGGTCTTTCGGCCAGGGCGTGCCCTGATCCATGACCGTGACTGGTCCCATCCCCTTGTAGGTGAATTTCTGCACGCGTTTACCTTCGTAGGTCTCCGTCGTGAAGATGTTGCCCTTGGAATCGGTTACCAGTCCGTGAACGGCGAAAAACTGGCCGGGATTACGGCCGCCATCGCCAAAATTGGTCAGGATCTCCAGCGACTTGCGATCCATGATGAATATCTTGCGATTCGTACCGTCCGCGAGATACATAAAGGTCTGTTCCGGATCCGGGGAGAATGACACATCCCACACCGAGCCATCACCCAGGCTGTTTGGCTTGATGAAGACTTCCTGAACGAACGTGCCATCCGGTTCGAAGACCTGCAGACGATTATTAACGCGGTCGCAGACGTAGATGAGGCCATCGTTGGAAGGCTGCGCGCAATGCACCGGGTTACGGAACTGCTGCGCCGGCTTCTCGCCGGGCACGAACGGTCCGAGATCGGCATCGTCCGGCTCATTGCCGTACGCGCCCCAGTAACGCTTCATCTTGCCGGTGTCAGCGTCGAGTACTGCCACGCGCTTGTTGCGGTATCCGTCAGCGACATAGGCTTCGTTGTTCTCTTCGTCAAATGACACCTCTGCGACACTGCCGAAGTTCACTTCACTGTGACTGTCGGTATCGGATCCCGGTGTGCCGTACTGGGCGAGAAACTTGCCGTCGCGGCTGAACTTCAGGATGTGCGAATCGCTGCGGCCATTGCCGCCGATCCAGACATTGTCGTTAGCGTCGATTGTGATGCCGTGATTGGATGCCGGCCATGTATAGCCATCACCCGGTCCGCCCCAGTGGTTAACGAGGTTACCTTCAGGGTCGAACTCCAGCACGTTCGGTGCGGGGGTGCAGCAATCCGCCTTGACGGGATCAGTGGCGGCACCAATTTCGGTGCGCTCATTGAACGTATCACGACGATGAATAATGTAAACGTGATCGCGGGAATCAACACCGATACCAATCGTTGAACCCAGAATCCACCCATTTGGCAGCGGTTTTGGCCAAAAAGGATCGACTTCGAACATCGGCGCTTCCTTGCCTTGCGCGTTTGCCGCATTGTCGAAAACTTTTTCTGCGCAACCTAGTGCAACCAGAACTGCGACAACGGCACCCGCCGTATACATATTTCGCTTTGTCATCTTCCGCTACTCCCCCTTAGAATTCGTGATCGGAGATGTCTCTCAAGAACGCGGCAGTATACTATGGATCGGTGAGGACATCCTGTCCGCCGAAGATTTCGAACCCTGGTTTTATCTGGCGCCGAAAGCGCTGCTGACCATGAGAATTGCTTGAACAAGATCCGTAAGTCGGCCAGTCAATTAGTTTCCTGTGTCACCGGATACTTAACGATAATATCGTTGCTGTGCAGCTTCGCGGGCGGCGTTATGGCACACGAGATCCCGTCAAACGTCGTCGTGCAGACCATGTTGCAGCCGAACGCCAGCGAGCTGAATCTCTTGGTGCGTGTGCCGCTTGAGGCAATGCGTGACGTCAACTTTCCGGAGACCGGTCCGGGCTATCTCGTCATTTCCGAAGCTGACCAGACCCTGCGCGATGCGGCTACCATCTGGTTGGCACAGGAGTTTTCCATATTCGAGGATGGTCGGCAGCTGACGGACTGGGAGATCGCCGCCGTACGGCTGGCTCTGCCGTCTGACCGCTCATTCCAGTCCTGGGACGCCGCGTTCGCCAACGTCATGAGCCCGCCTCTGGATGACGGCGCGGATCTGATGCGCAATCAGGCGCTTTTGGACGTACTCATCCGCTATCCCATTACATCGCCACAGTCGGAATTCTCCATTGCACCGGCGTTTTCCAGGCTTGGCCTGCAAACAACGACCGTGGTTCGCTTTTTGCACCCCGACGGGGTAGAGCGCGTATTTCAATTTTCCGGCGATCCCGGTGTTCTCGTCCTTGATCCACGCTGGCATCACGCATTTTTCAGGTTCGTCAAATCCGGCGTAGCACATATCCTCGATGGAACGGATCATCTACTGTTCATCCTGTGCCTGCTGATTCCTTTCCGGCGGATCCGCCCGCTTGTTGTCGTCGTCACTTCATTTACCATCGCCCACTCAATTACGCTGCTCGCCGCGGCGTTCGGCATGGTGCCGAACTTTCTCTGGTTTCCACCATTGATCGAAACGTTGATTGCCGCGTCTATTGTTTACATGGCGTTCGAAAATATCATTGGCGCACAGTGGCGAAAACGCTGGCTGATCGCCTTCGGTTTTGGCCTGGTGCATGGTTTCGGATTCTCATTTGCGCTGGGGGAGAATCTGCAATTTGCCGGCGGACATTTACTGACGTCACTACTTGCATTCAATATCGGCGTGGAGATCGGGCAGGTGTTCGTCATTCTCCTCGCCGTGCCGTTACTGAATCTGCTCTTTAAACATGTCGTTCCGGAGCGTCTCGGCACGATTTTGCTGTCGGCACTCATCGTACACACCGGCTGGCACTGGATGACTGATCGTGCAGAAGAGCTGTTCGCCTACAGTTTCGATCTGCCGGCGATGAACAGCGCATTTTTTGCGGCGCTCAGTCGCTGGCTTATGTTACTTGTGGTGATTAGCGCCGTTGTATGGGTGCTGCTAAAGCTGTACCGCCGATTCCTGGCCGCCGACGAGCGCGACGCCGCGACCCAGTGATGTACGTGGCAAACAGAACACCGTGTGTTGAGAGAGTTACCCAGTCCGGTTAAGCTCGCACGAGTTTTGTGAGGCGACGCATGTCGAGTTGCACGCAACCGGATTAGATAGTTACCAGAACAACTAAATGATCTGATCCTTTTTACCCGGGGGGAAATCTATGCAATCGGTAATGATTGTCGCGTTTGGCGTCATTGGCATGTCGTTCGGCTGGTTTGTGTATTCGAAATTTATTGCGACCAAAATCTATCAGCTGGATCCTGACTTCGTCACGCCGGCTCATGAATTTAACGATGGCAAAGATTTCCATCCCACCAACAAGTACGTCCTCTGGGGCCATCACTTCACTTCGGTGGCCGGTGCAGCGCCCATCGTCGGTCCTGCTATCGCCGTCTACTGGGGGTGGGTGCCCGCCGTTCTGTGGGTCGTGATAGGCACCATATTTTTCGCCGGCGTACACGATTTTGGTGCGCTCTGGGCGAGTGCGCGCAACAAGGGCAAGTCTATCGGCGCGTTGTCCGAAGCCGTCATCGGCAAGCGGACCCGATCGCTGTTTATGGTGGTCATATTTCTCGTACTGCTGATGGTTAATGCCGTATTCGGCGTGGTCATCGCGAATGCGTTTGTCGGCACACCGAATTCAGTGTTCCCCGCATGGTCGGCGATCTTTGTCGCCCTGATAATCGGCCAGCTCGTGCACCGCAAATTCAATCTCGTGATGCTTTCGGTTCTTGGCGTAATAACGCTCTACGCATCGGTCGGCGTCGGCAGCGTGCTGCCGCTCGAACTCCCGGAAAACATGTTCGGGCTCACCGCCAACGCCAACTGGATCATCATATTATTTGTATACGCTGCGATTGCCTCGACCTTGCCGGTCTGGGTGCTGCTGCAGCCGCGCGACTTTATTAACGGCATGCAGCTTTTCGTTGGTCTGATCTTGCTGTATGGCGCGGTATTGATTTCGCTGCCGGATATTTCCGCGCCGGCATTTAATGCGCAGATGGCTGAAGACGCGCCGTCGCTGATGCCACTATTGTTTGTCACCATTGCCTGTGGCGCGGTCTCCGGCTTTCACGGCATCGTGTCCTCAGGCACGACCTCGAAGCAGCTTGACCGGGAAACGGATGCGCGCTTTATCGGCTATCTGGGTGCGGTAGGCGAAGGATCCCTCGCGTTGATCACGCTGGTCGCGGTCAGCAGCATCGCGCTCGCTGCGACGCCTGAAATGTGGCATGAAATCTATGAAACGTACGGCACGGCTGGCGCCAGCACCTTCATTCAGGGCGGTGCCCAGCTCATTCAAAACGGCTGGGGAATTCCCTTCAGCGTCACCCAAACCTTGCTCGCAACGATGGTCGTCCTGTTTGCCGGTACGACGATGGATTCGGGCGTGCGATTACAGCGCTATATCATTCAGGAGTGGGGGGATATCTATAACATCCCGCTGCTGAGGAATGGCATCCTTGCTACGGTTATTGCGGTGATCTGTTGCCTGCTGCTCGCGTTCGGCGCGGGCGGCGCGTCAGGCAGTGGCGGACTGATTATCTGGCCACTCTTCGGCTCGACCAATCAGATACTTGCCGGCCTTACCTTACTCGTCATTTCCGTGATGCTGATCAAGCTCGGACGGCCGGCCAAATACACGCTGATTCCCATGGTGTTCGTGTTGTTTACGTCATCGTGGGCGGCGCTGATCAAGCTAAAGGAGTTTTATCTCGATCAGAACTGGTTGCTGTTTACGATCGACGTTGTCGTCGTGGTCACGACGTTCCTTGTGATGCTCGAAGCGGCATCGGTGATTTCAAAATTCAGGAAGGCCAGTCAGAACTGACCGCGCAGGCCCAGTATGTAAGTCGTGTGCCGGTACTGATCCCTGACTTCAGTGCGCAATGGAATGCCGTCGGCGATGTTGCCGACGTAGCGTTCGCGTGTGCGGCGATGGTGCTCATCGATAACGTAGCGCACGTCGAACCATAAGAGCAGCGTATTGGTCAGTCGATATTGCGCCGTCACGTCAACACGCGGATTCAGCGATTCGTTGCGTTCGGTATAAAGAACGTCGGTCCCCACACGTTCCCCGAACCATTCGACGTCGACCGCATAGTTGAAATTCCACTCCGGAATGTCGTGGCGAAACTTGATCGAATAGCGATGGTGCGGCTTCCTGATCATGTCTCTTTTCCGGCCGGTAAATGCGTCCGTGGTCTCTGATTGCTGATAGCGATATTCGGCATCTACAACCGCGTTTTCCAGGCCAAGAGGCGACAATCGGGCGCTCCCCCGCAACCACATGCCATACACTTCGGCATCACCGATATTGCCTGAGCCGGAGGTCAGATTTCGAATTTCGACATTATCGATGTGATCTTCGATCTGGTTATAGAAAAACTCGGCCTCCAGCACCCCGGCGTCGTCCTGCAGGCGCCGCTCGAAACTGAACTTCCATTCCCACGCCTTCTCCGGTTCCAGATTGGGGTTGCCTGCATCGAGCTGATCGTTGTTGCTGTCATAACTCAGGACGAAGTCGCTGAAATCCAGCTGGCTGACCGTGCGTTCCACCGATGCGCGCAGGCGATTGGCATCGTCGAGACTCCAGCGCAAATCGAAGCGTGGTTTCAGATAGGTAAACGTCCGGGTGTTGGCAATATCTGCGCCTACCTGTTCGATTTTCGAATACTCGAAATTCAAGCCACTCTCAAGCGTCACGTTGTCGCGTGCCTGCCAGAAGTGCGTACTGAAAAACTCGTAACGGTTTTCTTCAATGTCGGAATCCGCGTTGAACAGGCCGACCGGAACAAGAGTTCCGTCGGGCAATACGTCAAGCAGGCGCACATCCTTTTCCAGCGTGTTGACTGCGCCTTCAATACCGAGCTCGAGATTTTGCGTCGCCGCCAGCGGCCAGCTATACGAACTGCGAAGGATAGTCTCGGTCAGCAATGAATCGCTGAGCACGAAAGATTCCTCCGGCACGTTACTGACTGCGGAAGAGGACAACGAAATGCCTTCGGATTCGTCTTCCGTCCGGTTCGAATAAATGGCACGCGTCTTCCAGATGCCTTCGCCGATGGCGGACTCGTAGTCGCCACCGAGCTCCCAGGCAAATTCGTCTTCGAAGGATGTGTTTTCGAGTAATGAGGTATCGCTGCTCCCCGTTGGCGTAATAACAATGGTTTCAATCTCTGTCCGCTCGCTGTCCTCGACTCTGGCATTCAGATTAAGAATGCTGCCGCTGGCAAAGGTGCGGTTGGCAGAGGTATTCAGGACCAGCGCTTCTTTCAGTTCCGGCACGGTAATTTGCCGCGTTTCGATCAGGTCACCGGTGCCGGGAGCAAAATACCGCTCAAGCCGATCTTCGTCCTGGCCGCGGTTATAAGGGCCGTACTCCGCACTAACGAGGTAATTCAGGTCGCCGATGGCATTGCTGTAGGAAACCAGCCCGTCGTATTCCGGAGAGTCGCCATAAAAACCGGAATGCAGTTGCCAGGTCCCCGAGCCACTGGAAATATCTTCAGCAAGCACGATGTTGATCACGGTGCCTTCGCTGCGGACGTCCAGGCCCGCGCTGTTGCCGCGAATGAGCTCAATGCGCTGCACGACTGACGCCTGGATACGCTGGATAGCGGACCGTATGTCGTTCGATTTGGCGGAAATGCGCTTGCCGTTGATCAAAATCTGATCGCCGCCGGAACCGAAACCGCGTTTCTCCTGCTGAAAGTTGTTGTTGCGCTCTTCCGGCAGGAGGGCGGCGCCGCCGGGTACCCAGCGCAGCATGTCAACGGCGGTAACCGGCTGATACTGGGTGAAAAAGCGGGCCTCATAGGTGACGGTGGAGCCGTCTGCAGAGGTGCGAACGCCGTCGCCCAGCATGGCATCGTCCGGCCCTGCCATATCTGCGACTTCCTGCGCCGCTGCCGCCTGCATCGCCAAAGCGATAATGGCACTGTATAGAAGCTGTCGTTGGTTAACCGTCACGCAGGATTATCCTTGTTGCTTATTATTGACAGAGGCGAGGGGCCGGGCCAGTTGGCGGGCGGAAAATCGGCGCGAAGGCTGCCACAGTCGCCGTCAGAATGACACAGTTATTACTGTAACCGCTGCTGCCGGCAGACGAGTGTGACCGTTCGGCTGGCGCCTCGTTCCTTCGCGTCCGCCGCTGGGCCAGCTTGCAGCGGCCCGCACTCAGGGGCCGGCCGGAAAGCAGCGCAATATCGCCCCGACTGCACAAGAAGCGACCATTTCCTGCTGTTGCAGGTTTGCCACTCTATTATCCGGTGAACTTCTGAATCATTCGCTTGTCTGCTTATTTCACAGGGATTTACAGCAAAAATGTGACTTGTTGCTCATTTGCCACAAACAATTGCCCTGGAAACCAAAAATATTGTGCTTGAAAGCTTTATTTTCACTACGCGGAGTGGTTCAATCCGGCCCTCGCGACCGTCACCGCAGATGTGCTGCTGTGCCGGAAGCGAAGATTCTTAACACCATTTTATATGGGGAGACGCAAATGCAAAAACTACCTAAGCTTCTTAGGTTGATCTTGCCAGTCTCTGCGATTGCGCTCGTTGTGCCAGCACTGTCACCAGTGGCTAATGCACAACAACAGGGCTCTCAGCAGGAGATCGAAGAGATTATAACCACAGGAACTCGCCGCGCTCAGCGTAGTGCAGCCGATTCCGCGGTCCCGGTCGACGTTATCAGCGGCCAGGAATTCGAGAACATGGGTACCGCTGACCTCGACGACATGTTGAGGACATCGATTCCTTCTTACAACGTGGATCGTCAGGCTATCTCCGACGCTGCAACGTTGGTTCGCCCGGCAACCATGCGTGGCCTGCCGCCGGATAACGTTCTTATCCTCGTCAACGGCAAACGCCGTCACCGTTCCGGCGTTATTGCCGAACTCGGTGGTGACCTCGCCGAAGGCTCGCAGGGTGCTGACATCTCAGCCATCCCGGCACTGGCTATCAAGCAGGTTGAAGTCCTGCGTGACGGCGCCTCCGCACAGTACGGTTCTGACGCCATCGCCGGCGTAATGAACTTCGTTCTTCGCGACGACGCTGACGGCATGACCTTCGAGGCTCGCACCGGCGAGTTCACCGAAGGCGACGGCACCCTGGTACAGCTCATGGGTAACGTTGGCTTCCCGCTGGGTGATGATGGCTTCATTAACATCACCGGTACCTGGATGGAGCAGGACGAAACCGTTCGTTCCACGATCCGCGACGACACGGCAGCACTGCTTGCCAACGGCGCACCCGATCAGGGCCCGAACCTGCGTCTGCCATTCACCCAGATCTGGGGTGGCCCGGAATATCGTGATAACTGGAATATCTTTGTCAACTCGGCGATCCAGCTGAACGATTCCCAGGAAATCTACGCGTTCGGTAACTTCGGCAAGCGCGAGACAGAAGGCGACTTCTTCTTCCGTAACCCGAATAACCGTTCCGGCGTCTTCACGTTTAGCGCCAATGGCGACACCTATCGCGCTATCGCTGATACCAATTCAGTAAGGAATCAGAGCGGCTACACGTCCAACTGTCCGGCACTGCTGGCACCGCCGAGCACGCCAGGAACTGGAGACGCAGCAGCCGTTGCAGCCGATTACGCCGCACGTCAGGCATTGCCGGCTAACTGCTGGATCATGAACTCAGTTGCGCCGGGCGGTTACACACCGCGTTTCGGCGGCAACCTGGTTGATGCCAGCATCGTTGGTGGCCTGCGTGGCGAGATGGACAACGGTCTTCTCTACGACTTCAGCCTGAGCTACGGTCGTAACAAAGCATCGTTCTTCATCGACGACACCTGGAACCCGTCAAACGGTCCCGACGGCATCGTCAATGGCTCTCTGCAGCGTGGTTTCGATCTGGGCTCTTACGTTCAGTCTGAAAACAACGTCAACCTCGACTTCGTATTGCCGATCGCGATGGACGGACTTGCTTCCGATCTGACGTTTGCCTTCGGTGGCGAGTATCGTGACGAGCGTTTCGAAACGATTCTTGGCGAAGAAGCATCGTGGAATGCAGGCCGGTTCGCGTTTCAGAACAATGACAACACGAACTTCTATGCTGACGGCGTGACCCCGATGGCCAACTTAAGCATCGGTGCGCACGGTTTTGCCGGTTTCAACCCGCCGCAGGCAGGTCAATGGGATCGTTCCAACATTGCCGTCTACACGGAAGTGGAAGCAGACATCACTGAGCGCTTCACCCTGGGTGCAGCAGTACGCTACGAAGACTTCGAATCTTTCGGCGACACGACCAACTACAAGATTGCTGGTCGCTTCGATATTACCGAGACCTTCGCTGTCCGTGGTTCGTATAACACCGGCTTCCGTGCGCCGACGCCTGGTCAGGAAAATGTGACCAAGGTATCGACCGTAACGATTGACGGTGAGCTGCAGCAGCGTGGCCAGATTCCGCCGACCAACCAGATTGCACAGGTACTTGGTGCCCGGGCTCTGGGGCCAGAGGAATCAACCAACTACTCAGCGGGTATCGTCTGGGATGTCACCGACAACCTGAGCCTGACGGCGGATTACTACAACATCAATGTAGAAAACCGCATCTCGCAGACGGGAACGATCGACATTCGCGCGTTGTCTTCTAACGATCCGCAGTTCGCCAGCATCAACTGCCCGCTCACCAAAGGCTTGAACGAGTCACTCGCTCGATGCCTGCAGGAAACCGGTGTACCGGGTGCGGCTGATCTGGGTTCTGTATCCTTCTACACCAACGATTTCGAAACCACCGCAAACGGTTTTGACCTCGTTGCCACGTTGGATACCGATTGGGGCAATGCCGGTAACGGTACCCTGGTTGCTGCCTGGAACTGGACCGAAACAACGGTTGACAGTGCCGGTGCGGAAGTCGATCGCAACAAGGTAGTGAGCCTGGAGAATCGCAATCCGCAGAATCGCGGTGTGTTCACCTACAATCACTTCATCAATAACTTCCGCTTCCTGGCTCGCGCCAGCTACTACGATGACTGGGTACTTTCTGGATTCTCCAGTGACCCGACGCCTCGTGGACCCAGCGGCACCAACTACGCGCTCGATTGCGTTCCTCTGAACGTCAACGATGCGTGCTATTCCGGTGAGGTTATCTTCGACGTTGAAGCAGCGTACACGTTTGCTGAGCGTTACTCGGTCATTCTCGGCATGCAGAACGTTGCTGACGAGAAAGGTCCGCTGGACCAGGACAACCTGGACGGCAACGGATCTGGCACGACTTACGCAAGCAACCCGTGGGGCTACGAAGGTGGTTTCTACTACCTGCGTTTCCGTGCTGAGTTCGACTAGGTCGAAAAAAGTCTAGTCGGCATCTGCTGACGACACGACGAAGGGGCGCCAATCGGCGCCCCTTTTTTTTGTTGCCTCTATTCGTCCGCTCTGGCAAACGCCAGTCTTACTTCATAGCCGGGTCAGCGGCGTCCGTGGCAAGCTCACCTCGCCAGGTGACCGTGGCGCGCCGCGATTTCACAATACGAGACAATTTAAATCACTGTTCTATAAAGATTTATTGTTTAATTTTTGCTTTTCCGCAACACATTTTGCCGGCTTTGCTTTCAATTCCTGTCCAGGAATGCTTCACTGAGCCCGAAGAATTGGCCGCCCCGACTGATTCTGTAAACCGGAACGCAGGGAGATAGACCGGAAAATCGATCGAAGAATCGATGCCAAGGGTACGAGACGCTCATCTGGGGAGGCCGGGTGAGTGGGCGGGGCAAGGCAAACAACACATTTTGGGGAGTTCAATATGAAGTCACTTATCCGACTGGCGTGCGGGACAATTGCGTCCGGTGCGCTGGTGGTCCTTGCCATGCCGACCGCCATCGCACAACAGGGCGCGGACGACCGCATCGAAGAAATCATCACGACAGGTTTACGCGGCAGGCCACGCTCAGCTGCCGATTCGGCCGTGCCGATCGATACGTTCGACGCAGAATCGATTGAAATGGTCTCGCATACTGACACGCAGGACATCCTGCAGACGCTGGTTCCATCGTACAACGTCAGCAGACAGCCGATTTCTGACGGATCCAGTTTCATCCGTCCGGCCGAGCTGCGTGGGCTGCCATCGCATCACACACTCGTTCTCATCAACGGTAAGAGACGCCATCGTGCGGCGCTTGTCACCACCGGTGGCGACGGCGAGCAGGGACCAGACGTTGCAACCATTCCATCAAGCGCAATCAAGAGTATTGAAGTGCTGCGCGATGGCGCGTCATCTCAGTACGGTTCTGATGCGATCGCGGGTGTTATCAACTTCAACCTGAAGGACAACAACGAAGGCTTCAATCTTTCTCTCGGTACAGGATCTTATTTTGAAGGCGACGGCGATCAGTACACGATCGGCGCGAACCTCGGACTACCGATGGGATCGAGCGGCTTCATTTCCCTGTCGGCTGAATATGACCAGGCGGATTTCACCCAGCGTGACGAGCAGTACTGCGAATCGTGGTTCTGCCTGACACCGTCTAACGCGCGCTTCGGTGGTACTTCTGCTGTAAGGCAGGGCTACGTTCTTGGCGTTCCAAGCGCCGGCGTAACGCCTTATGAGGCAGGTCTGCAGCAGGCGTTTCCGGCCGGCGTGGCACGTGCTTCTGTAGAGGGCGACGCGGTTCAGCCCTGGGGCCAGCCAAACATTGAATCCATTCGCACCTTCGTTAATGCGGGCTACGACCTCGACAACGGAGTAGAGCTTTATGGCTGGGGTAACTACTCCAGTAGTAAGGGCGACGGTGGCTTCTTCTACCGGTATCCGGGCAATGGCACGATTGAGTTTCTCCGGAGTGCCGATGGTTCCCTTTACAGCCCGCTGGAGAAATTTCCGGGCGGTTTCACACCGCGTTTCGAGGGTGAGATCGTAGACACAGGTCTGGCCGGTGGCTTCCGTGGCAGCGTGAGTGAACGCTTCGCTTACGACGTCAGCCTGCGTTATGGCAAGGATGAAATCGACTACCGCCTGTTCAACACGGTCAACCCTTCTTACGGTTCGGATTCGCCGACGGATTTCCGTCCCGGCGCGCTGAGCAACGAAGAAGTGCAGTTCCAGATCGACCTCGTCAGCGAGTTTGAAGGTGGATTTGCTTCTCCGGTGGTGCTCGCCTACGGCGTCAGCTACATGGATGAAACCTACGACGTGCAGCAAAGTTCAGATGTCGCGTCTTATGCGGCGGGTCCGCACGCTTTGCAGGACCCTTACGGTTTCTGCACGATGGAAACTGACATGTCCCTGCGTACCGCAACGACCGTTGCTGGCGGTGGCGCATTCGGTTCCAGCATCGGTGGTCAGTCTGCCGTGGCTGGTAACACGATTGCTGGCCTCGACTGCACGGATGCAAGCGATCCGGTTTACACCGTTGTCGGCGTGGGTTCGAACGGTTTCCCGGGATATTCACCGGCGTTCTCCGAGAAGTACTCACGTGACTCCTACGCGGTTTACGGTGACCTGAGCTCCGACATCAACGACCAACTCTTCCTGCAAGCTGCAGTACGTTTTGAAGACTACTCAGACTTTGGTAATGAGACGGTCTTCAAGGTTGCGGGCCGGTTCCTCCTGACCGAAGAGTTTGCGATTCGTGCTTCCTACGGCACAGGCTTCCGCGCGCCGACACCAGGTCAGCAGGGTACGACCAACGTATCCACGAGACTGCCGAACGGTTTCCCGGTTGCGACCGGCCTGTTCCCGGCATCTGGCATTGTTGCCCAGGCCCTTGGCGCAACGCCGCTTCGAGCAGAAACGTCTGACAGCTACACGGTCGGATTTACAGCTGACCTCGAACGGCTTTCGCTGACGGTCGATTATTATAAAATCAACATCGACGATCGCACCAGCGCCATCTCGGCTCTGGACGTATCGACTGACCCGACGGCAGGCGCCGCTTATACGAACTACCTTGCGCTCGTTGCAGCCAATGTCTCCGGCGCGGAAACGATCGGTGGCGTTTACTACTTCACCAATGCGTTTGACAGTTCAACGTCCGGTGTGGACATCGTTGCTTCCTACCCGTTCGAGTGGGGCAATGGTACGGAAACGAATGTTCAGTTTGCTGCTAACTACAACAAGAGCAAACTGGAATCGGATGCGAGCGCGTTCCTTAATCCCGAAGATCAGTACGACTTCGAGAATCGCGATCCGAACGTTCGCTGGAACCTGACGGCAACCCATCTCATGGGCGACTTCTCGGTCATGGGCCGGGCGCGTTATTACGGCGAAAGCGACAACGCCAACAACAACACCACACCGTTGTCGATTCAGACGTATGACCCTGTCTACTTCTTCGATCTTGAGGCTAACTATCAGATCAACGACAACTGGCGGGTCACCGTTGGCGGTCGGAACATCTTCGATGATTATCCGGACAAGGCCAGCAAAGTGCTTAACGACTTCTGCTGCGGTCGTGTATACGACTCAGGCAGCGTTGTGCCCTGGCAGGGTGGCTATTACTTTGGCCGCCTGACTGTCGGCTTCTAAAGGTAAATCATGCAGTAAATGAGAGGCCGCCTCACTCGAGGCGGCCTTTTTTTATGCCAGTACCGAGTTGATCCAGTGAATCAAATCTGCCATCACTTCGCGGCGATTAATCTCATTGAGCATCTCGTGCCGACCGCCGGGATAGACTTTTAAATCGACTTTCCCGTGCCCGGTATCCCGATAGGCAGCCGCCAGCCGCTGCATTCCCGCCGTGCCGCCGACCGGGTCTTTTTCGCCGCCCGTAATCAGGATGGGTAGATTGCGTGGCACCGAATGCAACGCAGTGCGCGAGGTAATTTCCAGCAATCCGCCGGTCAGGTCCCGCCATAGCGCGTTCGTAAACGTGCCGCCGCACAGCGGATCGTCGATGTATCTATCCACTTCTTCTTCGTCCCGGCTGAGCCAGTCGAGGTCAGTTCGTGTGGGTTGAAAAGGCTTATTAAATTTGCCGAAACCCAGGCGATTGAGAAGTGCAGACTTCTGCTGTTTCGCCGTTGCGGCAAGCATCGTTGCCAGCCCGTGCCCACTCAGCAGTTCAGCCTTGTTGGCGAAGGTCGATGCCGACAATATCAGCGCGGCTATGAGCGCCGGATGACGGAATAAAAAACTCTGTGCGATGTAGGAGCCCATGCTGTGACCGAGCAGGACGATCGGCACATCTTCATAACGCGCCCGGATGCGCTCATTGACCTGCCACGCGTCGTTGATGACCTTGTCCCACCCCTGACTGTCGGCGAAATGCCCGGCAACACCCGGGCGCGCGCCGTGACCGCGATGGTCGTGCGCCCATACGACAAAACCGGCCGACGTGCATTCCTTCGCAAAGCGTTCGTAGCGCGACGCGTGCTCGCCAAGTCCGTGCAGAATCTGAACGACGGCGCGTGGCCGCGAGCCGTCGGGTCGCCAGATAAACTCGCTGACCGATTGGCCGTCGTCCGTAATGAAGCCGCTGGAATCCATCCCGCCTAAGGCGGCCTGACGAAAAGCCCGCTGGTCGCGCGAAAGCCGACGAAAGCGAGCAGGGCGAGCTTGCTGAGTTCCAGAACCGAAAATGCCGCATGGGCAATGGATGGTCCGGGTTCGTTTCCCGCCAGGATCATATCGGTTCTGCCCGATAGCTCCGGCAGGAGCCAGATGGACTGTGCCAGCATAATCAGCGCGATGACGCTGACCGGCGCCCACAAACGGCGCGTTTCCCCAGAAATGCGCGTCAGCGCCAGCAGTACGATCAGCAGAATCAGTTCCACCTTGTTCATCGCGGTGAACGTGATCCGGCCGACATCCAGCGCCGCCTCCCGGGTAATGACCGTGGAGCTGAACTTGATGGGTGTTGCCAGCAGCGACACGCCCGCCACAGCGCCAAACCAGATGAAGCTGACCCAGGCCGGGCTTACGGCAACTGCTCTAATGCGCTTACGGGTCTCGGTTTTCAGGGCGGAATTCCTTCGCTTGTATTCTTAAGAGCCGGGCGGCAAGCTGCGGTACCCGAAAAAGCTCGATTTCGCAGACTAACCGATATGGCCCAGGCAAAGGAATCTCAACTCGCATCCGCGGTGCTGATGATCCGTCCCGTACGCTTCGAAAGCAATCCGCATACTGCGGCGTCCAATCGCTTTCAGGGCAGAAACCCTGATTCGCCGGAAGACCAGCAGCGCGCCGCTGCCGGCGAATTTGACGGCTTGCGTAAAACGCTGGAAGCGAATGGCGTCAAGGTCATCGAAGTTCGTGACACGTCGGAACCGCACACTCCGGATGCGATATTCCCGAACAACTGGATCAGTTTTCATGCCGACGGCACCGTTGTGCTTTACCCGATGGAAGCACCGAACCGGCGCACCGAGAGACGCTCCGATATTGTCGATGCCATGTCGTCGGTGCACGGCTATCAGGTACGCGACGTCATCGACCTGTCGCATCACGAAGGCAACGGGCATTTTTTGGAAGGCACCGGCAGTCTCGTTCTCGACCGGACCAATCGCATCGCTTACGCCTGCCTGTCATCGCGAACGCACCTCGACGCGCTCGGCGATTTTGCCCAACGCATGGACTACGACGTGGTCGCGTTCGATGCGGTAGATCGCGACGGCGCGCCGATCTATCACACCAATGTTCTGATGAACGTCGGTGAGACGCTAGCCGTTATCTGTGACGAAGCCATCGCCGACGAGAAGCAGCGCGCTGCGGTGCTGAAAAGCCTTGCTGACACGGGTCACGAAGTGGTGACGCTCAGTTTCGATCAGATGAATGCATTTGCAGGCAACATGCTGGAATTACGTTCGGCCAGAGGCGATCGCATTATCGCCATGTCGGCCCAGGCGAAAGAGTCACTCACCCGACCGCAGCTGGACACAATTGGCAAGCACGCCACGATTGTTTCCGCAGCGATAGACAATATTGAAAGTTCGGCAGGCGGCAGCGTGCGTTGCATGCTGGCAGAAATCCATCTGCAGCCGGCCGAAGTATAAAGAGGGAGCTACAGAAAATGGCAACAAGCGGCGACAGGATACTGATGTGTCCGCCGGATCATTTCACAGTTGAGTATGTGATCAATCCGTGGATGGCAGGACATGAGAGTTCGATGGATATCGAGCTTGCAAAACAACAATGGTGCGAATTACGCGACGCAATTGGTGAGCATGCCGAGATTGTGGAAATCAAGCCGCAGCCGGATCTGCCGGACATGGTATTCACCGCCAACGCCGGCGCAGTCTACGGCAACAAAGCGATCGCCAGCCATTTCATGCCCAAGGAGCGGCGCCCGGAAGAGCAGCATTTCAAAAAGTGGTTCCGGGAGAACGGATTCGAATTGCTGGACCTCGACGAGAAGATCGGTTTCGAAGGCGCCGGCGACTGCCTTCGCGACCGACGTGGCCCCTGGCTGTGGACCGGCTACGGATTTCGGACCGAGATCGAGGCGCACGAGAAAATTCAGAAATTCTTTGACCTGGAACTGATTTCCATCAAGCTCGTCGACTCGCGCTTCTATCATATCGATACCTGTTTCTGTCCGCTGACCGACGGCTTCCTTATGTATCACCCACCCGCCTTCGACTTTGAATCACGCATGAAAATCGAAAGCCGGATTCCGTCGCACAAACGCATTGTTGTCGACACTGCAGATGCAGGTAACTTTGCCTGCAACGCGGTCAACGTCGGTGACCAGGTGTTTTTGAACGCCGCGTCGGAGCCACTGAAAGCGCGCCTGATGCTCGCCGGTTTCACGGTAACGGAAGTCGAATTGTCAGAATTCCTGAAAGCCGGGGGCTCGGCGAAATGCCTTACTCTGAAACTCGACGAACCGGTGCTGACATAGCCGCAAGGATCTGATTCCTGTCATGCTCCGGTATCGAATAAGCGCGAAAGATCCCGCCGCACATCACTTCGAAGTGACGGTGATCACGGATCGACCTGATGCGGCAGGGCAGGCGTTCGTTTTCCCTGCGTGGATTCCCGGCAGCTACATGATTCGTGATCTGGCACGTAACGTCGTGTCTATCACTGCAGAAGCAGATGGCCAGGAAGTGCAGCTGACCAAAACCGACAAGAGCACCTGGCTCGCCGACCCTTGTGCCGGGCCGCTGACCTTAACCGCCGAGATCGTCGCGCTCGACGCCAGCGTTCGCGGTGCTTACCTCGACACGACCCATGGCTTTTTCGACGGCGCCTGTGTATTTCCGGCGGTGACCGGACAGGAAGACGACGCCTGCAGCCTGGAGATCGTTCGCCCTGACGGTGGAGCGGGGGGTGACTGGCGCGTCGTTACCTCGATGAAAAGCGCGGGTGCTGCGCCTTATGACTTCGGCAAGTATTGTGCAGAAAACTATGCCGAGCTCATCGACCACCCGGTGGAAATGGGCAACGTGCAAATCGGGGAGTTCGATGTCTGCGGCATCCCGCACGCGATTGCGGTACAGGGACACCCGCACTTCGACATGGCGCGCATCTGCCATGACCTGACGAAGCTATGTGAAAGCCAGATTGACTTTCTCGGCAAGCCTGCGAATCTGGATCGTTACGTCTTCTTGTTGATGGTACGAGAGGCGGGCTATGGCGGTCTGGAACATCGCTGGTCATCCAGCCTCATGTGCGGCCACGCGGATTTGCCACGGCGCGGTGACACGAAAGTTACTGAAGACTATCGCAAGTTCCTGGGGCTCTGCAGCCACGAATATTTTCACCTGTGGAACGTCAAACGCATCAAGCCGGCACGCTTCACACCCTACGATCTGAATGTTGAAAGCCATACCGGCTTGCTGTGGGTGTTCGAGGGCATCACCTCCTACTATGACGACCTCATCCTCGCGCGCTCCGGGCTGATCTCGGTTGAAAGTCTGCTGGAACTCATCGCGAAAACCGTCACCCGGGTGGAACGTGCCCGCGGACGCCTGAAACAAACGATAGAAGATTCCAGTTTCGATGCATGGACCCGCTTCTACAAACAGGATGCGAATTCCCCCAATGCGATTGTCAGTTACTACGCGAAGGGCTCGCTGATCGCGTTGGCGCTGGACCTGACCATCCGTAAAGAGACCGCAGGCAAGTTTTCGCTCGACGACGTGATGAAGGAAGCCTGGAAGCGCTACGGAGAGACCGGCGTGGGCATGCCGGAACGCGGCTTTGAGACGCTTGCGAGAAATGTGACCGGTTTGGAGTTGCAGGACTTTTTCGAACGCTACGTGCGTGGCACCGGCGACCTGCCTCTGGAAGGGCTGATGAAAACCGTCGGCGTCAACCTGCGCTTTCGCGAAGCGGCAAACAGCAAAGACATGGGCGGCAAGCCCGCGCCGGACGACACGCGTAGCGGTGCATGGCTGGGTGCAACCTTGGCGCGGAATGGCGCGGTCAGCAAGTTCATGGTGGTGCATTCCGGCAGCCCCGCGGAGCAGGCCGGTATCGTCCCGGGCGACGAGGCGGTCGCCATCAATGACCTCAGACTGACGGCGGAAAACGTGGATGCCCGCCTCAGGGATTACCAGGCGGGCGATACGGTTACCGTCACCGTCTTTCGTGACCAGATCCTGCAACGTCTGCGCGTGAGATTTCGCGAGGCGCCGCGGGACACCTGTTATATGGAAGTGGATGCGTCCGTTGCGCCCTCCGTTCAGGATGCCCGCAAGCGCTGGCTGGATGCAGGCTGAGAGTGGTCGATCCGCGGAGCGCCGGTTGAGTGAGGGATACGTTTGTGGAGCATAGGTTTTTTTATCGGCGTTGGATCGCCCGCGGGGTGGGCTCCTACAATGCTAAGGGCGATTGTGCTGTAGGAGCCCGCCCTGCGGGCGATCCGCGGATCTGTGCCACCCCGACAAATGCTTAATCGTGCTGTAAGGAGCCCGCCCTGCGGGCTCCTTACAGCACGATTAAGCATTTGTCGGGGT
>JBBKWL010000247.1:0-7611 GCA_037968975.1 Woeseiaceae bacterium | reverse complement strand
GTGGTAATCCGTCGCCATCAGTCGTTGTTGGCGTAGCCTACTCTTTCACACCAAGCGCTTCTGATCCCGACGGCGACACCCTCACTTTCAGCATTGCGAATCAGCCCAGTTGGGCCAGCTTCAATGCCAATACGGGCGAACTTTCCGGTACCCCGACCATAGGCGATGTCGGCGCTTTCCCTAATATTCGTATCTCTGTGTCCGATGGGCAAATTACTGCCAACCTCCCTGCCTTCGCGATCAGCGTGATCGACAATACACCGACTAATTCCGCGCCAACGATCAGTGGCAACCCGTCTACAACAGTGACGGTTGGGGCGGCGTATGAATTTACCCCCAGCGCAACCGATCCGGACGGCGACACCCTCGCTTTCAGCATTGCGAATCAGCCCGGTTGGGCCAGCTTTGATACCGAGACGGGCGAACTTTCCGGCACCCCGGCCGTGGGCAATGTCGGCTCCTACCCGAATATTCGCATCTCCGTGTCCGATGGGCAGCTTACCGCCAACCTCCCCGCTTTCACGATAACCGTTGCCGACAGTACACCGACCAATTCCGCGCCAACGATCAGCGGCAACCCGCCGGCAACAGTGAAAGTTGGAGAGGCGTATGCATTTACCCCCAGCGCAACCGATCCGGACGGCGATACACTCACTTTCAGTATTACGAATCAGCCCGGTTGGGCCAGTTTCAATGCTAATACTGGCGAACTTTCCGGGACCCCGGCAATGGGCGATATCGGCGTTCATACAGGAATCCTGGTGTCAGTTAGTGACGGCAGTCTTTCTGCAGGCCTGCCGTCGTTTTCGGTTACCGTGGTACAGAATGCAAACGGCTCAATTTCACTTTCCTGGACAGCGCCTACAATGAACGAAGACGGCACACCTCTAACGGATCTCGCGAGCTACGTGATTTATTACGGAACGTCATCGGGCAATTACACTAACCAGGTTCCGGTCGCTCTTGGAACAACCTCGTTGATGATTGATAACCTTACGCCCGGAACATACTACGTCGCGGCAACTGCTATAAACTCTGCAGGCATTGAAAGCCGCTTTTCCGGTGAAGCGGTCAAGTCGACAAATTAGCGTTCGTAGAGCAATGTCCCAATGATAATTCGTATACTAATGCCTGTGGCCACTCTTGTGGCCTTATCAGTATGGGTAAATTGTGCTGGCGCAAATCCGTTGCCAGGCCAGATCGTGGTTGATCCTGTAAACCGAGCCTGGCTGTTCTACTCTGACGGCAGCCCGTTTTTCCTGGCCAGTCCTGGCGACCCTGAGGATTTTCTGTATCGCGGTAATCTGAACGGCGACGGAACGCGAAATGGTGACCAGAATTCGATTATCGACAAGCTGGCCTCGACCAGCGCTAATGGCATCTACATGCAGATTATTCGTTCTAATGGGGGTGATGGAGACGCGACACACAATCCGTTCATCAACAACGATCCGACGCAAGGGCTGAACAATGCGGTTCTGGATCAATGGGATTCCTGGTTCCAGAGAATGGACGATGCAGGAATTGTTATTTACCTGTTCTTTTATGATGATAGTGCGAGCATATGGAATACCGGGAATCTTGTCGGCAACGATGAACGACAGTTCTTCTCCGCCATCGTTAACAGGTTCAAGGGATACAAGCACCTGATATGGGTTGTCGGCGAGGAATACGCAGAGCGTTTTTCCGCCGCACGAGTGTCAGCATTGGCAGCGATAATTCGTGCCAACGACGAGCACGAACATCCTATTGGTGTACATAAGAATAATGGCGTTTCATTTTCTGAATTTGCTAACGACCCGAATATTGACCAATTCTCAATGCAATATAATGAAACTGATGCAACTACTTTGCATAACGGTGTAGTGACCGCCTGGAATCAAGCGTCGTCACGCTACAACATCAATATGTCAGAGGCTACGCAATGGGGAACGGGAGCTAACGCCAGAATCAAAGCGTGGGCCAGCACATTGGGCGGCAGCTACGTGATGGGTCTTGGCATGGACATAGCGTCGACTCCCATCAGCGACTTAAATGATCTCGGCAGGCTACGAAACTTTATGGAAGCGACGGACTTTCACACGATGGAACCGCGCGATGACCTGGCGAATGGAGGCGCAGAATGGGTACTTGCAAATCCGGCTGTGAGCTACATCGCCTATGGTCGCAATGTGCCCGCATCTATGGGCATACGAGACGTACAGGCCGGAACTTACACTCTGCTCTGGCTTGACACTGTAAGTGGCAACTCGATTACCGAAACAGACGTAACTACCAACTCCGGCGACGCCAACTGGCCGAAACCAGTCGGAATCGGCAGCGAAGTAGCGCTTTACGTTTTAAAGACTGGCGCAGTAGCGCAAACCAGGCCATTGCCGCCGAGTAATTTAACCGCGGAATAGCCTAATGCGGCGCTGCGCCTGTAGCCGCTGCATTTTCTTTAGAGACAATTGTTTCAATCGAATATTCCTTTACTGCCAACGCGTGAGTAAAAATTATCAATTCGCCGATGAGTCCGACCGCGATTATCTGTACGCCTACGGCAAACAGCAAAGCACCTAACATCAACGCAGGTCGACCTCCAAGCGCGATATCATAGATCAGGCGTTCTACGATCAGCCACAAGGTTACCACCCCACCCACCGCCGCAAGCGAGCCACCGATTAATCCAAAAAAGCGAAGCGGTTTTTTTGTGAACTTAACGAGAAAGAAAACAGTCAACATATCCAACATGCGCCTGATATAAACGCCGGGCCGATAAACTCGTCGGGTAAGGTCAGATTTCGCCTGAGTCAGTTCAACTTCCGCGACATTCAGTCCTGACCGGTCGGCTAGCAATGGCAAGAATCTGTGCAGATCCCCGTAAACCGGCACCTCATCAAGTACGTTGCGATGCATCGCACGAACGCCGCAGCCAAGATCGCGGTACTTTGCACCCGATATCCAATTCATCAGCCCATGAAATATGCGCGATTGGAAACGATTCCAACGCGAATCTGCACCGCGACACCGTACTCCTACAACCAGATCGTTGGTTTCCAAGCCATCTAACAGCAAACCCAGTTCTTTGGGCTCAACCTGCATATACGCCGGAAGAGTCAAAATAATATTGCCTGTAGCAGACGGCAGGGCCAGGGTCAAAGCTGTCGCCTCTCCGTACCATTTACGCAGCTCGATGATCTCGATATCTTCGCCAGACTCGACCAGTCCTGCCAGGTCCGAGCGCACCTCCGGAAACGTGCCATCGAGCACAAAGATCATTTGAACGTCAGCATCGAGTTCATTTAGTGCATCACTGTAGGCCCTATAGATCGACTCGACAGGGTCGAACCGCTCGCTGACAACCACAATGGCTGAAATCGATTTTTTCATTTCTGATTATGCTCCGAACTCAAGACTGCGAGACGTGTGGAGTTTTTATGGAGTGCACAGTAGACGCTGCGAGTACACTGATTCGGGTAGAACCTGTACGATAGACTAGTTCGCCGAGGGCGCCTAGCGAGACCAGGAACGAACCGGTCGCCCAGAAAATTAGCGTGATCGCCCCAAAATTCAACGCAGACACGATGTCATTCTCAAAGACACCAACCAACACTATTGCGAAAGCCAGGAGACCAGCCAATACAAATGGTATGGCAAGCATTGCGAACCAGCGAAGCGGACGCCCGTCGAATCCAATTATCGTTTTGATCGCAAGCAGGTCCAGAATCACTTTATAAATGCGAGACAATCCATATTTCGAAACGCCATGTTGTCTGGCGTGGTGTCGAACTTTGATTTGCGAAACCTTTGCGCCGGCAATCGATGACATAGCCGGGATAAATCGATGCATTTCGGAATACAGCGGAACGTGCTTTATGACGCTTGCGCGGTATGCCTTTAGAGAGCATCCATTGTCTTTAATTGGCACACCGGTAACACGTCCAATAATCCAATTTGCGATAATCGAAGGCAACTTGCGCGTAAGAAATTTGTCCTGACGTTTGTGCCGCCAACCAACAACTAAGTCATATCCCTTTTCTATCTCCTCAAGAAATAACGGAATGTCGCCGGGATCATTCTGCAAGTCACCATCCATTGTAATGAGGATTTCGCCTCGAGCGACCCCGATTCCGGCAGCCATCGCGGGGGTCTGGCCATAATTAGCACGAAATTTAACGACGCGAAGATGATCGTCCTTTTCCGCCAGCGCCTTCGCAAGGGTGAATGTTGCATCGGTGCTTCCGTCGTCTACAAAAATTAGTTCATATTCTTGCCCTATTGAGCCCAACACTTCCGTTGCGCGCTTATGCATGAGCTCGATACATTCTTCTTCATTAAAGAACGGAACAATCAATGAGATTTTTGGTGTTCCTTTCTTAACCATGACGTAGTCGCTTTATCAGAGATCGTGGGTCAAAACAGTACACGAGAATCAGGTCGAATTGCATCAAGTACTTCGCGGTATCCAAACTATCTGGAGTAAATTTCTTGCGTTTCATGACGGTCCCGACGGGTCGCGTAAACTATCCCGCCCAGGACTCCGAACACTGTAAAAAGACCAAAAGATGCCCAGGCAAACGCCACGCTAACTGCAGCGTCAACACCGAAACCGGCCAGTAGAAATGCAAAGATACCTTCGCGTAACCCGATACCATTGATTGTGATTGGCAACAAGAGTACAACGCTGGCAACCGGAATTATCAGCATGTAGTCGACAAATTCGATGTCGATACCTAATGATCGGCCGATCAGGAAATAAAAGCATATGACATTGACCTGCAGAGCAACGGATAGCAGTAAGCCGATAACAAGCACTCTGCTATCGTTGCGGTAGGTACCGAAAGACGACTCAACCTTGCTCGCAAATTTTTGCAGCGTCATCGGCAGTTTCTTATACAGTCTAACGAGCAATGTCTGTAACCAACCGGGGGGGTAAAAAATAACCACCGCGACCACGATCAGAATTACGCTGCAACTAACCACAAAAGTCACGAGGTTGCCGCGATCCCCAATGGACACTGAGGACAGCAACAATGCAACGACGCCAAACACCATCAATGCAATCGCCCCCAGCAATCTATCAACGCTGACCGCGGCTACAGCACCAGCCTTGCTGGCACCAAGTTTCCATGAATCAAAAATACGTTTCGAATCGCCGCCTATCGTTGAAGGAAGAAATTGGTTAAAAAAGCAGGCTTCCATCCAGCGAGCCGTCAAGAATCTTGTCGTTGTCCGCACTGACTGGGCGGCCAGTAACACTCGCCAACGACTAGCGGTCAATGTTGCACCGACGAAGTTTAGCAAGAGGGCCAATAGCAAGAGTCGAAAATCGGCAGCTGCGATTGCAGATAGTGCACTACGGATACTGACTTGGGTGAGTACTATTCCTATGAGCAGTGCCGAAATTACGATTCGCGCGATTCGCACCCAGCCCGGTTTTTTCGCTCGCTTCTGTCCGGCATCGCTTGCGACAGCAATAGGCTCGTTGTCTTTACTTTTTGCGATCAAGATCGTCTCGCCGACGCATTACTTTGGCTGGAACACCGGCCACAATGGTTAACGGGGCAACATCACGAGTTACGACGGCTCCAGAGGCTACCACTGCACCGTCGCCAATGGTAACCCCGTCCATGACTGAAGCGCCGGCGCCAAACCAACAATCGTTCCCGACCTTTATTCCGCCTTTAAGGTCGTGACCTTGCAGCCGCATTGGTGTTTCTATGTCGTCGAAGTGATACATGGTGCCACCAAAATAGCAGTAAGGCCCAATCAGACAATTGTCACCAATGGTCAGCTTGTTGGTACCAACAGCATAGAGACCGCTGCATGCTCCGACACCAACATCGGAGCCAATAGTGATACTGCCTTCCTTGCACAACAACATCGCTCTCTGGCCGATAATGCTCCGATCGCCAATGGCCATTCCCGGATCGCTGTCCGAGCGACCATCGATAATAGCGCCGTCCGAAATGACGACATTGTCACCCAGCGATACGGCTCGAGGTGATCTCAGAATAATATCGGCACCAAAAACAGCTTTCCGTCCGCAATTACCGAACAGCCCTGGAAACAATTTTTGTCGTGCGTACAGACCCAGCGCGCCCTTCATCCCGGACAAAAACAGCATCGAAAGTTCGTAGCGAACCAAGAACGCGCCGCCGCCAGGACCGACAACTATGTTGCGATAACGCGTAAGCGCAGACTGAGAATCGTCAGAAATCTCGCCCTGGATCTTTTTCTTGATATGACGATCACCGTCCTCCATTCCTGAATACTAAGGCAATACTATGGCGATACGCATGCTGGCAAGTGGCTATTCAAATCTGTAAACCACACGTTGGACATTTTCGCATAACCAATTTCATTCGGATGCAGATTGTCTGCCAGGTCATCCGGATAAGTTAACGCGCTTTCCATATCCACGATAGACAAAATATCACCCGTTGCTATTCGATCGGCTACCAAAGTTTCCAGTGAATTGTTGAATGCAGCCACCTGTGCACTGAAGTTCTGACGATTGATGATTTTCGCAACAACGACATGTATGTCCGTACTAAATCGGTCAATTTCATCAAGAATGACAGCAACGTCTGCGGCATTGTCATCGGTAGCATTCGAGCCAATATGCAGCAATACGTAGTCTGCGGGGTTACTAACCAGCCACTGAAACACATTAGCGCCGACGAAATCGTCGGTTACACCCGCGTGCCCCTCATGGTCTGAGTCGAATACCGGATTCGCCAGATTGCCCTCGTCAATAGCGCCTACGAAGTCGACGTTGTATCCGGCTTCGACCAATTTGAAAAACAGGTCCCGACGATATCCTGTTCTATGACCCACCGGTGGATTTCCGCTAGCATCCTTGCCAAGTGTTATTGAATCGCCGACAGGCATTATGCGGATGTCCTGGCACGCAGTCTGCGTGTAGGTGCCGGTTGTAACCGGACTGTCATCCAGACCGGAGCCCACTGCAATAGCTTTCAACTGCGTATCACCAGTCAACGGTAATGGATTCTGATACAACGTTGAACTGACAGAAGGTGTCGAGCCGTCCGTCGTGTAGTAGACAGAACTCGCACTGGACGAACTTATTGACACCGTCAACGAAGAACTGAACGTCCCACTCATAGGACTGAAAGCAGGTTGCGGCCAGGTTCCAGGTACCTGCGGACTCTCGGCCGGGCCAGACGGGCCGAAAACGCTAGAAATATCCAGTGCGGCGTCCGTGGTCAGCACAACCTTGTCCACGACCAGGCCGTCTTCGCGCATCCATACATTGATCGTATGGATTCCCGGCTCTGAGATTTCGATCCGTGCTCGAGAGCCCGAATCCAAAGTCGTGCTCGACCAGCTATAACCCGAGTTAAATGTCGATATTCTATCGGCGGTGCTAACGGCAGCACCGTTGAGACCCACGTGCACAGAATCGTTGACACTGGCGCCGTCCGAATCCCCCAGGCCACGCAACCACACGTAGTGGGTGCCGGTCTCGGTGAACTCCGCAACATAGTCCAGTCGCGGACTGTTGCTCGTGTAGCCCGTATTGACCAGGCTGCCCGTGTTCGGCAGTGCCTGCATCGCCGCCGCGCCCGACTGACCGCCCGGCGTCACCAGATCCCAGGTTTTACC
>JBBKWL010000246.1:0-11773 GCA_037968975.1 Woeseiaceae bacterium | reverse complement strand
GCGTGCTCGCGCGCTACACACTCGTCTGCCGGGACGTCCCACAGTTTCGCAGCTGCCGCGATCATCATGTCGCGCGCTGTCGCGCCGGCGTTTCTAAGCAGGTCGAAATGCTTACGAATACTCGTGGAACCATCGGTGTTCTGGTCCCCATATTTCTCGTGACCGATAGCCTGGATAATCTTGATCTTGTCCCAGTCGGCCTCCAGCTCGTCGGCAATGACCTGCGGTAGTGAGGTGCGAATGCCCTGGCCCATCTCAGAGCGGTGACAATAGATCTCGACGATGCCGTCATTGCGAATATTGACGTAGACGTTCGGCGCTACTGACGTGCTCGCAGTCGCGAGCGGACCAACAGTCACGTCGTCGGACTGGCAAGCGCTGGCAAACGTCAAAGCGAATACGAGGCCGCCACCGGCCTGGCCTGTGCGCTTCATAAATTCTCTGCGGCTGACTTTCCGAAGTTCGCTCATGACTTGTCCCCCGCAGCACGGTGTATCGCCTTGCGAATTCTCGTGTAGGTACCGCATCGACAGATGTTGCCGCTCATTGCCTCGTCGATATCGGCGTCGGTGGGATCAGGAATGCGTTCCAGGAGCCCAACCGCGGTCATTATCTGGCCAGACTGACAGTAGCCGCACTGGGCAACATTCAATTCCCGCCATGCAACCTGGACCGGGTGATTACCGTCTTTGGTCAACCCCTCGATCGTTGTAACCTTGGCGCCTGCGGCCGCCGATGTCGGCAGCACGCAGGACCGCATCGGCTGTCCATCTACGTGGACGGTACAGGCTCCACACAGCGCTTTTCCGCAACCGTACTTGGTGCCGGTCAATCCTGCGATATCACGGATTGCCCACAAGAGTGGCATGGCAGGATCCACGTCCAGACTCACACTCTCGCCGTTAAGTTCGAAATCGATAGCCATCGCGACAACCTGCTGGTAGTGGGTGGACTCTGGATAATAGCGCAGTCGAATATACCTGTGGGTCGAGTTTTTTCGGGGGTGCCGATAAGTGAACAAATACGGATTCCACCTGGGCTATCGCTGCCTGTTTATCGATCGGTCAGCAGGTGTTAACCGGTCACATGGTTTACACCTTGTTCCGGACACATGGTTAACACTTTGTCCGGCATGAACGGTGAGGGACCGGGTTCTACCCGGTCCCTTTCTTTATCGAAGTATCCCTGATCATATTCCAGAAAGCTGATCAACTAGACGTCGTTCCGATGTGACTAACAGCTCAATTTGGACTTTGGATTCGCGCAGATTTGCGCAATCGGTGGTGAGGCGTGACGACCAGATACGACTATTTTCTTGAATTTTGATGTCGAAAATGACAATGAAATCCGTATATGTTCGACAATTCTCAGCCTATATTTATGACATGGCCAACCAATAAAGTTAACGCAGAAATTACACGATGCCAAATTAGATTCAATCCAACAATATTTAAACAAGCCGGCCGAACATTTAATCAAACGCTTAGACAGGACTGATCATTGAACTTGATTCGTTGACTTATTTTTCGCGCGCAAGTCGCGATGCGACCACAGCTGCACAGTTTATTTTGATCGCTAATTCGATTGATTTGACATCCAATCGCTCGAGCCACAATAGTTGTCGGCACTTCTTTACTGCCTTGGGTGCTCTCCATGTTGCTGCTGATGCGTTGTCTCGTTCTGTCAATTGCTTTGTTTTTCTTGTCGTCGATTGTTTTAGCACAGGAAACGCCGACGCCTACTCCAACGCCTGATCCGGATTCACCAACACCCGTTCCGGATTCGCCGTCACCCATGCCGCCGTCACCCGCGCCGCCCGGACCGAATGGCCCCGGCGGGCCATCGACGATCAATACAGAGGCTGAGACGCTTTCGCGGATGCAGGTCAAAGAGGCATTAACGCCCTATGGCGTTGATCTCTTGGGCGAGCGGCTGGACATGCACACCGGTGCGCTGTCGTTCCAGCATCTCGACGTTTCGATTCCCGGCAACACGGAGCTCGAAGTTGCGATTCGCCGAAGCCTCAGGATTTCTGGTGACAAGCGCGCGAGGCACAAGAAGGATTTTGGCGACTGGTCACTGGATGTGCCATCGATATCTATGAAGGTTGCAACGGTTGATGGCTGGAAGACGAATCGTTGTACGTCGAACAGCACGCCTGAGGATGTAACGGTTTCAGGAACCTATTATCTCGCTTATCAGTTCTGGAATGGATTGCACATGAACATTCCGGGGCAGGGTTCACAGCAGATCTTCGATTCACCGCAAGGGCAGTTTCCGACCAGCGCAGACAAGGGAACCAATCAGTACTGGAAAATCGATTGCCTTTCAACCATTTCGCATGGTGCCGGCGAAGGATTTACGGCCACGTCCCCGACGGGCGTCAAGTACACGTTCGATTACTTGGCGTATGAGGATACGTCATGGGTGGGGCAGTTAGATCGCGACACCGCTTTCATGCTGGCGACCAAAGCGGAGGATCGCTTCGGCAATTCCGTCGAGTATGACTACGAGACCTTGTCGAACGTGACAAAACTCAAGACGATAACCGGCAAGAACCAGAATGGAGGAATCAAACGCAAGATCACTGTCACCTATACCGGCGACAAGATCTCCAAGGTTGAAGCCAATGGACGAGAATGGACGTACGACTACAACGGCAGCAACCATTTGATCAAAGTCACGTTGCCAAGCGGCCTGTTCTGGAGCATTACAGTCGACAATCTAGTCAATGCCGGGCTTCAGTCCGGACTCAAGCTTGTTTGTGGCGGCGCAATGGCTCAGCGAACCGGTGCGATAACTCACCCCTACGGCGCGGTCGGTGAATACACCCTCAATGAGATCTCACACGGGCGGACTCAGGTGCCGTACAACTTTGTAAACGGCGCTGGCACAGGGGGTGGCAGTTGTATTGGAGAAGACGTCAGGACCCAGCGGTCCTACGACACAATTTCACTGACGCAAAAGAAACTCTCCGGTCCTGGATTGGATGACATGATCTGGAATTACACGTACTCGCAGACGCAAGGCGGCTGGACGACCAGCTCGGGTGTAAGTGAAGTAAATACGACGACCGTTGTCGATCCGGAAGGCCACAAAACCGTTCATCACTTCAATCGCAATTACAACTGGGAAGAAGGAGCGGAGGAAAAAACAGAGATCTTTGATGGCACGACAACGTTGTTACGCACCGTTGAAAATCAATTCGAAGTGGGGCCAATGCTCGGCGGCGCTATAGCGACGGCAGATAACGACAAGCCAACACGTTATCCGCGCTCTGTTGAACAACGCAAAATCACCGAAAATGGCGATACGTTTACGACCGACTATGAGTACGGTTACGCGAGCACTAGTTACGACTACGTGGATTGCCAGACCTGCTATGGCTATGGGCGACCCACCGAAATCTCCGAATCGAACTCGATCAATTCGTTCACGATGACGACCAAGAATTTCCTGTTTTCAGAATGGGATGATTGGATGCTCGCGTTGCCGAAAAAGACCAAGGTCGGGTCCGAAACGATTTCCGAGTTTCTGTATAACAACTATCAAGTAATAACGTTCAAGCAATACGGCGTAACGGTTGCGACGCGTGCTTATTTGAGCAGTGGCATGATCAATTGGGAGAAAAATGCGAACCTCGACCGATACAAGTTCAGCAGCTGGTATCGGGGCATGCCAAGAACAATTGAATATCCGGATCTCGAAACCCGCGTCTTTACGATCGATTACTTCGGCAACGTGCTGACCGCGAAGGATCGTGCCAGCAATACGACAACATATACCTACGACAATATGGATCGCCTGAAGTCAATAACGTTGCCCAATGAGGCGACCGGGCCCAATCGCGTCCCAAAAACAATCGACTATTTGAAAGTCACATCGTCGGAATACAACGACCCGAACGCCGATATTGATCAGAATCAATGGAAAGTCGAAACGACCAATGGCGATCTGTTTGCCATCAGTTATTTGGATGCAATGCTTCGACCCGTGATTGCTAAGACCGTTGACCTAACCGACACGCCGAGCGACCTTGATCGCTTTCAGCGCACGGCATACGACAGCGGAAGCCGGCCAGTCTTCCAGTCCTTCCCGTCGGCCGATATCGAGGCAGATGAAGGAACAGACACACTCTACGACGGCCTGGGACGTCGCGTCGAGGTCGAAGAGAATGTCACACCGTTTGCGAAAACGACGTACGTCTATGAGGCCAGCAATAAGATCAAAGTAACCAACCCGCGCAATAAACAGGTCAAGACGACTTACTTCGCATTGGGATCGCCAACGCAAGAGATACCCACCTACATTTCCCAGTGGGAAGGCATCCAAACGAACATCGTCCGCAACAATTTCGGCGAAATGACCTCTGCAACCCAGTCCGGTGGCGGCGTCTCAGCGACCCGAACTTACAAGTACGATTCCAGTCATCGCCTGTGCCGGCAGATCGATCCGGAGACCGGTAGCACAGTATACAACTACAACAATGCCGGGCAACTGACCTGGTACGCGTTGGCCGCCAGTGGTGGTACCGGTGCCTGTAATATCGGTTCAGTTGTGGGCTCGGAGAAGATCAACAATACGTACAACATTCTGGGCCAATTGACGTTTGTGAACTACCCGGACAGTTCGCCAGATCTCGCTTACACGTATGACGACAACGGTAACCTGAAGACACTGAACAGCAGCTCTGCGAACTGGACCTACATGTATAACAAGATCGACGCGCTCATCCAGGAAAAACTGGTGACTAATGGTCAGACGTTCATCACAGATTACGACTTTGATTCGCAGGATCGACTCACCTCAATGGATTACCCGAGCAGCCTATCGGTATCGATTATCCCAAACGCCTATGGGGAGCCGGAAAGCGTGGGGAGCTACGCATCGGGTATTCAGTACCACCCGAACGGATCGATCAAATCGCTCACCTACGGCAATAATCGGGTGTACACGACCACTCAAAATGCACGCCAGCTTCCGCAGGAGCTCAAGATCAAAGACGGCGGGACCAATATTGCCAAACTCACGCATTACTATGATGCCAACGCCAATATCACGTCGATCAATGATGGCGTAACGAGCGCGGCGAATCGAACCATGACCTACGACAACGTGGACCGGCTCAAAACGGCCTCAGGCATCTGGGGCAGCGGCTCGTATACCTACGACGCGCTGGGCAATATCAAGACTAAAAACGAGGGCTCAGATACAATTTCGATCACGTATGACTCGAGCAATCTGGTCGATGACGTCGCAATCAATTCTAGCGTAAATTCATTTTCCCATGATGTTTTCGGAAACGTCACCAGCAATGGGGATCAAACATTCACCTACAACCGAGCGGGCAATATGCTGACGTCTTCAAGCCCCTCGATCACTAACTGGTACGACGGTCACAATCGGCGAGTTCGCGTGCTAGAAGGCAATAATAACTCCTACACGATGTACGGCACGAGCGGCTCCCTGTTGCATAGGAAAGATGGCGGCGTGCAATCCGATTACATTTATGCTGGAAGCATGCTTGTAGCGAAGAAGGAAGGTTCCGATGTGCATTACCTGCATACGGACCTATTGGGCTCGCCAATTGACGGAAAAGTCGGGGCGACGAGTTTTACTGAAAACTACTCCTCTTGGGGAGAAAAGCTCGATAACTCTATCCAGATAGCCAATGATGTTGGCTTTACCGGACATCAGTCAGATATCGCGACCAGATTTACATATATGCAAGCACGTTATTATGATTCAGTGGTCGGGCGGTTTATGGCGGTTGATCCTATTGCTTTCACTCCAAACCAACCAAGTTCGTTCAATCGGTATTCCTACGCAAACAACAATCCCTACAAGTTTGTAGATCCAAACGGGTTGAAAGCCGAAAACGCAATTGAAGAGATAATAGTTGTAGCGAAGAAACGACCGAAAAGAAGAATCATATTCATACCAACCGGGTTCGGGGATGACGGAGATCAAGCGGGGTTTCTGAGCTTCAGCAGCGACGAATTTGGAAATACTGTGGCTACTGAAGTGGGATCTAAAGGCGGAACAATTCCGGTAAGCGGCCCTGCCGGTCTGTTATCCAAGCATGAACAAATGAAATTGGTCGCAAAGTACTTGAATAAACTCCCCGCGAAAATGCGCGCGAGTCTCGGTTATCCAAATAAGGTAACGGTTCATAGCTCTGGTATGCTTATACCGATAGCAGCAAACGGAAGATATCTTCCAGCTATCAAAAATCCCGGCGTCGCGGCGTCTCCTGGCGGGCAAATTAGTGTCGGAATTGTACAGGGAAGTGCGTCGCAAGCTAGTGGAGTAGAAGCCCCTCCACCGGTCGGACCGTGGGCTGCGCTTGGGCAAAATATTGGGCGAATAGGCGCGATGATTTCCAGTATCTTCTAAAATTAGAAAATGATATCAACTTTAGCTTTAGTTATTATCCTGGTTGTGATCGTCGCGTTTGTCGTGCCATCTGTGCGAGGGGTACCAAGACTTCCAAACAAACTTGAGCCTGCTATGCGGCATTTTTTGGAGTGCGATCTTGATCGCGCTTATCTACAATTAAGAATGCCGTATCGGAGCACGCCTTTCTTACAATTCGAAAAAAGAAAGAATCACATGGGGATTAATAGTCTTGTTCTCGCGTTTCCGTTGGCGCCATGGACAGGTGACGCGCCCAAGAAAATCGAGCAATATGCCAAAGACAGGAATTTGCCTTATAGCACGCGACCCGTTGGTGCTAGTGGCTTACGGTTCCTCTTTGTAGACTTTGATGATATGACGAGTGTAGCGGCGAAATGTGCCGAACATCTATTACTCGACGTATTCAAGATCGGCCAAGGAACCAAAGTTAGAGTTAGAATAGATCCAATTGCCGATCCCGAGCAAGACTAATCTACCGGGCAAGGTTGTCTGGTTGCCCTGTCATATCTTCAGCATTGGACGGGCGACGAAGTAGCAAGTTCGAGTGATTGACTTAACCGGCAATAACTTATCGATAATTTGGGATTGCAAAATAGGCTTGAACTCTCACTACCTCGGGTGGGCGAGGTGGAATAACTGCAACAAGAATTTCAAAAACTATTCGTTAGCTCCAGAGATGATGCGGCTACTATATAAAATTTCGCATCGTTATCGAAAAGAGTTAGGACCTCAGAAACACTGGTTATAGGACGTTTTTATAGGCGTCTTTTCCTTGTATTTTGTGGTTGACTTTTTTATCAGGAAATACTCCGAATTATGACACGCGCTAACGATTTTATGCGGGACCGAACACCATTCAGTATTTAGGGAACAGCAATTAGGAAATTACGGATATTTCGCGATTTTTGATTGTGGATTGCAATGCGGAGCTGGGTAAGCTGAGCAATCAACGCCCCGAGAGTTTCTTTATATCACGGAGAATTAACAATCAAAGCTCTAACTTCGAGCCATAGGTCCGTGACAATCAGTAAGCTATGTGTCGAGTAGCTTACTACCATCGTCAGACGGCGTAGAAAGATTTCAGTGATTGTCATGGAGGCGAGGAGAAAAAATCCGTTAAGCAACCCCGTGTAGTTTCGGCATTACCACCCCAGATGTATATTTCTAATCAGGAATCTACCTCGTGGCGAGCTAGGCTCCTCCCAATTGCTGACTGACGTGTGATCGTAGCGAGTAGCCTGACCGTTCACCGGGAATTGGCCTTTGGTCCAGGATAAAACTCGAGGTTCGGAGCTATACCCTTACTGCCCTTAGTATCGACGGTACGAAGGCAGTGCCGCTGAGGCTTCCAAAGAAGATTGAGGGTTCGCAAATGGCTTTACAGTCACCCTACAACTGAACTTGCGGTACTTACTCGAGAAAGAACATCCGCCGGTGTTTATCCTCGTGCAAGTCGTGCTTTATGATAGTGTATTGCGTCGGGTTGACTGTCTCTGAGCATAGGTTGAATGGCATGTCGTCGAAGCAGATCTCGGCGACGATCGCTGCGAAATCTTTCTCGTAGCAATCGTTTAGGACCTTCATATTTGTCGAGGGAAAACTGTTTTTGAAGACTTTGTTATATGGAGGTTGGAAGTAGCGTATCAACGAAGCTTCAAACAACGTTATTCGTTCCTTTTCAGAAGTTCCGAATAATTTTTGAGAGCCTTGCGAAATTCGCTTTTCAGAGATGTCTTTTTCCGTTGCCGTCGGACTGAATACCGAAATAATTTGGTTCGCTGGCTGTATTTCCAGCAATAGAACTACTAAATCGTGCTCGTCGGGAATCCCTTGTACTGAAATCTTCTGAAGAGTTTCGTGCTTCTTGAGCCTGTGAAGCGCATTTCTCGATCCATCTTCCCCATACGCTTGACCGATATACTGGGTATCGAAGTGCAAGCCGTTCAACTTGTTGTGCAACGCGTACATGAGAGTATTTTGGTCGACGGAATATTTGCCAACATTGCTGTCGACAAAGAAGTATCCGTCGTCATCCTGCTGCAAGTTGACACCATCGGGCATCGGTATGCGCAATTCGTGCATGGAGCCGAGCGAAGCCAACGACGCGACGAGAACTCTGTCTTCTTGCGCCATTGATAATATTTGAACTAGCGGAACGAAGCCGATCATGTAGATGTGGCATTTTTCTACAGCGTCGCCAAGAGCTGCAACGACATGGTCATCGTATATGCCTTTCGCTGAGAGGTAGTAGTAGCTATACGCATACATGCTTAACGCATGCTCTACATCAAATTGTCTATTCTTAGTCATTCACCTCACAAACATAACAATGTCGATATGTCGCTGAGTATGTAATCACACCGAGTCTAATCGACGCCGATGATTTCCGACAATATTTTGTCCTATAAGCGAAGCCGTGTCTTTGTAGGAACGGTGTTGATTTGGACTGAAATTCGACCCGGTACTTGCACTGAAAATTGACCCACCCGGATGAGCTAATTATGGCTCAGGTTTTGGTTTTCTCTTGTTTTTAGTCTCCTTGTTGGTGGTGCTTGAGTTCTTGAGTCGATAGCTGTCATTGCCGGTCTCAAGGATGTGGCAATGATGCGTGAGTCGATCCAGCAGCGCGGTTGTCAGCTTGGCGTCGCCGAACACGTTCGGCCATTCCGAAAATCTTAAGTTGGTGGTGATGATCAGGCTGGTCTTCTCGTAAAAGTTGCTCAGCAGGTGAAACAGCAACGCATCACCGACCTTGCTGAACGGAAGGCACAATTATTTCGGTCTTCGCGCCGCGTACCTTTTGAGTAGGTTAGTTGTGCCTTATTATGCTTGGTAGTTGAAATAGGGAAACGGACGCCCCGACAAGTTATTGAAATATATAGCCAGATATCTTCCACCTGCGCTCTGAAAATCCGCGTATAGGTGGTGCAATTCCGCCCCTGGCTACCATTCTTTGCAACGACTGCGGGGGCTTTTGCTGTTAAAGATCGAGATCGCTTAGGCTCGCATGATCGTCGGGTCGACGACCCAGTGGCCAGTGAAACTTGCGTTGTGCAGCGGTGATCAGCAGATCGTTGATACTCGCGAATCGACGGACCATGAACCCCTGCTCATTGAATTCCCAGTTTTCGTTTCCGTATGAACGAAACCATTGCCCGGATGCGTCGCGACTTTCATACGCAAATCGCACCGCGATACGATTTTCCGACCATGCCCATAACTCTTTAATTAATCGGTATTCAAGTTCTCTTGCCCACTTTTTCGTTAACAATGCGTGCACCTCAGTGCGCCCAACCGGAAATTCGTTGCGATTTCTCCAGCGTGTATCTTCCGAATAGACCAGCACTACTCTATCCGGATCGCGCGAGTTCCAGGCATCCTCGGCCATGCGTACTTTTTCGATTGCGGACTCGCAAGTAAACGGCGGCAGGGGTGGTTTTGTTTCCATGAGGGGGCTCCGAGGCCAACAGTTTGAATGGTAGGCCGCAGTGTCTACCTAATTAACCTAACAAAGGTAGACGGACTTGTCTACACTACGTGGATGCACGTTCAAAATGACGGAAACAGAAAGGCTCTGCCGCCGAGAGAACGAATTTTATTGGCGGCGCACGATCTTTTCTACCAGGAAGGAATACGCGCGACCGGCGTTGATCGGCTAATCGCTAAATCTTCCGTTACGAAGAGGACGTTCTACCGACAGTTTGCGAGCAAGAACGATCTAATCCTGGCGTTCCTGGAATTTAGACACGAAAACTGGATGGTCTGGTTTGTAGCACGACTTGAGGAGCATGGCGGTGATATCAATGCGCTGTGCCCAACCCTGTCTGAATGGTTTAGCAGCCCGGATTTTCGCGGCTGCGCGTTCATCAATAGTCTCGGTGAACTGGGTGGCGCGCTTCCAGGCATTGTCGAAATTACGAAACGTCACAAAGAAGAAATGTCCGAAGCGATTGAACGAATATTGCCGGACGCCCCGGGCCGCAAACAAACTGCGCTCAGCCTCGCCTTGGCGATCGATGGCGCAATAATTCGAGCACAATTTGACGAATCGCCCGAGACGGCCTTGTTGCTTCTATCCAATCTCGTCTTATCTGCCACTCTGAGTAAGAATCCACATTGAAGTTGTCTGTCGTGCAGCAGAGAGGCCCGCTGCTGCTGCAATGGCTATGAGCTTTTTTGCTACTCACCTTCGGGTTGAGTGATGGTCGCATCTGCCTTGCTATAGATTACGGCAAGAAACCTGGCCGGTTCGGTGTGGCTCAGGTTCTCCGTCTTACTGTGTAAGACACCGGCTGGTTCAATCCAGCTTTGTCCGGCCACGTACTCCTTGGCCGCTTCACCGTTTAACTGACTACGCACACGTCCTTCCAACAAATAGACATAGACTAAGCCACCGTGTCTGTGTGGGCCAACCACCGTGCCCGGGGCTATTTCTACTGTGAGTGCTGTTACAACACGACCAGGAAAATCAGGAAGCGGTTCTTTGATCAACAACACCCGACTGACACCCGAGTCAGCGGCCTGAGCATCAGGCGCATAGTCTGCTAACGCGCCAGAAACGGCGAGTGCAAGGCAAACCGTTATCACTTTGCACGCCTTAAGTGAGATTTTATCGCGTCTACAATTATTAAGTGCAATATCCATTATGCGGGCATACGGGCGCTGACACCGATCCGGTTCCAGAGGTTCATGTTGCCAATTGCGACTGTCAGCTCTGCGATTTCCCGCTCGGAAAACTCGGCACTAACCGCTTCGTATGCGCTGTCTGAAACACCAGATCCTGCCATCAGGGTCACGGATTCCGCCCAGGCCAGAGCCGCTTTTTCCCGAGCGCTGAACGCGCTTGCTTCCCGCCAGACTGGCAATAAGTGCAGCAGATTTTCCCCCACCCCATCTTCCTTGGCCTCCTTGATATGCATCCCGACACAAAAGGCACAACCATTGATCTGTGAGACTCTGATTTTGATGAGATTGACAAGTTCTTTGTCCAAATCAGAGCTGCCAAGGGCCGCATTTAATGCGAGCAAAGCGCCATATAGTTGAGGCGTATCTGTTGCGATGTTGAAACGTGCGGTCATTGAATTGTTCCCTTTAAGTAATTGATTGTTGGAGCATCGATCCGTTTTTCATCTTTGAAAGGCGTCCGACGAGTAACGTATCCCACGCAGAGGTGCGCGATGAAATCGGGGGAAATCAATAATAACGTCATGCGCTAAGCAACTGGTGGGCCTCGGTGCCTCTCGGGTAGACTAACCTGTCTACCACGCATGAGTCACTGTATACTAGGTAGACAACTAAGTCTACCAGTGAAATTTGTGGCCTAGCCAGGCCACGGCCGAAAAGGGCAGGGAGCGAA
>JBBKWL010000245.1:0-3270 GCA_037968975.1 Woeseiaceae bacterium | reverse complement strand
TCTAACACCTAAACTTCTGCTTCCTGCCAAGAGCTCTCGGTCATCGCGGCATTGCAGACACACCGGCGAAATACGGATGCAGAAATAGCACGACCAAAAATATGATGGCGCTGACAGCGATACCTTTGAGCTCCGCGCCCGGTCCGGGACCGACCGGCAGGTCACGGACACCCTCACGATGAGTAATAAGTGGCATTTCAATCAGGGCCCACAAACCCAGACCACCAAACAAGATCAAAACTACGACAACGATAAATCAACAGGTTATAGGTAGCTATTCCGAATATTTTCGACCTCAAGTTTCAAACTAGCTGCTCCGGCGGGGCGCCAATAAGGGGTCAGGACCGGCCAATACTTTCCACTCGCGATATCCGCTTCGGCCTCGGAAGTTGCCGCTCAGGCGTCTAGTTTTGCCTTTGTATACACAACGGTTTGATGACTAATTCGGCCCCAGCGCCTATGCTTTCATTGGAATATGGATTTGTAGCTTCAGCAAAAAGCATCAGAACTTCAATCCGCACGCGGAGCTAGCGCATGGGAAAACGACACGACATCGACAAATCTGTGCGTAACATTAAGAAATGGGCAGACCGATCTGAGTGGTCGGATGAACTAGGGACTATTTTCGATGCCCATCTTTCGTCCGTTCGCGAACTTGTGGACATTAGCCCGGAAGAGCTCAACGAGACGATTGTGGAGTGCGGCTACGGCGGTATGCTGTTTGGTGTCGTTTTCGAAGACTTACTCAGCCGTCGCTTGTCGCCGAGGAACAACAACATAGTCGACGACTACCTCGCCCGTCGCGGCTGGCGCGAGAGTGTGGTTGGCCGCCACTATTTACAACAGCTTCGAGATTCCGTCTTTAGCGTCTACGAGGTGGTTGCAGTTTCTTCCGGCAAATACTGTGAATTGGCCGACTTAGTCCGTGGCGGAGAAATCACCCGTGTTCATGAGCACATGGGCACACAGAACATGGTCAAGTGGGATCGGATCGCGGCCCGCGTTCTGGAAATGGACGGCAGACATGCATTTTCCGGTGGCATTCTGCCGTTCACCCAGGAGGCATCTCAAGACTTGCTCAGCTTGCTGGACAAATCGCGAAAGCAGTTTGCCAAGAAACAACTGCGGAAGCGCAGAGCGGACATTAAGACCAGCCCGCCGTCCTCGGTGAATCTGGATTACGCGTTTCTCAGAGATGCCTGCCCTGCCTTTACCGCCATCTGGCTGGCACATACTCTGGAACAGATGCAAGCACCACTGCCTAAGATAGTTAATCGCGACGGCGCTTCTCTTGTGTTTTCTGAAACCCGATTTCCATTTCTCCCGGAAAAGACTGAAGAGATTTCCGAACGATTGGACGCCACCGCCGAATGGGAGCGTGACAGCCAACAACCGAATTCCTGGATTTGGTTACCCGAACCGAGCTCAAATGCTGAAAGGCCACGAGATGGATTGGCTATTGACACTTCGCCCGGAGGACAACGCCCGATCAGCGGCACACTGGAACTAACGCCAGGCACGCTTACGCTTCTCACCAACTCGCTGGAACGAGCAGAGCGTGGCACGGACGTGCTGCAGGAACTGTTACACAATCTTATCGGCCCCGCCCTAAACCTGATTCAAACACCAGAGCAACTGTTGGCGAGTCAACCCCAGCGGGATAGCGATCGAATACGCGAGCCAGCTGAAGGCATCGATCGAAAAGTCGAGGCTGAAATAATCCATCACACATTGGATCAGCACTACCGAAAGTGTCTGGACGAACCCATTCCCGCGCTCGGCAATAAGACGCCGCGTCAATGCGCACGAAACAAGACGGGGCGGAAAAAAGTCACCGAGTGGCTAAAACAGCTGGAAAACAATGAACTGCGCCGCGCTGCGGGAGCGAAACAGGAACCATATGACAGCAGCTGGATGTGGGTGGAATTGAAACTAATCTGACTGATAGATGAGCACCGACAAAAATGCAATCTTATGACCCGATGATCGCGCCAGACCCAAGGCAATGGCACTCGCTTGATGAGTATGAACGCGTTGCCTTGGTCGTCAAGTACCACCAAGAGGCCGGAATTGAACTGCCGGACGAAAACGCCCATGCCTTATTGCATGTCGTTGTCGAGAATCAGATAGCACAGGGCGATGAAATGCCTGTCGAAGCAGTGCTGCACAGACTGACCGATGACAATCTCGATCGTCATGATGCGGTTCACGCGATCGCTGGCATATTGACCAATCATATCTTCGAACTAATGCACGGAGACGATGCGGCGTTAGGAAACGATGCATACTTCGCAGAACTTGAGAAACTCACGGCAGAAAAATGGCAGCGTGGCGACTATACGGAAGGCTAGTACAATCAGCCAAAACGTTGTTCAAACGACAATGATCGAGGAGGTGACGTGGGTGACGGAGGATGAGAAAATTATCGAGATCAGCAAAATACTGACCGAATGGAATCCGTTGGGGGAACGCGCAGCCGCCATGAACGACCTCGACAATTATCAAACGGAAGCCATGGATATATTGTCCATTATTGAGCTGTACGGACATTCGCCAAAGAAAGCCGCCTCGGCGGTGCTACAAGAAGCTTTTATGATCGATCTCGAGAAAACGGAGCTCGATCTCTACAGTAGGAAGATTCAAGCGATTCTGGCAAAGCAGTGACTATGTGCGGTGGCTCGCGTCGCGAGACAAGCGCATACTCGCCACCCGGTCAAATAGCTAGACCGACTGCTTTCCTGAGAGCGGCCGTTCGAAGGGCCAAAATAGCATCACGACGAAAGTCGCAAAACGGCCATGAGCAGTCGTTCGAGGATTAATGAAGGGCATAGTTAAAGCGGCGTTAGTCCTCGAGCGGATTGTTAAGGATCTTGATCGCGAAAACAGCCTTTGGAATTGCTTCGAACGTGACGAAGATTTCCTGCATTAACGCATTCATGACGGTGTCGTATTCGCCACGAAGCTGCGTCGCCATTGGGTTGGTGACAATTTTGATGTCGTCGTGCTGGCTAAGGCGCCGAATCACGTCCTTGATGGGAGGGATGAAGTCCGCGTCGAGCGGATACAGGCTGATATCGACAGCGACTCGCATAATTCAATTCCTCAATTCAGTAGTGTAAAGCTAAATCCAACTGCTGAGTCTATCACCTAGTGAATGACTACTTACGGCCAGAAACGGCCATTGGTGGGTCTGGTATCATTGCCACTAATAACAAAAAAACGAGGTTACACAATGAATCGTTACATAAAAATTGCACTCGCCGCATTTGC
>JBBKWL010000244.1:0-5065 GCA_037968975.1 Woeseiaceae bacterium | reverse complement strand
GACGCTTTCGCTCGTGGCGCGGCGGCGCGTCGGACCACTCTCGAGTTTGATGAGCAGTCCGAAATTGAAATGTATGCGGCTTTCGCCGCTACGTTTACTGCAGAATGGCTGGAACAGGGTGACACGGGGCACGACGACCCTTCTCCGATTTTCATCATCGGGCAGCCGCGGACCGGCACTACATTAGTAGAACGAATTATCACCAGTCATTCAGACGTGCATTCGGCCGGGGAGTTGAAACAATTCGGTATGTCAGTACGCCGCTTGTCAGACTACGCGGAGCCTAAACGCTACTCCGCAAACCTCGCGAAATGTGCAGCGCAGGTGGATTGCGAGAAAGTGGGCAAAAATTACATGGCGACCACGGCCAAATTTCGCGGCAGCCTGCCGAGATTTGTCGACAAGTTGCCACCGAATTACTTATATCTGCCGCTGATACTGAAAGCACTGCCCAATGCCAAGATCATTCACCTGACGCGCAATCCGATGGATGCGTGTTTCGCGAGCTTCAAGCAGTTGTTTGCCGATGCCTATCCGCATTCCTACGAGCAGGCTGAAATGGCTCGCCACCACGCCCGTTACTACCACTTGATGGCGACCTGGCGGCAGCGGTTTCCGGGCCGATTTTACGATATTGCGTATGAAGAAACGGCACGCGATGTCGAACCCAATGCCCGTGCGCTGGTCGAGTTTCTTGAATTGCCCTGGCAGGATGCGTGCCTGCACTTTCATAAACAGGACGCCGCAGTGACCACAGCGAGCGCGGTGCAGGTGCGGGAACCCGCGCATACCCGATCGATTGGACGTTGGCGGCGATATGCAGGCCAGCTTGAGCCGATGCGAAAAACGCTGCTCGATTGCGGCGTGCCAATAGGGGATTATTAAGCGATCTGTGGTATTTCTGTCACAGTACTTCAGGCCCTCAGGCACCTGTTTAAATCAGTTCTGATCGATCTATGCGTCTTGTTGCAAAAGCACACTCCGGGTTGTACGCTGAGACCAGTACATCCAATTGGCCCGGACGGGTTAATTTGACGAGCGAATCACGCCGGAGGGCACGATGGCAGCCGATCAGTCACTAGATGCATTTCACACCAACCTCACTCATTCCGCCGCTGTAAGACCCGAGAAAAAAGCGATTGCGCAGGCGGTATCGTTCGCCCTGGTCGCGGGTGCTGCTACGGCGCCGTTGCAGGCGCAGCAGCTTGAGGAAATTGTCGTAACGGCCACCAAACGTGCCGAATCTGTGATGGATGTCCCGCTGGCGATCACAGCAATGTCCGGCGAGTTTCTCCGCGAGGTCAATCTTGACGATGTTAAAGACCTGATCGCGTTTACGCCCGGCATCACGGGCAATACCAAAGACAGCTTCATGGACTTTGTCAGCGTGCGCGGCATTCGCACGATCGACTACGGCAATGGTGGCGACCCGTCGATCAGTATTTTCAAGAATGGTCTTTATCAGGGTCGGACCGGCTCCGGTGTTGTGAGTCTTTATGATCTCGAGCGTGCAGAGATCCTGCGTGGTCCGCAGGGCTTTATGTTTGGTCGAAACTCGGTCAGCGGCGCGATGAATATCATTACGGCGAAACCCAACGTCGAAGAGTCTGAAGGTTACGTCGAATTGGACGTCGGCGAACGCGGTCACGCGGTCGTCGAGGGCGCGGTCAACTTTCCGCTGAGCGATAATTTTGCACTGCGTTTGTCTGGATACCACTCCGAAGAAGACGGCTACGTGAAAAACGTTCAGGGTGGCCCGGACCTGATCGCACACGACAAGGACGCATTCAGAGCCAGCCTCCGTTACCAGACAGACACGGTCACCACCGATTTCTTCGCCGAGTTCGAAGACCGGAATCAGACCGGTACCGTGTATCGCGCGACCGGTAAGGGCGATTCTTACAACGTGGTGGGTACACGCCTTAACGGTCGTGTGCCAATCCCATATGACCCGGACCCGCTGACCGTCAATGTTGATAACACTCTGGGTAGCTACGATCGTGGCGAAATTTTTGCCGCCGGACTGCAGATCGACGTCGATACCTCTATCGGTACGTTCACGTCCCTGACCGGCTTCAAAGATCACGATTATCAGTACGCTGAAGATTATGACGCCTTGCCGATTGTACTATTTGACTATGGCCAGGATCAGACCGGCGACTATTTCGAACAGGAATTCCGCCTGACGTCGGATTCGGACGGACCACTCAGCTGGTATGCCGGTGCGTCGTATTACAAAGAAAATATCGACACCACATTTACCGGCGTGCAGGCCGAGGACGCCTACTGTGCGGCGTACTGGTATTACGGTGCGTATTCGTTTGGCATTCCGTATACCTGCGAGTCGACGTTTTACTACTACAATTACTATGATGCGTACTACGGACAAACGTACTACTGCGACTATTACCTCGATTACTACTTCGGCAGTTGCACGTGGTCCTCATCGCCCGATGGCCTGATTCACGACTCCAATCGAATTATCGGCAAGTACCAGGGCTATTCCGCCTATGTCGATTTGAGTTATGCGTTTAGCGACAAGTTTGATATGAGTTTTGGGGTACGTTATAGCTGGGATGAGAAAGATTTCTCGCAAGAAGCACTTGACGATCCTGGTGACTCAATCCTGTCGCATCATGTGCAAACGGGATTCAAGACGCCCAATGGTCCTGTAAGGGACAAGCAGAACTGGAGTGATACGACCTATCGCATTGTCGCCAACTGGCATACCAATGATGTCTCTGTAATTTTCGCGAGTTTGACAACCGGCTACAAACCTGGCGGTTTCGGTAGTTTTGCAATCACCCAAACGAACCCTAATTCTATTCCGGTTTTTGGCGAATATATCGCCGGTCCGGACGACAAGCCGGTCAGTTTTGATCCGGAGACTGTGACCTCTTTTGATCTTGGGTATAAGACCACGATCAACAATCGCACCCAATTATCCTTAAATGCCTTTGTTTATGACTACCAGGACCTGCAGGCAATTTACTTCGATGGTCCCAGAGTAATCGTCGACAATGTTGGTCAGGTCGATGGCATGGGACTCGAGTTCGACATCAACGCCGCGCTTACTGACAACTTAAACTTGCGGGTTGGTGGTTCGTGGTTCGACTCTGAGGCGACCGATATTCAGGTGTTCTGTGACCAAGGCGAGCGCATCACGGGCGATCCCGATGTTTGCGAGGGTAACTCGATTCCCTGGGCGCCAGAATACACGGCCTTTGCCGTCCTGAAAGCCAGCTTCCCGGTCGGTAACGGCGAGGTATTCGGCAATGTTGCATGGACCTGGGAAGATGATCGCCGCGGCGACTGGCCGGCACCGAGCGTTGGTTTTCAAAAAATATCCGGCATCAATCAGACCGACATTATGTTTGGGTACCGGACTGAAAGCTGGCGCGTCAGCGCATACGTTGAGAACGTCTTTGACGACGTCTGGTATGACGCCAACTACGCGGATGCGGATCCGGCGGCACCGTATGTCCAGCATGAGTTCGGTCCGGCGCGGCCACTAACAGCGGGCGTGCGCTTCGGAGTCAACTTTTAGTTCTGGTCAGGCGCTGCGCACCGCAAGTTCAGGTCGAGTACGAGCCAGTGCCAGCGCATTGATCAGGTCGGCGACCAGATCGTCGGCCGATTCAATGCCTACTGACAGTCGAATCAGGTTTCTGCCGATGCCCGCTTTCTCAAGTGCTGCGGCAGCGACCGGTGCGTGCGTCATTGATGCCGGGTGACAAACCAGACTCTCAACGCCGCCGAGTGACTCTGCCAGCGAGAAAAATTTGAGGTTTTCGAGGAATGTCCGGACGGCAGTGTCACCGCCGCGTAATTCGAAACTCAGCATGCCGCCGAAGCCACGTTGCTGGCGCGCTGCAATTTCATGTCCGGCATGGTCCGCTAGGCCGGGGTAGTAAACTTTTTCTACATCAGCATGACCGCTCAACACATTGGCGAGCAGATGTGCGTTTTCTTCGTGTTGCCGAACGCGCGCTTGCAGTGTTCGCAAGCCGCGCAAGGTTAGAAAACTATCAAATGGCGCACCCGTAATTCCAAGACAGTTCGCCCACCAGCAGAGTGTTTCAGCAAGATCATCAGACGCAGCAATAACAGCGCCGCCAACCACGTCGCTGTGGCCATTAATGTATTTGGTCGTCGAGTGAATCACGATGTCGGCACCAAGTGCGATGGGTGTTTGCAGTGCCGGGGACAGGAATGTGTTGTCAACAGCAAGCAAGGCGCCACAGTCATTGGCGAAAGTGCGCATTTTCGCAATATCAACAATTCGTAACAAAGGATTCGACGGCGTTTCCGTCAGGATCAGCTTCGGATTTTTGATGCACGCTTTGGCGACTTCGGCGGTGTTTGTCTGATCGACAAACACAACATTGAAATGACCCTTGGCACTCAAGCTGTCGAGTAGACGATAGGTTCCACCGTAGCAATCGTGCGGTGCGATCAGGACATCGCCGGGTTGCAGCAATTGGCAAACCAGCGTGAGCGCGGCCATACCCGAGGAGGTAATGACTGCTCCGGCGCCACCTTCCAGTTCTGTCAACGCGTCGGCCAACGCATCCCGCGTCGGATTACCCGAACGCGTGTAGTCGTAGTCGCGCTTTTCTCCGTAGCCGGCGAAGGCAAAGTTGGAGGAAAGGTACAGAGGAGGGACGACGGCACCATGTTGGGTGTCGGACTCAATAGCCGCACGCACGGCAATAGTGGCTGGATTGATTTTGCTGGTCATTTTTCAGGTCTCGGTCAGTAGTTCCAAATAAATCGAACAAGTCGTTCGTACTCATCGGAACCCTGCGAAACCCGCAAGGGAGTGTGTGCCGTGCCCGCCACGCGCCCACTATCAGCGACGTGTTGCTACGACACTCATCTCTCGGTGATCAAGTCACCGCAGGAGTTGGCACCTTCCCAGAATGGTAAGTTCTGGAGGTTGCCCCGGCGTCACTGGGCCTATCCCTCAGCCGGTCTCGATGAGTCATTGCAGTCTAAGCGTGGTTAGAAGTCGCAGTCAAGAACCTGGTCACATACTTGCAACTGCAACAAAATCTCCGTCAAT
>JBBKWL010000243.1:0-25416 GCA_037968975.1 Woeseiaceae bacterium | reverse complement strand
TGAAAAAGCCACCCGACTGTTTGTCATCGCAGCGCCCTCTGGTGCCGGCAAGACCACTCTCGTACATGCAACGGTAATGAACAGCCCGGATTTGCGTTTTTCGATTTCCTACACCACCCGCGACAAACGCAGTAATGAGGTGGAAGGCCGGGACTACTATTTCGTTGACGATGCCGAGTTCGAGGCGCTGCGCGCCCAGGGCGACCTGCTGGAGTCAGCCACGGTATTCGACAATTTTTACGGGACCAGCCGCAAGCAGGTTGAGCAAATTCTGAGCGACGGTCACAACGCGCTACTCGAGATTGACTGGCAGGGCGCGCGCCAGGTGCATGAGTCCATGCCCGACTGCGTAACGATATTCGTCATGCCGCCATCGCTGGCCGAACTCGAGCGACGTTTGCGGGACCGGCGCACCGACAATGAGGAGGTCATTGCACGGCGCTTGCGCGACGCTGTCAGCGACATGCGTCGCTGGGATGAATTTGATTACGTCATTATTAATGACGACCTGGATCAGGCCGTCGCAGACCTGGAGGCCGTGCTGCACGGTCATGGCACGGCGTCGGCCACAGACAACCCCGGCTTGCGCGCCAGAGTACAAGCAATCATTGGCTTATAACCATTTGGAATAAGGGCTTTGTGGCGGCATGAAATTGCCGTACGGTGGCGCCTCAAATCAACAGGGAATACACGCATGGCCAGAATTACCGTAGAAGACTGCCTGGAAAACATCGAGAACATCTTTGAAATGGTGCTTGTTGCTGCAAAACGTGCGCGTCGCGTCGCGCACGGAGCCGATGCCATGGTCGATCTCGAAAACGACAAGCCCACGGTAATTGCATTACGCGAGATTGCAGCGGGCCACGTAACCCCGGCCATCCTCGAAGAGGTCGAGCTGCCGCCTGCGGTAGAGTTCATGCCACCGGAAGTTACTGAAGACACGCTGCCGGTTCGCGGTATCTCGATAGGCGACTAATTCCGCCACCCGGCATCCGCCCTGACCGCGACAGCTTCCCTGTCACGCGGGTATGATCAAAGCATGGATTACGCCGCCGCATTGCTCGCTAAACTGCCAGGCGCGTCAAAGCGCAACAACGGTTTACAGCGCCTGGTCGTTACGCTCGAGAGCTACCTGTCGAGCGAGCAAATCGCGTCAATTGTGCGGGCCTATGAGTACAGTGCCGAGGCCCACAAGGGCCAGACCCGCAAGACCGGCGAGCCGTATATCAGTCATCCGGTGGCCGTCGCCCAGGAGCTCGCAGACATGCGGCTCGACGCTCAGGCTATTGAAGCTGCCATCCTGCACGACGTCGTCGAGGACACGTCGGTTGCGATAAGTGAAATCGAAGAAAAATTCGGCACCGACGTGGCGTTGTTAGTCGATGGCGTCAGCAAACTTGACCAGATCGAGTTTCACAGTCGGGCAGAGGCGCAGGCGGAAAGTTTTCGCAAAATGATGCTGGCGATGATCGAGGACATTCGCGTGATTCTCGTCAAGCTGGCCGATCGCCTGCACAACATGCAGACGCTGGACGCGATGCCGACCGAAAAGCAGCGGCGCATCGCCAGAGAAACCCTGGACATTTACGCCCCGATCGCCAATCGCCTGGGTATCAACCGCTTCAAGGTCGAACTGGAAGATCTGGGTTTTCGCTATCTGTACCCGTTTCGTTATCGCGTGTTGGAGAACGCCCTGCGACGCGCCAAGGGCAGTCAGCGACAAATCGTCAAGCGCATTTCCGACGAGATTGACGCGTCGTTGCAGGCAGAAGGCATCGCAGCAGAAGTCGAGGGGCGTGAAAAACATCTGTACAGCATTTACAAGAAGATGGCGGAAAAGAAGCGCACCTTGTCCGATGTTGCTGACGTCTACGGCTTTCGCATCGTCGTTGATGGTGTCGGAGCCTGTTACCAGGTACTCGGCCTCGTCCACAGTCTCTACAAGCCGATGCCCGGACGGTTCAAGGACTACATCGCAATACCCCGGGTAAACGGCTATCAGTCTTTGCACACCACCTTGTTCGGTCCCAAAGGACTGCCGCTGGAGGTACAAATCCGCACCCGCGAGATGGATCGTGTTGCCGAGTCCGGCGTTGCCTCGCACTGGCAATACAAAGCAGACGAAAAATCCGACGCCACGCCACAACGGCGCGCGCGCGAGTGGCTTTCAAATCTCGCCGAGTTACAGAGTTCGGGCACCTCGGAGGAGTTTCTGGAAAGCGTCAAGGTCGACCTGTTTCCCGACAAGATCTACGTGTTCACACCCAAAGGCGACATCATGCCGCTGCCAAAAGGCGCAACGACCGTCGACTTTGCGTATGCCGTCCATACCGACATCGGCAATCGCTGTGTGGCCGCCAAAGTCGATCGCAAGCTGGTGCCGCTGCGCTCGCAACTTGCCAACAGCCAGTCCGTCGAGATCGTTACCAGTCGTGGCGCGAAGCCCAATCCAAACTGGTTGACCTTTGTGCGCACCGCCAAGGCGCGGACCGCGATACGTCATTACATGAAGACTATGCTCACGAGCGAATCCGTTGACCTGGGTAAGCGCTTGCTTGATCAGTCATTAAAAGATCTGGATTCGTCGGTTCGCAAAATCGGCAAGGTACGCATGAACGCGGCACTTGAAGAACTCGGGCTCGAGAGCAACATTGAACTGTTTCAACAGATCGGGCTTGGCGAGCGCCTGGCACCGTTAACGGCACGCTTTTTGGCAGGTGTTAACGAGGAGGGCAAAACTGCGGCGAATATGTCGAGCCTCGTCATAGCCGGCACAGAGGGCGTCGTGGTCAGTTACGCGCGCTGTTGTCTGCCGATTCCCGGCGATGACGTTATGGGCTATTTGAGTACCGGCCGCGGCGTCGTGATTCATCGCAACACCTGCGGCAACCTGGCGACATTTCGCAAGCAACCGGAGAAATGGATTGCTGTGAGCTGGGAGAGGGAAGTCGAGCGCGAGTTTTCCAGCCAGATTGCGGTGGAAACAAAGAACAAGCCTGGCGCCCTCGCTGAGGTTGCCACCACGATTGCGGATGCCGGCTCCAACATTGAAGAAGTTTCGGTGCTTGGCCGCCACGAAGACGCTTCCGTGATGTCGTTTTTGTTACAAGTGCGAGACCGTCAGCACCTCGCACAGATCATGCGCATGGTACGACAGATGCCCAACGTCATTCGCGTTTCACGCGAATGCGCATAACAGCAACCCGGCAGCACAGACACCTGGAGATGAACGGCAAATGAGCAAACAAAGTATTGACAGCGCTGCTGCGCCGGCGGCGATCGGCACGTATTCTCAGGCCATACAAACTGGCAACCTGGTGTTCCTGTCCGGCCAGATCCCACTTGACCCTGCGAACATGCAGCTTGTCGAGGGCGACTTTGCGACACGAGCGCGGCGCGTATTCGACAACTTGCGAGCGGTAGCAGAGGCTGCTGGTGGCAGTCTTGATCAAGTCGTGAAGCTCACTATATATCTGACCGATCTCGACAACTTCGCAACCGTGAACAGCGTCATGGAAGAATATTTCCAGCAACCTTATCCCGCACGTGCGGCAGTCGGCGTCGCCGCTTTGCCCAAGGGTGCCGATGTCGAGGCCGATGCAATTCTGGCCCTGTAAGAGCATATGGGTGCAACCCTTGCTGCGCCGCTAAGCGACCTTAACGGTGTCGGGCCGGCACTCGCAAAAAAACTCGAGCGCCTTGGACTGTTCCGCATCGAGGACCTGTTGTTTCTGCTGCCATTGCGCTACGAGGACAGAACCCAGCTCGTAAAACTCGGTGCCCTGCAGCTCGGCCAGCGCTGCCTTGTTACAGGCGAGGTACAACTTGCCGAAACCGTCTACCGCGGTCGCCGCAGCTTGTTGGTACGAATTGCTGACGGTAGCGGCCAGGCAACCTTGCGGTTCTTTCATTTTTCACGCCAGCAGCAGGCACAGTTTCAGTCGGGAGTCAGCGTCACTTGTTTCGGCGAAGTTCGTAAGGGGCCGCTCGGATTTGAGATGGTACATCCGGAGTATCGGGTCTTGCGCAAAGGTCAGGACGCCGCGATCAACGAAACGCTAACCGCCATTTATCCGGCGACAGAGGGCGTGCAACAGGGCCGGATGCGAAGCCTGACCGATCAGGCGTTGCGCCTCATGGCAAAGTCGCCGCCACAGGAATTGTTGCCCGAGGCGGTCACTGCGACTCTGACGTTGCCCGAACTGACGGCCGCAATCCTCTATTTGCATCGTCCGCCGGCCGATGCAGACGTTGCGAGTATTCTTGCGGGCAAACACCCCTGTCAGGTTCGTCTGGCGTTCGAAGAGTTGCTCGCGCACTACCTGAGCTTGCGAAGTTTGCGCACATTGGCGAAGAACGAGTCCGCCATCGCTTTGCAAAAGGGCGACAGCCAGATACGCCAGTTTATTGCCTCGCTGCCATTCGAACTGACAGCAGCGCAGCAGCGCGTGGTCGCGGAGTTACTGAGTGATATGGGTCAACCGCATCCGATGATGCGCCTGATTCAGGGTGATGTTGGATCGGGCAAGACAGTCGTTGCCGCAATCGCCTGCCTGAAGGCGATTGGCTCGGGCGTTCAGGCTGCAATCATGGCGCCAACAGAATTGCTCGCAGAACAACATTGGCGCAGCTTTAGCGACTGGCTGCAGCCATTGGATATTCAGCCTGCGTGGCTGAGCGGCAGCCAGCGTGCTGCGGCACGGCGCGAATCGCTCGCGGCGATCGAGGACGGCAGTGCCAGCCTTGCAATCGGGACCCATGCGCTGTTCCAGGAAGGCGTCAATTTCAAAAATCTCGCGTTGGTTGTGATCGACGAGCAACACCGCTTTGGCGTGCATCAACGGGTTGCCCTGCGCGAGAAGGGCGTTTCAGAGCACAGCTATCCGCACCAGCTGGTCATGACTGCCACGCCGATACCGCGCACATTGGCCATGGCAGCCTATGCAGATCTCGACACCTCGATCATCGACGAACTGCCGCCGGGCCGGCAGCCGGTGCAGACTGTCGCACTGCCCGAATCCCGGCGCGAGGAAGTGATTGAGCGAGTCCGAGCCGCTTGTCAGGCGGGCCAGCAAGCCTATTGGGTTTGCCCGCTCATAGAAGAGTCCGAGGTCCTCGACTTTGAAGCGGCCCAGGTGAGTTACGACATGTTGAGCAAAGCCTTGCCCGACGTTCAGGTCGGGTTGGTGCACGGTCGCATGCGGTCGGCTGAAAAAGAGGGTGGCATGCGCGCCTTTAAGGAAGGGACGATTCAGTTGCTGGTCGCCACTACGGTCATCGAAGTTGGTGTTGATGTGCAGAACGCGAGTTTGATGATTATCGAGAACGCGGAACGCATGGGTCTGTCGCAATTACATCAGCTGCGCGGACGCGTCGGCCGTGGCAATGTGCAAAGCCACTGTGTGCTGCTATACAAACCGCCGCTGGGCCAGACTGCTCGCAGCCGGCTGGCCGTGCTGCGCGATACCAATGACGGTTTTCTGGTTGCACAACGTGACCTGGAACTGCGCGGCCCGGGCGAGCTTTTGGGCACGCGCCAAACGGGTCTGCCTGATTACCGCATCGCCGATCTCGTACGCGACGCCGACCTGATGCCACAGGTTCAGATGGCCGCCGAGACCATCCGCCGCACGGTGCCCGCAACGGCCGATGCGATCGTGCGCCGTTGGCTCGGCGACGCGGGTCGCTACGGCAAAGTCTGAGCCGTAGTAGAATATTGTCGATCAGGAAAAGCAGCCCGAATGAAAAAGCACCTAAACGAATTATTGCCGCGCGGCGTAATCAGCCAGCTACGCAACTACGCGAAACTCATGCGCATCGACAAGCCCGTCGGTATTTGGCTGTTGTTATGGCCGGTCTTGTGGGCGCTATGGTTAGCGGGTGATGGTCATCCTGACCAGGGACTGTTCGTCGTGTTCCTGCTCGGCGTGTTCGTCATGCGCTCGGCCGGCTGTGTCCTCAATGACTACGCGGACAGAAAAATCGACCCGTACGTCGAACGGACCAGGGACCGGCCAATTGCTTCCGGTGCCGTGGCACCCACAGAAGCACTGGTGCTGTTTGTCGCGCTGGGCCTGATCGCCGTCGGCCTGGCGACGATGTTGAATCGCCCTGCACAGCTCCTCGCGGTAGTTGCTGCCGGACTCACAATCGCTTATCCGTTTATCAAGCGGTTTTTATCCATTCCACAATTTGTGCTTGGGGCGGCTTTTGGCTGGGCCGTGCCAATGGTGTTCGCTGCACAAACCGGTGGCACGCCACAACTCGCGTGGCTGGTGTTCGGAGTCGCACTGACCTGGGCCGTCATCTACGACACGTTCTATGCAATGGTCGATCGCGACGACGACCTGAAAGTCGGCGTGAAGTCGACTGCGATACTGTTTGGTGACGTTGATCTGTTCGTAATCGGCGGGTTGCAGGTGTTAATGCTCCTCGGCCTGATCCTCGTTGGCCTGCGCGCAACGCTGGGCTTCTGGTATTTCGCGTCGGTAGCCATTGCGGCATGTCTGATGGCGTATCACCTTTGGCTCGCGCGAGATCGACAGCCGGCTGGATGTTTCGCGGCGTTTCTGCACAACCACACTATCGGCCTGGTTATCTTCTTTGGCATCGCACTGCACTACGCATTCAACCCGGCGACAAACTGAGGATACTCAGGTTCGGGCCACCGCCAACGCACTCACCTTGGTCGCGCCAGCCGCAATTACAACCGCGGCAAGCCGCGCACAGGTCTCTCCGGTTGTGATCACATCATCGACGATCAAGACGTGTTGTGCGTTTACGGCCTCTCGTGCACGAAACGCGTTGCGCAGATTGTCACGTCGGTCTGCTGCAGCAAGACCGGACTGAAATGGCGTGGCCCTGACGCGCCGGATCCCGGACAGCAACGGCAGGCCGGAATGTTTTTGTAACGCGCGCCCTAACTCGAAGGCCTGATTGAACCCGCGCATCGCCTGGCGCCGCCAGTGCAGAGGCGTGGGCAGCAATGCATCGATGTCTCCGGGCAATTCACTTGCCGCCTGCCAAAGTAACTCTGCGAGGGCAGGCACGTAGTCGCAACGCCGCTGAAACTTGAGCAGCTTGAGCGCCGCATCGATCGGGAACGTATATTCAAGCGGCGCCGCAATCACAGTGAGCAGGGGGTGATCTGTCGTACAAAGCGGCGATCGCCATGGCAGGTCCTGCATGCAACCGCTACAAATATAGTGTTCGAACGACTTACAACGTATCGCACAAAACGCACATCGAACAGGCATCAGCAGGTGGTCCAAGCAACGTAAATTCACTCCCTGACATTGCCGAATTCAAACTCTTTTTGTGGCCTCCGAATCTGCGTCATACATCCACAAAGCTGGTAACGTGTGCGCATGTCATTGCGCAGCAAAGATGTACGCCAACGGTTTGATCGTGCCGCCGATCACTTTGACGAGTTTGATTTTGTGCATGCCGTAACGCGCGCTGGTCTACTCGCCAGGCTCGAACCGATGGTCGTCACTGCAAATACAATTGTTGATCTGGGCTGCGCCACCGGGACTGCGTACAAGGCGCTCGCAAAACGTTTTCGTGGCGCACAGGTAATCGGCGTCGATCAGTCTCCCCGAATGCTGCAGCAAGCGGCGAAGAAAAAGCCGTGGCTCGCAAAGTATTCGTTCGTCGAAGCGAGCGCGGACTCGATGCCGCTGGCAGACCAAAGCGTGGACATCGTCTTTTGCAACCAACTTTTACCCTGGGTGGACGATGCGCCGCTGGTCTTCGACGAGGTCAACCGCATTTTGCGTAAAGACGGGCTCTTTATCTTCGCCAGCCTGGGCCCGGACAGTTTCTCCGAGCTGCGGCGAGCGTGGCAGGCATCCGATCACGGCGAACACGTCAGTCAATTTTCCGATATGCATGACTTGGGCGACGCGGCGGTGCGTGCCGGCCTCAGCGATCCCGTACTCGACGTCGACCGCCTGACCGTAACCTATGCAGATACGGCCGCGTTGTTTCGTGACCTGACCGGCTGCGCCGCGCGTAATTGTCGGGCCGAACGCGCGGTTTTTCTGACCGGCAAGGACCGCTTTGCCGCCATGTCAGAGGCGCTGCAGCCGCCTGGCAGCCAGGCAACAATCGCGCTCGAGTTGGAGCTCGTGTACGGACATTGCTGGGGCTCCGGACCCCGTGCTCGCGCCGGTGAAGTCCGCATCGCGCCCGGGGGAATCGGCAGACGACGATAACTTATTGTAAAACAAAGAATTATCGCTCAACAGTGGGAATTACCAGCATTGCATGACCCGCCTCGTTTGAGTAAACTTCGCAGGCTTTTTTGCCGGCGGATCAGCCTGATTCTTCGGCAATCGAAAAAATGCGGCTCAATGTGTCCCGCTGGATGAACACTCAAAATGATTCGAAAATTTATTCTTAGCGTATCCGGCCTCGCCTGGGCGGGTACGGCAAGTGCTGACTTCGCACTGAACATGCCGAAAGGCGTGACCGAACTCAGCGCTGAGACCTACGACATTCACATGCTCGCATTCTGGTGGTGCGTCGCTATAGGCGCTGTTGTATTCGGCGCGATGCTCTGGTCGTTGCTGGCGCACCGCAAGTCGCGCGGGGCCAAAGCGGCGGACTTTTCACATAGCACTGTCGCGGAAGTCATCTGGACTATCATCCCCTGCTTCATTTTATTGTTCATGGCAGTGCCCGCGGCCGAAACCATGATCAAGCTTGAGGATTCTCGAAACCCGGATTTGTCGATTGTCGTCACCGGCTATCAGTGGCGCTGGCACTACAAATACCAGGATCAGGGCATCGAGTACTTCTCCAGCCTGGCACGGCCCAGCCTGGAAGCGCGTCGCAAGGGCTCCGGCATCGACCCGTACGAGGTCGAGAATTACTTGCTCGAGGTCGACAATCCCCTGGTGGTCCCGGTGGGTGCCAAAGTACGCATCCTGCTGACCTCGAACGACGTTTTGCATGCCTGGTGGGTACCCGAACTTGCGATCAAGAAAGATGCTATTCCGGGCATCGTCAATGAAACCTGGTTCCAGGCAGAGGTTGCCGGGACCTATCGCGGCCAGTGCGCGGAGCTGTGCGGCAAGGATCACGGCTACATGCCCGTGGTCGTAGAAGTTCTTGAGGCGGATGCCTATGCATCCTGGGTCGCCGCACAAAGCGCCGAAAACAGCGGGAGTAACGAATAATGTCTGATCACGGCCCCGCCAAAGGCATCACACGCTGGTTGTACACGACCAACCATAAGGACATCGGCACGATGTACCTTATCTTCAGTCTCATCATGTTTTTCATCGGCGGCTCGATGGCGCTGGTCATTCGTTCCGAACTGATGTCGCCCGGCCTGCAGTTTGTGCATCCGGAGTTCTTCAATCAAATGACCACGATGCATGCATTGATCATGGTCTTCGGTGCTGTCATGCCGGCGTTTGTTGGTCTCGCCAACTGGATGATCCCGTTGATGATTGGCGCGCCGGACATGGCGTTGCCGCGCATGAACAACTGGTCATTCTGGATTCTGCCGGTCGCATTTGGCATTTTGCTGTCGACCCTGTTCATGCCTGGCGGCGCCCCGGCCAGTGGCTGGACAATGTATCCGCCACTCGTGCTCCAGACCGGCGACGCGTTTCCGTTTTTGATCTTCTCCGTGCATTTGATGGGCCTGAGTTCGATCATGGGTGCGATCAATATCATCGTAACGATTCTGAACATGCGCGCCCCTGACATGTGGCTGCTGAAGATGCCCATGTTTGTCTGGACCTGGCTAATTACGGCATACCTTCTGATTGCGGTGATGCCGGTACTGGCAGGTGCCGTAACCATGTTGCTGACCGATCAGTTCTTCGGTACCAGCTTCTTTCTCGCCGCTGGCGGCGGCGACCCGGTCATGTTCCAGCATATCTTCTGGTTCTTCGGTCACCCCGAGGTTTACATCATGATTCTGCCCGCGTTCGGTGTGGTGTCAGAAATCATTCCGACCTTCTCACGCAAGCCGTTATTTGGTCATGACTCGATGGTGTACGCGGCATCCTGTATCGCATTTCTGTCCTTCATCGTCTGGGCACACCACATGTTTACCGTTGGCATGCCTCTGACAGGCCAGTTGTTCTTCATGTTTGCCACGATGCTCATCGCTGTACCGACCGGTGTGAAGATATTTAACTGGATTGCGACCATGTGGCGCGGCTCCATGACCTTCGAAACGCCGATGCTGTTTTCCCTCGCCTTCGTTTTCCTGTTCACGATCGGTGGCTTCTCCGGTGTGATGCTCGCGATGGTGCCCGCCGATGTGCAATACCACGACAGCTATTTCGTCGTCGCCCACTTCCATTACGTGCTGGTGCCAGGATCAATCTTTGGCCTGTTCGCCGCCGCCTATTACTGGCTGCCGAAGTGGACCGGGCATATGTACAACGAGACCGCGGGCAAGCTGCATTTCTGGGCGTCTACTATTTTCGTCAACCTGACCTTCTTCCCGATGCATTTTCTGGGTCTTGCCGGCATGCCGCGCCGGATCCCTGACTATTCGACCCAGTTCGCGGACTTCAATGAGATCGCCAGTATTGGTGCGCTCGGCTTTGGCGCTTCACAATTGATATTCGTCTATGTGCTACTGACCTGTAAGAAAGGCGCGCAGGCTACTGATCGTGTGTGGGAGTCGCCCAAGGGGCTGGAGTGGACTGTGCCGTCGCCGGCGCCGTATCACACCTTTGAAACACCACCTGTGAAACGCGTTGCTGAGGAAGCTTTCGAATGATTACGCAAAACAAGCGCACGGCAATGTATCTCGCGGCGGTCGCCGTGGCATTTTACCTAGGCTTCATTTTGATGGGCGTTATGCGCGCATGAGTTCACCGCACGCCTCGCTTGCTGCGCGTCTGGTGTTGTTTGCCGCCGGAATGTTCGGCTTTGGTTTTTTCGCGTTGCCACCGTTGTACAACGTGTTCTGCGAAATTACGGGTTTCGGCGGACGCACCAACAGCGCCGCGATGATAGGCGAAGAAGCACCGGACCTGTCACGTGAAATTCGCATCGAGTTTGTCGCTACGGTAAACAACTATGCGCCGTGGCAGTTTGAGCCCGCCGTCGACAGCATGACTGTAAACCCGGGCAAGATGTACTACGCAACCTTCAATGCAACCAATCTCAGCGATGCAGGGCGAACCGGTCAGGCAGTGCCCAGCGTTACCCCTGTCGGGGCGAGTGAGCACTTTCAGAAAATTGAATGCTTTTGTTTTGATGCACAGGAATTCACGGCCAATGAGCGCCGCTCTTTGCCGTTACAGTTCATCGTAGATCCGGACCTGCCCGACTACGTCGACACGATTACGCTGTCCTATACCTATTTTGAGAGTACCTATGTCACACGCAGATGATCGCTATTACGTTCCGCATGGCAGTCACTGGCCCATAGTCGGTTCGGTCGGCCTGTTGTTTTTGATGGTCGGTGTTTCGAGCTGGCTCAATGGTGCCGACACCGGCTTTTGGGTCATGCTGTTCGGTGTTGCTGTCATCGTATTCATGCTGGTCGGCTGGTTTGGCACAGTCATCGGCGAAAGTCAGGGTGGTCTGTACAACACGCAGGTCGACAAGTCATTTCGCATGGGCATGTTCTGGTTCATCTTCTCCGAGGTTATGTTTTTCTGCGCGTTTTTTGGCGCGCTTTTCTATGCACGCAATATGTCGATCCCGTGGTTAGGTGGCGAGAGCAATAACTTCTTTACCAACCTGTTGCTGTGGGAGGGTTATGAGAGCGGCTGGCCGTCGAATGGACCCGGGGAACTCGGTGGTGAATATGAGGCGATGAGCCCGTTCGGCCTGCCACTTATCAATACCGCAATCCTGCTCACCAGTAGTGTCACCATCACGATCGCTCATCACGCTTTGATCGCAGGCCAGCGCAAGCTGCTCACAACATTCCTCGCGTTTACGTTTTTGCTGGGCTTTGTGTTTGTCTATCTGCAGGGCGTTGAGTACATCGAGGCCTACGACCACCTGAATCTGAAAATGACCACCGGCATCTACGGATCGACGTTCTTCATGTTGACCGGCTTCCACGGCATGCACGTATCGATTGGTGCCATCATGCTGACCATCATCTGGTTTCGAGTGGTTAAAGGGCATTTCGCGCCGGACAAACACTTCGCGTTTGAAGCGGTCGCGTGGTACTGGCACTTCGTTGACGTCGTTTGGGTCGGGCTGTACGTATTCGTTTACTGGATGTAATCGCCCATCCAGCCCGCGTAATAGGAAAGCACTAAAAAACCGATAAGCAGCGCCGAAAGTGCAACTCGAATCTTGAGTGCTTGCAAAACACGCGGCGAATTCTGGTCGTCTTTGGCAAGATAGAACAGGCCGGAACCAAGGCTTGCGACAATTGCAAGCAGCAACACGATTACAACTAGTTTCACCGCAGACCCTCCAGACCTGGCGAGAAGTATAACGTGAAAAAAACAAGCAAGAAGCCGCTGCCAGACTGGCTCCCGTTTGTCATCGGCTTTGCACTGGTTGTGCAGTTCGCCGGACTCGGCGCATGGCAGGTCAGCCGGGGTCTCGACAAACGTGCGGAACAGGAGCTGTTTTCCGATGCCGCCGGATTCTCAACCTGGCAGGACGGGATGGCCGTTCGCCCGTACCAACGACTCCAAGTCCGGGGCAAGTTCGATGTGGAGCGCCAGGTGCTTCTCGATAACATTATTCTGAACAGCCGTTACGGCTACTACGTAGTGACCCCGCTGGTCGTAAGCGACACCCTTCCTGTTCTGCTGGTGAACCGTGGCTGGAAAGAAAAAACCGGGGACGAGGTCGACCCGAGGTCGCTTGAGGTTGATTCGACAGTACTCGAGGTGCGTGGGCGGGCCGGCTCCCTGCCCAAGGCCGGGTACAAGATGGGCGACGCATTCAGTCCCGGATCGCCGTGGCCGAAGCATGCCGTGTATCCGAGCATTGCCGAAGTCGCCGCGGAACTCGGTCGCGACGTGCAGCCGTTTGTGTTGCTGCTGGAACCCGGGGACGAACTTGGGTTTATACGCCATTGGATACCCGAAGAAATGGGGCCCGGCCGACACTTTGCCTACGCCTTGCAATGGTTTGCTATGGGGGCAGTACTGGCGGTCCTGCTTATCTGGCACTTCCGGCGTCGCAGAGCCGCCAATGTCTGAGAGCCCGCCATCTGGCAAGGTCCGCAAATCGGCTCGACCGCAGCTACTGTTTATCGCGGCGATTTTCTTCGGTCCGCTGATTCTCGCGGCGTGGATGTACTATGGCGGCCACTTTAGTCGGCCAGCGAGCAGCAATCACGGTGTGCTGCTGGAGCCGATCAGCAATTTGCTGCAGGAATTGCCGGACTCCGAACTGCTCAATCGGGGCCAGGGAATGTGGCTATTGCTGTATCCCAACGCCGCTGACTGCGGCCGACCCTGTCAGGATGCTCTGTATACGATGCGGCAGGGAAGGCTCATGCTGGGTAAAGAACAGGAGCGGTTGCTGCGGGCCTTCTTGCACGGTGATTCGCTGCCGGATAAAGTATTCATCGCCAACGAGCATCAGGGCCTGATCACCACGCAGGAAACAGGCTTAAGCAACTTGCTGAAAAACAAGAAGCCCATTGAGCTCCCGGACGGCGGCTATTATCTGGTCGACCCGCTCGGAAACCTCGTGATGTATTTTCGGCCGGATATGAATCCGTCCGAAATGGTTGATGACATCAAGCACCTGCTGCGGTTGTCACGAATTGGATAGCGAACTGATAAGAAGGCGATGAGCGCAAATATAGAAACCTATCTCGACTGGCGAGACTATTACGAGCTGACCAAGCCGCGTGTCGTTATGCTTATCGTCTTTACCGCGATTGTCGGTATGTTTCTCGCCGTGCCCGGCTGGCCAGGAGCCGTGCCGCTACTGTTTGGTACTCTCGGTATCGGCCTGGCTGCATCGTCGGCGGCCGTTTTCAATCATATCCTTGACGCTCGTATCGACATTCACATGTTGCGCACGCGCGGCCGGCCGTTGCCGCAGGGACGCGTATCAGAACGCGGCGCACTGAGCTTCGCTTCGATACTGGCCGTCATTTCAATGTTCATGCTGTGGTTCGTTGTGAATCCGCTGACAGCAGTCCTCACATTTGCCTCGCTCATCGGCTACGCCGTGGTTTACACCGTGTATCTCAAGCGCGCGACACCACAGAATATTGTTATCGGTGGTGCGGCTGGCGCGGCGCCTCCGGTACTTGGCTGGACAGCGGTAACCGGCGAAGTACACAGCAGTGCACTGTTGTTATTTCTGATTATTTTCGCCTGGACGCCACCGCACTTCTGGGCCCTGGCGATCGCGCGCAAGGAAGAGTACGCGAAGGTTGGCATTCCGATGTTGCCGGTGACACACGGCGAGGCCTACACGCGCATCAATATTCTCTTTTATACGATTCTGCTCGTTTTGATTACGGTCATTCCGTACCTGACCGGCATGAGCGGTCTTATCTACCTGACGACGGCGCTCGTTCTGGACGCCGTCTACCTGAATTACTCCATACAGATGTTGCGCGAGCCGGATGATCTCGAGTTGCCGATGAAGTCGTTCAAATTCTCGATCTCCTACCTGGGTTTCCTGTTCGCCGCACTACTGATCGATCACTACTTCCTGTTTCAGATAAGTCTGTAAGCGTGCGCAGACTGAGCGCCTGTCTGCCGCTCTTGCTGGTCTGCTGTTTGGTACTTGCAGAAACTGCGTCGCTAGCAAATATTCGGCAACTGCGACTGCTGGGCAAACTCTCCGCGGCACTGAGCGCCGCCACAGCAGAAATCTATACTGCGGATACCCGCAGCGAATTCGATCTGCGACTGGAAATGGCCCGGATTCATGATCGCAAGGGCCTGCATGACAACACCCGCCCGGTTGCTGCTGCGCTGCAACAGGTTGATAGAGCGGCGAGCATGGCAGACGAGCTGGGCGCGGCTGCTATCGCGAAAATCAACCTGGCGTACGCCGAGTACTACTACAGAGCGGAGCTGTCAGAGCGCGAGTTTCATAAAGCAACAGCATATGCCGACACGGCGCTCGCCACTTTTACAGCACTGGATGATCATCACGGTCAGGCCGATGCCGTGCACACCCTGGGATTGATCAAGTTGCAACAGCGCGAACTGCAGGCAGCGCATGCGCTGTTCATAGAGTCCCTGCGCCTGGACCGCCTTGGCGGCGAGCGCGCGTTACTCCGAGCCGACTACGAAAGACATCTGGGGTTTGTGCTCGCGCTGCAAGGCGACTTTAGCAGCGCATTGCCGTATTTCGAGCGCTCCTTCGAGTTTCGTGTCAATGCCGGCGCGATCGATGCCAGCATGTTCGCCGCGATCTCTGTAGCGTCCGCTCTTATTGAACTCGGACGTTACGACGAAGCTCAGCCACATATTGCCTATGCGCTGCGCATTGCACGGGACATCGACTCCGCTGCAGGTCACTCTCGTGCGCAGAGCCTGCTGGCGAGAATTCCATCGTCGCCATGAGCACGGATGAACACAAGCTGGCTTTTGAGCGCCTTGTTCGACCGCATTTCGAGCGGCTGTATCGACTCGCCTGGCGGCTCGCCGGCAGCAAGGCAGAGGCCGAAGACCTGTTCCAGGAATTGCTCATCAAGGCCTACGGCAAGATCGACGCCCTGACCACGGTCGACAAACCCGGACCGTGGCTCGGTCGCATGATGTACAACCTGTTCGTTGACGACCGGCGCCGCTTTGCACGGCAACGCATGGTCACCGTGGCGGCAAGCCAACTCACGAAAGACGGCATTGAGGGGCTCGCCGGGCCGGACGCTTCCGGAACAGATCCGGTCGCCGCGCAGCAACGCTTCGAGCAATATCAGCGCCTCGACAAGGCCCTGGCGCAGCTCAGCGAGGAACACCGTGTCGTTGTGCTGTTGCACGACACTGAGGGCTATAAATTACAAGAAATACAAGATCTTACCGGCACCCCTGTTGGCACGATCAAGTCCCGACTGCACCGTGCCAGGGCCAGATTGCGCGAAATACTCGAAAACGATGGAACCGTTTCCTGAGGACTAACGTGTAAGGGATCAAGCAGGACGAAAACCATGACTAGCCATAACCCACACAGGCAGGACCAGGATGAATTTCAGGATGACCCCGAGTTACGGGCGCTCCTGAAGGATTATCCGCGGCCAGACGCAGACGCCGGATTTTTTGATCAGGCGCTCGCTCGTGCCATGCTGACCGGCGCACGCAGGCAACGCTCGCGCTGGGTAGCGACGGGCTTCGGTGGCGCCTTAGCTACCGGGCTCGCAGTCTGGATGATCGGCGGCATTCTGATGACGCCGACGCCGCTGCCGGATACGGGTGCAACGATTCCGGGCATTAGCATGGCCCTCGAAGAACCACGCACCGTGAATCTGATTTTTTCGGCGACTGAAGCCATGCCGTCGGCAACCTTAACGGTAACGCTGCCAGGCGGCGTCGAACTTGCCGGCTTCCCGGGGCAACGCGAGATCAGCTGGGAAACCAGTCTCAACGCAGGCCGCAATTTACTACCTCTCAAATTAGTGGCGCTTACACCCGTTGGCGGAGAACTGCTGGCGCGGCTCGAACATGAAGATCGAGACCGGGTGTTTCGCGTGCAGTTAGATGTATCTTAATTTCTTAAGGAGTACGACCATGAGACAGTTCAACGTATTTTTTACGACGCTTTTTTTGACCTGCGTCGCTATTGTGCCAGCCGCAGCTCAGGCGGACGACCTTGATGATCTCGATGTGACGATGGAGGTCATCGACGACATTGACGGTATCGAAGACGTCGTGTCAGAAATGCGCGGACCGCAAGGTGACGACGCTGCAGGTGAAGATGATGACTTCGATAGCGAGTCCGACGATGAGCAGTCCGAAGACGAGGAGTCCGAAGACGAAGGGTCCGAAGAGGACGTCCGCTTTGATGACCATGAGGACGACTTCGAAACAGACGACGACTTCACCGAAGAAGATGAGAGCTTTGACGAAGAAGGTGACTTCGAAGAAGGTGAGGAAATTGACGACGACGAATACGACGAGGAAATGGAAGACGACGATATGGATGACATGGACGGTGACGACATGGAAGATGATGTCGTCGATATCGATAACGTCGATTAGCCCTCGATTTACCCGTTCCCTCCAGGAAAGGCCCCAAATCCCCCCGATTGCATTGCTTTCGGGGGGATTTTTATGCACCACGTCGCAGTTTTAGGTGATCACTTGTCTGTAACCTTATAATCAGACATAACCCGGAACCGGGAGCTTGGGCCGATTATCGCGAAACACCGAAACAAAAGACGTGGGCAATCATTGCTTGCTGCCATTTTGCTGGCCGCTTGCTTGTGCCTGACACCGCTGCAGCAGAGCTTCGCGCTTACTTCTGACGAATTATTCGCAGACGGCAATCGACTGTACCGTGATGACCTTTACTGGGCCGCCTTGCTGCGTTACCAGCAGGCCTTTGACGCCGGCATGAATTCCGCTGTGTTGCATTACAACATTGGCGTCGCCAATTACCGCGCTGAACAATTTCCCCGCGCTCGCGCCGCGCTGCTCCTCGCTGCGCAGTCGCCCAGCTTGAGCGTTGCTGCGCATTTCAACCTGGGCCTGACCGCGTATGCAGCGGGCGACACGGACGAAGCGCTCGAGTGGTTTTACCGGGCTCGCGACCAGGAGCAGAATCGCCGCATTCGAAAGCTCGCGAGAGTCGCTATTTCCCGTCTCGAGGCCGAGCAGGCTGAGGCTATCGAAGAAGAAATTCCCGAGGAGAAGCGTGCCGCCGAGAGGAAGTACACAGAGTTCGATTTGAGCGCGTTTGTCGGCTATGGCAGCAACGATAATGTTTACCGCGCGCCGAGCGCTCCGTATTTCGACTTCAGCGACCCGGCGATTCCGGTGGTCACACCGGAGGCCGTTTCCGGCGCGTTTGTTCCGGTTGATGTTCGGGTGAAGTACTCGATCAATAGTTACCTGCTCGAGTCTTTTTATGCCGCCTATCGCATGCAGGGCAAGTTGTATACGGACAAGGAAATCGAGAATGCCGACGAGTATAACCATGAGCTGAGCTTCGGCAGTTCGTACCTGCATGAGGAAGATGGTCGTACGCGACGGGTGTTTAGCGCGTTCAGCATTGCCCAGAATGAGAACACTTACTTTGACCCGGACGATGGCAATGAACGCGTCGTCAATGCGGTCGCGATCGGTGATCGCATGAGCTATTCACGCTATGGTCCGGAGTTCACCTGGGTGCAGGCTTTCGAGCGCTTTGCCCTGGGTCTGCGGGCGAAAGGCCAGTTATGGAACTACAAGGATACCGACGAGGTTCCGGAGTATGACCATGAGTACTTCGTTTTCGGCGCACACGCGCAGTACAGTTTTACGGAAACTTCGCTGTTGCGCCTGTCCGTTGACAAGTACAGCCGTCGCTACAGTGACCGACCTGCTTTTGACCTCGATGGCAATCAGTTTGTTACCAATCCGGATGCGCGGTACGACTATCTTGCGGTCGGCCTGACCGCACGCCAGCGCATCACCCGCAATATGTGGTTTGGATTTCGCCTTGAACGCACTGAACGAGACGACCGCTACCTCGGTTACTACGACTACACACGCGATGAATTCGGTTTTGATTTTCGCTGGACACCAACGCGACGCGTCAAACTCGAGCTGGAAAGCTACTATCGGCATTACGATTACCCCAACGCATTCGCATTTCACAATGAGGACGCGGGCCTTCGCTCACTCGAATCAATCCGCACCAATTTGCTCGGCGAGTTTCGCATCACGCCGCGCCTGAGCATCAATGCCCGGGCGGAGTACAACGAGTCCGCCTCGACCGACAATCGCATCGATTACGAACAGATCTGGTTTCAACTCGGAGTCACCTGGAGACAGTAGCGAGCGGCGCCGCAGAGAAGGCCGCTCGCAGTATTTCTCTCCCTCATGGCTCGCTGCGCTGCGCTTTACTTCGGTCGAAAAACACTGCGAGCGGCCTTCTCTGCTAGAATCGCGCGCTGTTTGTAAGAGCCAACCCCGATGGATGTCACCCCTATACTTGATTCGCTCAATGACGCGCAGCGTCAGGCAGTTACGGCCGCGGCTGCGCCTACGCTGGTTATTGCGGGCGCTGGCAGCGGCAAGACGCGTGTGCTCGTGCACCGGGCCGCCTGGCTGATCGATGTAGAGGGCGTGAATCCACAAGCCTTGCTCGCCGTCACTTTTACGAACAAGGCTGCCGCACAGATGCGCGGGCGCATCGAGTCGCTGCTGAATATACCCGTCAGGCATCTGTGGATCGGAACCTTCCACGGCCTGGCCCACCGTATGCTGCGGCGACACTGGCGCGAAGCAGGCCTGCCGCAGAATTTTCAGATCATTGATTCGGACGATCAGCTACGCCTGATCAAGCGGCTGCTGAAGAATCTCGAAATCGACGACAGTCGCTGGGTGCCGCGCGAGGTACAATATTTCATTAACGGCCAGAAAGACGAAGGGCTGCGACCTAAGCATCTTGACGACGACGGTGATGCTAACCGCCGGCAGATGATCGACTTGTATCGAGGTTACGAAGAAGTCTGCCAGCGCGGCGGCCTGGTCGACTTTGCCGAGCTGTTGCTGCGCGCTCACGAGTTGTGGCGTGACAACGCAGACTTGCTTGCGCACTATCAACGGCGCTTTTCGCATCTGCTGGTGGACGAGTTTCAGGACACCAATGCTATTCAATACGCCTGGCTGCGCCTGCTGGCCGGTAAGACCGGCATTCCATTTGTCGTCGGCGATGACGATCAGTCGATTTACCGCTGGCGCGGCGCGCGCGTCGAGCACATTCAGCGCTTCCAAAAGGATTTTCCGGGTACGACGGTCGTCAAGCTCGAGCAGAACTATCGCTCGACAGCGAATATTCTGCACGCTGCCAACGCCGTTATTGAGAACAATAGTTCGCGGCTCGGAAAAAAGCTCTGGACGGACGGTGCGGACGGCGAGGCCATTCGTGTTTATGCCGCGTACAACGAACGCGATGAGTCAGACTTTATTATCGGGCGGTTGCGTGACTGGATCGAACAGGGAAACCTGCGCGCGGACGCGGCCGTTTTGTATCGCTCGAACGCGCAGTCGCGGGCGCTCGAAGAAGGCCTCATAAATGCCAACATCCCGTACCGCGTTTATGGCGGTCTGCGCTTTTTCGAGCGCGCCGAAATTAAAGATGCGCTGGCTTACCTGCGCCTGATATCAAACCGTGACGATGACAGCTCCTTCGAGCGCGTTGTTAATAAGCCGACGCGTGGCATCGGAGCCCGCACAGCCGACAGCGTGCGCGCTTACGCACGCGCTAACAGTTGCTCACTGTGGCGTGCCGCAGGCGCGATTGCCAGCGATGAGCTTAACGGTCGCGCGTCCAATGCGGTGCTCGGGTTTTTGAACCTCGTAGAAACGCTCGCGCGCGACACCGACGCGCTGGACCTGCCCGACAAGATCGATCACGTTATTCATGCGAGCGGCCTGATCGAGTTCTTCAAGAAAGAAAAGGGCGAGAAGGGCGAGACCCGGGTTGAGAACCTGCTTGAGTTGATCAGCGCCGGAAGAAGTTTCGAGGCGGATCCGGCCGAGGAAATGTCTCCTCTGGACGAGTTTCTGTCGCATGCGGCCCTTGAGGCTGGTGAAGGGCAGGCGGATGCCTGGGACGACTGCGTGCAGTTGATGACCATGCATTCGGCCAAGGGCCTCGAGTTTCCGCTGGTTTTTATGTCGGGCATGGAGGACGGCCTGTTTCCTCACCAGCGCTCTATTTCAGACCCCAACGGCCTCGAAGAAGAGCGCCGACTTTGCTACGTCGGTATCACGCGAGCTATGCAAGTGCTATACATTACCTATGCTGAACAACGCCGCCTGCATGGTATGGACAATTTCTCACAGCCGTCACGGTTTGTGGCCGAGATTCCGGACGAGTTCGTCGAGGAAATTCGGCCTCGTGTACAGGTGACTACGCCAATGCGTACACGTAACGTCGGCAGGACACCGATTCGCCAGGGGTCTGAAATAGGGGTGCGCCTGGGTCAACGTGTGCGCCATCAGAAATTTGGTGACGGCGTTATCCTCAATTGTGAGGGCCAGGGAGCGCATGCGCGGGTTGAGGTCAATTTTGAGACGGCGGGCACGAAATGGCTTGTTCTAAGCTATGCAAATCTTGAACTGATGTAAACTCAGCGCGATGAAGATTCTCATTCTCGGAGCTGGTCAGGTTGGCTCTTCTGCTGCGTATCACCTGTCGCGTGAAGAAGCCAACGAAGTCACTGTTGTCGACCGGCGGCCCGACGTTCTGCGTGAATTACAGGACCGGCTGGATATCCGCACCGTGGTGGGCCACGCCGCTCATCCTGAAGTGCTGGGTCGCGCCGGTGCCAGTGATGCCGACATCGTCGTCGCACTGACTGATACCGATGAAACCAACATGATCGCTTGCCAGGTTGCGTATACCGCTTTTCATACGCCGACCAAGATTGCACGCATTCGCGCCGCCGAATACATGCGCGCCAAAAATTTGTTCGCCCAGGATGCCATCCCTATCGATGTGCGCATCAGCCCGGAGCAATTAGTTTGCGAGTATATCGAGCAGCTGATTCTCTACCCGGGTGCGTCGCAAGTGCTCGACTTCGCCAATGGTCGCGTACGCCTCGTTGGCGCTCGCGCGGACAAAGATGGGTTACTGGTCGGGCAACGAATTGCGACCCTGAAAGAACATATACCGAACACCGAAGCGCGCATTGCAGCAATTTATCGTGATGGCAAGGCCATGTTGCCTGACGGCGATACGATTATTCAGGAAGGTGACGAAGTCTTTTTTATCACCGACCGTAAAGACATTCGCGTATTCATGAGCGAAATGCGGCGCCTCGAAGATCCGGTACGCCGTGTAGTAATAGCCGGCGGCGGCAATATCGGCGTCCGCCTGGCGCTGGCGCTGGAGCAGACCAACCAGGTGAAGCTCATCGAACGAGACCCGCAGCGTGCGCGGCATATCTCTGAGCAGCTCAATAAAGCCATTGTGTTGGTCGGCGATGCGGCAGATGAAGAGCTTCTGCTGGAGGAGAATATCGATAACGTTGACGTTTTCTGCGGACTTACAAATTCAGAAGAAGCAAATATCCTCAGTTCCATGCTCGCTAAACGGCTCGGCGCACATAAAGTTATGGCGCTGATCAATCGTGCCTCTTATGTCGACCTCGTTGAGGCCGGCAGCATCGACATCGCAATTTCGCCGCAACAGATCACGATTGGCTCGTTGCTCGCGCATGTTCGCCGCGGCGATGTCGTCAAAGTGCATTCGCTGCGCCGTGGTGCTGCGGAGGCCATTGAGGCGATCGCTCATGGCGAAAAGGAAAGCTCCAAGGTTGTTGGGCGCGCGATCGAAGATATAGACCTGCCCAAGGGCGCCGGCATTGTCGCTCTGGTGCGCGGCGAGCAGGTCATCATCGCGCACCATGACACGGTCATCGAAAGTGATGACCACGTCATTTTGTTCCTCACCGACCGGCGCAAGATCGAGCAACTCGAGAAACTCTTCCAGGTGGGTGTTTCTTTTGTCTAGGTATAAGCGCACACGATGACTTGGTCCGCGGTACAGCGAATTCTCGGGCTGCTAATCATGATGTTCAGCCTGACGATGTTACCGCCCATCGCTATCAACGCGATCTTTGACGAACAATCGTGGCTGCCTTTTTTTAAGGGTTTTGTTTTGACGCTGGTTGCCGGCATCATCATCTGGCTTCCGGTACATCGTTCACGAAAGGACCTGCGGCTGCGCGACGGTTTTTTGGTGGTCGCGGCGTTCTGGACGGTCCTGGGAACCTTTGGGGCGGCGCCGCTACTGTTTGCCGACAGCCTTTCCCTGTCGATAACCGACGCCATTTTCGAATCGATGTCCGGACTGACGACGACCGGCGCGACGGTGCTGTCCGGACTGGACGCACTGCCACGATCTATTCTCTATTACCGCCAACAACTGCAGTGGTTCGGCGGCATGGGAATTATTGTTTTGGCGGTTGCCGTGCTGCCGATGCTCGGCGTTGGTGGCATGCAGCTGTACCGTGCAGAAACGCCGGGGCCGGTTAAGGATACCAAGCTGACACCGCGGATCACCGAGACCGCGAAAGCGCTGTGGTACGTCTATCTCACTTTCACGATCGCCTGCGCTGGCAGCTATATGCTTGCTGGGATGCATTGGTTCGATGCGTTGTGTCATTCCTTCTCGACAGTAGCCATCGGCGGCTTCTCAACACACGATATGAGCATGGGGTACTTCGATAGCACCGCAGTCGAGCTGGTGGCAATTGTGTTCATGTTTGCGGCGGGCATCAATTTCTCCCTGCATTTTTTCGCCTGGCGCTACGTCTCCATAAAACACTACTCCCAGGACCCTGAGTTTCGCGGCTACTTCGGGATCCTGGTTGCGGTTGCGGTCCTCGTTATCGCCTGGTTGTTTCAATACCAGGTCTATGATTCTCCGGGCGAAACGATTGTGAATGGTTTGTTCCAGGCCGTCTCTATTGCGACCACAACCGGTTTCACCACGGCCAACTACGCGGCGTGGCCGGCAGCGTTACCGGTACTCCTGATTTTCGCCAGTTTCGTCGGCGGCTGCGCTGGCTCAACGGCCGGTGGTATTAAAGTGGTTCGCTGGTTGCTCATTTACAAGCAGGGAGTCCGCGAGATCGTGCGACTGGTTCATCCCAGTGCCGAGATTCCGGTCAAGCTTGGCAACAAGGCGGTGGGCTATAAGGTTGTGGACGCTGTTTGGGGATTCTTTTCGATCTACGTGGTGGTCTTCAGCGCCATGCTGATAGCGATGATGGCCACCGGACTCGATCAGGTCACTGCCTTTTCTGCCGTCGCTGCGACTCTGAATAATCTGGGTCCTGGCCTTGGTGACGTTTCTTCCGGCTTTATGACCCTGTCGAATACAGCGAAATGGATTGCCATTGCCGGCATGCTGCTCGGTCGACTGGAGATCTTTACGCTGCTGGTATTGATCACTCCGACTTTCTGGCGTCACTAGTAAATCTTGGCAGAGCAGCAGCAGAATCTGATCGATCGTATTAGTGATGTGAGTGGCAAGCTCACCGCGTGGCTGACTTTATTCATGGTCGTCGTCACTTTCGTCGTGGTCGTGATGCGCTACGTTTTCGACGCCGGTCTGATCTGGTTGCAGGAGTCGGTAATCTGGATGCACGCTACCGTCTTTATGGTTGGCGCGGCGTACACGCTCAGACATGAAGAACATGTGCGGGTGGATGTGTTTTACCGCAACATGAGTCAACGCGGGCGGGCGTGGGTAGACGTACTCGGAGTGCTGTTTTTCCTGTTGCCGCTGTGTGGTTTCCTGGCGAGCAAGTCTTTCGACTTTGCGCTGACCTCCTGGTCCATGCACGAAGCATCCCGCGAATCGGGCGGCTTGCCGTACCCGGTACTGCCGCTGGTCAAATCCGTTTTGATCATTATGCCGGTCACAGTCGGTTTGCAGGGTCTGTCGCTGCTATTTCGATCTGTCACTTGTCTCCGGGGTAAGTAGCGATGGAGTGGATACCGCTGTTGCTGTTTGTCGCTGTGATCCTGGTACTGCTCGCCGGCTTTCCGGTGGCGTTCACACTGGGCGGCACCGCGTTGCTGTTCGCGGTCGTGGGTGTGCTGAGCGGCAATTTCACAGAGGCGCTGTTGTCCGGTTTGCCGAACCGCATTTTCGGCATCATGGCGAACGAGACACTGGTTGCGGTCCCGTTGTTTGTCTTCATGGGTGTGACTCTTGAGCGGGCCCGAATTGCCGAGGAATTACTCGACACCTTGAGCAGCCTGTTCGGCTCCTTGCGCGGCGGACTTGGTATTTCAGTCACCCTGGTCGGCATGTTGCTCGCCGCCAGCACCGGTATCGTCGGCGCAACGGTGGTCACAATGGGCTTGTTGTCACTGCCAACAATGTTGCGCCGCGGGTACTCACCGGAAATCGCCGCCGGCACGATTTGTGCGTCGGGAACCCTGGGTCAGATCATCCCGCCATCGATCATACTGGTGATGCTCGGCGATGTGATGACGACCGCCTATCAACAGGCTCAACTCGATCAGGGAATTTTTTCACCCAAAACCGTTTCCGTTGGTGACCTGTTCGCCGGTGCGTTGATCCCGGGTCTCTTGTTGGTTGCTTTGTATATGCTGTACATCGTGACTGTGGCGTTCTTTAAACCGTCAGTAATGCCCGCGCATGTACGCGCGGCCGAGGACAGCGTTTCTTTCCTGCAGAGTCTGCACGCGTTGCTGCCGCCGTTGCTGCTTATTGTTGCTGTACTCGGTTCCATTCTCGGCGGCTACGCGACCCCGACCGAGGCGGCTGGCGTGGGTGCGATGGGCGCGCTGTTGCTTG
>JBBKWL010000242.1:0-10617 GCA_037968975.1 Woeseiaceae bacterium | reverse complement strand
TCCGCGTCGGCCCGCTCTATGGCATGACGCAGCTGTTCGACCAGCATCGCGGAGTTGGACACGTAGAGCTTGACGACGCGCCGGACCATCTTGTCGCCGCCAATGCCACGTAGTTGGCGGATGCTGTCCAGCGAGTTTTTATCGAGTGGGCAGTCGATGGTATCGGTGATCGTGAAGTCAGGTTCCGGCAGCCACTGTTGTAGCACGCTGTGCAGCTTTTCTACGGAAATGGGCTTGCTCAGATAGTCCTGCATGCCGGCAGCAAGACAGCGTTCCTTGTCCCCATCGACGGCATTGGCCGTCAAGGCTATGATCGGTATGTCAGCGCCGTCGGCGCTCTGCTCCCGAAGTGCCGACGTTGCCGCGAACCCATCCATGACCGGCATTTCGCAGTCCATCAACACCAGGTCAAACTTCTCTGCGATAAAGCGTTCGATGGCATCCTGGCCGTTGATCGCCACGACCGCGCTGCAGCCGAGCTCTTCGAGCAGCCCTACGGCCACCGCCTGGTTCACAGGGTTATCTTCGACGAGTAGAATCCGGCCGTACAGGGGTTCCAGTCTGCCCAAGTTCTCGGTGCGCAAAGCCGTTGGCTTGAAGTTGCCCGTAGAAGCCGTAAGCATCAGCACACTTTCATACAGAGCCGATTGCCGGATGGGCTTGGCCAGACAGTCATCGACGCCTGCTTCGCGCCAGTCGTTTTCGACCAGGGACGTTGAGGGGGGCGCCATCAGTGCGATTTTAGCCGGCTGTGCAAGGCCACCCTGCCTGATCGCGTTGGCGAGTTTCAGTCCGCTCATGTCACCGACATCGAGGTCAATCATGACCAGGTCAAACGGTGTAGCGCGCGACGCTGCATCAATATGCATCAGGCCGTCCCGGCCATTGCGCGCAACAGTTGCACTGACACCCAGTGCGACCAAATAGTTGAAAACGATTTCCGCGTTCGTTCTGTTGTCATCCACTACCAGCACATTGAGATTGGCAAGTCGAAAGGAGACCTGTCGTGAAAGCCAGGCCGGACTGGCTTTCGGCAAAGTCAGGCTGAACCAGAATCGCGAGCCGTGCCCCGACTGGCTGGCGACGCCAATTTTTCCGCCCATCATCTCGACCAGCTGCTTGCAAATGGCGAGACCCAACCCGGTGCCCCCGAACCGTCGGGCTGTGGAACCATCTTCCTGCGAGAAAGACTTGAAGATCATCTTCAGATTCTCCGGACGGATGCCAAGCCCGGTGTCTGAAACTTCGAAATGGAGCGTCAGATTGTCGTCCCCGTCTTCCTGAAAATCACAGCGAACGACAATCTCGCCGTCCTGGGTAAACTTCAATGCATTGCCGACGAGGTTGACAAGCACCTGCTTGATACGCTGGGCATCTCCGACAACTGCAAGATCTTTCCCCGGTGGTGTCGAACAAAGCAGCTCAACACCCTTGTCGCAAGCATCTGCCGAGAAAAGTTCCACTGTTTCATCGACGAGATCGTTGACGCTGAACTCGACGTTCTCGAGTTCCAGCCGGCCCGCCTCAATCTTTGAGAAATCAAGAATGTCATTGATGATCTCTAACAGCGATTCCGCCGAGCGTTTTATGGTCTGAGCAAAGCGATACTGTTTGCTATCGAGTCCGGTCCCCATGAGTAGTTGTGTCATTCCCATCATCCCATTCATTGGCGTTCTTATTTCATGACTCATCCGCGCGAGGAAGTCGCTCTTGGCCCGGCTCGCAACCTGCAACTCCAGGTTTCGTTCCTCCAACTGTGCCGTACGCATCTCCACATCTTTTTCAAGCCGGCGACTGTAATCTGCCTCGCGCTGGAATTTCCGCTTCTCCAGCCGCCAAAGCATCGAAAGTAGTGCGAGGCCTATTATCGCGTAGACCAGTCCCGCGGTTCGGGTCGCCCAAGGAGCGGCCGACACTTCAACGGGCAGCTTGAACTCGCTGGTGCTCTCTACACCATCGCTGTTCTTCGCTTTGACTTTAAGTAGATAACGGCCTGCGTCGAGATTCGTGTATGTCACGCGCCGATTGGTACCGGTGTCGACCCAGTCTTCATCGAAGCCCTGCAACATGTGCATGTAGATGTTCTGCGAAGGCTCGGTGTAGTCGAGTGCAGCAAAGCTGAAGTCGATGACAACGTCGCGGTGATCGAGCGTGAGTTGGCTTAGCGCCTGCCCGGCAAATACCTCGTCGAGCGGCTGATTCGGTTTTCTTATCGAAGACAAAACAATATTGGGGGCGTAGGTACCTGGCTCAATCGCATCGGGAAGGAATGCATTGAAACCATTTGCACCGCCAAAATACAGTTTGCCGTCGGTACTGCGATGGTGCGCACCGTAGTGAAATTCCTCTCCTTGCAGACCATGGCCGCGATGAAACGATTTGATAGTGCCAGTGTCCGGATTCAGCCGTGCCAGACCGTAGTTGGTGCTGACCCAGAGTCGGTTCGCCGTATCCGACTGCACGCCGTAAACGACACCACCAGGCAATCCGTCATGCTGCGAAAAATTCTCGAAACGAAAGCTGGCGTTGCTTGCATCGGGCTCTATCACGCGGTCCAGTCCAGCCCCGGCAGTACCCACCCAAAGTGCGCCCCTGCCATCCACGTGCAGGGAATGGATCATGTCATCAGCAAGGCTTTGCGGATCGTAAGGATCATTGTGAAAGCGCGTGAATGTACCGTTCTGTTCGTCGAACCGGTTCAGGCCGCCGCCGAAAGTCCCTACCCAGATGGATCCGTGAACATCCTCGACGATCGCGCTGGCGCGGTCGTCGCTCAGGCTGCCCGGATCCTCAGGAACATGTGAGAAGTGCCGGAACGTGTTGGTCCGCCGATCCAGAACGGATAAACCACCGCCGTAGGTGCCGATCCAAAGCCTGTCTTTGCGGTCTTCGAATATGGCCATTACGCCGTCTGCAGCAAGGCTGGCCGGATTCTGGCTGTCGTGGCGATAGACCTGAACTGCGCCACTGTCTGGATCCAGCCGGTTGAGGCCACCTGTCATCGTGCCAATCCACAGCATCCCGTCCCGGGCCAACAGCAAAGACATGACCCGGTCGTCGCTTATCGAGGGTAGATTCTGGGAGTTGAGTCGATACCGTGCCACGGTCCCATCGCGTTCGTCCAAACGGGCGAGACCGGCTCCCATCGTGCCAATCCATACAGCGCCTTCGTCAGTACTGGCAAACGAAGTGACGTCGGTTTCGGCAAGCCATGATTGCAGATAATGTCCGAGTGACCAGCTTCGCGGATTCCATCGGCTCACGCCTGCGGATCGCGTGCCAATCCACAGCAAGCCGCCGCGATCCTGGTAGATGGAATTGATGTAGTTGTCGTTCAAACCGTTCGGGCCGGCTGAATCGCCGTGATGCCGGTCGATGGTGCCGCTTGTGCGATCGAGAAGGTTCAGTCCATTTGCGGTGCCTACCCATAGACGTTCCGCATCATCTTCGAAAACTACCCGCACATTGTCATGGCTGAGCGTGGCCGGATTCTCCGGATCATGCTGAAACTTCGTGAACGTTGCGCTTGCCCGTTCGAACTTGTTGAGACCACCGCCAGAAGTTCCGATCCAGATGTTGCCTGACTGATCCTCGTATATTTCCCGGACGCGGTCATCAGACAGACTGCTGGCTGCTGCTGGGTCGTTTGTATAGCGAACGAAGGATGAAGCGCCCGGATGCAAAACACTTACGCCGCGATCTGTGCCAATCCAGAGCGAGCCAAAGGAATCAGAATGCAACGCATAGACGGCATTGTCGCTAAGCGAGCGCGGGTCTTTCGGATCATGGCGAAAATGCAGGGCCTCGCCCGTGTTCGGGTCGAAAAGATCGAGACCCTGGTCACGCGTTCCAACCCAAATCGTTCCGTCCCCGTTCAGCAGGAGGGTGCGAACATCGTCGCTTGCAATGCTGTCGGCGTTTGCCGGTTGGTGACGAAAACTCTGGAAGGAATCATTTGCCCGGCTCCACTGCACGACGCCGCCACCACGCGTGGCAAGCCAGAGATCCTGCTGCGCGTCCTCGGCAATGACCCACACGAAATCATTGGCGAAGCCGTTTGGATTGCCGCGCTCTCGGTTGTAACTGTGAATGGTATAGCCATCGTAGCGATTCAGGCCGCTTTCGGTCGCGAACCACATGTAGTCATGCGAATCCTGGAAAATAGACTGCACATTATTCTGAGACAGACCGTCTTGCAGTGAGAGATGATCAAAATGCATTGGCATCGCATGATCTGCATACGCGCCCGAAGCGCAAAGCAGATGCAGAAAAATTATTGCCCGAGCTATCATTGTTCGCCCACCCATAGGTATGTCGAGGCCTGTCGCTTTAATCCTTCAAGCCATAAGGAGCCTTCGGGCCAGAGAGAACCCTGATTCATCAGGGAGTCCGCATTAAGTGAAGAAGCCTGTTGCCAATAGACGCCGCGATTCCAGCGCGCACCATCATTCCAAAGCGTGCCCCGCTCCCAGGTAGCACCACCGCGCCACAAGTTGGCTTCGCGCCATTCGAAGCCGCCGCCCGATTGTTTCAGTCCGTCACTACCGGCGACGTAATAGCTGCCCTCATCATCGATTCCAGCCGGGCCGGCATAGTGAAGAACTCCCCAGATATCGAGCACCGCGTACATGCCACGATTGGCGCATCCAGTGGTTTCGTCGTCGATAGCAGCTACCGCATCCACCAGGCCTGCACCCTGTTGAAACACGCTGTAGGCATGCATCCCGTCGCCTTTGTAGGCAGTTCGCGCTGATGCCATAAGGCGGCACTTCGCGTTGTCGGGACTGAGTGAAGGATCTGCCTCCAGCATCAACGCCAGTACGCCACTAACGACGGCCGCCGATTGCGAGGTGCCGGACATGCGGAAATAGTCACCGTCTGCCTGTACGAAATCGGGATACTGAAGGGACAGCCAGGCGTAAGGCGGCATCCTGCCTAGCATGTGCCCACCGGGGGCAACGAGATCCGGCTTGACGAATCCTTCGGCCGTCGGACCTGCTGCAGAGAATGTGGCCAGGCGGTCGTCGAATTCATTGTCTGGCGTGAAATTGTCTGTCACGGCACCGACTGTGATGACGTAAGGGATATTTGCCGGTACTCCGATGGTCATTGGCCCGGGACCGCTGTTGCCGGCTGCGGTTACGACGATGATGCCTTTTGCCCATGCCTGCATTACGGCCTGGTTGACCGGGTCATCCCAGTAGTGGGATGCGGCGTCAGCACCAAAGGACAGATTGATAATACGAATGTCGTAATCGCGTCTGTGCGCCACAATCCAGTCGAGCGCCTTGATCACGTTCAGGTAGGTTCCTGAACCGTCAGGCTCAAAAGCGCGGACCGCGACCACATTGGCGTTCGGAGCGACACCCTGGTATCGCCCTGTGGATGTCTTTTCGCTGCTCACCATAATCGAGGTGATATGCGTGCCGTGACCATTCCAGTCGTCGAGGCTGCCAGTCAGCGAGACCTCGGCGTTCTTGTCGCCCTTGTCGTCGTCCTTGTCGTCGTCGTCCTCATCATCGTCCCGCTCGTCGTCCTTGTCGTCGTCGTGCTCATCATCATCCCGCTCGTCGTCCCGGTCTTCATCCTTTTCGCCGCCGCAATAATCGTCACAGTCCGTATAAGTTTCATCGAGAATGGCGTCGTGCGCCGCAAGAACCCTTTGGTGTCCGTCAGCCGTGAACTCAGTTGCCGCTGTTTTCCATAAGCCAGTGTCGATAACGGCGATGGTCACGCCCTTTCCGGTGATCTCTTGCTTGTGTAGCGTGCTGGCACCCACGAGCGTGGGAAAATGCGTATCGGCGACGTACCCCGACACTTCGAGCGAGCGGTCGAGATGGACCCTGACAATTCCTGGCGATGATCGCAGTCGCTCCAACTGCGTATCGTCAAGATTCGCTCCGACCGCATTGATGATGTTCAACGTTGCGGTGACCACGCCACCAACATCATTGACCAGGCGTTCCGCCGTGGCAGCGGTCACTGCCTGCACTATGTAGCTGCCGGACTTTGTCGTGAGGGTCGGGGATACGTCCGGCCTATGCTGGCGCGCATTGAAAGACGAACTCAGAATCAGCAGCATGAAAAACGCTGACAATCCCAGGCCAAAAGAAACGTTTATTCGTTGCCGCATAGTCCTCTCCGATAACTGGAGGACATTGCAACAGACGAAATGACCACGGCGCGTGTTTCGGCTCACGCCGAAAGTGCACTAACTGTGAAGTGCGTCACATAATGCCGGTTAAATAACTTGCGCCGCTTTCAGGATGTAGTAGGGGACCGTTCAGCGGTGGCAGCGGAGTTATTCATGAAAAATTCAGCGACCTCGCTTGCCGGCAGCGGTTTGCAGATGTGATAGCCCTGCGCTTCGTCACATCCGAGGCTACGTAGCAGCGTCAACTGCTCTTCAGTCTCGACACCCTCTGCGACCGCATGCATTCCCAGAAGGTGGGCCATGGTGATAATGACCTCGCAAATTGCTGCGTCTTTAGCATTGTCGGGCAATTCTCGAACAAAGGAGCCATCAATTTTCAATGCATCGATCGGGTACAGCTTCAAGTTACTTAATGATGTATGCCCCGTACCGAAATCGTCCAGCACCAGCCCGACACCAAGCGCTTTAAGGGTTTGCAGGTCGGTCAGCCCGTCCTGGGCCCGGAGTAATGCCGCCTCGGTGAGTTCGAGGTCGATACGATCGGGCGCCAGTCCAGTATTTTCCAATACATCGAGAACCCGCTCGGCAAGATCATGGCGGCTGAATTCTTGCTGTGACAAATTCACGGAGACCCGCGGAAGCGGATCAAATTGCCAGTTATGAGCTTCGTTGCAGGCGGTTTTCAATACCCAATCGCCAAGTTTCCCGATCAGGCCGGTCGCCTTCGCCAGATTCAACACTTCTGCAAGATCAACGAATCCTCGCATAGGGTGGTTCCAGCGCAGCAATGCTTCGATACAGGTGATGTTGCCGTCGGCAAGCGACAGGCGTGGCTGGAAGTAAAGTTCCAGTGCATCCTGTTCCAGCGCCTGCCGAAGTTCCTCGCCGTAGTCTTCAGTATCGAGCCGCGGCTTAATAACCGGCTGAGAATTGAAGCAGATTCGATTACCCGTCTGCAACGCTTCACGCAATGCGGAGCTTGCTGCTCGCACCAGGGATTCCAGGTCAGATCCGTCCGCCGGGTATGATGCGATACCAAGGCGTGGGGTCAGATCGATAGACGCGGTATCGGATACGATGCTGCCCGTGAGTTTGGCGACAATGGCCTTGCATACCGCGTCGACATGTCTTGCGCTGGCGGATCGCCGCAACAGAAGCATGAAGCGGTTGGACCCGATGCGGGCGACCCTAGCAGAATGGTCGTCCCTACCGATGATCGCGACATTGTCGAAAGCCGCGAGACAATCGTCAAGATTAGCGGCAATCTGTTCCATAATAACGGCGTCCGACTTCTGCGCTTCCGACAGTTGTTCAAAGCCGACGCAAATAAACACAGGCGTCTGACCTTTCAAACGCGCGTCCACCAGCTGCTCTTCTGCGACTCGCTCAAACAGGTGTCGGTTGGGCAGCCCCGAGGTAAGATCGAGAAAGGCTAGATCGTATATCTCGTTATTCGATTGGGATTCTCGGATTCCATGTTGCACGACAACAATGACGCGATCGCGGCCTTCAGTGAGGAATTGAGCTTCGTAGTCAATATCGATGCCCTGCTCTACGACCTTGAAATCGAGGTTGTTGGCACGCCCGGTTTTCAGTACCCCACTGATGCGTTGCTTGAACCGCCGTGCGGTTTCGCGACCGTAAAGCTGCTCCAGCGTGCTGCTTACCTCGCGTTCATCGCCATTTTTTGTGCCGGACTTCAGGTCGTCGATGATTTCCCCGCTCCTGGCGACCAGGAGCACCTTATGAGGCACGACTTTTTTCAGCAATCCAACGCGCCGATTGTTCTCGTCAACTTCCTGCGCCTGATTCCACTCCTGCAGTACGCTATTCAGGCGCCGCTGGAAAAGCGGCCAGTTTATCGGCTTGACGATGAAATCGGTCGCTCCGGCATCGAATGCGCGCTGTACTGACGTTGCATCGTCGGCGCTCGTCACCATAACGACAGGAAAATCGACACCGCTTTGTTTCCGGATTTCCACACAGGCGGTTATGCCATCCATCACTGGCATGTTGATATCAAGTAACACGAGGTCCGGCTTGAATTCGCGGCATGCGTCGATCGCTTCGCTGCCGCTGGCCGTGCAGTAGACGTTAAATCCCGCTTTCGCCAGTGTCTCTTCCATAAGTAGCCGCATGCCAGGATCGTCATCCGCCGCCAGCACTCGCGGCGCGACGGGCAATTCATCTTTGGGCGGTGGGGACCGGTAATTTGTCTCCCGCCTGTTTTTCGGCACGAACTGTCGATCAGGCATTGTGGGATTTGCTTCAGTTACGGCAGGCGAGAAGCATTTTAGCCCTGTTAAACAGGCAATTAAGGGGTGCACATCACAAACAGGCCATTGCGGACAGTCTCAGAAAAGATGCAGCGATTCCTCAGGAAAGGGTGCGCTGATGTCGATCCAGTTCAGACAGGCAGCCCGCGAAAACCAGTGGAATGATGGGCCTATTTTCTATGCTGCCCGTGGGCTACGCGATCCGCTTCGCCAGGCAGCCATCTCTCACTTGATAAAAACAACCTCCCCCACCCCGCGATCCCGCGGATCCGCCGCAGGCTTTAACTCTCCCTCATCCCGCCAGATCACCTGCACATCACCGAACTCCCAGCTGTGCGGTTCAACACGGTAGCCGCGGTCTCCCAAAGCGGAAATAGTTTCCGGTGGCAGTGGCCGGCTGATGCTCATCGTGATCAGGTCCGGCGGCAGCAACTGGTGATGAAAACGCGTCGCACCCACAGCAGCTAGCGGCGTCATATCGAAATCGATGATGTTGACGATGGTCTGGAACACCGAGGTGAAGATCGTCGAGCCGCCCGGCGTGCCGACCACGAGTTCGGCCGTGCCATTTTTAAGCAGAATCGTCGGCGACATCGACGACAACGGCCGCTTGCCCGGCTGAATCTCGTTCGCCGTACCGCCAACGACGCCAAAGATATTCGGCGCACCGGGCTTGGCGCTGAAATCATCCATCTCGTTGTTGAGCAGGAAGCCGGAACCACCGACCACCACGCCACTGCCGTACGCCCAGTTGATGGTGTAGGTGTTCGACACCGCGTTGCCCCATTGATCGAGAATCGAATAATGCGTGGTATTGGGCGAACCGTTTCCTGGTGCGATAGCATCTAGCTGTGAAATCGAATCCGGGTTAACTTCCTGTGCACGTCGCGCGATGTAGTTTTCGTCGAGCAGCGCCGCCATGTCGACGTCAACAAAATCCGGGTCACCCATGTACTCAGCGCGGTCGGCAAAGACACGTTTCTCCATTTCTGCCACCAGGTGAATGTATTGCGGCGAATTGTGTGCAACACCTTTGAAGTGATGCGAGAGATAGTCTTTCATCTTCAATAACTGCACGACTGCGAAGCCGCCCGAGCTCGGCGGCGGTGCGGAGAGGATCTCGTAGTCGCGCCAGTTAGCGCGCAGCGGCTCTCGCCAGACGGCTTCGTAGGTAGCGAGATCCTCCATGGATATCAGTCCGTCACTTTCTGCCATTTGTTTCACAATCAGCTCAGCCGTATTGCCGCGATAGAATTCGTCCACCCCTTTTTCAGCAATGCGCCGCAACGTGGCTGCGAGCTCCGGCTGTTTGAAAAGGGTGTCAGTGCTGATGTCACCGAAGTAGTTCTCGAAATTGGTTTTGCCTGCAAAGCGCGGGTAACTCGCGTGGATGTCCTCGACCAGAATCTTTGCAGGATAGAAGCCTTTCTCCGCCAGCCTGGCCGCCGGGATGACAACCTCGCGCCAGGACAAGTTGCCGTAGCGCTCGTGCGCTTTCCAGAATCCGGCAACGGTGCCGGGCACGGCTGCCGACTGGGCACCGATCAGGGTGGCATCGGGAATGACATCGCCTTTGTCATCGAGGTACATGTCGCGGTGCGCGGCAAGCGCTGCTTTCTCTCGGTAATCAAGAAACGACGCCTCTCCGTTCACATACGTCAGCATGAAACCGCCACCGCCGATGTTGCCGGCATCGATGTAGGTAACGGCGAGCGCGAAACCCGTTGCCACCGCCGCATCGACCGCGTTACCGCCTTGTTGCAGAATTTGTGCTGCAATTTCTGCAGCGTAGGGGTCGGGGATAGCAATGGCTGCTTGCTGTGGCAGGGCTTCGGTCTGCGCCGCCGGCGGAGTGATGGCTTCGTCCGCGGACTTCGAGCACGCAGTGAGGGTGAGGCAGAAAGTCAAACCTAAAGAGAGTACAAGCCTTTGGAATTGCATCGACGGGCGTCCGGCTGCTTGGGGTTTTTCGATTTTGTCATGAATGCGCGATAAAGGGGTCAGACTTCCTTTATCCGTCGTTCGGCAACCACGTTGGCTGCACGGCGCTATTCGCCGCGCTCTCGTTGTGATTCGCCGACAGGCGCCAGTCCAGCCGGGATTGGGGGAACCGGACATAGCCTGGCGCCAGCCAGCGAAATTATGCCGCGTCTGTCTCGCCTATCAGTAATTTTCTTTTAAGGGTGA
>JBBKWL010000241.1:0-13966 GCA_037968975.1 Woeseiaceae bacterium | reverse complement strand
CGTATTCGGATTCGCTCATCAGTCTTCGATGTCTTCGAGAAGAATACTTCAGCATTATCACCCCCGACGCTTCTTTTTGTGCTTTTCAGATAAGCCTACGTCTGTCGATATAGCATAGTTGAAATCTTGCCGCCCGCAACGTTTTTTGGATGGAAACGGTTGGATGAGAATTTCATACTCGAACCGCTGGCGAGTAGATTTGGAAGTAAAAGTTTACCGATTTGATCATTCTGACGGACAAAGTTATTTTCTACCATCCGCATTAATACGCATTGTCTTGGCAGTTTTGGACTAGTGCAGCGTTTGACACACATCTGAATGCAAATTGGATTCGATCAACTTGCGAAACATACCGCGATACATATTCTTCGAAATGGTCGAAGAATCAGGCCCGTTTTTTGACGAACCTGAAGTAAATTGTCAGACACGATACAAATCCGAGACCGCAGATAGCGGAAGTGGTCAGAAAGAAATATCGATAACCCTCGGCTCCGGGATACGCATCCAGAAGTACACCGCCCAATAAGGGCATGAATATATCCGGCGTAAAACCGACCGTGGAGACGATGCCGGCAGCGGTACCGGTCACTGCCAGAGGAACTCCGCCTTCCTCTAACAATGCAAAATAGATGCCTCGCATCGCAAATACGGCTAGTGATGCGACACCAATGTTGAGAAGCATGACAGGAATATAAGTTGCAGTGCCCGGCAATATGGCGAATACGCCAAAACTAATGGCTAACAATACAAACAGGAAACTGACAGACTTTGCGATGCCAAACTTATCGGCAATAAATCCCGCGACCAGGGCCGCAGGTGGTTTTAGCCACATCTTTGCGACACTGATTGTGGCACCGATGGTCACGCTCAACATGAAGATGTCGGACGAATAAGACGTAAAGCGGAAGGTGCCCCAGTAGGCGCAATAACCGGTAAGAATGACGATTGCTATTAACCAGACGATCGGCAGTCTAAGTGTGTCGATGACTTCTTTCAGGCCTACTTTGGATTTTTTCTCCTTCGCCTGGTGTGCGCGATCAATGTCGTCATTCAGGACAAACCAGGCAAGGACCCCAAGGAGAACGATCAATATCGAAAGCTGCGCTATGACCATCGAGAGTGCTGAGTCGCCGCTGCCAAGGGCTGCAAATAACGCAAGCAGGCCAACCGCAGTGAGTACCTCGCCTATACCGCGCCCGGTTTCCAGCACGCCGAATGCACGGCCTTGCTCATCCGGTGGCGCCCAGTTTCGCGTCACACGAATCATCGCGCCCCAAAACAACAGCGTAATGCTCACGCCCCAAAATGCGTGGATCGCAAGGGAGATCTTGTAACTTGGAAGCGTGGCGAAATACAAACCTGCACCTCCCGTCGCTAACAAAGAAGCAGTAATCAGTTTTCGCGGCGAAATCCGGTCTGCAAGCCACCCCCCGGGGAAATAGCAGATCAACGACGTAATTCCGAATGCACTCATCAGTGAACCGACCTCGGTGTTGCTCAGGCTGAATGCTTGTGCAATCGGTATGTAGTACACCTCTTGAAGAAACGGCAGCGTAAATATGATTCCGCCCGACAAGCTCGTGACGGTCATGACTAACCAGCGACGCAAAATTGAGATCGCCTTCAGCCTTCGTAGTATCCAGCGCGCACAGTCGCCCCGATGAAATTACAGATCAGTCTCTCAGCATGAATCATTGTAATTTTCCCTACGTCATACGCAGGCGCAATCTCCACCAGGTCCATGCCAAGCACGCGGCCCTTATTGACCAGACCGTGAACTAGCTTGCGCAATTGCATCCAGTCCAAACCGCCCGGAGTCTGCGCCACCACCGCCGGCATGATTGTAGGATCAATGCCGTCCGCATCGATAGTGAGGTAGTAAGGTCCGCCATCCGGTATGCGGCTGAGTACGTTTTCCATGCCAATGTCGTGCATCTCATAGGCGTCAATGATCTCGGCACCGTATTCAATCGCATCATTCACTTCGCCAGATCGAGCACTCCCGATGCCCCGCATTCCAATTTGAATAATCTTGTCAATCCAGGGCATCTCCGAAGCACGCCGGATCGGGCTCGAGTATCCCTCTGTCTCGCCATTGATTTCGTCGCGCCAATCAAGATGGGCATCGACATGGACAAGAGTGATTGAGGTGTTAAAAACGTCAAGTGCGCGCATAACCGGGATCGGAATACCGTGGTCACCACCCAGAGTGATCAGCGTCGCATTGGCCTCGAATATTTTTCTGGCGGCTTCCTGCGCGCGACCGTAGTGCGCTTTGTGATTAGATTTGTCTGCTGTTACGTTGCCGCAATCGACAACCCTGACGTCGCGCCCATCGAGCAGCGACCCGCCGAGATCCCAATCGAAGTGGTCTCGCGTATAGGCGATGTCAATTTTACTCGAAGCCTGGCGGATGGCGTCCGGCGCTCGGCTTTGGTCGTTCGCCATCGATCCGGCTTCATAGGGCATTCCGAAAGGAATACCAAGAATCGCGATATCAGCGTCAAGATTATCGAGATCGGCCTGATAGGGAAAATCCAGAAACGTGCTTGGTCCCATTCCTGGCGGCTCAGTTAGCTCAGTTGCCATTCTGTTCATGCCTCCTGTTTGTCGCGATGGTCATTTCGGTTGGTTCGATTATTATCTACCGATGCAAACACAGGGTAACTCATTGTGGATATAGTCGATCTGATCGGAGACTACCGAACCTTCTTCGGACAGCAATGCCATCGCCTTGCTGCGCTGGAAATCGACATCTCCAGTCATGCCGTCAGTCATCTGGCTTTTATCACGGGAACGAATGATATTCGCCTTAGCCCAGCATGAAAAAGGTTCGATTTTGGAAGGTTACGAAAATTGCAAGGCATAGAATCGCAATGACTTCATGTAATCGTTCGTTTGTGCTGACCAGCGCAATAGCCGCTATCGTTATTTGGGTAAGGTTTGTCGCAACGTATGGCATACCAAGATCAGTAAAGTGGGCAGTTCCTTTTGATACCGTATCCACGAAATCCCATAACCATATGGCGATGTACAACCCAAAAATCCAGCGCCGATTCGCAAAATAGTACTCTTTGTAGCTGCCTATTTCTTTCGTCTGCACTGGTTGAATGACGATACTGACGAAAAACAGCAGAGTAGCGTAAACAATAACCACCAAGTATATCGACAGGCTCCATTCAACAGTTTCTAGCCGGAATTCCCACCACCAGAACAATACGGTCAGGAGGAAAAAGTACAGAGTCCAGACCAAGTGCACCCAATAGGGCTTTGGGCTGTCTTCGGTCGTAACCATTCTCCCGACACCTCGCAATATTTGCGCGAGGGCCAGCCCGACGATTATCGATATAAGAACCGCTACATATTCAAACTGTGACATGACGTTATCTCAACAATCAACGCGGCAAGATACGGGCAATCTCGATGCAGGCAACCAAAAAACAAACTGCCGATATTCCGGACGCGATCGTGCGAACGTGGTTCCATCTCGTCCAGTCTGTAAGATAGGTCTTCCAGTAGAATGCTGCTTCGGCTGACGTGAAGTCCATTATGTCGAGCTTTTGATTCATTGGAACATTGAATTTTAACGTGACGAAAATTACGCCGACGAGGTAAATTGTAGCAGCCGTGGCCAGCCAGGCTGATGCTCCAGTGGGCAAATGAAAGTAGCCTGTTGCCGTTAACAGAATTCCAAACGGCGCGACACCAATGAGCAGTTTTATAAATATCGAGTTGTAAACATCCCGATTGATGATCTGCATCGACTCTATCCCACCGGAGGGTGTTGCAGCGCCGAGCGACTTCATGCCGAAATCTGAAAACGCCATGAAAATTCCGGATACGAGTGCGGATGCTATTACCGCGAAACTGCATAAAACCAAGAACGAATACTGAGTCATTATTTTCTCCTGACGCGAATTAAGCGAAGCGAATTCAGTTTGAAAGCCCCGGTGTTTGGCCGACATATGCCGGGTCGGTCAGTTGCCGGAGCATGAACGCTGCGACATCATTTCGAGATATTTTTAGCGTAACGGTTCTGTCGTCCTCTTCGAAGCCGTGTCGATAGTGATTAGTGACAGGTCCGTCGGTGAACGCCGCTGGACGTACGATGGTCCATTCAAGTGAGCTTTCCTTGACGAATTTTTCCTGCAATTCGTGGTCGGCAAAGGCTTCTCGCAACAAAAATCCGAACATGATCCGCTGCCACAGGAAATTCAGGTTTTCCCAGCTGCCACCACATCCAAGCGTCGACTGGCAAATCAACTTTCTTATCTTGTGATGCTGCATCGCGTTAATGATGTTTCTGGTGCCCTCTGAACGGACAGTTCCCTTGCGACCCGATCCGAGAGTGATAAGGACCGCATCCTGGTCAGCGACGGCGGCACGCGTCGAATCGGGGTCCAGAACATTGCCCGCAAACGGCTTCAGGTTCGGGTGTTGCAGCTCCAAGGCGTCAGGCTTGCGTGCGAACGCGGTGACCACGTGTCCCGCATCGAGAGCCTGCTGGACGAGTAGCCGACCGATACTTCCAGTTGCTCCAAATATTGCCAGGTTCATTGTCGTCTCCTTTTACTTGACACCGTGTCAATTGACTTGGCGCCAATATACACAGATACTTGACACTATGTCAAGTCCACAGGAAACCACCCGAACCCGCATCCTGAACGCCTCCTGGAAACTCCTGGAATCGAATCAGGGTAAAGGCGTGCGAATGACGGATATCGCCAAACGCTCGGGAATCAGCCGACAGGCGCTCTACCTGCATTTCAAGACCCGAGCTGAGCTGCTAATCGCGACCACCCGCCATATCGATGAAGTTAAGGGTGTCGACGGTCGCCTGGAAAAGAGCCGCGCCGCCAATACCGGGGTCGAACGGCTTGAGCGTTATGTCGACGCCTGGGGCAACTACATCCCGGAAATTTACGGTATCGGTAAAGCACTGCTCGCTATGAAAGACACCGACACCGAAGCGGCGGCGGCCTGGGATGACCGCATGCAGGCTGTGCGACACGGGTGTGTCGCGGTCGTAGACGCGCTGATTGAGGACGGGCATCTCGCCTCGCCACATACACGAGACGAAGCAATCGATATTCTATGGACAATGCTAAGCGTGAGGAATTGGGAGCAACTGGTGGTGGAATGCGGTTGGGACCAACAGAAATACGTATCTAAAATTACGACGGTGGCAAAACAAAGCCTGCTTCAGGTGTAATTTCAGTAGGACTGACTACTATTTCGCGATCACTGCCTGCACAGCGTCGTACACTTTCCCACTTTCATAGCCGCTCAGTACGCGTAACCGATCCACGGTTGCGGCTGGCAGAGGCCTCAATCCTGAGAGCGAGTTTAACGCTGCAATTCGAGTTCGCTCTGCTTGTTCCGGATCTGTGGCGGCTTCAAGCAGTACATCGATGCTGGCGCGATTCGTCGCGGCATGTTTTTGCAGCAATTTGATCAGGCTTACCGCAGCCTCTGTGTGCAACGCACGCACCGCCAGTGATGAAGTGCTGCGGTGGAGATCGAGATTACGACCCAGATACTCAATGTAGAGTTCGGAGTAGGCAGCATATTCGTTTTTCTCAAGGGCGTAGAAGGACTGCATGCGGGCAACCTTGTCCGACGATGCCATCAAAAGTAACAGCCCCCTGACACCCCGGTTTCCGATGCGTTCCAATGGCTGCGTCGCAAGTGAGGGTGGCATCCCGTTCTCGCGAATGGCGTAAACGAATGCATCCGTGCCACCGACTTCGGCAAGAACGTCGAGCAGCTCAGCAGGATATCGCTTGCTTGACTGGTCGGCTTGCAACTGGTTGAGCACGGCGGGCAGCACTGACGGTCCCATCGCCACGAGTGTGGCCTTTGCTTGTGCTTTTTTGGTGTCCAGCCGATTGTTGGTATCCGCAAGCGCTGCAGCAAGGACCGCCTCCTCATCCGCTGAAAGCGTACTGTCACGGAACTGAGCTTCGACATCTTTCGGTAGCAGCCAGGTCCGGTCGATATGCTGTTCGATCTCTCGCTCGCCAACGATGACCGCAGCATTCGCCTGCAGCTCTTTGCGCCCCGGCAGACTCGCGCTCGTATCTGCAATGGCCCTGATCAATTCGAAGCCGGCGTCGTCAGCACCTCCAAGCCTGGCGAGGCCGTCCATCACTGCAATGTAGCGGCTGGTCGGCAAGAAGCGTGTTGTTTCGCCCGAGCGCAGGATCTCGATCAGTGGGCCACGAGCCAGCTCGCCCAAAGACGTCATGCGCGACACGGTACCGGGAAATGCGGCTTCCCGATCGGACCGCAATATTCTGACCAGCGCTGGCATCTCTTCGGGGCCATAGGCGATTTCGGCGTAGGATTTGGCATAGCCGTGATGCGGTTTTATCGGCCACGACTCCATTGCGGCGAACAACAGATCATCAAATTCCCGAAACAACGCCGGCCACCGGGCGTATTCGTCTGAGTACAGGCGGTAACGTATAGGAACAGCGTTGTCGCGTGAATACGCCAAGGTCACGTTGCCATCCTTGCGATGTTCGTTTTGGAAAAACGCCTCCCGGGAGGCGAACATGGACTCGAAAACGTTGACCAGTTCGCGCCATTCCGATCTGCTCAACTCGCTCGTTGCAAATCGCTTTGGAACCGGGGAGTCAATCGGATCGCCCACGCCATAGACGACCTGATCGTAAACTGCAGTAACATACTGACGATTCTCGAACAATCGCACTACGTAGGTATGTCGCTTCTCATTGACGTAGAACCACTCTGCCACCGGCTGCGATCCTTTTGCCGCCCGCCATTCGAGTGTCGATTGATCCCTGGCATTATCAACGGCCTCATCGTGCCATGTTTCCTCGCGCTGACTTTCCTGGTAAACGTAAAATCCGCCGATCGTGAAATAGAGCACCGCGACAACGCCCAAAGCAATCGATAGTGTGCGTACGATGCGTCCGAAATTCATTGCGCACCTCCGAGACCGTCTAAGGCATTTTGTGCATAGGTACTGACACCGCGGTGCGGATCCTTTGCGAGCGATTCAAGTAACGCTCGAGCCGGCAGAGCGTCGGTGCCCATTTTCAACAAACCAAACGCGGCGGCACGGCGGACGGCAACGGCTTCGTCTTCGGCTGCATCTTGCAACACGGCAAGCGCCGGCGGGCCGATCTGCGCCAATCCGATGGCGGCGTCATGATTTAAGCGGTCAGACTGGTCCGTGTTTAAAAGTATCGCTGACAGTACATCCATCGCGGCTACTGTCGTCAGCTGGTTGCTGACATAAACATTAAGTGCGGTGCGTCGAACCCGTTCACTGGGGTCCTGCATCGCCTGTACCAGGTACGGCGGTGCCTCGACGGCATGCGCGACAATCTTCTGCACGCCCTTGATCGCAGCTTCCCTTCTATTCGGGTCTGTCGACTTAAGTTCTTCCGCGAGGCGCTGTATGTCTTTGTTCCTGGGTGTGGCCAACTTGGCATAGAGGTCGTCGAGAACCTGTTCGAGGGACGGCGGCCGCCCTCGTCCGCGTTTGAACTCGTACCAGATCTCCCGGACTCGATCTCCGACATCGGGCTCTTCAGCAACCAGCAGGAAATCGCTCAGTTCGGGGTCGGATAACACACCCAGGTAGTTGAGGGACCGCAGCGCGAGCCGTTTGGCTTGCTGGTCATGGGTGGCACTGAACCCGTATTGCCGCAGGTTGCCAACCAGTCGAGCGACCACCACATCGTAAACCGGGCCGTTCAGGACGCGCACGTCCCGGTGATCGAGAATGTACTGCAACATTTCGGGAGCGCCGGATTCTGCCATAGTCGTGGCAATTTCCTGGCGGGCAAAAGAATCCGTGGCCGCTTCGAACGAGGCAATGAGTGTGGCATCTGCCGCGGGCGCCGATTTAAGGCGCGGCGGTTCCAGTTTGCGTCGAATCTCTTCGGCCAGTTGCCGTACCTGTATTTGTTCGTGTTCAAGCAACGGGTCGACCTGCGGCAAAACCTCGGGCCCCATCGAGACGAGCCCGTCCACAACCGCGTAGTAAAATCCGAAGCGCGGATCCTGCAAAAGCTCCAGCAGTGCATCGACGCGCGCCGTCGAAAACTCGTCCGTATTCGCGATAATCGCGAGCAGTTCTTCCTTCTTCTCGATGTCGTGCGTCTGCTTCACAATTTCCACCAGGGTTGGCACCAATACATCGGGCACCTGGCCAAGTCTCGCGAAGTATTCGGCCACGCGCTCTCGCGACTCGAAGGTCCGAGCTACATCTTCCACGAATAAAGTTGTTCGAGGCCTGAGCGTGTAACCGTCTGCAAGCGCTGCCGTAACCGCACTGTCGGTCAACGCGAGGTCCGCAAGGCCCAGCGCCGCGGCGACGCGGACGTGGGCATCCGGATCACCAATTAATGCACGCAGCGCCCTTTCGGTTTCAAGGCTAAGTGCTCCGATGGCACCCAGCGCCTCTGCGCTGCTTTCACGAACAATTGCTGACTCATGGTTAAGCAGCATGATCAGGTTCTCCTCTATTCGCTGGTTGTAGGCGCCAGGGCCGATGCGGGCGAAAGCCCGCGCCGCGCTGGCCAGCAGTCTCGGCTCGTCCTCCTGCAACAACCCGCTAAGTTCCTCGCGTGCCCGTTTCGCGGGAGGACCGATGTCGCCAAGCGCACTGGCGATGTAGGTTTTTATCGCAACACTGTATTCGTCCTGCAATGCGCGCTGTAGTTCGGGCACCAGGTTTGCATGGCGTTCGTAAAGCTGGATATTTGCGAGCGCGAACGCGACTTCCAGTCGCAGCCGTTCGTTTTCGTGACGAATGATTCGTTCCAATACATCCAATGCTGCAAACAAATCCGAATTGTCGACGTTCGCAATCCGGACCTCAGCCCCGATCTGCCCATAGCTCATCGACAGTCCGCTGGTGATGTAGGATTTTTTTCTCTCCAAACCGATTTCTGCAATCGTCCGCACGGCATTAAGTTTGCCGGCCAAAAACGTTTCTCGGCGACTGAGCGCCTCAATGGCGTCACGTATTCGGGCTTGCTCGGCCTCAGAGGACGTCGCCTCGCGTTCCAGATGTACTCGCAGCAACTCGGGAATGATTTGAGTCGGCCCACCCAGATTCTGCACAAAGCGCCAGCCGAGAATTGCCAGTACCAGCATCACGAGAAGAAGCGTGAGCCGAATAACGAAAAATAGATTGTAACTGCGTGTCGCCATAAGACTTGCTGCAACTGTGAATTATCAAATCAGGACATGAACTGCTCAGTGCCCGATAATGATAACTTTGCAGGATAGCGAACGCCGGAATCGCGTCACAATCGAGGCATTCGATGTTCTCGTCTCCGTCACGTCACGTCAACTGGGTTTGCCGGCCTTCAGCTGGATTCGTTCACGCTAATCCGACTTGACCGCCTTCTTGTCGACACTCGCTGCAATTCGATCACCGATGTCCTTGTCGATGTTGCGCCAATATTCAAATGCCCGACTCAAAACCGGCGCAGACACGCCGTTCTTCAAATGTCCTGCGACGTTGGATACCAGTCGTGCTCGGGCTTCTTTATCCATCACTTCACGCACGAGCGTACCGGCCTGACCCCAATCATCATCGTCTTTGCGTAGCGTGTATGCAGAACGAAGCATTTCACCATCGCTTGCCCAAACTGCCTGTTCCGGATAGCGCTCCGGATCCGCTTTTGGACCGCCGCAGGAATTCGGTGCATACACCGGATCTGAGACGTTCTGTGTGCGTCCTATTCCATCCTTCGAATAGCTATGTACGGGTGCTTGCGGCGCGTTAACGGGTATCTGCTTGTAATTGACACCGAGCCTGTGGCGATGGGCATCTGCGTAAGCAAATCCTCTGGCCAGCAACATCTTATCGGGAGAAAGACCGGTTCCGGGCACTGCATTGTTCGGTTCGAATGCGGCCTGCTCGATTTCGGTGTGATAATCGGTCACGTTTCGATTGAGCGTCATCGTGCCGACATCTTTGAGCGGATAGTCGCCATGAGGCCAAACTTTCGTCAAATCAAACGGGTTGAAGCGATAGGTTTTCGCTTCCTCGAAAGGCATTATTTGCACCTTAAGAGTCCAGCTCGGATAATCTCCTGCCGCGATAGTTTCGTACAAATCACGCTGGTGGTAGTCACCATCGGTTCCTGCTAGTCGGTCAGCCTCATCCTGGGCAATCCACTGGATCCCCTGGTCGGTTTTGAAATGGTACTTAACCCAGAAACGCTCACCGGCTGCATTGATCCACATGTATGTGTGACTGGAATAACCGTTCATATGACGCCAGCTCCGCGGGATACCGCGGTCACCCATGAGCACGGCGACCTGGTGTGCCGATTCCGGGGACAACGTCCAGAAATCCCACTGCATGTTGTGATCACGCAGATTGTTGTCTGCGCGCCGTTTTTGCGAGCGTATGAAATGTTGAAACTTCATCGGGTCGCGCAGGAAGAAAACCGGCGTATTATTGCCCACCATGTCGAAGTTGCCTTCGCTGGTATAAAATTTGACCGAAAAGCCGCGTGGGTCACGCCAGGTATCCGGGCTGCCGCGTTCACCGGCCACCGTCGAGAATCGAGAGACAAGGTCGGTTTCCATCCCTGGTTGAAACAGCGCTGCTTTGGTGTAAGCGCTAACGTCTGCAGAAGTAATGAATTTCCCGAAAGCACCACCGCCATTAGCATGCGGCTGCCGCTCCGGGATGCGTTCCCGGTTAAAATTCGCCATCTGTTCGATCAGATAGTGGTCCTGAAGCAAGATTGGGCCATCGGGCCCGACAGTCAGTGAATATTCGTCACTCGCGACCGGTATGCCGCTGTCCGTCGTTGTGGGTTTTGGCTTCTTGTTCTTCATGAAAGCGGCATCAGTTACTAACAATCCGTTTCGGCTTGTCGGGCTGTGGATTCTCGATGGGAACAGGTTCAGGCACTTCACGACCTGGCGAAGGAGTAGGCTCCTCTACCGGAGCTGGCGGTTGTTGGTCCGGCGGTACGGGCAGGTCGTCCGGGTCCTTGTGCGCCCTCACTCGCTCAATATGTGCATCAGTGGTTGCTGAAATCATAGTTTTACTCGCTCATTGCCTTTGCCGAAAACCATACTTTAATTCCATACCACGAGCATGGCGATAACCTATGTTAGACGGCAAATCGAATTGAACGGTTCTGGTGACACTGCTAGAAACTCATTCCTGGTGACTATGAGAACGCTACAAATTCTGGTCTGCCATATTGTCGTGTTTTATCTTGCGGCGAGCGCAGCCAATGCCGAATCGACACCCGATTCCGACCGACTCATTCAAGCATTAGAGGCGGGCCAGATCTCGTCCGTCAACGGTCTCGCAATTACGCGTGACTACCGCAGAATATATGCGACCCAGTGGAGCCATTCGACCTCGGGTCGACGCGCTAGAATCGTAAGGTATGACTACGATGGTTCGCGCTGGCTACTTGCCGGCGAAATTTTTCCGGATTCGGCGTTTCAGGATTACCAGCCCGTACTGTCACCGAATGAGGACTTGCTTCTTTTTACTTCGACGCGCCCTGTCGATGGTTCCGATGAACCGGTACGTCAGAATGTCTGGGTTTCCGAAAAAGCGCCAAACGGAGAATGGCGGGCACCAAAACTTCAGGCAGGCCTGGAGTCTGACAAATGGGACGGCCATGCAGGTCTCACTCGCAGCGGCGTCATTTATTTCGCGTCATCGCGAAACGGTGACGCCGGAATGCTTGATATCTATGGTGGTTCTTTTACTAATAATATCAATATATTAAATAATATTTCTGAACTAAATTCTAGCTATTCGGAAAGCGACTTGTACGTCGATCCCGAGCATACTTTCATTATTTTCACGCGCTATGATCCTGACCGGGAAGACTTGGATCTCTTCTATTCTTTGCGGGTAAACGACGCCTGATCGCCTCCACGCGCGATTACCGAGCTAAATGATGCGCTCTGGCAACTCTCGCCGGTCGTCACGCCCGACCAGAAATACTTGATCTATCAACACGGTCGTGACGGAACTTTCCGTTCTGCCTTGCTGTGTGCGGCAATTGATCAGCAGACGGCATATTGCACAAGGGACTAGCGAGGTCAGTTCACCCGAGAGGCGAGTCTTCGATCACTCTCTCGCAGCAGCTCGCTTGCCGCTTTTCGAATATCGCCTGCGCTGATGTTTTTCCGCTGTATTTCTGCTGGTTCCTGCAATTGCAGTTTTCTGGTTAGAACTCGCGTTACCTGCCAGTTTGCCTGGGAATGCGGGGCGTCTTTCGAGGGACGCGCGTGGACTTCGAATTTGCGCAACAACGAAAACAGCGTGTCGTTCGCGAACGCCAGCTCTGTCAATTTGGCACGATATTCCAGGTCCGCTCCTGGCAGCGAGGGATATTTCTCGTAGTCAACATAATGACGCCCTTCGTGCTTGAGAAAAGAGACCAGGAAATTCTCACTGCCGGTGTCATACGCTTCGGTGACACAAAAAAGACCATCCCGTGTCGCCCAACCACCCGCGGATGCTTCTCCGAAAGTTGCGAAATGCGCCCATCCCCGTATCACGAAGTCCTGCTGATACGTTATTGGAATCTCAAACTCGCCGTCGGTCAACTCGACGAGTACCGTCTCATGCCGATTCTCGCGCCACACGATCAGTTCGAGTAGCGGTGAAGTTCGGCCACCGATCGCCTGGTAGCCCCGTTCCGCGATCACCTCAGCGATTCTATTGAATATCTTGTCCTGCGAAATATCTTTGTGGGCTGGCGCATGCAACGCGATTGCCCGCAGCACTTCAATGCCATGCTCGTTTTCGACGGACTCTCGCCGGTCCGGATTGAGTAATGCTGCGCGCCAGTAGGCCTGATACACACGCCCTAGCTCGCGGATTAGCGGATCCGCAACGCCGGACAGGTCGCCTCTCAGCGCATTGGCGCGGTAGTCATAGCCGGCGTTCTGATTCGAATCGGGCTGCGTCGAGATTGCAGTGCACGCTGCCGCCGCGATCAGAACCAGGAATATTGCAATGCAAAACGGTGCGCGAAACATCGGCTAGCCCTGCCTGGTCATCCCAAGAGATTGATAAGCTACCCGGGCAGAGACTATTCTGTCTGGAACCAAATTGATGTGGTGGCGCTGGTCGACCACGGTGAGCAAGGTGCTGTTCGAAACAATTCACAGCAAAGGTTCGGCACTGGCGTCCCATCGCCACTCCGAGGCCTACATTAGCCTGGTATTACGCGGTGAATACGAGGAAACCAGTGTGGACGGGAAGTACACGGTTGGTACTGGCTCACTCCTCTACCATCCTGCTCAGCATGTCCATGCAAACCACTTCAGGCACTCCGAAGCGGTGGTCCTGAATCTCAAAGTACGACTTCGGAATATGCCCGGGTATCGGGTTGTCCACTGGCCGCGAAGATTTCGCTCGATACAAAGATTGATTCGGCACCACGGAGGTTCGTTATCGCCGCAGCTCGAGGACTTATTAAATTCGAACTTTGCGCCAACAATACCCACGGCCACCTGGTTCACTGAAATAACGGAGCGTTTGCGAGATTGCAGTAACGGAGAATCGCTGGGAGTGATCTGTCAGGACGTCGGCGTCAGTATGGAGCACACTTGTCGCGAATTTCGCCGCTATTTCGATGTCAGCCCGTCGCAATTCAGACGTGAATTTCGATTACGCACCGCCTGTGCCGCACTATCATCCGGAATGTCACCGTCGCATGCCGCGTTTACCGCGGGATTTGCGGACCAAAGTCACCTGGGACGAGTGATGAAGGCAGAAATTGGGCTGACGCCAGCCAATTACTCTCGGCAGATCATTACTGAATAATGTTCATGTACGCTTGGCATTTTCAAGTTCAGACATCGCCGCATTAAGGGCCGTTATGTGCTCCGGGCTCGTGCCACAACAGCCTCCTAGCAGACGCACTCCTGACGCGACCCAGGCTTTTGCTTCTTTTACCAGTTCGGCTGGCGGAATGACGTC
>JBBKWL010000240.1:0-51305 GCA_037968975.1 Woeseiaceae bacterium | reverse complement strand
CTGACCAGCGACGCAGATGTCCCTGACCGTGGCAATAAGCTCGCTGTCGGAGATCGATTTGCCCATCGCAACCGCCAGGTCGGCACGGCCAATGAAAATGCAGTCGACGCCTTTGACCGCAGCAATCTCAGCGACATTTGGCAAGGCAGCCAGGTCTTCAATCTGCAGCACCACCGTGGTTCGGGCATTGCTGTCCGCAATGTGCTCGGCCATCGACTTGGTCGTGTAGCCCGCCGCCCGAGGAGAGCCGGCGTATCCACGCCCGCCTTCACCGAAATGCGAAGCCTTCACAATCGCTTTGGCCTGCGCCGCCGTCGTGACATGCGGTACGACAATCCCCGTGGCCCCGCTATCGAGGGCATTACGGATCGCCGTTGTCGAATCATCACCAACACGTACCAGGCATGGCATGTCTGCCGCACTGAGCGCGGCAATGCACAGGTCGAGTTCGGTACGCCCGAATGGCGCATGTTCCGCGTCAAGGGCCACGACATCGAGTTCCGACAGACCCAGGATTTCGCCGACTAGCGGCGAGGGCGTCTTCATGAAAGTGCCGATCAGGGGCTCGCCGGCCTGCAGGCGTTTGCGAAACGAGTGGTCACGTTTTCCCATGTGATTAACTCCAGAGTCGTTTGCTGGCGAGAGCGGCGCCTTCCGTCATGCTGGCGAGTTTCGCGTACACGATGTCCTCGTCGACGGCACCGAACCCGGCAAAGGTAGAAAAGCCACAGTCGGTCCCGGCGATAATGCGCTCACGTCCCACGATAGAGGCGAAACGGCAAATGCGCTCAGCAACCAGCTTCGGGTGCTCGATGAAGTTACTCGTCGAGTCGAGTACGCCCGGAATCAGGATCAGATCATCAGGCAAATCAGCATTGGCGAAGACTTCCCATTCGTGTGCGTGGCGGGGGTTTGATGATTCGAACAACAGAGCGCCTACGTTTGCTTGTAGCGCTATCGGCAATACCATTTCCATCGGCGCATCGTGATGATGCGGGCCTTCGTAGTTTCCCCAGCACACGTGCAGGCGTACGCGGTCTCTAGCAATGCCGTCGAGCGCGTGATTTAGCGCCTCAACATGCTGCGAGGCAAGTGCGCGGTATTCCTCGTCCGACTTGTCTTTGAAGAGCATATGCCGGCCGAGTCCAAGGTCAGGGGAATCGAGTTGCAGTACCAGGCCGGCGTCTACGATAGCCCGGTATTCATGTGCCATGGCGTCCGCGAGTGCCTCGAGATAAGACTCGTGAGACGGGTAGTGCTTGTTCGGCTGGAACAGCGCGATGACGCCGGGCGACGCCGCATTCATAAAACCTTCAGTGGCGCCGTGATCGCGGATAGCCGCAAGCATGTTGTCGATATCCTCGGTGACCGGCCCCATATCCTTGACCGCAATGTCAGCCACGCAGCAAGGGCGGCGATAGGTCGGCGTGCCACCTGAGTTCGCCAGGCGCTTCAAGAAGCCAGGAAACTCCTCGAGATCAGCGGGTGCACGCCGTTCACTGTCCCCCTCAAAGCCGGTAATCCTGTCCTTGATATAGGTGGCGTAACTGATCTTGCTCATTTCACCGTCGCTGACGATGTCGATGCCCACCTCGATCTGCGCCGCGACCACCTCATCGACCGCGTGGCGAATAATGGCGGCGGCATCAGCGACGGTCTGACCCATTTCGAGGGCGAACACAGTATCGGTCACCGCTTTTGATCGCGGCAGGCTGCCAACATGTGTGGTCAGGATTCGCTCATTGCTTGTGATCATGTCTTTCGTCGATCGTCGTTACGATCGCTCCTTCTATTGTGCGAAAAGTGTTTTGAGTTCCCTGGCCACGATGTCGGGCTGCTCCAGGGAAGAAAGATGCCCGCAATCCTCGATGACAAGCAGCCGCGCGCCACTGATTTGTGCCGCCATTAGTTCGTGGTAGTCGAGCGGACACAGTGTGTCTTCATCGCCGCACATCACCAGGGTCGGGCAATCGATGCAGGAGAGGGTTGCCACGCTGTCGACACGGTCCCGCAGTGCAAGTGACTGCCTGCGGAAAACTTCCGGACCCAGGTCAAGCGCCATGTCGAGGATAGTGGCGAGGAGGGCGTTATCGTGGCGGTGCGACTCGGCGAGGTACAAGGGCTTCAATGCCTCGATGGCAAGTTCGCGAAGGCCGCCAGTGAGCGCTATCTCAATTTGTTGCATACGTGTAGCTTGCCGGCTTGCGTCCTCCGCGTGCGGATTCGTATCGAGAAGCGCAAGGTGAGTCACCCGCTCGGGCGCCTGACGAATTATTTCGAAAGCCAGAATGCCGCCCATGGACAAACCCGCCATCGCGAAACTTTCTGGTGCCGTAGACAATACGTCGCTCGCCATATCGCTGAAGTTTTCTGCGGTCGTGGCGTCGGCATAAATTACGGGAACACCTGGTTCACTGCATTGCGCGGGCCACAGCCTGGCGTCGCACATCATGCCTGGCAACAGCACGATATTCTCTGCTGGCACGTCGGGCTAATCGACTGCTGATAAGAGGCGCGCCGAGCCGCCGCGAATGAGGGTGCCCGAGAACGCCCGCTTTTCCGGCGACAGCGCCGGGTTTTCAATGCGTTCAATCAGCATGGAGGCAGCGGACTCCGCCATGCGCCGGACCGGCTGGCGTACCGTCGTCAGGTCGTAGGCTGCGTAACGCGCAGGGCCAACATCGTCAAAACCGACAATCGAAATGTCCTTCGGCACATGTAAGCCAAAGGATTCGCGCGCTGCATCGATACAGCCGATCGCCATCACGTCGTTCGCCGCGATAACGGCGTCAGGTGGTCCGCCGTGCTTTTCAACCAGTTTTTCAAAGCAGTCGCGCCCGGTTTCATATCCGTAATCACCGCTGACCGTTGTTATATCGGTGATGCCGAGCGCGGCCAGCTGCTTGAGCGCACCCATCTTGCGCTCGATGCCGACCACCGAATCCGGCGGCCCTTCCACGATGCCAAAGGATTTATGCCCGGCATTGACAAGTTCGTCCACGAGCCAGCGTTCGCCTTCCTCCTGATCGCAACGTACCGAACTGACGAGCTGATCTTTCAACGTGCGGTTGTAAAAAACGACCGGAATGTGTGCGGCGTTAATTGTTTTCACCTGCTCCGGTGTAAACATGACTGCAGTTACGATGCCGTCAACGCGATATTGCAACATCTGTTCGATAACATTCCCGCTGTCGCCTTCGCGTTCCAGCGCAAACAGGAGGACCCGCACGCCGCGCTCCGAAAATCGCTGGGTCAGCTGCACGAGAACTTCCGGGTAGTAGAGGTTCGTCAGTTTGGATATGGCGACGGCCACCATGTTCGAGCGCTGTGTGATGAGTCCGCGTGCAATGGCATTCGGCCGGTATCCCAGTTCATCTGCCGCCGCCATGACGCGATCGCGCATGCCTTTCGATGCACTGGCGCCATCCTGGAATACTCGTGACACCGCGGATTGCGACACGCCGGCGAGCTCAGCAACATCATACGAAGTCGCGCGCTTAAAGTTGGCGGTGTTTTGATCCAGGGCTTTGCTCATACGTTTGCCGGCTATTGTCGCTTCCAATCCTGTTCGATGCTAGGCAGTATTGCATTCGGATGCAAACCGGAGACACTGATGGCCCTGGTTCTTGACGGACAGTTCGCGCTGGTCACAGGCGCCGGTCGCGGTATAGGCCGCGCCTGTGCGCAAGCGCTGGCCGCCGCCGGAGCAGAAGTCATCGCGGTTGCCCGCACGGAGAGTGAGCTTACCGCGCTCGAAAGCCATGCCTCCGGGCGAATCAAATCCTGGCCAATGGATGCGACCGGCGACGCTCTGCTCGCCAGGATAGACGCGCTTGATCGTCTGACCATTCTCGTTAACAACGCCGGGGGCAATCGGCCGCAACCGTTCGTGGAGGTCGATACCGAGTCGCTGGATTTCATGCTGAACCTGAATGTGCGCGCCGCATTTCGCGTTGCGCAGGCGGCAGCAAAAGTCATGCTCAGGCAGGGTGAAGAAGGCTCGATCGTTAACATGTCGTCACAAATGGGTCACGTCGGCTCGCCGGGGCGAACAGTTTACTGCATGACAAAGCACGCGGTGGAAGGACTGACGAAAGCCATGGCTGTTGAATTGGCGCCGCATGGCATTCGCGTAAATGCGGTTGCGCCGACGTTCGTCGAAACGCCCTTGACGAAGCCGATGCTGGATGATCCTGAGTTCAGGGATTTCGTCTTCGGTATGATTCCACTCGGCAAACTCGCCAGTGTCGAAGATGTTGCATCCGCCGTTTTGTACCTGGTTTCGCCCGCCGCGCGGATGATTACGGGCCATAGTCTCAAAGTCGACGGCGGCTGGACCGCACAGTAGATGCGCGATTTCGGAACTCTCAATTGGTCGATTCTAATCAGCTACATCCTGCTTAACCTGCTGCTGGGCTGGGTGCTCAGCAAAAGGGTCAAAACGGCCGACGATTTTTATCTCGGGCGGCGCACGACACCCTGGTGGGCAATCGGCGTTTCCGTCATCGCGACCTACGTGAGTGCGCTGTCGTTTCTGGGCGGGCCTGCCTGGTCGTATTCAGAGAGCCTGGCAGTCATTGCCATTCATCTGAACTACCCCATCGTCGTATTCGTCGTTCTCACCCTGTTCCTGCCATTCTTCTTCAACAGCGGTGTCGCCTCCATCTATGACTATATGGAAAGGCGCTTCGGCCCAACATCGCGAGTCGTCATTGCAGGCGTGTTTCTCATCTCACAGGCGTTGACGTCCGCTGCAATTCTCTATGCAACGTCGTTAGTCATCGAATTCATCACCGGTATCGACGTCAGGATATCGATCGTCGTGGTCACCCTGGTTGCGCTCATTTACACCATGATGGGCGGCATCACAGCCGTCATCTGGACGGACGTCATCCAGGCCGCGGTGTTGTTTATTGGCGCTTTTATCATCCTCATCGCATTGCTCGACAACATGCCGTTACCACTGGGTGAGGTACTCGCCAATTTGAAAGCGGCCGGAAAAACGAATCCCCTGAATTTCTCGTTTGACCTCGGGGTCGAGGCGACCGTCTGGTCGGGCGTGATTGCCATGTCCCTCTTTCACATCACCGTCTATGGCGCGAACCAGATGATGGTGCAGCGAACCCTGGCTGCAAAAAATATCGGCGATGCCAAGAAATCGCTGCTGCTGATGGGGTTCGTGGCCTTCTTCATCTATTTCCTGTTCTTTTTTCTGGGCATCCTGTTCTATGGCTACTACGGCGGCCAGACCTTCGAGAACGGCAACACAATAATCCTCGAATTCGCCAACACTTATGGCCTGCCAGGACTGATGGGAATCATTGCCGCGGCTATCGTCGCCGCGTCGATGTCGTCACTCGATTCCAGCTTTAATTCATTAGCAACGATTTCCACGATCGACTTTTACCAGAAATATTTCAGAAAAAATGAGTCAGACGAGCACTATCTGAAAGCCTCACGTTGGTTCACTGTGTTTTGGGCGACAGTAATCATCGGGCCCGCCATCATTTACTCTTCAACCGAAGGATCGGTGCTGCAAACGCTCAGCATCATCGGTTCGTATTTCGTCGGCGCCAAACTCAGCATGTACGGGCTGGGTTTCTTTTCGAAACAGACGACAGAGAAAGGACTACTGGTCGGGGTCGTTGTTGGCTTTGTGATGATCTGGTATCTGGCGACTCAAACTCACATTGCCTGGCCCTGGTATTGCCTTTTCGGCGGTTCAGTCAACATCGTCGTTTCACTGGTCGCCAGCCGTTTGATCGACGGCGTGCAAAGCGAGTGGTCGGAGTATTCCATCAAGGGTCAACAACAGAAGTTTATCGACGAGGGCTTGCCCGAAAAGGATGGCGGCTGGTACCTCGTACCCGGCAAGGTGGACAACGTGAGCTACCTGTTGCTCGTATTCTTTGTGCTGACAATCCTGTTTCTGTTTTTGTTCGAGCGCATAATCTGATGCGCTATCGCTCAATGCTGATACTGCTGCTGGTGTCATGTGCTTCCGGTGCGCCGTTGTCTATTGACGAACTCCGATCAGGAGATTTTTCCTCGACCCTGCACTACGAACAGCCGCTCGCGGAGGGCGACAGCTTCACGGCATATCTGGTTTCGTATCGCGTATCAGGACTGAAATTGCGGGCAATGGTCGCGCTGCCGAAAACGGCACAGCCGGCGGGCGGCTTCCCGGTGCTGATTGCCAATCACGGCTATCATCCCGATCCGCCGCGTTACGGCATTTCGGCGTCAGGCGCCGATTCACGGCCAGGTGATTACTACCGCTCTGTACCGGCGTTGTACACGTCGCGCGGCTTCCTCGTCATCATGCCGGATTACCGGGGGCACAATGTATCCGACGGCCTCGAGTTCACCCGGAACGCCGAAACAGCAAGCGCATACTACGCCGAGGATGTTCTGGCTCTGGTAAAAGCAGTGTCGCAAATCGAAGAAGCCGATGCGTCGAAGCTGTTCATGTGGAGCCATTCGATGGGGGGCGCCGTGTCCCTTCGCGTCCTGCTGGCAACGGAAATTGTCCAGGCTGCGTCTTTCTGGTCGACAAGTAAGGTAGATGACCTGTTACCTGACCTTTCCAGTCTTGAGGCGCCGCTGATAATTCATCATGCGACTGGCGACCAAAGCACGGAGATGCAAAATTCCCTGTCGCTAGCCGATGTATTGCAAGGTCAGGAGCATTGTTTCGTGCTGCATCGCTACCGCGGTGAGGCGCATTTTTTCGAGCCGGAAGACCGGCAGACTGCCGCTGACCGCGACGTGGCATTCTTTCGCCAGTTTCTTGACCCGAGCGAAACACTGCGCTCGGGTCGAAACTGCCCGCCGGTACCATAGCGCCGACAAATCCTGTGGCGTCCAACGGCGTCGGCTGTACTGCGAAGTCAGCGCGTTTTCCGCCGTAAGCTGCATTTATCGGCAAGGTTGCCAGCGCACGGTGTTGCTATCGTGCGCAGCAAATTTATGCCTGATGACCTCTAAGTAATTGATTTAAAATGGTATTACCGGATATTGCGCCAGGCAGCCGAGCGAATACCGATCAGAATGGATCCGCAGCACATTGGCCCTCTGCCACCAGATAGCGAAATCAGTTTGCATTCGAAGTACAAACGGACGTATATTCCGCAGTGTTTCCCGTCCAGTAGACCGGGCGCGCTTGAACAACGAATTCGAAATCCAGGGGGATCTCACCGATGAAGCGAAACAAGCAGTCTTCCATTCCAATGATCAGGCGCACGGCAGTGGCGACAGCGGTGGCCACAGCGCTGGCCGCTCCGCTTGCTGTCGCACAGGATCAGCGCCGTGACTCGAATGTCATCGAAGAGATCACGGTCACCGCCACCAAACGGGAAAGCAGCGTCCAGGACCTGGCGATTTCTGTAACGGCAATAAGCGGTGACATGATCAAAGAGCTGCAACTCGTCAATGTCATCGACCTGGACAAGACCGTGCCGGGCCTCAAAGTGCGCTACGTCGGCGCGGACCCGACGATCATCATGCGTGGCGCCGGTACGGCCGGCACGAACGACATCGCGGTGCCGATTTACGTTGACGGCCTGTATCGCCCGCGCGCCGGACAAGGTCTTGCCAGCTACCTTGATCTGGAACGCGTCGAGGTACTGCGCGGCCCGCAAGGCACGCTGTTCGGACGTAACACATTTGGCGGCCTGGTCAACATCATTGCCAAGAAGCCCTCCAGTGAAGCATTCGACTACGGACTTGCAGCAACCTTCGGTGACTACTCTGCACAGAAATACGAAGGCTTCGTCAACGTGCCGCTGGGAGACACGATCGCGGCACGATTGGCGTTCAGCGATACGACACGGGATCCGATTATTGAGAATACTTACAATGCTGCCGGTGGCATGCGCGACGAAGACAACACCTACGTGCGTGGCCAGATACGATTTGCGCCGACGGATACCTTTGACGTGACGTTGAGCGGTACCTACTGGCGCGACGAGTCAAACGGAAACGCGGATTACGCCGGTGTCATCCTGGGCATCCCTGTTAATCCTTCCACCGGCCTGACAGACGGTATCAACGGCGTCATGCAGTTTCGGCAGGGCAGATTGCCGGGTACTGAGAACGACTCCTGGCCAGGATCCGGCGGCCGCAATCAGGCCGGTACGTTCGGCGTTGATTCGGCTGCATCGGTCAATCCCGATGTCTACAGAATTGCCAGCGACTTCAAGCCGATGCGCGACATCGAGGAAACTTCATTCTCAGCGCTGGTTAACTGGGATCTTGGTCCGGTTGCAGTGCGCGCGAATATTGGAACCTTCAGCTATGAAGAATTTCGGCTGACCGATTCTGATTTTTCACCAAACCCGGCGATGTGGGCAGAGCTCAACCCCAGTACTGCACCGGCATCGTCTACCGGACCCGGATACTGGCAGCAGTGCTTCGGCGGTCCGACCTGCGGGCTTGCAGCCGGGCAGCGCGTCAACTCTGATGCGATTCAGGCCGACGTAGGGCTTAACTCGACGGGAGACGGGGCGCTTCAATGGACGCTCGGATACTTCCTGTATGACGATTCCGGCAGTGGTGATACCAGCTCAGAATTCGTCTGGGGTTATACCGATTCAACCGCGCCGCAGAATATTTCATGGGCACACTGGTTGTATCAGGGCAACGGCGGCACGAAATCTACAGCCATTTATGGTCAGGCTGAGTACTCGTTTACGGACCGCACCCGGGCAACGGTGGGTGTGCGGCGTTCGACAGATAAACGCAGCTTCTCGAACAAGTATGTCGACTGGGGTCCGTCAGTCCACGGCTTCGGTGCCGGTTACTATGCCGCCCATTATGCCGATCCTGGCAGTCGCTTTTCTCCCTGGCCCGCATTCGTAGAAACCGCGGCAACCGCTAGCGGTGCGCAGACCGGTGAAAAGTCGAATACCGACTGGAAGGTCGCGCTTCAGCACGACGTCACCGACGAAATCATGATGTTTGCTTCGGCTTCGAGTGGTTACATAGCAGGTGCGATCGCCGGCGGCGGCAGCACCGCTCTGACGGATCCGAACGAAGTCCTCGCCATAGAAGCCGGTATGAAAATGTCTTTGCTGGACGGCTCGATGCGAATGAACATCGCAGCGTTCCACAATGACTACGACGGGCTGACGACCTCGTCGTTTGTTGCCCAGGGCGGAACGATCGTCGCAGTCGGTACCGTGGGTGGCAGTATGACCGCCAGCGGAATCGAGGTGGAGATGGACTGGATTCCGACCGATAAGCTGCGGCTGCGAGCCGGACTGTCACTCAATGATGCGAAGCTCGAGAAATTCGGTCGCAGCGTACTCAATCGCGTGTTCATGAGCGGCGGTGACGAAGTCATACTGGGGTCGGGTATTACCGATCCTGCCAATTGCGATCAGACCTGTTCACAGGTTTACAGGCTGGACGGTGAAGACGCTCGTTTCTCACCCGACTGGACGTTGTCACTGGACGCGTCCTACGAGTTTGATCTCGGCACAAAGGGTACCTTGGTTCCCGGAATCTATGCCTATCATTCCGACGAGTACAAGACGACCAACATCCCCTACTTCTTCTCATTCCAGGACGCCTACACGACCTACGACCTGCGTGCCACATGGTATGCAGATCAGCGGCCTATCTCGGTGCAGGCTTTCATCATCAACGCCGGGGATGAAACAGTGCAGATTGGATCGGACCAGTTCAGTCAGGGACGCGCCGTTGCCGACTTCAACAACCCGCGCCTTTGGGGCATAAAATTGTCTTACAATTTCTGATCGTCGGAATGGTCCGGGCATACGTTACCTATGCCGTGTTGTCGAAAGCCTCGCCCTGTGCGAGGCTTTCTTCATTACAGACTGCGTAAGATGCAAATACGGAAAGACATGTCTGACCAGGTTATGCAATTGCTGGAGTCCGGGTACAGGGCACAGCAGACGGGTGACTCGTCGCGTGCGGAGCAGCTGTACGATCAGGTTCTGACTCTGGAACCAGACAACCTACATGCCCTGAACCTGAAGGGCATGCTCTGCGTGAACAGCTTGAGGGCCGAGGAAGCTGTCGGCCTGCTGACTCGCGCTCTGGCAATAGATGCGGACAATCCGCAAACGCATAACAACATCGGTCTCGCGTACAAGGATCTCGGCGAAGTACACAAAGCCATTCAATCTTTCCATGACTCCATTGGTCTGGATCCTTCAAATCCTGACGTTCACAACAACCTTGGCAATGTTCTTCGCGTGGTTGAGCGACCTGCAGAAGCGATTCGAAGCTACGAAAAAGCGCTTCAGCTACGGCGTAACTTCGGCGAGTGCTGGAGCAATCTGGCTGCTGCACTTAATGAATCCGGGCAGCAGGACGCCGCGCTAAAGGCTGTTGGCCGCGCGTTGGACCTCGATCCGGCACTTGCGCAGGCCTACAACAATCGAGGCGACATTTATCTGGCGCAGGCCCGATACGCCGCTGCGCTAAGCGAGTATCGACGCGCGATTGAGCTCAGCCCCAAATATGTCGCCGCTCTGATTAACATGGCGCGGGTACAGCGTGACATGGATTCTCCGGATGAGGCCATGGACACATTGAAGCTCGCCCTTGCGATCGAGCCGAGGAATCCGGAAGCGCTGCTCGTGCAAGGGGTGCTCCATGAGCAAATGGGAGATCGATCGTCGGCAGCAAGCAGTTTTCTCGACGCTATCGAGACATCTCCCGAGATGACGGTCGCGCACTACTATTTGTCGCAGATCAAAGGGCGCAATAGCACTGACGCGGAATTTTCCAGCATGCGACGTCTGTGGGACGAGGCAACGCTAAACGCCAATGCGAAGATGTACCTGGCTTTCGGCTTGTACCGAGGATACGAGCAGCGCGAACAATATGACGATGCGTTTCTTTATCTCGCGGAGGGCAACCGCATCAAAGCCGAGAGCACACCGTACGACGATGAAGAAACGGCGACTTACATCAAGTCCATACTGCAGTGTGCTGAAGCCACCATTAATCGGCTCGGGGACAGACCGGGTGCGGCAGATACGCGACCTGTGTTTGTTTTGGGCATGCCTCGCTCCGGGACCACGTTGACCGAGCAAGTTCTGGCCAGCCACAGCGAAGTCGCGGGGGCCGGTGAGTTAAGTCTGGCGTACGACACTGCGCACTCCATTCGCACCATGACCGGCGAGCAATTTCCAGACAACATGAAGCTGTTGGCAGCCGGGCAGTATCGGGAACTGGGCGAGAAATATATGGCAGGCCATTCGGCTGATAACCTGGCGGCGCGCTACGTGGTGGACAAAACGCCCCTCAACTTCCAATACATCGGCTTGCTGGCGCTGGCACTGCCGAACGCACGATTCATCCATTGCCATCGCGACCCCGTCGCCAACTGCTTTTCAATCCATAGAATGCCGTTTGATGAGAAGCAGACCTATGCGCACGACCTCGTCGCGCTCGGCAAGTACTACACGCGCTATTGGAAATTCGTGCGTCGCTGGCATGCGCTGTTTCCCGGCCGCATTCTTGATATTCGTTACGAGGACACCGTGGCCGACATCGAGAAACAAAGCCGCCGCCTGCTCGGATTTCTGGATCTGCCCTTCGAAGCCGGCGTACTGGACTTCTACAAGACCAAACGGCTCGTAAAGACGCCAAGTGCAAGCCAGGTGCGGGAGCCCATTTACAAGGATTCCGTTGCTGCATGGAAAAAGTATGAACGACACCTGTCACCGCTCATTGAAAATCTGCGAGTAGATTGAGGTGAGCACATTCGGAGCGCTGAACTGGACTATCCTTGCCGCGTATATTCTTGGCAACCTGTTCCTCGGCTTCGTTCTTAGCAAGCGTGTCCATACCGCACAGGACTACTATCTGGGGCAGCGTACAACACCATGGTGGGCGATCGGTGTTTCTGTCATCGCGACGTATATCGGTGCACTGACATTCCTGGGCGGTCCGGCCTGGTCTTACGCCGATGGGTTCGCCGTTATTTTTATCCACATTAATTATCCGATCGCGATCTTTATCGTCATCACCGTGTTCCTGCCGTTTTTCTACAACAGTGGCTGCGCATCCATCTTTGATTATCTGGAACGACGCTTTGGATTGACGTCCCGCACCGTTATGTCTGCGGTATTTCTTTTCGGCAATGTCGCGTACTCCGGGATCATGCTGTACACGACTGCGCTGGTCCTGGAATTTATCACGGGAATCGATGTCGTCGCGGCAATTATGATCGTCGCTATTGTTGCGGTTACCTACACCATGCTCGGCGGTATCGCTGCTGTAATCTGGACGGACGTCATTCAGACGGGAATCTTGTTTCTCGGCGCTTTCATTACCGCATTTCTGCTGATCAATGAGCTGCCGGATGGCTTGCATGGGACCTTGCAGTCACTCAAGGAAACAGGACGACTGAATCCCTTCGAAACATCGCTGGATCCCACTAAGGTCGGCACGATATGGACTGGCATCGTTGCGATGTCTATTTATCACGTCGTCGTCTACGGGGTGAACCAGATGATGGTGCAGCGCACGCTCGCGGCCAAATCGATAGGTGATGCGAAGAAGGCCTATATCATGATGGGCTATGTAGCTTTCTTCATTTTCTTCCTGTTCTTCGGACTCGGTGTCCTCTTCTATGGCTACTATGGCGGCAAAGCTTTCGACAATGAAAATCTGATCGTGCTCGACTTCGTTGCGACCATGGGCTTTCCCGGCTTAATGGGGATTGTGACAGCGGCTATTGTTGCTGCGTCAATGTCCAGCCTCGATTCAAGTCTGAATTCGATGGCAACGGTGACGACACTCGATTTTTACGAAAAGTTTTTTCGCAAAGGCGCATCGCCGGAGCATTACCTGCTCGCGTCGCGCTGGTTCACGTTCGCGTGGGCGGTATTAATGGTCGTACCGGCAATCATGTTCACAAAAAGCGGCGGTTCGGTAATAGAAATCCTGAGCAAGATCGGCTCTTTCTTCGTCGGCGCCAAGTTGGCGATGTTTGGGCTCGGATTCTTCTCAAAGCACACCAGCGAGCGTGGTCTACTTATCGGCGTCGCAGCAGGCTTCCTGTCGCTCGCGTACATTGAATACAACATGAGCATCGCATGGCCCTGGTACTGCGCGATCGGCGGGCTCATTAGTTGCGTCGTTGCATGGGTCGCAAGTGTTGCGCTCAGCGGTTTTCAGGATAGCTGGTCTCCCTACAGTGTCAGGGGTCAGCTTAAGAAGTATGCAGACGAGGGCTTGCCGGAGATGCAGGACGGCTGGTATGTCGTTTCAGGTCGTATCGACAAAGCGAGTTATGGCTTGCTGGCTTTCTTCGTCGCTTGTATCGGGTTGCTCTGGATTCTGTATTCGTCGATCTGACGCGCGGCGTGACGGTCGGTGTTAGCGTCGCGCAATCGTTCGGCACCGATCCAGGACGTCAACGCCGAGCAACTTCAGATAATGCAATAAATCAATCAGGATCCAGTTTTCGGCGAGCTTGTCGCCATCGCGGCGGTAGATATCGACGACGCGCATTTCTGATCGCGTAGAGGACGCCGGCATACCCAGGAAGCCCTCGCCCTGGTTCATCCTGAGGTTCGGCCAGCCAAACCAGCCACCGTAGTTGCCTTCGGCGTGCTCCAGGACGTGACCGTTAAATTTAATGTTCCGGAGGCCGGCGCGAAACGGTCCCTGATGCTGCTCCTCATATCGGCTGATCGTGTAAGTCGAACCTATACCGCTCGGTCCGAACCAAAGCATGTCGTTGTGCCAGGTTTTTGCAAGATTGTCGGACGGCGACCTCATGCCATCGCCCACAAGGTCATTGCACATCTCCATAATCAGATCCAGGGTCTTCTGTGACGCGGCTTCGTCCTGCTCGCCGAGCAGTATCCCGTCACCGCTGCGCGGGCCCGGGTAAACGACCTCCGCACCGGTTTGCAGCGGCAGCGGCTGTATGCCGGCTTGCTTCATGACGCTGATAATGTCTATCCACAGAGCCGACTCCGCGATTCTGTCGCCAACAACGCGATAGAACTCGCAGTAGGGGATCATCACGATTTTTCCGGTGGACGGAATGCCGAGCCAGTCAACGTCAAAAAGCCCCATTAGCTTACCCATGCTGGTCACCCACATATTGCCGTCAATGAGGTTCGGCCCTGCCATGAAAATATCCTGCCGCCGCTGCAATGCTGTGAATGACGTAAGCATCGGTTGCCACACCGACTCAACGAGATCCGTCAAATCGTCGATTTCGTTAAACGGGTGTACGCCGCGAAAACGGTAATCTGTCGTCAGAACGTCGCTGATACCAGCTTCCAGCTGCGCAGGAGCCGACACCTCAAATGCGTGGTGGTAACGCGAAACCACAGATTTTGCACATTGCCTTTCGTTCATTGCCATTTCTCAGTTCGCGACCAGTTGCATCATTAAATCGAGTTCGTTAAACAACATCCATTCCGCGACGATCTTGCCGCCGACGATGTGGTGCTGCGTAATGCCCCAGATCTGTACCGTCTTTCCAGTGGGTTCGCCATAGAGCCCGTGTCCTGTATGCGTCGCGTCCGCACTCCAGCGTTCCGACGTCAGGTAGCCGTCATTCTCATCGCCCATCCAGTACACCTCATCCACTTGCAGCTCGAGATCAGGAAAAGAGGCGAGCAATGAAGAGAGAAGTGTCTGGTAGATCGTCGAGCCGGCGAATTGTCGATCAGTCGGGCCAGCGAACGCGAAATCGACAGCATAGACGGACGCGAGTGTGGAATAATCGCGACGGTTCCAGAGCTTGTCGAACGTTTCGCGCGCGAAGCGATCAACATCAAAGCCGTCCGCCGGTTGGGCTATCGACAGAGGTCTGTCGGGACGTGCTGCATTTCTCAAGCTTTCCCACGTTTCTGCGTCGCGTGGCCAACCGGCGGGCGGGGACTTCGATAGCGTAGCCACAACGTCGTCGAGATTATGGCCGAGCTGCTTCAGCAGGCTGGAATTGTTATACAGAACGTGTTCGAGAAAGATCTCGTTCTCAAGCGCCACGCAGTTCGCAATGACAAGTACATCGACATGCCTGTTAGTCGCCGGCCCGTACTTGCTGTCTCCATCGTTCGTACCGCGAATAAGTGTTCGGTGCGAGGTATGAAAGCCAATGTCATCATTTCCAGCCCAGATAACTTCGTCTGCGATCAGCTGAATGTCAGAAAACGCACCCGTCGTGTGGTGGGTATCCCGGATTATTTTCTCGGAGCCGTGCTGCAAACCGTAATCGTCATAGACCATCGACACGTTGCTGTAAGTGTCTGCGATGTACTGGACGTCGCGGTCTTCCCAGATCCGGTACGTGATGCGGACGATGTAATCAATGATGTTCCGGTAAGTGTCCTCGAAACCCCGCATTGACTGCTGTGGCCCGAAATCGTCGGGAATCCTCGTTTCGTTGGGGGTTCCCCGGCTGGTGTAGCTAGCCAGCGAGATCCGGTAGTCGTCTGGCATATGGCGACGGGAAAGGGGCGCGGCAATTCGCGGTGACGCATTTTTCTGTGGCATTAAGGAAACGTCCTGAAATGTCTTGCATTCGAAGTCAAGTCTGCCCAATCAAAAGCTTGGTGTCGAGATCTTTGGCTCAGGGAAAGGAAATTTCTGCGGGGTTCTGGCGGCGGAAAAGGGCAATATCTCGTGCCAGCGCAGTATCAAAACCCGCATGGGAATGCCGGTCTGAAAACCATTCCTCCTCACTGATCTGTAAGGAATGCGTATTTCCTTCGTACTCGAAGTCGAAACAAGTTCCGCCCCTGGCGTTGATGCGATGGCAGAGTTCGGTATTCCACGCCGGCAATGAATAGAAGTCGCGATCTGAGTGCTGCAGTATCAGCGGCTCGGTCAGCAGATCTTCCATGTCGAAGGGGTCGATGGCATCCAATGCCTCGACGACCCGTTCGTCATGCAAGACTGTTAACCAGTTGTCAGAGTTCATAGCGAAGCTCACAGCATCCATGTCGTCGACATAGTTGTTGATAGCCGAATACATTTCCCGCAGCTTGACTTGAACGGCGCCCGCTACGGTTGGAACCGACCAGGCGTCGTTCTGCCAGGTCCACTGATCTTGTTCAATGGTGCCAATCCAGTCCGGCGGATAGCCAAAAACGAAATACGGATTAACCGAGCCGTCGCGACCGGTCGCAGTTCTCGTCCAGGTACCGTCGCCGGACATGAATGCCTGGGGCGAAGTCTGCATTGGCCAATAGGTCTCGAGTTGCGTGAGTCGAGGCGCGAACGTGCCCGACCAAATTGATGCAGCGCTGACCGGGGTTTCGACTTTCGACCCTTCGCCTGCGACAGCCAACACGATCAGTGCAACATCTCCACCTTGCGAATGTGCAGAAACATGCACTTGATCTGCATTAAGCTGCTCGACACCTGGCAGGCTGTCCAGAAGATTCAGCACATCAATGGCATAGAAAACAGGTGAAAGATAACTGCCATTGTCCCAGGCTTGCATGAACTCGATGCCGTCTGCGGGAACGCCACCCACGGTACCGTGGCCACGCAATCCCGGCGTCAAAACGGCAAATCCGGCTGCTGCGTAAGCGCCTATCATCGCTCCGTAAGAGGAATCAGGGCCAACATAGAAATCCAGCGATGGCGCAGCTTTGATACCCGCCCAGCCGTGAATAAAGATTACTACCGGGTAACCAGCGACTGGCATCGGTGACGAAGGCAGGTCGAGTCGTGCATATAGACGCAAATTATCCGAGAGATACGAAACCATGGACGCCGAATGAGGCAGTGACGGAATGCGTTCGATTCGCTGGACCGTGCTGCCATAGTCGCGGTTACGCAAGGATTGAATCGAAAGTTCACTCAAGCTTTCTATACGCGGGGCAACGGATGAAGAAATTTTGGGAGTGACGCAGCCGACGGCAAGCAGCGTCGCGAGCGCAGTAAGCATGCGCCGTACTTGAAGTTCGCTCCTTAGAAACGAAAGGAAGTTAGTGATATACAATTTTGGTACGCTCTGCCTGCTTGCAATCAGGAGAAGAATATACCGACAAGCCAGGATTTCTGCCGGCCAATTGTTGTTGGGCTCCCGGTCAATACCTCTTCGCGCCACCGGGTTCGGTCCCCCGTCGTTCGCAATGCTATCTTCGTGCCATGAATTCCTACCAGCCTATCGATTGCGGTGACTACGATTTCCTCGAGATAGCGTGCATGGATAATTACGTGGTGGAGGTAAAAACGACGCAGGGCAACTGTACCGGCACGGCAAAAACGCTTGTGACAGAGCCGGTGGGTGAGTACCTTTGCTTGCAGCACTCGGACGGCGTCATAGAATAAGTGCGGATTGATCGAATTCTGCGGCTGAAAGTACTGAGTCGCCCAAGTCGTTTCGACATTCACGAGTTTGCATCGCCATCCTGAGATTCACGGCCGGAAGATAAGCCTGGCGAGATTGCGCTGGAAATAGTCCAGTCGATTTGCTACTAAGTGATGCACCAATAATCCGAATACGCCCCGGCAACGGCTGAAGGGCGACAATCAGGGCTACACGATGTCAAGAAAGACCAGCCTGGCTGCGGCCATGCTCTTGCTCTCCGCCTGCGGTGCCGATACAGACGTTGAGGAAACTGTGCCGGCGGCAGCGGATCCCCAAGCAGCGGATATCCGAAAAGCAGCTGACGCCTATATCGAGTACAACGGTAAACGTTACGAGTTGGCAGTTTCAGGAGATTGTGGTGCAAGGCCGGATGGTACTTACCTCACCTGGGCCGTTACCCTGGATGCAAACGGCGAACCCGTCCCCGATGACGTACACCTCTACGCCATGCGCCAGGCGCATTGGAGTGTCATTGACTTCTATTCACCTGACAACGACAAGATTATTCGAATCTATCGCGAAGGTAGCGAGCGAATTTCTTTCGAGGACGGCGTGCTCGATTTTTCCGGTGAACTTGGCGCCGGCCTCACTGACGAGGCGAAGGTACACATCGCCTGTCCCGATTGACTCAATACATGAATATTCAGGTGGAATGAAAATGTCCAACGATTCGCTCTCGCGTGCAATGCTTCTGATGCTCGGACAGCTGGCAGTCGCAGTATTGCTTGGCAGCGGAACTATGAACGCCTATGCAGCAGAGCAATGTGCAGCACAGTGTGTCGAATCATGTCAGCCGATTCAGAATGACTGTTCGAACTACGAAAACGTCATCTGCGCGGATCGAAAGCGGTCAGGTGATGAGGAGGCGTATCGCTCCTGTGTATTGGCTTTGGCTGGCTGCACGGCCGAGCTTGGTTCGTGCATGGAATCGTGCAGCGGCTTACCAACGGAATGCGCGGAAGAGCCCGAGGAACAGGATCAGGACGAAGCGCCGGAGGATGAGCGGGAGCACGCAGAAGAGGAAACGCAGCCAGCAGAAGCAGACGAAGATGACGGCTGGCGCGAAATTGAAGTTATCGATCCGTTTGGCGACGATGCGGGCGGCAGCTCAGGGTCGGGAAGTGGCTCGGGCGGCGGCGGTTCAGGTTCGGCAGGTAGCACTGGCGGTGGCTCTGGCTCGGGTGGCGGGTCAGACAGCGGTTCAGCTGGCGGCCCGGGAAGCAACGGCGGCGATGCGTCTGGTGATGGTTCTGCCGCTGGTGGCAGCGGCTCAAATTCCGGCAGAATGCCGCTTCCGGACTGGTCCGGCGGTCCGCCGAGAATACCCGGCTGGCCACCAGCCGGCGGTGGCAATACCACTATCAATATCTGCGTGGGCGCCGGCGCCTGCTCGCGGGGTGACCCGCACCTTGTGTCTTTTGATGGCGTGCGTTTCGACTTCCAGGGGGCTGGCGAATATCACTTCGCGACCTCTGCCGACAACGAAGTCGACATCCAGGTCCGTTATCAGCCGGCAAGTGGGTCGGACGTTGTTTCCGTAGGCACCGCACTCGCGGCAAGGGTTGGCGAAAATCGGGTCACAGCATTACTGGGTCGCCAGCCGCTTATTCAGATCAATGGCGACCCGGTGGCAGTTCAGGAAGGGCTGGGTAACGCGGTTGGCCATGAGTCGGGCGTGATTCTCGATCGTCACGGCGCTGTGCACAGAATCAATATGGGCCGGGGGATCGTGATATCAGTCGCCGCGCACCGCAAGTTCATGAATGTCGGTGTGGTCTCCAGTGAGCTGGCTATCGCAGGACTCGGGGGTTCTAACGACGGCAACCCGGACAATGAGTTCACGACCCGTGATGGCGAGACAGTTGCTACAAGCAACAGCGAGCTGACTTACGAGCAACGCTATCGGCAATTCGGAGATAGCTGGCGGGTCGAAGCCGAAGACTCACTATTTGACTATGCCGACGGCGAGAATACAGCGACTTTTGCAAATCTCGATTTTCCGCAAAGCCATCGCGAACTTGATGCGCTGGACGCAGATGCCCGGCGCAACGCAGAGAAAACGTGCCGCGAGGCTAGCGTCAGTGCCGGCCCCGATTTTGACGACTGTCTTTACGATGTTGGCTTCACCGGAGATACGAGTTATGCAGCCGGCTACGTCAGGAGTGGGGCAAACAATATTGCAACACTGGACGCGCCGCGAAGCGTTTCCGCCGGGAGTACAATGACCGTTCACTGGACCGGCCCGGGCGAACGACGGGACCTGATTGCGATCGCGGAAGCAGGCCAGCCTGCCGACCGATTCAGCACCTACCGGAACGTGAATGAATCTGGCGAGGTTGAGTTACGTGTTCCGGGTATACCCGGCAACTACGAGCTGCGCTATATCCTGGCGGAAGATCGTCGAATCATCGCGACGGTGCCGCTCACGGTAACCCCGGTGACCGCGACCCTGGATGCGCCCGAAACCGCCGCCGCAGGCTCCATTGTCCTGGTGCGCTGGACCGGGCCAAACGACAAGCGGAACCTGATAGCAGTTGCCGAGCCACTACAATCGGCCGATCGCTTCAGCAATTATCGCAACGTTAATGAGACGGGTGAAGTCGAGTTGCGTATACCGGGTATTCCCGGCGACTACGAACTACGCTACATACTGGCAGAGGATCGCCAGATCATCGCGTCAAAAACGCTGACGGTTACCCCGGTAACGGCGACGCTTGCTGCGCCTGACACCGTTGCCGCAGGATCCTCTATCCGCGTGCGTTGGACCGGGCCAGGCGAAAAAAGGAATCTGATAACCCTCTCAGAACCAACCCACTCGGCCGATCGCTTCAGCCATTATCGCAATGTGAATGAGACAGGAGAAGTCGAGCTGCGTGTGCCGGGCATTCCCGGCAATTATGAGCTGCGCTATGTGTTGGCAGAGGACCGCCAGATCATCGCGACCAAACCCCTCACCGTAACCCCGGTGACCGCGACACTGGCTGCACCACTAACGGCGTCCCCCGGTACGCGGATCGAAGTGCAGTGGACGGGGCCGGGAAACCAGCGGGATTTTGTGGCGCTGGCATCGCCGGATAGTGATACCGACCGGTTCATTACCCAAACGGTTATAAAAGCAGACAGCAACACGGTTCAAGTGAGAATACCTGACGTGTCGGGCAACTACGTGTTGCGCTATGTCCTCGCGAACGACAGACAGGTTATCGCGGAACTCCCGATTAGCATTCAGTAGTTCTGCGCAGCACACTGATCACGCCTGCAAGCTCAGCTACTGGCCGGGGAATCGCCCTTGCGCATATCGCGGTATAGCCTTAACGCCATGCGCGCCGTCACGAGCACGGCCAGCGCGAGCAACACCCACAATAGCCACTTCTGCCACGGCAACACGGCCCGTGGCTGAAGTCGCGCGACGCCACCGCCTTCCATCGTTGCACTCAGAAATACTTCTTCACCACGTTGTGCAGTGTCGTCCAGACTGTTGTTCAGGATCTGCCGGAGTTCCTCGCCGTTCTCGGCACTCGCGTAATTACCCCACGCCAGGCGGTAAGCATTGACGCCGTTGCCAAGGAAAACCAGCTCGTAGACCGGGTAAATCAGTTCCACCACGGGTGGGCTCGGCAGCGCATCCCGCGAACTAAAACGCAGCGTGGGATATGCCCCGAGGTCCAGGCGCAGCGGGTCGCTGGCGCGGACCTCGGCATCGACGATATTGTGCTGTTGAACATTCATTGCGACGGCTTGCCGGTGTTTGCTGAAATAATCGCTGCTGGCGAATAGATCGCCGCGGATCACGCTGTGGGCCTCAGGCGGAATGATGCGCAGGGCTTCGGGTGCAAGTGCCGACGGAATGTCGAACTGGTAATAAACCTGTCCGTCTTCCTCGATACGGGTGGTGTGAATGCGGTGTAGCAAGGTCGGCGCCGGCAGCGTCTGCTGGTAATGCCCGATGACACGATTCAGTTCGAACTGAACAAGCGAGTTTGATGGCGTAAGCCGCAGGTATTTTTCGCCGCGCGGCAGCGGGCCAATCGTGCGCCACTGCGCGTTATCGCGATTCAGGTTGGTCAGGCTCTTGTTGCGGAAGAGCACGCGCATGCGGTCCAGCTCATTGCCGATTTCAATCAGTAATTCCACTATCTGGCCGGAAGGTTCATGGGTCCAGTCGAGCTCAATTTCGACGATGTGCCTGCCGTCTGATTCCAGTTCGATCAGATAGTCCTGCCGCTTCTCCAGTTGCGGAACGATTTCGGTGGTCTCAAGTTCCGATAGTTGCCCGTTCTCCTCGGTCTGTTCGCGCCTTGTTACCGATGTCGAACGGTTTCGCAGGAAGTTGTCGAACTCGTGGAAGGGGAGACCAAGCTGCAGGTCGGTGACTTCTGGTCCGACTTTTACGATCGAATGCGGCAGGCTATTGCCCTGGTCGTCGAACACAGCGATGTCACCCAGGTCGGTGCGGGTTAACACCAGCAATACCTCGAGTGGCAGGCGCACGTGTTGCAGCTGCTGGCTAGCCGCGGATAATTCTGCGTAGTAGGCAAAATCGTCGCTGTCTGACGCACCAAGCGCCGCATTGCCGTTTAGCAGCATGCCGAAAACAAAAAGAATCAGTGCTCTACGCATGACTATCTCGCGGCGAAGCCGTATCCGCATCTTGTTGCGGTATCGGAGAAAAATAGCCCATGGCGACCAGCAAACTGCCGACCACGAGGAAGGAGACAATACGTTCGACCGTTCCGGCTGCACCGAAGTCAATAAAAATCATTTTTACCAACACTACCGTAATCAGAATCGCTCCCGCGATCCACAGCGGACGCAGCGCGCGTTTTGCCGCGAACAGCATTGCCAGCATGCCAATAATGGTCCACAGAATCGATAATGCGGTTTGCACACGCGTATCCTGAGCCATTGCCGTCAGGTCAAACGGGATCTCCATATAGTGATGAAGGCTCCGGATCAGCACCGCGCTCAGCCAGACGAAAGCAAGACCACCCAGCACCGCCCAATACCGGTGACCTGCAGACGGCCTTGCCTCCGGCAGTTTGCGGAGGCAGCTCACCAAGGTTACGAAGAAAGCGATGTGTGCCAGGTCCAGTGGGTTCATCAATGGCAGATAAGGCAGCGGCGAAGGGTCGCCGGAATTGCTGATATTCGAGGCCAGGCTCCACAGGGCCAATAGCGCAGAAAGCGAAGCGATAATGGTCATTTTCAGTGCGGAACCGAGACGCGCAATGGCGGGGATACGCCCGTTCAGCGCAGCATGAATAAACAACAGCGGGAACACGACGAAGAGCCCGGCAAAGCCGTCACCGGTGGCACCGACTTTCTGCTCGGTAAACCAAAGCAGCTCGAAAGACAGCAGGCAGGCAAGCCAGAAAACGTAGCCAGTGTGCTGCGACAGCATGACCCAGCGCGCCCAGTCCACTGCCTCCAGCTGTCTGATGATCTGGTAACTGGCAAACAACACCAGCGGCCAGAAAAGCAAGTCAGGGATCACCAGTAGATGGTTGTGAGACGCAAGCGCACCCAGCGAAATCAGCACCAGTACCGGCAGTAGCAAGAGGCCTGTCACCGATGCCGGACGCCAGTCCCAATGGCGCTGCCGATCCAGGTGTACGAGCAAGCCAGCCGTGGCGGTAAACAGCAGCAATCGCCCGACCCTGGGATATTCCAGGTGGGTATCGATCTGAATCATTGCGCTGACAATCCACCAACCCATGGCCCAGACGAACAAGGCAATATGCAGCCGGCGCAGGCGGTGTTGCGTTGGCTGCAGGTAGAGCAGCCGTGCCGAGATAAACGCACCCAGTGAGATGAACAGTCCGCCCAAAAATGCGGGGTTTAGCAGGAAAGTGCTTCCGGTGTCTTCGACGTTACGCAGCAGGAACAACACACCTGCGCCAAACTGCAAGGCGATAGAGAAACACTGCGCGTAGAAGCGGTTCTGACGCAGCGACACCCACAGGATGGCGGCGGCTTCCAGTGCCCAGGCGGCGCTGGTCCAGTGGCCATCGAGTGAATAGGGAATCGCGAGCGTGGCAAACACCACGCCAATTGCCAGCATCGCTTCACACAGCAGACGAAGTTCCGGCCCGGCGCGCTGCCATGCAATCCTCGCAAGCAGGACGTAGTAGATGCCAAAGGAGGCCGAGGCTGCGGCGATGCCATAGTCAAAATCGCGCAGCATCGCCATCAGCAAACTGGACGCGATCACCGGCGTGCCGAATACCAGCGTGCCATCGACGAGCCCGGTAAGTTGACCCGGTTGCCTGACAGCGTAAAGCACGCCGATCAGGCTGTACATCAGGAAGAACAGCAGCAGGAACAGCGATGCTGGCACTAAAAAGCTGTCCTCGTAGCTGAACATCATCCAGACGGCAAACACGCCGAAGGTAAAAACGAAGCCGAGCAGATTGAGCATGCGCCAGCTTTTGTACCAGGCAATGACAAAAATCGCCGTGTTAAGCAGTGCGTAATAGCTGAACAATCCGATGTAGTTATTACTACCCGACGATGCCAGCAGCGGCGCAAGGAATCCGCCAACCACAGCGAATATGGCAAGCGCGCGAGAATTCTGCAGAACCGCGAGAGCAACGGTGAACGCTGCGAACAAAAACATCAGCACAAAAGCCAGCGTCGCCGGCAGCAAACTGGCCAGCTGATACGCGGCAAACACGGTGATATAAATGATGCCCAGACCTGCACCCTGCAACAGCAGACCGTAAACGCGCTTTTTCACACGCAGTCGCCAGCCGATGCCGAGCAGCAGGATGCCGCCAGCAGCGGCACCCATAAAGCGGAATTCCAGCGGTATACGAGAATTCTCAGCGGCATACTTAAGGAGGAAAGCGACGCCGACGAACAGGATCAGGATACCCACGCGGACGAAGACATTGCCGTCGGTGAAATAGGACAGGACCCGCTTATCTGCGAGTCGCAAAAATTCCTCGAAACGGTTGAACAGGTTTTTTGCCCTGGCTGCGGCGGCAGAAGTTTGTGCCGGCGCAGGCACTGCCTGCTCAGGCATCGTGGCCGCTGCCGTGGCGTGAACCGGGGGCTGTTGCGGTGACTTGTCAGCTTCCAGTCCGGTTTTGCGACTCCCCGGATCGAGGCCGGCAAACTGCGTCGCGAGCGCATCGAGCTGCTGCTGCAATTGTTTCATGCGCTTGTTGGTCAAGCGTTGCATGGCAAGCAGCCCGACGATTACTCCGAACAACAATGCCGCATCGAAGTCGATCAGGGCGGCGAAGAACAGGGTGGTGAGAATAGTCGCGGCTATGGGTAAGAACGGCATACAGTGCACTACTTCCGCAATTCCGTTGCCCCGAATATAGAGTAAGGGTCGGAATCTGCCAATGAAATAGGCCACTATTCGGGGCCCGGAAGACGACTTATGCCAAATTGTGCGGTCAGAACGGGATCGATGTTCGCCGCGAATACTTCTTAATGCACCCGCGATAGTTAACGGGGGGTTTACAGGGACGGTGTATACCAATGGCCAGATTAAACGCGAATAAAACACGCGGTGCCAGCATCGCGCAATACGGCGTGAGTCAATGGGACAACTGATATGCCGATTCCACTGACATTTGCGTCGACCGTTGCCGTCTTTATTCCGCTACTGATCAGTATGATTTACTACTTCCGCAAAGACACGGCGGAATATGCGGAATTCAAGGCGCAGTCGGATACCGTGCAACGCCAGGCGTTCTACCGGAAATGGATTGGTTCTGCAGCCTTACCTCAGGTCGAAACTGCAGAGACCGACTGGAGACGACTAAAGACCTGCTCCGCCTGCTACTTTGAGCGAAGGGGATTGAGGATCAGGGCCAGGAGCGTCTGATCACGGCGTTCACGAAATTCGTGCAAGCCGATCTTCATTGTCGTCTGGCCGTCGCGGGGCTGGTCGCGATAGCTGCCGAAGACGTGGTCCCACAGAGACAGATTAAAACTGAAATTGCTGTTGGTTTCGTCCTCGTGCACCGAGTGATGGATACGGTGCATTTCCGGCGTTACCAGTAGCCGGCGCAGGCGGCGCTCAAACGTGGCGGGCAGGCGAATATTGGCATGCGTAAACAAAGAGCCGGCGCTCAGCAGTATCTCGAAGATCAGCACAGCAAGAGCAGGTATGCCAAATAAAGCAATGAGGCCTAGTTTTATTGCCATCGACAGTGCAATTTCGACCGGATGAAAGCGCACCGCGGTCGTAACATCGAAGCCGGTATCTGTGTGATGCATGCGATGCAGTCGCCACAACAACGGAATCTTGTGCATCAGCCGATGCTGCCAGTAGATCGCGCAGTCGAGCAGGATGACGCTCGCAGGCACCAGGACCCAGTACGGCAGAGCACCGAGAAGCCCGCCGCCACTCTCTTCCAGGCGCATCGCAAAATCGAACGCAAGGACCGGAAACGCGACGCGCAGTACCAAGGTGTCGATAATCACGAGCGTCAGGTTGGTCGCATAGCGGCGGCGGCCACCCGGCACATCGCGTCGCGGTCGTAATTTCTGCAGGAGGATCAGAACCGCGAAAACGAAAAGAAATATCGCGAGCCTTACCTGCGGCTCATTCGCCAGTAACCACGTTGACACGTTCAGACCCTCTCAATCATTTCGCTGAGCGACCGCGCCGCCAGGCAAAAAAGCGACCGACGAATTCGAGCAGCTTTTCCGGCTTGTGCGCTCGCTTCCATTCACCCGCAACGTATTTATTCGCTTCCATCATTGTCGGGTAGATATGGATTGTGCCGAGAACCTTGTTCAGACCAAGGCCGTGTTTCATCGCCAGCACAAACTCCGCTATCAACTCGCCAGCGTGTGCACCGACGATGGTCGCGCCGAGAATCTTGTCGCTTCCTGGCGCAGTCAGTACCTTGACGAAGCCGTGCGCTTCGCTATCCGTGATGGCACGGTCGAGATCGTCTAACCCGTAACGTGTGACCTCGACCTCGGTGCCGCGTTCCTTTGCGTCGGTTTCATTCAGGCCGACGCGCGCCACTTCCGGGCTCGTAAATGTACACCACGGAATAACGCTGTAATCGGCGCGGAACGACCAGAAAGGCCGCAGCAATGAATTAACCGCGGCGAACCATGCCTGGTGCGCAGCGACGTGTGTGAACTGGTACGGGCCGGCGACGTCGCCGCAAACTGAGATACTCGGGTAGTTGGTGCGCAGGAAGGGATCCGTAGCGACCGTACCGTTTTTGGCGATCTCGACGCCGATATCCTGGATGCCGGTCGTGTTTGCATTTGCTTTCCGGCCCAGCGCGAGCAACAGGCGATCGAAGTCGAAGCGTACCTCCTGGCCATCCTGTTCACAGACGAGCGTGCCGCTTGCGCCATCACCTTCGGCACGCACCGCTTTCGTGGACAGCGCGACGTTGACACCGTCATGATCGCGCAACGATTCGAGGACGGCGCTTGCCGCGTCGCTATCTTCGCGGCCGAGCAACTGAGGCGCCATCTCCACGAGCGTGACCTCAGTGCCAAGCCGGCTGAACGCCTGCGTCAGCTCGCAGCCTATCGGCCCACCGCCGAGGACAACCATCTTCTTCGGCTGCTCCCTGAGCTCCCACAGCGTGTCGCTGGTGATGAAGTCTATCCTGTCAAATCCCTCGATCGGCGGCACTACCGGCCGAGATCCGGTCGCAATGACGAGCGCGCGTGCAGTGAGCCGCCGGCCGTCCACCTCGACTTCCCAGGGCGACACCACCTTCGCCTCACCCGCAATGCAGTCCACGCCGAGTTTCGTATAGCGCTCGACCGAATCATGCGGCGCAATCTCCGCGATCACGTCGTGCACACGTTGCATCACATCGGCGAACTCGAAGTCCGCCGCCATCTTGCGAATACCCAGTTTCTGGCTGTCGCGCGCCGCGGCAACAAGACCCGCACTTTTCAGCAGTGCCTTGCTCGGCACGCAACCGGTGTTGAGACATTCGCCACCCATCTTGTCTCGTTCGATCAGCGCGACCTTCGCGTTGATCGTCGCAGCGATGTAGGCCGTGACCAGGCCACCCGAGCCGCCGCCGACGACGATAAGGTTGTAGTCAAAGGTCTTCGGTCGATTGAATCGCCTGCGCACGCGTCGCCCTTTCAGCCACGCAACGCCCCAGCGCGCCACGAACGGTAGCAACGCAAGCATGACGAAGGCGCCGATCAGCGATGGCGACAGGATATCGCCTGCTGAGGATACCTGGCCGAGCTGCGTGCCGGCATTTACGTAAACGATTGTGCCGGGCAGCATGCCAAGCTGACTCACCCAGTAGAAAGTCGAGGTACGGAGGGTGGTGAGTCCCGCGACAAGATTAATAACGAAGAACGGGAAAAGTGGGACAAGCCGCAGCGAGAATAAATAAAAGCCGCCGTCTTTTTCGACACCTTCGTCAATACGCGTAAGCTTGTCCTTGAAGCGCTTCCGTACACCATCGCCAAACAGGAAGCGCGCAGCAAGAAATGCCAGCGTCGCGCCAATACTACTGGCGAACGACACCGTGATAGTACCGACGACAAGTCCGAAAATCGCGCCACTCGCGATGGTCAGTATCACCGCGCCAGGCAGTGACAGGGCGGCCATCAGAACGTAGATCAGGAAAAAGCCGCCAATGGAAAGTACGGGTCGCGACTCTGCGAATGTCGCCAGAGCGTCACGCTGCTGCTTCAACTCCGCCAGCGAAAAATACTGCGACAGATCGAAGGCGAAAAAGGCGCCAATTGCCGCGGCAACGACGAGGACAAGGATTATTCTACCGAGATTCTTCTGCACACAGTGCTCCGATATTTTGCATATGGCTTTGTATTTGCACTTCACCTGACCGGCGAAGTCCCGCAACTATTTCACTTGCGCAGCATTTATCGTCGCAATACGGGTTCATCGATAATTTTTAGAACAGCTTCAGTGCGAGCGCGGTCCTTTGTATCGCCGTCAGCACGCATAAACCGGAAAAGAGCCACGCTAACAGCGGAAACCACGCCGGCAACGCCGCTATGATGAGAAAGAACACAATCGTTTCGGTGCCCTCGACAATCCCGGTTGAATAGAAAAACGATTTCCGGCCGTGCGCAGAAGTTTCAATACCGCGTTTCGCGGCAATGGTCGCGAACGCCAGGAAAGTTGCGCAGGTCAGGCAAAATGATGCGAGCAATGCGGCTGCGGCTACCGCGTTCGCTGCGGGATCGACGATGGCAAACGCAAGCGGTATCGCGCTGTAGAACACGTAGTCAACGACGATATCGAGGTAGCCGCCGCGGTCCGTTGCCGTGGTCGCCCGTGCCACCGCACCGTCGATTCCGTCCACGACCCGATTGACGATGATCAGTGCGAAAGCCAGCACGAAATAACCCGTTACTATCGCAACAGCTGCGAGCAGCCCAACGCCTAGTCCGCTCCAGGTCACGGTGTTGGCATTGACTCCACGCCGCGCGAGTGCGCCGCCGACGGCATCCAGTGGCTGATTGATCAATGGCCGCATTAAAGTATCAAGCATATTGTTCGCTCATCGGATTGCCTGCAATTCCACAACCGGTCCGCCGGCTGCGTCAACGTCGCTCTGGTCGTGCGTGACGAGCAGAGTGGGCAAGCCACGGAGGCGCGCCTCTGCAAACACCAGCTCGCGCACGCGCTCGCGATTATCGTCATCGAGCGATCGAAACGGTTCATCCAGCAAGAGTGCACGCGGTTCGGCAAGTAACACACGCAGCAGAGCGACCCTCGCCTGTTGCCCGCCTGACAGCGTTGCCGGATCGCGCTGACCGAGACCCTCCAGCCCGACGGAGGCGAGCGCCTCTGCGGCACGCTTCTGTCGCTGATTGCGCGTTCCCCCTGCGCGCAAACCGAATAACACGTTGCCAGCGACATCGAGATGGGGAAACAGCAGCGGGTCCTGGAACAACAGACCCAGTCTTCGCGACTGCGGTGGCAGCGAAGTAAGATCCTCATCACCCATGCGCACTGTGCCAGTGGCGCCGATGTCCGGTGACAGTATGCCGCAAAGGAACTTGAGCAGGCTCGATTTGCCGGAGCCACTGGTTCCAACCACAGACGTCACTGCGCCGGGTTCCACTTGCAGGTTTAGCGGTGCGAACAGCGCGTTATCATTGATGATCAAGGTCACCTGTTGGAGAACGAGTGCGTTCATCGCGGCACACCCCGGCGCTGCCGAAACAAGATGGCGCCACCGGCAAACGCGGCGGCAAATGCGGCAAGGGGGATCACGGCAAGCAGTATGGCATGCGCCGCGGCCAGCCGCAGATTGCCAGAGCCCGCCGCTGCGGCTGCTTCGGTTGCGGCCGTGGTGACTCGGCCGGCACCGGCGAACAAAGTAGGCAAATACAACGAAACACTGACTGAAAAGGCGAGTGCCAGTGCAAGCAACGTCGCTCGCGCGAGCAGCGGCATCGTGACGGTCAGCCACGTGACCGGGCGCGAGACGCCAAGCGTGGCAGCGACCTGCTCGTAGCGGGGGTCGATCGCCACCCGCGCTGGCGCGAGTATCCCCCAGAGATAAGGCAGCGCAAAAATAAGGTGACTCCATAGCACCGCTACAAAGGTGCCGTCGATATCCAGGCGAACGAGCAATACCTGCACACCAAACAGGAACGTCATCTGCGGTACAAGCAGTGGCAGAAACAACCAGGCGCCAACCTGCCGCCGCGTAGTTACCGAGTGCTTGCTCTGCTCCGCCGCCGGTAGCACGAGTGCGATACCCACCAGCGCTGTAGCGCCGGCAAGTGCGAGCGTTGTTACGCCGGCGCCCGCAGTTAATGATGCAAGATCCTGCAACGTGGTGAAGGAACTGTTCGTCGGCAATAGCGTCGGAAAACGCCATGGCCCTGCAACAGCGCGAAGACCGATCGCGAAAATGGACAGGGCGCCGAGCACACCACCGACAATGAGAACGCCGCCAACCGCCCGGCGTACGACTGTTTCACCTGCACGCCGCTGTCCGCTCTGCGCCGCCGCGATCCAGCATTGTCGTCCCAGACGGCCGAGTCCGCCTGCCATCGCGATCGTCGCGATGCTGAAGCCAAGCAGCACCAGCGTTCCGGCATAGGCCTGTGCGTGTATCGCCGGATCGGGGTCGGTAAACCAGCTCCAGAGCAAAACGGAAAACGTGGGCGGCAGTCCGGGACCCAGCGAAATTGCCATCTCGACATTGGTGATACCAAACACGAGTACGGCAGCAAGCGGCAGTCGTATCTGACGCTGCAGTGCCGGCGCTATCGTGGTCAACCAGGCCTTCAATGGACCATAGCCGAGCGTGGCGGACTGCGTCTGCCGTGATTCCGCCGGCACTTGAGCCAGTGCGGCCGAGAGCGCCATGATAAGGAAGCAGGTTTCTTTAAGGACCAGGCCAATAATCAGGGAAACGCCTGCTGTGTCATTAACAATCAACCAGTCTGGCGGCAAGTCAAAGCCGGTTGCCCAGGGCGAAAGCAGACGCATCAGCACCCCTGATGGCGCCAGCACGAGCGCGAGCCCTATGCCGATCGCGAGATGGGGCATCGCCAGCAACGGCAGTACCAGCGAGTTGAGGCGCCGTCGCCAGTTACCAGTGACCGCAAGGCCGACTGCCAAGTGAGCAAGCAGCAACGAAAGGGCGGTCGCAATGCAGCCGGTCCAGAGAGAAGATCCGATCGACAGGGCGATGCCCGGTGTTGCGAATACACGTACCAGTGCCCCGGCATCGAGACCAAACCATAGTGCAGCGATAAGTCCCGCAGTCGTGGGCACGATCGATATTCCTAGCAGAAGTAAAACCGCGGGCCGAGTTAGTAAGGACCGTTGCATCATCTAGCGGACGTAGCGTTCGAGCCAGGTCTGTTCGAGCCGTGTGGTCCAACTAGGATGCGGTTCGGCGAAATAGCGCAGAGCAAGTTGTGGTGTCGCCGGTCCGGCCTCGAGTGCGTCGAAGTAGACGAGCTCATCAGCGCCAAGACTGTCGAGATCCAGCACCGTGGGGTCACCCCAGTAGCGCTCGTCCGCCTTGCGCGCCTGCGCTTCGGGAGAGGCGAGAAAATTTGCGACAACGCGTGCGCCCGCGGTCGCGCCGGAGTTGTACGGAATAGCGAGGAAGTGGCTGTTTGCCAGTGCACCGGCGTCCAGGTACAGCGCGCCGATGCCGGCGTGCATTTCGCGCTGGCGGATCGCACGACTCGCTTCGGCAGGGTTGTAAGACAGCATCCAGTCAAGTTCGCCCACCGCGAGCAGGTCGCGTTGCGCCGGGCCGCTCAGAGGAAACAGGCGACCGGCGCGCCACATGCTCTCGTGCGCCCGGTCAAGCCAGTGCCAGAGTGGCAGCGTTAGAGCATCGAAGTCATCTGCGACTGGCTCAGTGAATCGCGCTGGCTCGTCAACAAGCGCGAGCAACATTTGTTTAAGGAACGCGCTGCCAAGAAATGACGGCGGTTGCGGGTAACTGAAGCGTCCGGGGTGTTGTTCGATCCACGCCAGCAGCTCTTCAGGATTCTTCGGTGCTACCTTGACTCTCGCCGTATCGAAAAAAAATGTCAACGCCGCGGTACCCCACGGTAATTCAAAGCCGTCAATAGCAAGCGACCCATCGGTCATGGTGGTCGGGTTACCTTGCCAATCGATGTAGGTTGCGTTCGGCAACTGCATTGCCCATGGACCGTACAGTAAACCGGCACGTTTTAGCGCCGCAAAGTTCTCGCCGTTGATCCATAACAAGTCAACCGAACTGCCATTATCACGACCTGCGGTGCGCTCGGCGATGATACGCGTGACTGATTCCGCGATGTCTGTTACCCGGACATGGCGAAGTTCAACGCCATATTCCTTGCGCACGCGCAAGGCGGCCCATTCAACGTAGCGATTGATCGCAAGATCGCCACCCCAGGCGTTGAAGTAAACCGTTTGTCCGCGCGCCTCGTCGACGACGGCATCCCAGTTCTGCGCCTGTGCTTCAGCGTATGACGGAAAAGTGACCGCCACCAGCAGTGCAACGACAATGCCTGGCGTGCGGCGGCGTGCCTGCATCAGAACTGGTAGCGCATGCCAAACTGGAATTGGCGCGGCGCGCCTGCATTGCGACGTGTAAATGGCTGGCCGAACACCTGGAGCTGGTTCGACTGCGTTGCCGAGTTCGCAAAACCGGACAGGTTCTCGCGATTGAACAGGTTGAACACGTCGGCCGAAATCTGCAGCTTGCCGTCGCCGATGCGCGGTTCGTAACGCAGGCCGAGATCGATCGTTGCCGCCCATGGCAGCCGATCCGAATTGCGAGATACGCCCGGTGCTCGATCGGAATTGCCAAGGTATGCGTCGGTGAAGGATGCGCCGTCGCCGTTTAGATCGGTCGTGCCGTAAATGCTGGTGTCAGGAATCAGGTTGACTGGCTGGCCGGATTCGAACTGTCCCGCGATAGAGACCGAAACGGATTCCAGCGGATACAGGTATACGACCGAAGAGATCACATGACGACGGTCATTTATCGAAGGTCCCCATTCATCCTCGAATCGGTTGGAGTTGGCCGAGCGGAAATTGATGTCGTCAGTGTTGTTGGTCAGCTCGGATAATGTGTAGGTCATCAGGAATGCCCAGCGGTCGCTTTGGGCGGGTTTTTCGAGTGTCAGATTCAACGCCTTGTAGCGCGATGCGCCCGCCGTTTCCGAGACGACGATCTGCCGTGCGCCACCTGGCACCGGTGCAACGGGCCGCGTTGCATCCGCGGCCGAGGGGCTGCGGATCAAGCCTAGTGATTCAGCAAACGTGCGACGATCGGCATCCGAAGGTAACGCGCGAAGTGCCGCGATATTCGCGTCGGTCAGGCTTGCAAGGTTGGACGAGAACGGTGCTGGCGCGTTGACGTCGCGCAAACGTAGCTGATTATGGCCGCGATAGAACAGCAGATCAGCGGAACCGAGCCAGCGATCGTTAAACTGCCACTGCAACCCCGCCGACAGCTGAACCGTGTACGGGCTATCGAGACCGTTGGGACTCAGGATGCGGCGCTCGTTGGAAACCGCTGTATCACGCAGGTTCGACACATCTTCTGGTGTCGGGCACTGCAGGTAGCCGCTCGGGCAGTCAGGGTTGACGCTCAGGTTACCGTCGAACGTAACGCGAACCGGGTCGATGTCAGCGGGTAACTGACCGGCGGCAGCAAGGTCAGCAATTTGCTGTCGAAATGCCGCCGAGCTGGTGTTTTGCTGTAGCGCATCCGACAGCACGGTGTAGGGAATGCGTTCGTAGAAGACGCCGGCGCCGCCGCGAATTGACAGCCGCTCGTGTGCACGATAGTTGAGCGCAAGGCGCGGTGCGATATTGTCGCGGTCGGCGGATCCAGAGCCGGCTTCGCTCAGACTATCGTAGTCCCAGCGGACGCCGGCAGTTAAGGTCAGATCCTGTGACAGGCTCACCTGATCTTCAAAGTACAGTGAAAGCTGATTCTGGATATCTCCAAACCTGGCCGGGCGCAGCTCGACGGCATAGTTAATAACTTCCGCAGTTGCCGGGATATCACTGATGTTGAGCGCCGCGCCGCGCTCAAGCGCCTGTACCTCCGCTAGTTCTGCATTGCTCAGGCGGACCCGGTAATTGCCGCGCGGGTTGCCTCCGCCGACGAGACTGAAGTCGGAGCGCATCGCATCAACGCCAAACTTGAATGCGTGCACATCAGTCAGCCAGGTGAAGCTCTGCCGCAGTTGCAGCGAGTTTTCGCTTTCGTCAAACGCGAAGCCAGGATGACCGAGGATTGCCGCAGTCAGGCCATCGGGCGACTCAACGACAACCTGCGGATCGACATTTGACAGGGGCCTGGCGTAGCCCCAGTCGAAAGCGGCGTAAAGCAGACTGGTTTCGGAAGTGAACGTTGCGGTGTCATAAATCGCGGAAATTGCGCCAAGCATGGATTCACGCTGCTGCACGGAGCCCGCTGACGGGAACGTCACTCCACCCTCCAGGCCGCCGCCTTGCCGTTCAATCTCTATGTCGCCGAGATTCGCACGGAACGACAATTGCCAATCGTCATTGAAACGGTGATCGACCTTAAGCGAGGCCAGCAATGAGTTGTTTTGGCCGCTCACAGTATCGTTTACGCCAAGTGCGGGCGACGAGAGGATATTGTCCTTGTCATCGCGTGTGTACTCGACATTCGCAAAGAAAAAGGTGCGATCCTCGGCAATCGGGCCGCCGAGCGAAAATCCGTACTGGTCGCGCCGGAAGCCATCGCGCACCGCGTTACCGGACAAATCACGCCTGGCGAAGGGTGAAGATGCGTCGACCGATGCACCCGGACGCACGAGGTAAAAGAGTTCGCTATACCATTCGTTACTTCCGGATCGCGAGGTGACGTTAACGACACCATTACCCGTGCGGCCGTACTCGACGGAGTACGACGAAGCCAGTACCGTAACGTCCGAAGCGGCACCTGTTGATATCGGAAACTTGGGTCCGCCAAGAAAATTCTCGTTGTTGTCGAGACCGTCGATCAGATACTGCGCGAAAAGTCCGTTGGCGCCGTTGATCGACACCGACGGCGACTCCGGGAAGAAACCCGTCGATGGTACGACATTGGGCAAACGTATCAGCGCGCGCGACAGATCGCGGGCTTCAATCGGTAACGATTCGAGTTCACGCCGGTTAAGGCTGGCGCTGACTTCGGCGTCGAGTGCATTGATGGCTACGCTCGCTGGGCGCGCCGTTACGATTATGTTTTCAACGATGCGCACCGCTAACGCGCGCGACTCGTTGCTACGCAGGCGAATGTCGGAAGCCAGCTCGATGCCGTCGACGGAGACCGCGTAGCCAGGACCCGCCGGCACCGCCGAGAAGCGCGCGCGACCAGACGAGTTGCTGATGCTGCTAGCTTCGTAGCCGGTCAATGAATTTATCAAAACAACGGTGGCTTCTGTTGCCGTAGTGCCATCGCTTGCGGTCACGGCCACATCGACATTTGACGCTGCCACAACCTGCGTAAGGAAAAGTATACAAAGGGTTGCCACAGCTCGAGCCGCACGCAGAAGCACAGAATTACGGTTGTGAATAATTTGATTTCCCTCGATCTACAATTATCAATTGCCCGCGACAGCTTCGAGCGACGAGTCGCTTGAGTATCGATAGACCGCATCAAGTCGACATATGTTACAGCTTACCGGAGAGCCCCGGCATTTCGTCCTCAAATATCTGAGACTCCGCTGCACTAGCTGTAATATTTCAGGCACTGCGCAGGTCTTGCTGGAATCTCAGATTTAAGAAGAAGGATTGCGCATGCGGAAGTTGATTGCGATAAGCCTGTCGCTGTGGGCGACGACAGCGATTGCGCTGGAGGTGCCTGTGGATGATCTTGAACCATGGACATTGCTGTCGTTCAATAACATCCAGCCGAATGAGGTAACCGTCGTTGATGGCGCGCTGCACATCATGGTGCGGGGTTCCGCAAGTCCCTTGATCTACAAGTTCGACGAACCGACTCGCATCACTGGCGTCACCGTGGTGGCGAGCTGGAGTGGGGAGCTTCGCATTCCCGAAGGCGCGACCGAGGGTGACAAAAATGCCGACGACTTCGTACTGAAGTTCGGCATCGTCGAAGCCGGCGATCGAAGATTAAGCTGGTTCCAGCGAAAAATCGCCGCAGACTGGATCAAGCAACTCTTCGAACTCGCGCCGAAGGACAGCGGCGTAAATCGTATCAACTTCCTGTCGACAACGCAGCGGCAGGAACTGCTTGGCACCAGCCGCACACATCCGCTGAGCGACCTGTTATACGAAACGCGGGTTGTGCATCTTGACGCGCCCGGACGTTTCGAAATGACGCATGATTTTCCAGAGCCTGTTAATTCGTTGGGTCTGTGGATTTCGGTAGACGGCGATGACACGGGGTCTGACTTCGATCTGCGCCTCGAGCGCATCACCTTGCAGACGGATTAGGAGTCACCAGCGACACGCGCGTAGAGGCTCGATTTTTCCGCGCCAAAAGAATACCCTGCTGCTAGCGCAGTAAACGCCGGGCCACACTTGATACTTTCCAGAATCACATTCTTCGTCGCTGTACTTGCAGCCCTCGTGCTCGCCGTCGCCGGTCCGGGTGCGCGATTCGGACTGTGGGACTATGGCACCGGTTTTCTGCTGATGCGCGTTGCGCTGTTCATGGGGCTGGCAGCGGCGCTCATTGCTTTGGTGTTGATCGTCATTCCCAAAACACGCGCCGCCGGTGGGGCGTTACTCACAGTTGCACTGCTGGTCGGTCTGGGCGCAGCGTGGGTACCATGGAATGGCTACCGCACCGCAAGATCACTGCCTTTCATCCATGACATCTCGACCGATACCGTCAATCCTCCTTCTTTCGTAGCGGTATTGCCGTTGCGCGCCAATGCCTCGAACCCTCCGGAGTATTCCGGCGAAGCAGTGGCTGAGCAGCAGCGCCAGGGATACCCCGATATTCAGACGCTGATTCTGGACACACCGCCGGCCGAGACATTCGCCAGGGCACGCAAAACAGCGGAAGATATGGGTTGGGAGATTGTTGCTGTGGAAGCGGACGAAGGTCGTATCGAAGCGACGGCAACGACTTTCTGGTTTGGTTTCAAGGACGACGTCGTGCTCCGAATTACAGCAGACGGCCGCGGCAGCCGATTGGACATACGCTCCAAGTCTCGCGTTGGCCGCAGTGACGTCGGTGCAAACGCTGCGCGCATTCGCCGCTTTACCAGCATGCTCAGGGATTAGAAGCGGTACGAAACAGGGTCGAATTTCTGCTTTGTCTGTGAGTTGCGGCGAGACGGAGCGCGAACGCTCCGTCTCCCAGCATAGCCTGTGCAATCGTCAGAACGACAAGGTACAGCGGGTATTCCCAGCCTCCATCCGCATTTGAAAAGATCCAGCCGAACCCGGCATGCGCCCACACCGCTCCGATCAGTACGGGTAGCAGCGCAATGGACACCCAGCGGGTGGCGATGCCCAGGATCAGCATGACACCGCCCACTGCCTCCATGGCGAACACGACGTAGGCTAGAAAACCCGGCAATCCGATCGATTCGAAGTAGCCGACAGTTCCGTCCAGCGTGTAAACGTGGAACTTCAGCACGACGCTGTGCGCCACGAACATGATGCCGAGACTGACACGCAGTAATGCAGTGGCGAGGGCAACGTTGTTATAGGGATTCACATTGCCTCCTTCAGGCGGACTTCGCCGTTACTTCAATGCCGTAACCGTTCTTGACCCAGGTATCCCAGCCGCCTTCGACTTCAACGACCCGATAACCCTGTGCCACAAGCTCCACGGCAGCTTCGGCCGCCAGGTGGCAAGTCTGGTTATAGCAATACAGGTAAAGCGTCGCGTCCTTGCTCAGACCCTGCGGATTTTGCCACCGGCCTTTCGGCAGGTTAATGGCGCCGGCAACATGGCCTGCTGCGTAGTCCGCTGGATAGCGTACATCGACAACCTGGTAGGTGTCAGGATGCTTGCGGCTGTTGACGAGCAGTTCCAGTTCGTGCGAACCGGTGGTGAACGACGTTTTCGCGCGAAAATATTCGCTGGCTTTTTCAAAGTCATACTGTTTCATGGCTAACACTCCTTTCAGTTAAAAGTGCTCAGGCATTAAAGCCTGAAAAGAGACACGTATCGGAGCCATAAGCGATCTGGCTGCCGGTAATGTCACGGCCTGAAAGTTACGCGCTTTTTCCGCATTGATAATTCCCCTTTCCGGAAATATATTGTTCACTCAGGTGAACAGTGCGAGCCGATGAGCAGCCAATCCGAGATCGTTGTGTTTGTGGAAGTGGTCGATCGTGGCAGTTTTACGGCGGCTGCAGACTCGCTGTCGATGTCGAAGGCCGCCGTTAGCAAGCAGGTGGGTCAGCTGGAGACGCGGCTGGCGGCGAGACTGCTTAACCGAACAACCCGGCGTCTGTCGCTGACCGAAGCCGGGGCTGCACTGTACAGTCGGGTCAGTGGGGCGATCGCCGATATCGCGGCCGCCGAAGCCGAGGTGGCGGAGATGAGTGGCAACCCGCGTGGCCGCTTGCGCGTGACGGCGCCCGCTTACTTCGGTAACGAATTTCTGATGCCGATCGTCAGTCGCTTTCTCTCCCAGTATCCGGATATCGAACTCGAACTCGACTTCGATAACCGCCTGGTAAACCTGGTTGAAGAGCAGATAGATATCGCCATACGTATCACCACGCTGATGGACAGCTCGCTGGTCGCACGCAGGCTTGCCGACGTGCGATTGTTCACCATTGCGTCGCCTGCGTATCTAAAAAAACACGGCAAGCCACAGCAACCGGAGGAACTCAGGGAGCATGTTGCGCTTTGCTACACGCTTGATCGAACTCCCAATGACTGGCATTTCCTGGCTGACGGAAATCGTCCCATCAGCGTCGCTATCAAGGGCAATCTTCGTTGCAACAGCGACGACGCCATCAAGCAGGCCGCACTTGACGGTGTGGGCATTGGACGATTCCCGGAACTGTTTGTGTTTCGCGAAATCAAGAGCGGACGCCTGGTTCGCTTGCTTGACGACTACGAACTGCCACCCGCAACGTTGTGTGCTGTTTTTCCAACGCGAGCCAACCTGCCGTTGAAAGTGCGGGCGTTCGTCGATTTCCTGGCGGAACACCTGCGGCCCGCCAAATCCTCGCCCACACCGCCACTGCATGACGCGGTCGGAGGCTGACCGCGTCGTGTTAACGCCCTTTACGAGGTCGTCGCAAGTGCCTGCGCACCCGGCCGGGCGTGGGCCCGGCCTCCTGAACCGTCGCTACCGCACGTGTATTCTCGGATCGAGTCTGCCGATTCCACCGACAACGACGTCGAACTTGTAGACGGTGTTCTCCGGCACATCGGAAGGGACGCAAAACACCAGCGTATTGTCAGGCAATTCAGAGGCCTTGCCACTGCCATCAAGCCAGCCGTATGCCGTGCTCGTTTTGTCCGGCAACGTGCCACTGACGCCAATAATCTGTACTTCCGCGTCTTCAGAGTCCCGCTTTGGCCTTAGCTCAATGCGGAATTCGCTTCCCGGATAGACTTCCCAATCCAGCTTCATCGAAAGCTCAAACCGATTTTTGGTGCGATAGTCAATCCTCGCATCGGTCTTGAATTTGATCGCACTTGCGCAGACCGAGTCCGTGATATCGATTCTGATAGGTTCCCCTTCAACCGCGCAAGCGCTTAGTACAGCCGTTAGTATCGCCAAGGCGAATATTCTTTTCATTGTATCGCTCCCGTTATTCTTACCTTTAAGCATAATCGCCGCAGGGCTGCTTAGTGGCCCTGATAGCCCGATTGTCAGTCGTTATCAACAAGGGTAATAAACTGTGGATCTTCCCGAAGCGATGCAAGATGCGGCTCCGCCGCCAGCAGCTTACGGGAAAAGCCCTTATCGACTGCCGTCTGCAGCGCAGCGAGTGCATCGGACCTGTTTCCGGCTTTGAGATTGATCAGTGCGTCATAAAAGTAGGCGTACGGGTCGTCGGGCGCCATGCGTTGTGCCATGTCAATGAGGCGGCGCGCGTCGTCCCGTTCGTCCAGCATCGCCCGTATCCAGGCGAGGTCCATCATTGTGAGCGGGTCGTTAGGATTGACGTCGAAGGCACTCGACGCCAGCAATTCCGCGACGGCAAACTCCTGCAGGGCCGCTGTCTTTCGACCACCGAACCAGAGCGCGTCGCCAAGCGTCGCATGTGCGAGATAATCATTGGGCTGCAGTTGCACGGCGCTGGCCAGCCGATCAATAGCGGCGTCGAACTCGCCCAGGTAGTAGTGCATCAGGCCGATATTGGTGTACGCGTCCTTCGTCGGTTCAATGTCGAGCGCTTTCTGATAGGCGGGTGCCGCCGCCAAAAAATCTCCCATCGCCAGATGAGCTGATGCGAGAGCCGTGTAGGCGTTCATATTCCGCGGCTCGAGCGCGACAACGTATTCGTATTGCTCGGCCGCTTCGGCGAAGCGACCTGCACGAAACAGGAATGTCCCGAGACTGTTGTAGGCGAAAGCGTCACCCGGATGGGCATCAATCGCTCTGCGCAGACTGCCTTCCGCCTCATCCGGATGATTCAGCAGCGAGAACGTCTCGCCCAGCCCTGTCAAGGCCGCGACGCTGGACGGGTCGATTGCCAGGGCTTCCCGGTAGGCGGCTTCGGCGTCCGAATAGCGACCGGTCGAGCGGTACAGATCGCCCAGCGCCGTGTGCACGATATCGAGATTAAAATTCAGCGCGAGTGCGGTGGCGCAGGCAGATTCCGCCCGCGAAATGAAAGATGCGTCATCCTCCTCGATGTAGCCCAGTACTAATACTGCACACTTTCCCGCGTGCGCCGCGGCGTACTCGGGGTCGACCTTGAGCGCCGCATCGAACCAGGCAAGCGCGGCGGTAACCGTGTCGATCGTTGTCGGCTGCCGCGACGCCTCGATACCGCGGCGATACAGAACCCACACGTCGAGTGACGGATCCTCGATCATCGTCAACGTCGCGGGTCGCAAACCCGCCGGCAGTGCGACGCGAACGTTACCGACCGCGAGGCCTGCAATTTCATCGCGGATGTCAAAGTAGTCTTCGCGCGGCCGGTCAAATTTGCGTGAAAGCCGGTGAAAGCCGGTTTCCGAATCAATCATCTGAATGTTGACGCGCAGGCGGTCAGCAGACATCTCGACGCTGCCTTCAAGGTACATCTCGACGCGCAGGCGATCGCGAACTGCCTGCGACGCGCTGTTCGGCTCGAGCGTGAACGAGTCGCCGCGCGATGCGACTCTGAGGCCCGGAACGCGCACCAGTTGCGTGATGACGTCATCGACAAGACCATCGGCGAAGATCTGTGTTTCCTCGCTACCGTCGAGATTCAGGAACGGTAATACGGCGAAGGAATTTTCGACAATGGGCGGAAGTTTGACGACGAGCGCGGCCGTTGCGGTTGCGGTGATCTCCGCTCGTGGCAAACCGATGCTCCGGTCATAGGCGTAGACGCCGATGGCGGCGATCGCCAGCGCGCCGATGACGGATATGTAGGTGCGACTGAAACGACGCTTCCTTGTATCGGCCTGCGCGCGTTCGTGCAGCATCGCGCGGCCGTCGCGAAACTCGAGGTACCACGACAGCACGAGTGCAATCGGCAGACCGGCGATGACCAGCACGGTGACAAACGTACCCACCCAGTCGGGAAACAGCAGCTTATCGAATACGATGTCGCCGACCTGAAGTAGCAGCCAGCCGACCAGCAGGTACGCGAGGCCAGTCTCAAGCACGCCGCGCTTGCGGAGATTTTCGAGAAAGCCAACGTCGGTGATGCGCGCGCCGTCGCCGAGGACGACCGAACTGGTGGCGTCGTTGACGAACTCCGGCGTCTCGAGCAGCCGGTAACCGCGTTTCGGCAGCGTCTGGATGAACCGCGGATCAGCGGCGTGATCGTCAAGCGCATGGCGAATTTCGCTCACGGCCCGGCTGAGCGCCTCTGCGCTGCCCTGACCTGGTCCCCAGACTTCTGCGAGCAGGCTGTCGCGCGTGACCAGCTCGGCAGGGCTTTTCGCGAGGCACAACAACACCTCCATCGCTTTCGGCGGCAGGTGTACTTTGCCGTCGCGGCCGCTCACCTGCCCCTTCAGAGGCTCGACGAGCCAGTCGCTCAGGTAAAAGCCATGGATGAAATCCGTTTGCAACGGGTTACCTTCTTGTTTTGCCCCACCTTATTATAGAAGGGTTCTGTTATTGGAGGCTTCGGTCTCGGTATCGCGAGCCTGAGGGCCAGAGTTTACGCTCGCAGCGGACGGATTGCGGCACTGGCCGCCGACATAGGCATATACGCCGGCGTTTATCAGCATCCGGGTGCTATGATGCATCGCCAGCCGGTGGGGCCTACACGGGCTTTCTCCCACTCCAGAGCAAATCGATGTCCAAGTCTGATGCCAAGCCAGGCGCGACCAGTTTCCGCGATCTCAAGCTATCCGATCCCCTGATACGGGCGTTGGACGAGATCGGCTATGAAACGCCGACGCCTATCCAGTGCCAGGCGATTCCGCTGTTGATGAACGGCCGCGACATCCTGGGCCACGCGCCCACGGGCACCGGAAAGACAGCGGCATTTGCATTGCCATTACTCTCCGGCATCGACATGCAGAACAATGACATCCAGGTCCTGACACTCACGCCGACTCGTGAGCTGGCCATTCAGGTGGCCGAAGCCTTTCAACGCTACGCATCCCACATCAAGGGATTTCATGTGCTGCCTGTTTACGGTGGCCAGGAATATGGCGGGCAAATTCGGCAACTCAAACGGGGCGTACAGGTTGTCGTCGGAACGCCCGGTCGTCTGATGGACCTGATGCGCAAAGGAACGCTGAAGCTCGGTGGCCTCCGGGCTGTCGTTCTGGATGAAGCGGATGAAATGCTGCGCATGGGTTTCATTGACGAAGTGAAGTGGATACTCGACCAGACGCCGGACGAAAGACAGATGGCATTGTTCTCCGCAACGATGCCCAGCGAGGTCGAACGAATTGCACGGCGCTATCTGAAAAACCCGGCGGAAATTTCGATCAAGGCGCGCACCGCCACCGCAGAAACCATTCGCCAGCGGTACTGGCAGGTGAGCGGCCTGCACAAACTGGACGCTCTCACTCGAATACTCGAAGTCGAAACCTTCGACGCTATTCTGATGTTTGTCCGTACCAAAACGGCGACAGCAGAACTGGCCGAGAAACTTGAGGCTCGCGGTTATGCTGCCGCCGCAATGAATGGCGACATGGCGCAGAAGCATCGTGAGCAAACTGTGGAGCGCCTGAAGAAGGGGTCACTGGATATCCTGGTCGCGACCGATGTTGCAGCACGCGGCCTCGACGTTGACAGGATCAGTCACGTCATTAACTACGATGTTCCCTACGACACTGAAGCGTACATTCACCGCATCGGCCGGACGGGGCGGGCAGGGCGGCGTGGCGATGCCATCCTGTTCGTGGCGCCGCGTGAACGACGCATGTTGGCGGCGATAGAAAAAGCAACGCGACAGAAAATTGAACAGATGGTATTGCCTAGCACCGAGACGGTTAATAACAAGCGGGTTGCTGATTTCAAACAGAAGATCACCGATACACTCAGTCTTGGCGAGCTTGGCTTCATGCAGGGACTTGTCGAGCAATACAGGCAGGAACACGACGTGCCTGCCGTCGAGATTGCAGCCGCTTTGGCGAAAATGACCATTGGCGACAAGCCGATGCTGCTCAGCGCTGACACGCACACGGGCGGGGCGAGGATGAAGCCGGTTCGGCATGGCGAGGGTGGCGCTAAACGCTATCGGATAGAGGTCGGTCATGTGCATGGCGTCAAGCCGGGGAACATCGTGGGTGCTATCGCCAACGAATCGGGCCTGGACGGCGAGCATATCGGCAGTATCGAGATCGAAGCCGAGTACAGCCTGGTTGATCTACCAGGTGGCATGCCGAAAGACATATTCATGGACCTGAAAAAAGTCCGTGTTTGTGGTCAGGCGATGAATATCTCTTTGCACGGCGACGCCGAGGCGCCGCGAAAAAGAAAAGGCAAGCCGGGCGGAAAAGGTAAGCCCAAAGGAAAGTTCAAGGCGCGGGGCAAGGCCAAGACCGCAGCACGCAAGAAGAAACCGGGGAAGCGGAGCAAGGGATCGTCCGGCGCCTGAGTACTGTTACTTCGGGATTTCGTGGTTCCCAGTGATGCCCGGCATCTGGCACGGCTGCGTCCTCGGCAAGTTCAGATCATCGATCGTCAGGTTAACAGCGTCCCTCAGTGATCGGCGCAGCGCTTCTTCTATGACCGGCACGTAAGAGAAGCCGACACCGGCTTTACTTCCCTTGCCATTTTGCTCACTCGTCTGCATATCCCCGCCTTGGGATGTCAATGTCGTCGACAGGTGCACCGACGCCGAGCAAATTATCGCGTAGCAACCCGTGGACACCTCTGAAATCGTTACGCTCAGCATACCAACCGCGGTGTCGTTCCTGCGGTCGGCGGCTTCGCTGACGCCTACGCCGAGCCGTTGAAGCTCCAGGACAATCGCATCGTGGACCCATGCCTCAACATTGCTGTCCGTGAATATGGGTGTCACGCTTTCGCCAACCAGGCCGCCGGCGATACGCCCGATGCGACCTTTATCGGCGCGTTCATCCGCCACGCTGAGGATCAGGCTGCAAGCGGTTTGCGTCTGTCGGCCAAGGTCATGCCGGCCATCATCCTCCTGTTCCGCTTCTTTCTCTGGCGAATAGCTAAGCTGCACAAATTCACCCTTAGTCACGCACGACGTCAACGCCAGTAGCATTGCCACACCGGCACCGATGCGGATTCCACCATGCGTTAGAAAACGGATCATGTTTATTTCTCGATAGTAGCTTGGGACAAATGCAGACCCTGCAATGCCGAGGCAGTATCAATGACCAGTTGTTGCTGCTTACCGTCGATGAGAAACACGATTTCGACCCGCAGTGGTGACGGTGTAATGGGGAAGAAGTAATGCTGCTCCTGCGTTTCACCCGGGTTAACGAGAACCGGCAGGTTTGACTGCCGTTCAATGAGCATCTCGGCAATTTTGTTCTGTTCTATATTTCGCATTGTTCCGCCTACGATCAGTGCGGGCGCCACGATAAATGCAGCGCCGATAGAGGCGGCCGCCGCTGAAGTAGACATAGACCCGTAGAGCATCGACAAAGCTGCTGTTGTTCCGGCGACGTTGGTCGCTGCTCCCGCCAGCATCAGGGTGTCTCCGCCCACACCTGCTTTGACCGTTAAACCGTGCCCTTTGTAGCGTTTGGCCGAGTCCCTGGTCTGTTTGATCAGAGCCGGCCGCCGCGAGGTTGTTATCCGCGCGTTATCAAGCGAATCGAAGGCCGTGACAGTGGTGATCCTGACCACGGAAGCAGAATGATTGGTAACGCCAAAAATATACTCGTCCCAGTCTGCATCTGTTGCCCAGCTTCCGTTGCCGTTCCTGATAATGATCCAGCTTAGATCGGCGTGAAGGGCAAGATCGGAGGCACTCGCTAATGGCTGATGGAGGATGAGTGCTTCGGGCGGGGTGTCGATAACTCTGCTGCCGCCACAGGCAGCGATGCAAAAACAGGCAAGCAACACGGCATGACAATGTGTGCGACAAACGGCTTCGGGGTTCATAGCCCGCTCCTGAAAACCTGCCTGGCGGAATTATACTGGAGGAGGTGTAGACAGAAGCGAAAAATCGGAATTGGCCCGGACCAGTAAAGCCTGGCCACACCCTGTACCGCAGCTTGGGCCGGCGACTTTGGCCGCCTCGCGCTGCTGGCCGTCCGAAATCACGCCGCTGCCGCCGCTGTCGAGATTTCGCTTACCTTATTCATTCCTTCAATCTCCCAGCAAATGGCCATCACGTTTTCGACTTGTGAAATAGGTAAGGCGGTTTGCGCCTGGTCGGCAAATTTTTGTTCGAGGTGTTGCTTCGTGAGTGGTCTCTGCACGCTGCCGATGGCGTTTTCAACATGTTTGCTGAGGACTGTTCCGTCGACTAATCGGATTTGGACGAAAGCTTCTTCTTCGCTGACGTTTTCATCGACCGTTGCTTCGACCCGGTCTCTGAGTGCGATGGTCTCAGGATCCCGCACCGCTTCGTCAGTGAACTGGTTGGGACCGGCGACGCCTGTAATCAGCGCAGCGGCACTGATGTAAAATATGCTGAACTTCGCTTCAAGTCCGGTTTGCGGGGCTTTCTTGCCGGTGAGCTTGATGACCAGCGGGTTTACTCTGAGTGAAACTTTCTCGATCTGCTCCGATGTCAGCTGGTGTTCATTTCTAAGCTGTATGCAGCCGTCGATGATCGGGTGGGTGACGATGCCGCAGGAGAATGGTTTGTACGTGTTCTTCTCGACCTCCCAGCTCGACCCCAAGTTGTCGGTGATCATGGAGAAATCCTGTTCATCGGAATAGGTGAAGGCGAAACCTTCTTTCGCTTCCAGTACGCCGTTAGAACTCGTGTAGTTTTTTGCGGCGAGCAGCGCAGCCTTCAGGCCATTCTGGCCGGCGCTGCCGACGTGAAAGGACTTGCACATGGTGCCAAACATCTCCTTGAGGCCTGCTGATTGCGTGGCGGCAATTCCCAGTGCCCAGGTCATCTGCTGTTCGTTCAATTCCAGGAGCTTGCCGGCGGCCGCTGCGCCGCCGAATACACCGGCCGTGCCCGTAATATGAAAGCCACGCTCGTAATGGGACGGATAGACCGCCAGCCCGATGCGGCACTCAGCTTCCACGCCGAGGATGAAGGCATGCATGAAATCTTCGCCGCTGGTTCCGAGGCGCTCGGCCAGTGCGAGGAGGGCAGAGGCGACAGGTCCAGCAGGGTGAATAATGGTGTCGAGGTGCGTGTCATCGTAGTCGAGGACGTGCGATGTGATGCCGTTCATTAGTGCGGCGTGCATGATGTCCAGGCGTTCCGGTCTGCCCAGTACTGTGGCTTCGGGCTTGCCGGAGAACTCTGCCAGAGCGGCGATCGCCCGTTCTGTCGTTTCGTGCCGTGCTCCACCCAGACAACACCCCACCCAGTTAAACATGGAGCGCACGGCTTCGTAACGGGCGCTTTGTGGTACGTCTGCCCATTTCGAGTTCACGATCCAACTAGCCAATTGCCGCGTGGCATCCGGCGGGTTGCTGGCCAGTGCTTTTGCCGTAGCTGCGCTTGCCATCATCGGAGTTACTGGCAAGGCAGTGCTGCCAAGCGCGATGCCGGAGGCCTTGATGAAATTGCGTCGTGACAGGGAGTCGGTCATGTCTGCTCCAGGTTGCTCATTGAGCCGGGAAAATAGGTAGCAGCACGTGCGAGGGGTGTGCGGCATCGTGGTAAATGGTGTTGTCTGCCGGAATCATGCGGCGGTGGCGGCCAAGTGGTTCGCCGGTGTTCGGATTTACATCGAAACGCGGGAAGTTGCTGCTCGAGATATCGACACGAATGCGGTGACCTTTCTTGAACACATTCGCCGTTGGAAAAGGTGTGACCTCGATTGCATAGGTTTCACCCGGCTGCATCAGTTCCTGTCGGTCCGGTTGGTCACGATAACGCGTACGCAGGATGCCATCCGTAATATTCATCTCATAGCCGGCCGGGAAATCGTCGGAAGGTGGGTAAACGTCGACGAGCTTCGCCGTGAAGTCGGTGTCCGTCGCGGACGATGAGACGTGCAGCTTCACGACGATCGGTCCGATCACGTTCATGTCGGCAGGTAGCGGTTCTGTCTGGAACACCAGCACATCGCTTCGAGACTTCAACGGCAGGTAAGGTTTCGTTGCGCCGAATACCTCGTCGGCCTCGCGTTGATCGTAAGCGCCGGGTTCGAAAATCGGGCTGGTGCTGGAGAACGATCCGCCGATGGTTTGCACCGGGTTTTCTGGATCGAACGTGTAGGTGGTCGATGATTCGCGTTCCGCCGGCTTACCGGTGTCGAGTGAGCCATCGGCATGGAAATAATAAGGCGTGGAACGAGTGCCACGGATCGGCCATTCGGCTGCTTCGCGCCAATAGCCGCCGTGATAAAGCCTGCCGTTGTCATCCTTGTGCCCGTCGCCGTTGCCCATGACGAAGATGAGGACGTTGGCGCCGTCGTCGGCAGACTTTCCTTTCAGGTAGCGATCGAACCAGCGCAGATGGAAATCGTTGTGAAAGTCATCGATAGCTGCGTCCGGTCCGAACTCTGCGTTACCGGCGTAACTCCGCGTGTTGCCGCTGTGTGTCCACGGACCCATGATCAATTGCACCGGTGAGTCGAGCCGACTCGACAGTTCGTTGTAGTTGTGCACGGTGCCACCCGCGTACGAGTCGTACCAGCCGGAAATCAACAGCATCGGGATGTCGGCCGTCTGGTCGTAATACTCCACCCAGTTGATGTCGAGGTCCTTGAAGTAGTCGTCGTAGTCGCCGTGGGTCATCATCTCAAGGATATAGTCCTCGAAATTCGGCGCCGCCGAAAGCGGGCTGAGTCCTTTCCGGATCGGCATAGTCGTGAGCCAGTCATCTACCGGGTTCAGGCGCATCATTTCCTTGATGACGGGATCATCGGTCTCGACAGCCAGCTGCCGAAAGGCCCAGGTCAATTGCTGGATCTCGAACGCACCGTGGTTGCGGACCTTGTGGTCCCAGCCGTTCGATATGCCGCCCATGTTCAGGACAATGGATTTGAGATGTGGCGGTTTCAGTTTGGCGGCGTTAGCCTGAACGTGCGCGGCATAGGATGTGCCCCACATGCCCACCTGCCCGTCGCTGAAGGGTTGGCTGGCGAGAAATTCGATCGTGTCGTAGCTGTCCTGTCCCTCACCAATGTATTTGGTAAATTCACCTTCGGAGGCGTACAGGCCGCGATGGTCCTGAAGCACCACGACATAGCCGTTCTCCGCAAAGAACTTCGCGGACGCCACAAGCTGTGTGCCGGTTTTGTCATACGGCGTGCGCTGCAGCAGGACAGGTAGTTTCTCATCGACAGGTGTGCCCACTTGCGTCGGTCGGTAAATATCAGTCGCCAATCGCACCCCGTCACGCATCGGGATCATCAGGTTTTCTTCAACCTGGATGACACCGTAGGGGAATTCCGTTTGAGCGTAAGTGGTCATGCCGCTTGATAGCGACAGAATCGTGATAACTATGCGGCTAATCGTTCGCACCGGCGTTACTCCCGGTTTCCGAGTCGGTTGAGATCCCGTTGATAGTGCCTTTTCTCACCCGGGCAGGCCAGCTTCTCTTCTCGGCCGGACAACACAGTTCAATTAACAGGCCCGACGGCACCCTGTCTTTGTCGATGGCCAGCGCGTAGTAGACTATCCCCAGATTGCGGGCTAGTGCTTCCGCTGCAACAACTTAACAGGCTTACTTGAAATGGAAAATTTTACGCCCTGGACGTCACTTGGCGGCGGCGCGCTGATCGGGCTCGCCGCCAGCCTGTTGTTTCTGATGAACGGGCGGATCGCCGGCATCAGCGGGATCTTTAACGGCGTCCTGCAACCGCGCAGCAACGACACGGCATGGCGAGTGTGGTTTCTTGCCGGGCTCGTGCTTGGCAGCGGCGTGTACGTTTTGATCGTACCGCTTGCGTTTTCGCTGCGTGTGGACTATCCGATCGCGCTGCTTGCACTTGCCGGCTTCCTGGTTGGCGCCGGAACCCGCATGGGCAGTGGCTGCACCAGCGGCCACGGTGTTTGTGGCATGGCGAGGTTGTCCGTGCGCTCACTCGCCGCAACGCTCACCTTCTTAGTCACAGGGGTGCTTACCGTCCTGCTCGTCACCCGCTACTTCACAGGTGCCTGAGGTGAAAACACAACTCACTGCATTGTTGACAGGCGTCCTCTTCGGACTCGGACTCGCTGTCTCGCAAATGATTAACCCGCAAAAGGTCATCGCATTCCTGGATGTCTTCGGCAACTGGGACCCGTCGCTGGCACTCGTACTGGCCGGCGCAGTCGTTGTGAGCTTCGTCGGTTTTCAACTCGCCAAGCGCCGGGCGACACCAGTGCTGGCGTCGTCGTTTCATGCGCCGACCCGCACGGATCTCGATGCGCGTCTGCTTGCAGGCGCGGCCATATTCGGTATCGGCTGGGGCCTGGCCGGTTATTGTCCCGGGCCGGCGATCTCGGCACTCGCGTTAGGAAGCTTAGAGCCGGTGGTCTTTCTGCTTGCCATGGCCGCAGGCTCGCTGACCTTGAGCCGATTCGACCGGCGGAATCGTCATTGACCATTTGAACCTGTACAGCGCGGAATAGTTGCGACCCGGGCGCAATTACGATCAACGTAAGCCATAGCTCATGCGGGCAGCAGCCCGAACGCCCGTAACAGGTTCCGCGCTTCGCGCCGGCTTCCGTCGATCTTCACTTTCGCGTCGTTGAGTTTGATATCCCCGGCCGCGAGCGAACGTGCCGTCTTTTTCGATAACGCTACGCGCGCGACAGTGTCATGCGCATCGCCCTGGCTAATGGTCACTTCGCGTCCTCGCCGGTCGATGCAGTAGGGCACAGCATTCATTTCGATTACGTAGCGGCCCGATAATTGCTCACCGAGTCCTTCGTCGTACAGCGCACGCAGTGCGACGGAGTCCCACTCTGGCCGGGTAAGGCGGTCTTTTGTATCGGCAATGCCGAGCGCAAGTCCAAAGCGGACTATCTCCCACACGACAGGTTCCAGCAGTCTGCCTGCCTCGGTCAGCACGTACTTGGTCCCCTGCTTATCGACAAGGCCGTTCAACTCCATCTCCCTGAGACGGTCGGCCAGCAGGTTGGTACCGATGCCGGCAAGGTTATCAAGCAGCTCACCATACCGTCGCGGCGCAACCAGCAGCTCGCGCACGATCAGCAAAGTCCAGCGCTCGCCGATCATGTCGAGTCCGTGCGCCAGCGCGCAGTTCTGTCTATAGCTTCTTTTCATTGACTTTAAAATAGTATAGTAATTACTATATGAAAATCAAGTTATTCAAAAAGGAGAAGCGCAATGCAAAAACAGCTGACTACGCAGGACTCGTCGTTACTCTTTCGGGCATTCACCGCCAACGGCGCGTTCTCCATTACGTCCGGTACCGCAATGCTCATGTTTTCGTCGGCCATAGCATCTTTCATCGGCCTGCAGGACACTCGCTGGGTCGTCGGTCTTGGCGCGATACTTGTGCTTTTCGGTAGCAGCCTGCTGGCTCACGCCTACAGGCAGCGCGTAAAGCGAGCCGAAGCGATTGCGATTTCTGCGATGGACCTGGGCTGGGTGGTTGCTTCGGTCATCCTGGTCGTGGCGAAGCCGGAATGGTTCAGTGGCGATGGCATCGTAGCCATCCTTGTTGTCGCAGCGATCGTCCTGATCTTTTTCGAGATGCAGGCCTACGCGCTGTGGAAGGCGGGCAAAAGCAACGGCTGATGTCGCGCTCAATTCGAACTGCGACAGACCGATAGCAGCATCGCCCTGACGTTTTGGCGTACTCGCGGTCTACGGGATAACCGTCTTGAACAGAAAAGTCGCTGACGGGGTGCCGCTGCCGCTATCTCCCTGGAACTGGCCGGCGGGCGTGATCCGCACATGTGT
>JBBKWL010000239.1:0-8204 GCA_037968975.1 Woeseiaceae bacterium | reverse complement strand
GCAGCGAAAAAAATTGCCGACTCTTACTATGCGTTTCTCGATAAGTCGGCTTATGGTCAGCGAGTTACCGAACAGGCTTATCTGGAAACCCGGAGCTGACACGAATACTACGGCGCGGCCAAAGCGGATGCGTATCACATGACAGGCGAAAGCGGGGACAACTCTTATATTTCTGATGACCTGTCAGCCGCGCTTGATGGCAGTGATCGCGACAAACTCGATCAATTGGTCGCGGAAATTTATCCCGAGTTAAAACAACTCGCGCGCATCCAACTCTCTGGTGAACGTGCTGGACATACTTTGAGTACAACGGCGATTGTCAATGAAGCATTCGTAAGAATGCGGGCAAGCACGCCACAATGGCATGATCAGGCACATTTCTTCCGGGTCGCCGCACGTGTAATGCGGCACCTGCTGGTTGACCATGCCCGTAAGCACATTTCGGCGAAACGCGGTGGCGGCAAGGGGGAGCTAAGACTCGACGAATTTTCCGTCGCAACAGCCGATGACACAATGGCAGTTCTGGCGATCGATGCCGCTATGAAGAAGATGGAGAACATCGACTCACGTATGGCGCAGGTTGTGGAATGTCGGTTCTTCGCCGGACTGTCTGTGAAAGAAACGGCTGAAACACTGGGCGTGCAGGTTCGTACGGTTCAGCGAGACTGGCAGCGAGCACGCGCTTACATCCATAGGGCGCTAAAAGAAACACATTGACGCGATCGAATGACAAGCGGATCGACGACCTGTTCCAGGCAGCGCTGGATCTGCCCGAGCCCGAGCGCAATGACTTTCTGAAGAATCAATGCCGCGACGAGCCGACCCTGATTGAAGAAGTCCGAGCACTCCTGGACGAAGTGGCGGCTCTCGACGACCATTCCGATGAGAGCCTGTCCGGTGTCCGTGATCGACTCCTGACGGATGTCATTGCGTCCGATAACGACACAGAAAACCTTTCGGGACGAACTATCGGTCACTGGCAGGTTCGACGGCGAATCGCGCGTGGCGGCCTGGCAACCGTTTACATTGCAGACCGCAATGACGGTGAATTTCAACAGAAAGCCGCGCTCAAAGTTCTACGTCGCGGGTTAGATACAGACGACCTGATCTTGCGTTTTCGAGCAGAACGACAAATTCTGTCATCTCTTGACCACCCGTCGATCGCTGCAATTCTTGATGGCGGCGCCTTGCCCGACGGCAGGCCGTATCTGGTTCTGGAATTTATTGAGGGTGCTGTGATCACGGATTATTGCAGCAAAGCCATGCTTAGCGTGCCGGACAAGGTCCGACTACTGATTGAGGTCTTGCGTGCATTGCATCACGCGCACACTCACCTCGTTGTCCACCGCGACGTTAAGCCATCAAACATCCTGGTGACAGAAGAAGGTAACGTTTCCCTGCTCGACTTCGGCATCGCAAAAATTCTTGATCCGGCGACAATGCCGGGTGCCTCGACAGCGACGCGTACCGGAATTTCGCTGCTCACGCCAGGTTACGGCAGTCCCGAACAGCACGCGGGCGCGCCAATTACCACTGCGTCCGACATTTATCAGTGTGGACTATTGTTGTACGAACTCCTGACGGGTCAGCCAGTGTTCCGCGATGGCAGGAGACCTACCGGCCCCCTTATCGCCAGCTCGGCCCTCGCAGGAAAGCCCGAGTACAAAAGCGTTCGCGGCGACCTTGATGCAATTATCAACAAGGCGTTGGACGGCGATCCATCGCAGCGCTACGCATCGGCCGACGAGATGCTGCTTGACCTGCAACGCTTCTTGTCGGGCCGGCCGATTCTCGCAGGCCCAAGCTCTGTGGTATATCGGTTTGGAAAGCTGGCCAAAAGGCGACCATGGCTTTTCCCTGCGATCGGTATCGCGATGCTGGTAATGGTCGCGTACGTAGCCACGATAACGACGTATTCGAAGCGCCTTGCTGAAGAAGAGCGGTTGGCGATCGCAGCCCAGCAATTTCTTGTTGATTTATTTCGCTCTCCAGACCCATTCAACCCGGCCGACGCATCGGCAGGTAGCAATATAACAGTCGTGCAGGCGTTGGAAATCGGTCGTGAGAGAATCGCCACGGAACTGGCCGATCAACCACGATTGCAGGCGTCACTTTTAGGGTCGATCGCCGATGTTTATGGCAGTCTGGATCGCAGCGACGATGCGATAACCCTGCGCAAAAAAGCACTGTCACTTGAGCAGGAACAATATGGCGATGAGTCGCCCCAGGTCGCTGAGACGTTACGCCAACTAACGCCGTTACTGCGCAATGCCGGCCTCGCGGGCCAGGCAACCGAGTCAGCGGCGCGACAATTATCGTTGGCCGAGACCCTTCATGCTGCGGACTCTGCCGAGGTCGGCCTCGCGAAAATCACAGCCGGAATAGATGCCTATTTTTCCGGCGAGGTTCTGGCGAGCCGCGAACTAATTGCTACGGGTATTAACATTCTTCGCCCGTACCGAAGGTCGTATCCGAATGAAATGATCAATGCCCTGATCATCTACGCGCAGAATCTTGGCTTCGATCGAACGGACACCGCGTTCGCCGCAATCGAGGAGGCCGACAACATCGCCGAAGAAATCTACGGAGCGAAAAGTCTGCAACGGGCGAGCGCACAGATTCGACTGGCATCTTCGCTGACGCTGTTCGAAGAGTTTGCAGCGTCGGAGAAAAACTTTAGAGAAGCGTTACCGATACTTGAAGAACAATTGGGCAGGGACCATAGCAGTAGTGTGGTCGCACTGAGTAACTTTGCATTCTTGATGGCCTCAAAAGGTGATGATGAGCGGGCGGAATCACTCTACAAGGATTTGCTTGAGCGACAGGTCCGGCTATTTGGATCGGACAGCCGCGCTGTCGCCGACACCAATCAGAATCTCGGGGCGATTTATTCGGAACAAGGGCGATTCGATGAGGCAGTTCCAGCGCTCGCCAGGGCCCACGAAATTTATTCAGTAATCCTCAATGACGACAATTATGTCATCGCTTTCCCGCTGTTAACGCTTGCTTACGCCAAAATACAGTTGGGACAGGAAATGGATGCAGAAGCGGTTGCTCGCGAGGCCCTGCAGCGCTTCGAAAAAACCCTGCCGGACACTCACCTCGTCGGCGTTGCACGCTGCCTGGTCGGAGTTGCACTGGAACGTCAGGGACTGACTGACGAAGGCACAAAGCTGATCGAGCAATCCCGCGAGCTACTCCGTAAAGGGAATATTCCCGAACATTATCAGGTACTTTGCCGATACTCGCCGTAACTAATACGAATTAATTGGCACATTGCCGCCAAACCCGCGCTATGTATGTATGGATAGCGACAATCGTCTTTTTGATGCTCCCCGGGCGCTGCTCGGACGGATAGCGATATCCGCCTTATCGGCCTTGCCGGCAATGGTGCTGGCCGCTGCGCCTACTGCTCAGGAAGAAGTGTCTAGGCTGATCCATCAGGCATCGCTCAGGGCGGAGCCAAATCCAGTGGTACTCGAACTACTGCTGGCGGAGGACTTGCATCGGCTATCGCAAATGCAGCGAGCAAGTGCCGAGCAGCAGGTGGTCGAGGGGCTGCGAGATCGCTCCCTGGTCACCGCCTTCGACTCAATGGACGCGATGATGGGTTCGATGAAGGAGGTCATGAAGTCGCAGTTCAAACCGAAGAACTTGCTGCGCAATACCTTTGGTCTCGGGGCTGGTAGCAATTCCGAGGCAAATCAGATAATGGCGGAAGCAATCGTCGGCCCCTGGGTGCGAGGTCTGGCCGCCGCCGGTACGCTGGCCGATGCGGGGTATGTCGACGATGCCGCCGCCTTCTACCAGCGCTGCCTCGCGGAACCTCTGCTCGCCCCTGCCAGCGGCAACGAATCCTCAGCGGGCGTTTTTGGCGAGTGGGTTCGGGCGCGCTGCGAGCGCGAGCTGGTGGGCCGCGGTGTTGCCGTAGCGGGGCCAATTTTCGCTGATCTGGTCAAGGGCAACAGTGGCAATCCTGCAGCACAGACTGAGGAATCGGTGTCCGTCGCCAAGGCGGCCGGGCTTTCGGGTTTTGGCGCTTTGCTCGAAGCCGGCAAGCTGGATGCCGAGCAAACGGCAGCCGTTGCCGACGCAGCGCTCGCCGTCCTCAAGCAGCCGAAAAAAGAGCTCGACGACGCACTCGCTTCTGCTGCTGCCCAGGTACTGGGAAATACCGGCGTACCCGAGGCGCGTGACGCACTGGTGAATTTGGCAAAACAGGCCAAGTCCGGGCGATTCAGAATTGGTCGTGGCTCCGACCTGGAGGGCGCCGCACGCTCGGCGCAGTTAGCTCTGGCGCGCGGCTTTGACCATCGACCATCGATTGATCAACTCAAAAAAGAGCTCATGGACGGTAAGGCAGTGGGCCAGTGGGAAGCCTTCGAGGCGCTGTTCGATGCTGAGGAACCGGCGGCGCTGACCTGGGCCCGACGGGAGTTCGAATTGATGAAGTCCCAGGACCCGGCAACATGGGCCGAGCCGCTGATCGAACGGCTTGGAATGGAAGGCGGCCCGCTAAGCCTTGAGACCTTGCACGATGCCGAGCCGGTCACCGTGCCCACTGATGACTACGTGCAGGCGAAGCTCGCCATCTCCCTTTTTGAAAACGGCGAACGCGAACGCCTTCCAGCTCTGGCAGCAGCCGTCGAGCGCGAAAGCTGGAACCTCGGCGGCAGCGCCTTGCAACAGGGCGGGCAGATACTGAAACCGCTCGCCAAGGTGGCGGCTCGACACGTACTGGGGCTGCCGATTCCGCAAGGTCCGTCGGACCGTATGCTGGTGGATTTTGCCATCGGCGCATCCGAGCGCTTCGATCGACAACAGGAAGCAGAAGCGGTGGCCGTGCGTAAGATGCGATTGCGGGTGGCAACAGCGCTTTCGGCCTGGGACGATCCGCGCGCGGTGCCGCTTATTAATCGCTTGATGAGTGTTGGCGACGAGTCGGTGCGCATCGGTGCAGCGCGAGCTCTGCTCGGCCAGACTTCGCCGGCAATCGTCCCCGACCTGATCGCCGCCCTCGATCTCGAATATGGCACCGACGACGATGAACCCAGAGCCCCGGAGATTCAGGCCGCCCTGCTACTTCACGCCGGCCGCACCTTCGGCACCGACCCCCAGATCCAGGCGACCCTCGCCGACTTCGACCAATTTGAATATGACTCCGTCCGCTTCGTTGCTGCTGCTTTGGCGATGAGCACAGACGAGAAAAACCAGGAGATAAGATGAACGAGATTCCACGACAATATGGAGTTGCCGGGTCAGCTTTAAACAAACGACATAAGGTGTGGGTAGTCGCACTCGCGCTCTTGCTTAACGTTGGTTTGGGATTGCGAGTTGAAGCGCAAGCGTCAACTTGTGAAGGGCTCGGGGTAATACCGTGGGATGGGAGTCTAGTTATGGCTTCCTATTACGTAATGGACTGGAAGTTGCGCTTGCCCACTGGGCAAGACGAGGTAACGTGTCAGGCGACAGCCCGTGTCAATCTTGAGGTTCCACCGCCGGTTTTGCCTGGTGAGTCTGTTGGTAGGGCCTACGACGCCATCGGGCCGATTATGCACAGCTTCATCGCAGAGGGAGATGGACCGTTTGAAGCAATTGTAACTATCGACTTCATTGCAGAGGGCGTGTTTTCTGGTAGCGAAAGCTGGCCGCTCGGGGTCGTCACCAGTATGAACGTGCAAAGTGATACCGACCCTGTAGGAGCCCCAACGATCACCTCGGATAATCCCGTGAGCCTCGAAGTAGGGCAAAGCGAGTGGCGGGAGATTAAGCTGTTCATGGGCTCCAGTCTCAGCATTATGGCGCGCTTCGATGATCGATTGATGGATTGGTTTACTGAGAATAACCCGATGGGGACGGAGCTCGACGACTACAGTCTCACTCTCGAGATCACGTTGAGGCTGCGGCGCATTAAGAATCAGTGCCACATGAAGACCACCGTCAGCGGCGGACGTGGCGCCGGCACCTACTCAGGTCAAGTCGCCGTATTGAGTGACAACCCTACCGGAATAGAACTCGAATCTCTTCGCTCGATGTGGTTCCCCGGCACCAGTGCGATACAGGAGAGGATTGAAAGCGCTCAGCAAGCGCCAGCGATGCAGCGAATGATCGCCAATATGACAGAACAAGAGAGGGCGGCTTATGCGGCCATGCAGCAGGCAATGGGGCAGGCCTATGAATCCGCCGCCGATCCGAATCCCGGTAGCGAAGCCGCTGACCTCATCGAGGGCGATGAACCGGAAAGCTCAGATCCTTTGAACGAACTAAAAGGGATGTGGACGCTGACTTTGGAAGACGTGATGTTCAACGAGCAAGGCCCTTCAGTTGAGCGGGGAGGCACGATGACGATGGCAATGGCGCACATAGCCAACAAGTTCGTTCTCTCGGCTTCGTTAGAACGGGACCAAGAAATGGATCAGGGTCCTATTCAAAGCGGCCAGCGACCCTTTGTCGTCAGTCGCCTTGGGATCAAGGCCCCCGGACTCGGTCTTGCCAGCACCCACGTCGATCGATGTTCGGTGCCTGCGGCGACCTTGACATTGGATGCCTGCCCGGGAGATCAGTGGCAAGAGCTCGACCAGATGGGCGCCTACTGCGGCACTCTCGACGGTCAAGTCTGCCACGAGAACGGCGACAATCTAACGGTACATTCCGAGTTCCTGGCTGCTAGCAGCCTGGAAGATTGCATTCAGTGAAGAACAGGCAAGCACGAGGAGGAATGAACATGCAGCAGCAACCAGCAGCAATCATCGGAATTCTAGCGGCGATCCTCTTGTTCGCGGGATTCGACCAGGCAACGGCAGGTACCTATGTGGAGCAAAAAGTCTCGAGCTCACAAAATGGGATGAACCTGAAGGTGCAGGCATGGATGGAGGGCAATAGCGGGAAGGTGGAATTCGTCAAAAGCGACAGCGACACGATGCCGAAGGGATCGTATCTCCTGACTCACGACGGGGGTGAGACGGTCTACCTGATCAACCCGAAAAAGAAGACCTATTCTCTATGGGATACCGACGCACTGTTCGCCACGCTCGGAGCGATGACCAAGGATGCCGAGGGAATCATCGACATTGACTTCAAAGATGCGGAGGCGGAAGACCTGGGCACCGAACCGGGTGGCCAACTTCTTGGCATCGACACGACCAAGAAATCCTGGCGCACCGCTTACACCATGGAGATGAAAGTCGTATTTATGGAGCGGAGCCGCAGGATTGAAGCAACGACCGATGCGTGGCTGACGAATGAAGATAGCATCCCGACGTTGAGCAGCACCTGGTTTGCGGTGAAGCCGCCGACGACTGGCGATCCGGACCTCGACTTTGTGCTATCCGAGAGCATGAAACGGGTAGATGGTACGCCGCTGAAGGTTGTTCAAAGTACGAAAATGAAGGACAAGAAAGGTCGCGGAAAGACGAGCAAAATGACCATGGAGATTACCACGCTGCGCGAGGAGTCGGTCGACCCGAACGTATTTTCGATGCCTGAGGGCTATGACGAGGTGCCGTTGTTCGACCTCAGCGAAGCGGGCATAAGCGCTCCCACTAACGATGAGGACGACCCGCTCAAGGATCTTGGGGGGCTTTTCGATAGCAAAGAAAAAGATAGATGAGTTCCTAGTCGCCGTAAATCTGGTTGGGGAGCCAGGTGATCAGGTCTGGGAAAATGGCTAGTAAGACCAGCGCGAAGATTTGTATGGCTACGAAGGGCATTGCGCCGCGGTAGATGTGTGCGGTGGTGACCTCCGGTGGTGCTACGCCGCGTAGATAGAACAGGGCGAAACCGAATGGCGGCGTCAGGAACGAGGTCTGCAGATTGATTGCGATCATGATGCCAAGCCACACGGGATCTAAGCCCATGGTCAGCAGTATGGGTCCGACTATTGGCACCACGACGAATGTTATCTCGATGAAGTCGAGTACGAAGCCCAGCAAAAACATCACGATCATTACCAGCAGCACGGCACCGAAGACGCCACCGGGTAGTGATTCAAGTAAGTTGCGAACCGCATCGTCGCCGCCGTAACCGCGAAACACCAGCGAGAATATCGACGCACCTATGAGGATCATGAATACCATGCTGCTGATCTTCAGTGTGCGGCGCATGATCTCCTGCAGTCGCAGGTAGTTGAGTTGTCGTCGTGAAATGGCAAGCAACAGCGCGCCCATCGCACCCACGCCAGCCGCCTCGGTCGGGGTCGCGTAGCC
>JBBKWL010000238.1:0-2919 GCA_037968975.1 Woeseiaceae bacterium | reverse complement strand
GACTAGGATCGTTGGTAGCCATGTTGACCTCCGGTTAGATTGGCGTGGTTAGGGCTGGAGGGGTGCATTCCCCTCCTCGGCCCGATCCGTTGCGACAACTATTTGATGGTCTAAATGGTAGGTCTATATGAGAAATCTCATAACTAATTGTTTTTATTGAGGTATTGGCGGAGAGGGTGGGATTCGAACCCACGGTACGGTACAACCGTACACCTGATTTCGAATCAGGCTCTTTCGACCACTCAGACACCTCTCCACATGCGACGGCCGGCGCGAATTGTACGCAATTGCCGCCCTGAATTGCTAGCCGGCGTCCGGACGTGTGTCCTCTGCGAGTAAGCTTACCGGAATGTCCTGGTAGCAAACCGGCCGCAGGAACCGTCGTATCGACAACGATCCCACTGAGCTCGCACCGAAATTGGTGCTCGCCGGATACGGGCCGCTATGCACCATGGGATCAGCGACCTCAACACCTGTAGGAAAGCCGTTAGCGATGATTCGCCCTGCTTTGCGTTCGAGGATGGCGACCAGAGTTTTTGCGACATCCGAGTCGTCGTCATCCATCTGCACTGTTGCCGTCAGTTGGCCACCGAGGCTTTTTGCGATCGCCTGCATTTCCTCTGTATTTGCGGCGCGCACGATGATGCCTGCCGGACCGAAGACTTCTTCCGCGAGTTCCGGGTGCGCCATCCAGTCCTGGCCGCTGGTCATGAAGACAACTGGCGTTGCTTTGCGGTCAGCGCAGGTTTCGCCGAAGATTTTGGTCGCCACTGAACCTTCCAGATCGGCAACCCCGGATTTGAACGCGTTAGCGATGCCGTCTGTCAGCATGACCTGCGGATCGATGGCTTGGAGAGCGTCGCTAACGGTTGCGACAAACTTGTCGCCCGCGGCGCCTGCCGGCACCACCATGACGCCCGGGTTGGTGCAGAACTGCCCCGCTCCCAGTGCCAATGAACCCGCCCAGCCCTGCGCGATCTGTTCGCCGCGGTTGGCGAGCGCGTTGTCCAGAACGAAGACCGGATTGATTGAGCCAAGCTCGCCATAGAACGGAATCGGTACTTCGCGAGCGGCGCAAATATCGTACAGCGCGCGCCCACCTGCAAGCGATCCCGTGAAGCCGACGGCTGTGATCAATGGGTGTCGGACCAGATGCTGAGCGACCTCATGTCCCGAGTCCTGGACAAACGAGAACGTGCCGGGGTGTACCCCGCAGGCTTTGATCGCAGCATCGATCGCCTGCACCACAATCTCCCCGGTGCCTGGATGTGCCGGATGACCTTTAACGACGACCGGACAACCAGCGGCCAGGGCCGATGCTGTATCTCCACCTGCCGTCGAAAATGCGAGCGGGAAATTGGATGCGCCGAAGACTGCAACGGGACCCATTGGCCGCATGACAAGAAACAGGTCCGGACGCGGCAGCGGTTCACGATCGGGTAATGCTGTGACGTGGCGCCTGTCGAGATAATCGCCTTGCACAATGTGGTCCGCAAACATGCGCAATTGCGCAACCGTTCGTCCACGCTCACCTTCGAGACGCATCTGCGGGAGCCCGGTTTCCGCCATGCCCATTTCAGTCAGCTCTGCTCCGCGTGCTTCTATCTCGTCTGCAATTTTCTGAATGAACGCGGCGCGTTCTTTTCTCGGCATTGATCCAAACGAGGCAAAAGCCTCTTCAGCCGCGGCCACCGCCCGATCGACAAGCTCGGTACTACCGTTCGGAAATGTCAGTGGTGCTCCCGACGACGGGCTGGATTCAAAAGTGCTTTCACCGGAAACCCATTCGCCGGCGATCAGGTGCTGTCCCTTGATCATCAATTATTTCCTTTCCATAATTCAGTGTTTTGGGGATGCTAGCAGCATTTATCGGCCCGGGTGCAGCTGAAATTGGTCGCAAAGCTATTCCACATCAGAATAAAAGGCTTGCCTGTCAATATCCAGTTGGCAGAAAGTTTGTGGCAGTATTGGACCCACGGACGGAGCTCGGAGAAAGGCTTTGCGGCTATTGTTTGTCATAGCGCTCGTTGGGTTGGTTGGCACTTGTTCTTCACCACCACCCCTGCTGGATCAGATCATTGAGACCGGCGAACTGCGCGTCGTCACGCGCCACAGTCCGACTGCTTACGTAGTCGCACCGGATGGACGTCCGTCCGGCCCGGAATACGACCTTGCAAAAGCGTTCGCCGGGGAGCTCGGTGTAGAGCTGGTAGTCGAAACAGTACAAAGCGTCTCTGAAGTTCTGCCACTCATGTTGACTGGTAAAGCCCATCTGGCCGCCGCAGGTCTGTCAGTAACACCATCGCGTCGCGACTTCGTCAACTTCGGCCATCCGTACGACATGGTCGACATGCACCTCATCTATAAACTCGGTACGGGCAAGCCGCGTTCGATCGACGATGTGTTCGGCAGAACAATTGAAGTTGTCTCTGGCACCAGCCATGTTGACATGCTCGCGTCATTGCAGGAAGTCTATCCTGACCTGACCTGGGTTGAGAATGCCGATGTAGAAGTAGCCGAGTTGCTGGAAAAAGTGGCCGCCGGTGAAATCGACTTCACTGTTGCCGACAGCACCGAATTCGGTATTCAACGCCACTTCTATCCCGACCTGCGAGTTGCGCTCGATCTTGAAGTCGACGACCCACTTGCCTGGGCATTTCCACGCGAAACCGGCGACACGCTACTGGCACGTGCCGACGAGTTCCTGATCAACGCCGATCGAACCGGGACGCTTGCCCAGGTCAAGGACCGCTACTACGGCTACACCGACGAGTTTGACTACGTTGGCACACGCAATTTTATCCGTCACTACGAAAGTCGCTTACCACGTTATCGTCAAACTTTTGAAGAAGCGGGCGAGAAATTCGGCGTCGACTGGCGCTTGCTCGCAGCGATTGGCTACCAGGAATCGCACTGGCG
>JBBKWL010000237.1:0-10131 GCA_037968975.1 Woeseiaceae bacterium | reverse complement strand
TTTAAACTCTCTGCAAACAACGCTGACACCGCCATTTGCCAGTCGATCTGTTCGCCGGCGTAGAATTTGGCGTTACAACCGTCATTGTTCGCAGTGGCCTCAAAGATCTCGCTATCGATCCGTTGCTGTAACTCGTGACAATTCGCGACTTTGGGCAGCTCGGTCCAGGCCGGCAGCGTCCGTCGTCGTTGATCCTTGAAATAGACTTCGCCTTGCGCCGACTTCTCGCAGGCAAAACCGCCTTCATGGACCAGGTGATGATGGTGCCGGCAAAGCAGTACAAGGTTGTCCAGACATGTTTCACCACCATCGGCCCAGTGTTTTATGTGATGACCATCGACAAACCGCGTGTTGGTGCAGCCCGGAAAGCGGCAACCGCCGTCCCGGTTGCGTAGTGCACGCCGCATCGCCGGTGGAATTGACCTTGATCGGCGCCCTATGGAGAGCGGCTCGCCGGTTTCATCCTCATTGATAGTTACAATCGTGCTGTCGCAGCCAATTCGCCGCGACGTTTCCGCGGTAACGTGGGGGCCGTCTTCGATTTCAGACGTTTCCGCGGTAACGTGCACAACCACCTGGTAGCGATCAGCGGTGGATCCGGAAGACTCGTCATTGTTCATGTAGGTCTCGGCGATGTTGGCCAGTGCATCGGCGCGGCGGGCGGCGACGGGTTGGTCTTTGGTGTCATCGCAACCTGCAACAAATTCTTTTTCCATCGCCATCTCGAGCGCCTTGATAATCAACCCACCCTGCTCGGCCGGCATGCGTGCTTTGATCACCAGGCAACCGTCGTGATCGTAGTAGTGGCTGAGCTCACGATCGCGATACTGCTCCTCGGCCACGGCCGCATCCTGAACCCGCTTGGCACTCCGGTATTTGGAGACGAGCTTTTCGACGTGATGCGCCGTGCCATGTCTGGCGATCATCATGAGGTAGTCCTCGTTGCTCGCATCGGCAATGCGCGTCATTGCACGGACCTTGGAGTAGCTGAGTTCGCCCTTCGACAAGCCCTGTTCAATCTTTGGCAGTTCTGCCAGTGCCTTTGCCACGCGCACTTTTTCGCGTGCCGCGTTCATGCCGATGCCGCATTTGAAATTGAGCCAGTGGGCACAGGAGCAAAAGCCCTGTTCGGCCCAGCATTCTTTCTCATCGAATTCACGAATCAGGGTGAGTAAACGGGCTTCGGCGGCGTACAGGTAACTGCAGAGTTCGGTGATCTGGTCGCCGAGTTGCTCCGCCTCTGTGGGGGCAGAATGAGCGTCTGAAATGGGGCTGATAGTGGCGGTTTGCACGGCTCCCTCCGTTACGTTTTCGACTACTGTGAATTTATACAGTATACGCTTAAGCCACTGAATTATCTAGTTAAAAGCGACTATTCGGCACGCGCGGGAGCAGCTAGGCGTGCTCGTTGAACTGGCTTTTTCACGTCAGGAGAGAAGCGTCAGTCCTGTATCCGGAAGAAGGTGTAAACCATGTGACCGGAACGGACCTGATTGGAGTAGTAGCCAGGGGCGGACTAATCGGCGCAGCCGATTGGACAGATGAGCGAAGCGAGTCTGCCCGAAGAGTGAGCGCCATAGGCGTGAATCGATTGAACTATCGACACGCGGATTTTCAGAACGCTAAGTAATTGATTCTGTTATTATTTATCAATCAGTTACCGGGGCGCCCGGTGCCTTGACCACGCGATAGAATTTCCTATCCTTCAATATTAAAAAGCCAGCTGAGAGGCTACTCGGTGAGAAATGAACTCCGTCTGAGCCGGACGTCAGTCAACCGAGCCTTGGAGTGAAACGCTTCCACTTGCAACACCAACTCAGCAACGAGGTCGGAAAACAGAATGACTAGTGAACGCGAGAAAATGCTGGCTGGGGAACACTACGATCCAGGCGATGCCGAACTTCGCGGGTTAAGATCCAAAGCCCAGAGATTCATGAGCAGTTACAACCAGACCATCGTCGATGACGGTCCCGTCAGAGACGCTCTGTTGCAGTCACATATTGGCGCCGTCGGCGAGTCCTGTGCCATTCGATCGCCTGTTTACATTGACTATGGGATCAACATCTATATCGGCGACCGCGTCTTCCTGAACTATGGCTGCGTGCTGCTCGACGTATGCACAATCCGCATAGGCTCAGGAACGCAAATTGGCCCGGCCGTCCAGATTGTCACCGCCGATCACCCCCGTGACCCCGCGGATCGCGCGGCGGGCCTGGAAATGGGCAAACCCATCAGCATTGGGGAAAACGTGTGGATAGGGTCACAGGCCGTCATTCTGCCGGGCGTCACCATTGGCAATGATGCCATCGTTGGCGCAGGCAGCATCGTAACGCGTGACGTCCCGCCCGGCATGACCGTAGTCGGGAATCCGGCACGCAACGTGCCGCCTGCCCCGCCGACTTAACCCGCCGATTATATGAGCCAGGTCAAAAGAATGGTGGCCAGGGGCGGAGTCGAACCACCGACACGCGGATTTTCAGCGCGAGTTGGTTCGCCTGAGGCATGATATTTCAAAGAGTTACCGGGGCGTCCGTTGCCCAATTTGCAGCACAATGCAGGACGATGCAGAGCTAGTTCACGCAGCTACCCGCTCATCATGGCTGGTCCTTTTTTAGCGATTCCCCTAGCGCCATTAGCGGTTCAATTAGGTCTAGCGGCAGTGGAAATACGATCGTATTGGTTTTCTCTCCAGCGATTTCCTTCAGTGTTTGCAGATAGCGAAGCTGCAACGCCTGTTTCTCGCCACCCAGTATGTGTGCGGCTTCGGCCAACATGGTGGCGGCCTGTTTTTCGCCCTCCGCGTTGATGACCTTCGCGCGCCTGGCCCGTTCGGCCTCGGCCTGTTGGGCGATTGCGCGGATCATGCTTTCGTCCAGATCAACATGTTTGATTTCGACGTTCTCGACTTTGATTCCCCATGCGTCGCTGCGCTGATCGAGTATTTTCTGAATATCGACATTGAGTTTGTCGCGCTCAGCCAGCATGTCGTCAAGTTCGTGCTGACCGAGAACCGATCGCAACGTGGTTTGTGATAACTGGCTGGTCGCTTCAAATACACTGGCGACACGAAGGACCGATTTTTCAGGGTCTACGATGCGGAAATAGATAACCGCATTTACCTTTACTGAAACGTTGTCACGTGAGATGACGTCCTGCGTCGGCACGTCCAGGACGATGACACGCAGATCCACTTTGGTCATTTTCTGCAAGCCCGGGATCAGGACAATCAAGCCGGGGCCCTTCACGCTCTGGAAGCGGCCGAGGAAGAGTATGACCCCGCGCTCAAACTCCTTAAGAATCTTGATCGTGTTGTACAAGATGACAATGAGCAGCGCCAATCCAATTGCGAATGGTAGTAATGTCATTAGAGTTCCTTGCTGTAGTCCTTAGGTTTGATACTTGGCTTCGGCGGCACCAGAATCGCTCGCTGGTTCGACCTCTAGTGTTAACCCGTTAATTGCTGTAACGGCGACTCGCTGGTCTTTTTCGACCGGCACTTTACTGACTGCAGCCCAAGGTGCGCCTTCCAGCCATACCCTGCCCGCGCCAGTGAATGACTCCATCGCGGTACCCGTACTCCCCAGTATAGATTCTTTCCCCGTAACTGCGCCGCGACGACGCAACTTCAGGAGATACGAAATCATCCACAGCAACAAGAGGCCAGCGATCACCGCAAAGCTAACGACAAATGTTATTGAAATGCCGTATCCGGGTATCCCGCTGTCGAACATCATGATTGCGCCGAAAATAAATGCGGCGATTCCGCCGATACCCAGTGCGCCGAAACTCGGTACGAATGCTTCGGCTATGATCAGGGCGATGCCGACGATCATGAGGGCCAGCCCGGCGAAATTTACCGGCAATATCTGCAATGCATACGCTGCCAGCAACAAACAAATGACGCCGACGACACCCGGCAGCATCGCTCCGGGATTGGAGCCTTCAAACCACAGGCCGTAAACGCCGACCATGATCAGAATTATCAAGATTTCAGGATTGCTAATCGTACTCAGGAATTTGATGCGCCAGCTTGGCTCGATTTTTTCAATCAGGAGCGCTTCGGTATCCAGCGTAACGCTTCGATTATTGACCATGAGTTCGCGGCCGTTGAGTTTTTGCAAGAGCTCGGCCTGATCGACGGCGATCACGTCGATGACGTTCATTTCCAATGCCTCATGCGCGGTCAATGTCGCTGCCTCGGTGACCGCTTTTTCGGCCCAGTCGGCATTTCGGCCATGCGCCTCCGCAAGTCCTCGGATATAGGCGATCGCGTCGTTCATGACTTTCCGTTCCATCGCCGACCCGGACGCTGGTGCCTCTTTATCCTCGTCCGGCTCCGAGTCGGAGTCGGAGTCCGCGTCCTTCTCGGAGCCCGAATTGCCATCGTCGCCGACATCACCACCACCGAGTGACACTGGCGTCGCGGCGCCCAGATGCGTGGTCGGTGCCATTGCCGCGATGTGGCTAGCGAGAACTATGTAGGTCCCGGCGCTGTCGGCCCTCGCACCGGCCGGCGATACGTACGTCACTACGGGCACATCCGAACCCAGGATCGCCGAAATGATGTCTCGCATCGAATTGACGAGTCCTCCCGGCGTATCCATGCGAATAATCACCAGGGTCGCATCGCGCTCTTCGGCTTCCTCGATACCGTTGATAATGTACTCGGCGGTTGCGACGCCGATAGCCCCGTCCAAATCGAGAACGACGGCCGTGCCGTCGGCCGCCGCAATAGGTGCACACGCAAGGACCAGGAAGGCCAGCAGGGCTTTCACTAATCGCATTGTATTCATACACTGATAGTAGCAGCGAAAACGGTGTCAAAGAGTTGCCGGGGCGCCCATTGCCCGATTTGCACTACAATGCAGGACCGTGCACAGCTCATTCACGCAAAATTCACGCACCAGGTCCGCTTCGAATGAGTGACTCGGGCCTGTACAGCTTTCTGGCGGATACCATTCTCGTCTTTCACTTCGCATTCGTCGTATTTGTTTTATTTGGCTTCTTGCTGATACTGGTTGGTCTGCTGCTGCGGTGGTCATGGATACACAATCGTAGATTTCGAATCGCGCATCTGGCGGCAATTGGAATTGTCGTGCTACAGGCCTGGTTCGGGCAGCTCTGCCCGCTGACCGTTTGGGAAAACTCCTTACGTCGCCAAGCCGGCGAGTCTGGCTATACAGATACGTTTGTCGAGCACTGGCTGCACAAGATTCTGTTTTATCAGGCCGAGCCGTGGATTTTCACGACGATCTATACCTGTTTCGGTGTGCTGGTAGTGCTCGTCTGGTTCCTCGGCAGACGTGTATATCGGAAGCTGAGATAATCATACGTCCTTAGCTCCCTGGATTGACATGGCTTCCGATATACACGTCCGCCTAAGGAATCTGACACGCCGCTTCCCCGAAGGTGAGCAGTTGCATAGCGTTCTGCAGGCTCTTAACGCAGCCTTTGTCCGCGGCGAGACGGTGGCGCTGCGAGGACGCAGCGGATCGGGAAAATCCACACTGCTCAATCTCATCAGCGGAATCGATGCACCCGATGAGGGCGATATAGAAATTGACGGGCAGATGATTACCGCTATGTCGGAACGCGATCGCACCCTTTTCAGACGAAAACACATAGGTTTTGTCTATCAGGCATTCAACCTGGTGCCCACGCTGACGGTTGCCGACAACATTCGGCTGGTGCTCGAATTAAACGCGGTAAAAGGGGCTGCTGCAGCGGATCGGGTTAGTACGTTGCTGGAGCAAGTTGGATTGGCCGACCGTGCCAACAGCTACCCGGATCTGTTATCCGGTGGCGAACAACAACGCGTCGCGATCGCCCGGGCACTGGCACACAGACCATCACTGGTTCTCGCCGATGAACCGACGGGTAATCTGGACGACAAGACGGCGGTCAACGTCCTGCAAACGCTCGATCAGCTGGTGCGCGAGGTGGGCGGCACAATGATCGTCGCAACCCATAGCGCGATGGTCGCATCCAGGTGCGATCGCGTGCTGGAGTTGCACGACGGCCGACTGGAGCCACAGGACCGCACTTGAAAACGCCAATCCTGTATCGCGCCAGTCTTGGCTACCTGTGGCGACATCCCTGGCAGCTCGGACTCGCATTGCTCGGCATCTGCATTGGGGTTGCCGTGATGGTCGCCGTGGATCTCGCCAGTGACAGCTCCAGGAAAGCGTTCCTGTTGTCGATGAGTACGATTAATGGCGCAGCGACGCATCAGATCGTCGGTGGTCCGGCAGGCCTCGACGAAAACCTGTACACCACGCTGCGCGTCGATGAGGGAGTGCGCAGCATTGCTCCTGTTATTGACGGTTACATCGATTACGACGCTACGGTATTGCATTTACTCGGTGTGGATCTGTTGGCCGAACAGAATTTTCGCGCTTACGCCCTGCCCGGCGCGCAACACTACGATGGACAGTCCGCGGAGGATATTATTCGCCGCGTTCTGACCGAACCCGGCGCGTTGTTACTGTCGAGTCAGACCGCATCCGCGCTCGGCCTGCAAGTCGACGACGAGTTGCAGATCGTTGCGGCCGGCCATCGGCATGCTGCTGTGCTGGTCGGCCTGCTTTCTGATGACGGACAGGCGCTGAATAACCTTGCCATTGTCGACATTGCAGTCGCTCAGCAGTGGCTTGCCTTGGGGGCAACGCTGTCACGTATTGATGTACGTATCCCGGCCGATGATGACGCCAGGCTGGCGGAGAAAATCCGCGCCGTATTGCCAGAGGATGCACAACTTCTGGACGCCGCTGGCCGAGTCCGCTCCGTCACCGAAATGAGCAATGCGTTCATGACCAATCTCACGGCGATGAGCCTGCTCGCCTTACTGGTCGGTATTTTCCTGATCTACAACAGCGTCAGTTTCGCGGTGTTGCAGCGGCGCGGCCTCATCGGCGTACTCCGGGCATTGGGTCTGACGCGCAATGAAGCGTTTAAGCTGATCATGGCCGAAGCGGCCATCTTGGGATTTGCCGGTGCGCTGCTGGGTGTTGCGCTCGGTATTTGGCTGGGCGACGGACTACTGACGCTGGTATCGAGGTCAATCAATGATCTTTATTTTAGAAGCAGTGTGACCGACATTCTTGTCAGCCCGTGGTCGGTTGCCAAAGGACTAATTGCCGGCTTGGGTGCAACCGTTTTAGCCGCGGCCATCCCTGCCCTGGAAGCCGCATCCTATAGACCGCAACTCGCGATTACACGATCCGTGCTCGAGCATCGCACCCGTCGCCTGCTGCCGTTTCTCGCAGCGATCGGTGTAGCCGCGATCGCGCTGGCGTTTGTAGTGCTGAAAATCTCGGAGTCCAGCCTGGTCGCCGGATTGGTAGCGTTATTCCTGCTAATTCTGGGTTTTGCGGTGTGCATCCCGGTTTTCGTGACACTCTTTACGCGCTGGCTTGCACCGCTCGCTGACCGTGTCGGCGGCACGTCAGCACGTCTGGCTGTTGCCAACATCAGCGCATCCTTGAGCCGGACGGGTGTCGCTATCGTAGCGCTGGCGGTGGCCGTATCCGCAACCGTCGGCGTAACGGTGATGGTCGATAGCTTTCGCGGTGCCGTCAGCGAATGGATCGGCACCTCGCTGCAATCCGATGTCTATGTCGGGGTACCGTATGGAAGCCTGGACCCTGAACTCATCGAGGATTTGGCAAGCGTCCCGGGTGTTGCAGACTATAGCGCGCGGGTTTGGACCTGGCTTGAAACGCCGCAAGGACGTACGCGTATCATCGCCGAGAAAATGGCAGCAGGCAGTTATGCCGCGGCCACGATTCTTGACGCCGATGCGGAACAAGCCTGGCAGCAGTTCGACGAAGAAGAGGCCGTGTTTGTGTCGGAGCCGTTTGCGTATCGGAATCGACTTGGCAGCGGCGATACTCTCACCCTTGTGACTCGGTCGGGCAGCGAGCCGTTCCGAATTGCAGCGACCTACCGGAGCTATAACGCCGGGCCCGGGTCGGTATTTATGAGTCGTGCAACCTACCTGAAACACTGGCACGACCCCAGCATCGATGCGCTCGGAATTTACCTGCAGCAAGGTGCCGACATTGATGAGGTGATGCTGGCACTGGAGCGGACGAGCAACGGAAAGCAGGCGATCCTGGTGCGCTCCAATCGTGAGCTGAAAGAACTCTCGCTGCAGATCTTTGATCGTACCTTTGTCATCACCAATGTCCTGTACTGGCTTGCTGTCGGCGTCGCCGTCATCGGTATTCTCGGTGCGATGCTGGCACTGCAATTGGAACGTGCACGCGAATTGGCGGTCCTGCGCGCCCTCGGCATGACCCGCGGACAACTGGGCAGCATGGTGATCTTGCAAACCGGACTGATCGGCCTGCTGAGCGGCATTGCGGCGATTCCACTCGGTTTGCTGATGGCCCGGGTATTAATCGACGTGATCAATCGACGCTCATTTGGCTGGAGCATGGATATCTGGATTGCGCCGGACGTTTTGCTTAGCGCGCTGGCGCTATCGGTTGGCGCAGCGCTGATCGCCGGCATCTACCCGGCGTACCGCGCCGCTCGCGCCCAACCGGCTTTGGCGATGCGTGAAGAATAAACTGACACTCACTGTATGGATCGCGGTATTGATCGCGGTATTGATCGCGGTATTGATCCTGGCCTTCGTCGCGATTTGGACCGTCAGCGACGATCCTCGACCCGGCGCACCGAGCGCTGGCGCGTTTAATGGCGGCAGCTCACGACTGTCGCAGTTGTTGAGCGACGAGGGTGTGGCCGGCTACGCCGTCGCCACCGAGCCACGGTCCTTCAGCTTTCCGTCCGACCACGGACCGCACCCCGAATTCCGAAATGAATGGTGGTATTTAACCGGCAACCTGGACGGAGAAAATGGCGAGCGATTTGGCTTTGAACTGACGATATTTCGTTTCTTGCTGACCCCACCAATCCAGCGACAGCAGGCCTCACGCTGGCAATCCGATCAGGTCTACATCGGGCATTTTGCAATCACCGATGTCGGCGATGAACAGTTTCATGTCGCGCAGCGTTTTTCCCGCGGCGCGATGGGCCTGGCAGGTGCCCAGGCTGAACCCTTTCGTGTCTGGGTAGAAGACTGGTCGATCACTGCCACCGCCGCATCGGATGCTGCCATGACGTGGCGTGTGCAGGCCGCAGATCAGGATATGTCGCTTGATATGAATCTGACGCCGCTTAAACCGCCAGTCTTGAACGGGCAAAACGGACTGTCCAGAAAATCTTCCGCGCCGGGAAACGCCTCTTACTATTATTCGATATCGCGCTTGCAAACAGAGGGCCTGTTGCAGATCGGCACACAACAATTCACCGTCTCGGGGTTGTCCTGGCTGGATCGCGAATGGAGCAGCAGTGCACTTGCCGCAGATCAGGCCGGTTGGGATTGGTTCGCACTCCAACTCGACGATGGGAGTGAATTGATGCTGTATCAACTGCGGCGGCTTGATGGATCGCGGGATCCGTTCAGCGCCGGTACCTGGATTAGCCGTGACGGAGACAGCATTCACCTCGATGCCGATGAATTCAGGATTGAAACTATGCAATTTTGGGACAGCCCAACGGGCGGCCGCTACCCGAATGCCTGGCAGCTCAGCGTACCCAGTCTCGATATGCAGCTCGATGTGCAACCGGTCATTGACGATCAGGAATTACGGACGACCGTTTTGTACTGGGAAGGCGCGGTAGATGTCAGCGGGAAAAGAAACGGTAAAAAGATCGCGGGCCGTGGCTATGTCGAACTAACGGGCTATGCAGGAATCGCTGAATAGAAAGCCGTTTCGGCCGTTGGTTATATTTTTCAGTAAGTAACCGGGGCGTCCGTTGCCCAATTTGCATGATACTGCAGGAGGATGCAGAACAAGTTCACGCAAAAATCACGCGTTGCATTCATCCTGCGTAACGTTAGGGTATATAGTCCCGGTACTGTCACCGGGCCAGCAATCAGCCCGGAATTGGGGAAAATTAAAATGAGAAAATATATCAAGGGAGCAGTTCTGCTCCAGAGTTGCCTGTTGCTGGCCATTACCGGCGCGGCGCAAGCAGCGGACGAGCCTGCGGAATCGTATGTTTACGGGACCTATTTTGTCTGCGATGTGACCCGACAAGAGCGCGCGGACGAAATTTATA
>JBBKWL010000236.1:0-3289 GCA_037968975.1 Woeseiaceae bacterium | reverse complement strand
ACTGCACATAGATGAATCTTATTCCTCCCGATCCTGCAAAAAAATGTTGTAACAGTTTCTTATGCTGACTGCCGTTGCATTTTTATTTGCATATTCTTCTGCTTGCCTTATGGCATTATTTCGCCACCCTATTTACGGGCTCATTACGTACGTATTGCTGATATATCTTCACCCACCAAGTACCTGGTGGGGCGGACTGGTGCCATCCGTAAGATGGTCGCTGTTGGCCGCTGCAATTACGGTGGTAGCAGTTCTTATTCGCGGTCGTGACGCGAACTCGAGGTCAATTTTTAGTTTTAGCATAATGCGTGGTTTCATCGTGTTCCTAATCTGGTTGTTAATACAATCAGTGTGGACAATAAATCCGGTAGAGCACCGTGAGTTGCTTACGTTGATGGCGAAATATGCGGTCGTAATATGGCTGATGGTTCGGTGCATTGACTCCGTAGAACACCTCAAACTTTTCCTGTTTGCTCATTCGGTAGGCTGCTTTTATCTCGGAATGGTGGTGATTGACGCGTACATTGGTGGACGATTTGAAGGCTTCAGCGGTGCGGGTATCAACGAGGCTAACGCTGCCGCATTGCAGTTGGTGGGCGGTATCGTCGTGACGTTTGCCATATTCTTGTCTGGCAAGAAGGTCGAGAGAATCGTCGCGTTCGTGTTTATGCCGTTCATAGTAAATGCATTAGTTGCGACGATTAGCCGCAGCGGGTTTCTGGCGTTTGGCATAGCCGGGTTCTTGTTCAATTTTTTCGCCCCGAGAAAAATCGCGGGCTCTGTGCGCCTGTTCTCTTTTGTTGGTTTGATCCTGTTCGTGGCGATTACAAATCCGGTCTACTGGGAGCGTATAAGTACGATACTTGTCGCAGGAGAGGAGATCGAAGGGCGAAACACGGGAACAGGGCGTTTATTATTGATGAATGCTCAGCTTGAGATGTTTGCCACTAACCCAATGGGCTGCGGCCATCGGTGCACAGCTACGTTGAGCCGTTATTACCTGGACGATGCTTACCTGACTGGAAAAGGCGAGCTTCGTGCACGGTCGTCGCATAATACGTTTTTGACGTTGCTGGTCGAACAGGGAATTCCAGGCGTAGTCATTTACGTGTTACTTCTATACTGGATTTTACGAACAGCCTTGCGCCTCCACGGTACTATGCGTACGTCATCGCGGATGTTAGCGGCGACTTATGCCGCCACGGTATCGGTACTGGGGGCAATCACCGTTGGTGACCTCTTTGTCGACTACTTGAAATTTGAGTTGCGTATCATGTTCATCGCATTATTGATCGTTATCGATCAACTGGCTGCGAGTGAAGTCAAAGACGCTGCGCCAAACGAGAAGTCCGCTAAAGATGCGTCTGCCGAACACCGGCTGGACAGACGGCGAACCCGGCGAACTGAAGGCCGCGAAATATGAGGGACGCCGTTGCCGGGAATCACTGTTTCAGCTAACGCTCGGCTCTCTGTGTCTCAGTCTTTTTCGTTTCTAACTACGTGTTCAGATTTCTCGACTTCATCAGGGGCGTTTTCATTGCCGGACCGACGGCTAAATAGTCGCGTAATCCGGTGCCAATAGAGTTTCAGACTAACGCCGATAGCGGCAATCGCGGCTATCAGTCCTTGCACCAGAATACTTCCGGTTCCAGGATCAATATATGCGTGAGCATCGGGCGTCCATACGAGCGCGAGACAGAGGAAAATTGTTACGAGTAAACTGAGTTGCATGATTGTTTCTCCAAGCTGCTGCTAGGGTATAATTAATACTCACCACTCTCAATCAAAAATTGTGACGCAGGTCACGGGAACAAAGATGGCCCAATCGACTAATTCACCACTAGCCTCGTCTTTTCGCGACCCGGCTGGCTTCCTCTTCAGAAAAGATGGCGTTCTCTTTCGGCAGGTCAATGAGAATTTTGCTGAAGACTACGACACCTGTCTGAAATCGGGTCTGTTTGACGCTTTAATCGGGGAAGAGTACCTGATCGCACACAAGGAGGTCGGTGAGCCTGGGATTGCGGCGGGAAAATACCGTGTACTGGAACCGGAAGAGATCCCATATGTGTCTTACCCGTATGAGTGGTCGTTTAGTCAACTGAAGGACGCCGCGTTACTGACGTTGCGTATTCAATCGCTAGCGTTGGAACGCGGAATGATTCTGAAAGATGCGTCCGCTTACAACGTGCAATTTCGTGGTGGCAAGCCGGTTTTTATAGACACGTTGTCATTCAGGCGCTACGTCGAAGGAGAGCCATGGATTGCCTATCGACAATTTTGCCAGCATTTCCTCGCGCCTTTGGTGTTGATGGCCAGATGCGATCTCCGCCTTAGGCTGCTGACGTCTCGATACATGGATGGTGTGCCTCTGGATCTCGCGAGCGGTATTCTTCCAACGTCGACTTACCTTAGCTATTCAATTTTCGCTCACATCCATATGCATGCGAAAAGCCAGGTCAGGTACCAAGATGCGGCGGGTCGAGGTGGCCAGGCTAAGGCGGTAGCCACGTTGTCAAAATCTTTGCTCAGTGCATTGGTCGCAAGCCTTACGCGGGCGGTTGAAAAATTACCCGAAAAAGACGTTCAAACCGAATGGGGGGACTACTACCAGGATACCAATTATTCTGACGACGCAATGAGTGAGAAAGAAAAGATCGTTGCAAAACTTGCAGAAAAGTATCTATCCGGAGAAAAGTTGGTGCATGACCTCGGCGCAAATACGGGGCGATTTAGCCACATAGTGTCGAGGCATGCTCAAACGGTGGTCGCCCATGACATCGATGAAATGGCGGTAGAAAGGCATTATCGCGGACTTAAAACGTCTAAATCCACGAATGTACTGCCGCTGATACTGGACTTGTCAAACCCCACCGCTAGCATTGGTTGGGATCTTCAGGAACGATCGTCATTTCATGAGCGCGCAAACGGTTCGTCTGCAGTGGCTCTCGCAATAATTCATCATCTATGCATTTCCAACAATGTTCCGCTAATGAAATTGGCTGAGTTCTTTTCGGGTATATTCAATAAATTAATTATCGAGTTCGTGCCCAAGGATGATTCGCAAGTTCAGCGCTTGCTTGCAACACGAGAGGATATCTTTGACGAGTACGATCAAGCGAATTTTGAGCGTATTTTTTCGAAATATTTTGATATTCAAGAGCGATGTTCAGTTTCAGGCAGTAGTCGTGTGGTATTTGCGATGACGAAGCGAAATTGACCTAGTGCGAGTTTTGTCGGCAGCGAAAATATTCGTCTTTTTCATTTTAATTGCTACGGCAACGGACGCCGA
>JBBKWL010000235.1:0-4418 GCA_037968975.1 Woeseiaceae bacterium | reverse complement strand
GCCTCGAGCACAGCGCGACGCCGAACGATGCCGTGCAACATGCCTTTATCGTCAACGACAGGTACCGCTGCAATATCGTATTCGTCAAAAAACTCCTGCAATTGTTGCAGACTGGCGTCCGGCCTTACCGAATGGGCTGGGGTAGCAACGCTGCCGATAGTTTGATCCTTGTCTGCGAACACGAGGTCGCGCAGCCGGATGACGCCCTTCAACTTCCTCTTCTTAACCACGACGTAGATGTAGTGAACCGTCAGAAGGTCGTAGCTCACTGCTTCCGAAGTAATGTCCTCAACGACCTCGCGGACCGAAAGGGCCATTGGGTAGGATGCAAATTCGGTCATCATCAGACCGCCCGCCTGGTCCGGCTGATAACTGATCAGCTCGCGCGCCTCGTTGGCGTCTTCCTCGTCGAATTCCGCAATGATCGCTGCTGCGTCGGCATCGTCGAGCTCTGCAAGAATGTCGACGCGATGATCACTCGCCAGTTCGCCCACGATCGGCGCTGCTGCTTCCGCGGTCATTTCCTCCATCAGCTCGGCGACATGTGAGTCGGGCAAGTCCTCGACTAAAGATGCAGCCTTGTCCGGGTCCAGAATCGACAACAGGGCACGCTGGTCGTCCGGTGTGAGTCTGAACACAGCATGCAACAGGTCGGCGGGCTCCAGCCCATCCAGAAATGACTGCACCACGTCCGCCGGATCATTTCGCTCGAGCAACGCGTGAATATGGCTCCACGGCTTGTCTTTGGTCTTGTCCATTGCATTGCCCCAGTTGTTGCAAACGGATTGTTTGTCTAACCAGGTAATGAGGGTGCGGCTCAAACAGGGGCGCGTCAACCTCTGCAGGCATGACGAGTTCAGGCGAAAATAGCCTTTGCCAGGCTACTTTTCTTCGGGCTTGTTTATCTCAACGGCCCTTGCCATAGGAGAACAATTGCGTCGCATTGAGAGCACGTTCCGCGAGCTGTGGGTACTTCGCGATGACGGCGTGCCAGTTTCACTCGGCTTGTTGCCGCAAGCGGGTGATCGCGTTCATTCGCTGGCCGATACTACCGTCGATGCACTACGGCGCGGTTCAGTCCTTGCAGTCAGCCTGGAGCCTGTCGGCGGATCGCCTGAGGCGGCGCCGACAGGGCCGGTGTTGTTTACCGCTGCGCTGCTGGCGCCGTAGAGCAACTGGGGTAAAAGCAGCACCGCCGGGCCAGTAAATCGCTCCCTTAGGCCCGATGTTGCGAAAACGACACAAATTCGTCGCAATCATAACCTCTGACGACTGGTATGAGCAGGATTGGAGGCCTATAGTAGTTTGAATACAACATAATATCCGGGCGCCATTGCGTCTGATCCGGTGCCGGATAATTGGCACAGGCTTTACAGGGGACTTTCAATGAACAAGATCGACACACAAGGCGGAGTGCTGACCATCGTGATGATGGCTTTTCTCGCTCCTGCACAGAACGCCACGGCGCAGTCCGGAGACGATGACGTCATCGAAGAAATCGTCGCCACAGGTACGCGCGCGCCGGGGCGAAGCGCCTCGGATCTGCCAGTACCGGTGGACTCGATTAATGAGGAAATGCTGGAGAAAACGGGCCAGACCGAAGTGGGTCGCATGTTGCAGGCCCTGGCACCGTCATTCAACTTCTCCAGCTCCAGTATCAGTGACGGCACCGACGCACTGCGACCGGCGACCTTGCGGGGCCTGGGCCCGGACCAGACCCTGGTATTGGTGAATGGCAAACGCCGACACCAGTCAGCGCTGATTCATGTCAACACCTCCGTTGGTCGGGGCACAGCAGGCACCGACCTGAATGCGATTCCGGCAGCATCGATCAAACGTATTGAAGTGCTGCGCGATGGCGCTGCTGCACAGTACGGTTCGGATGCCATCGCCGGTGTTATCAACATCGTGCTCAATGACTCCAATGAGGGCGGTAAATTCAGCATCTCCCAGGGCGAGTACAGCGAGGGCGACGGCGCCACAACCAATGTTAATTTCAGCAAAGGCTTTTCGCTTGGGGATAGTGGTTTCCTGAATGCGAGTTTCAACTTCCGCGATCGCGATGCTACCAATCGCGCCGGACTGCACGGCTCATGCCAGTTTCCCGGTTGTGTAGATACTGATATGAACGGCATTCTTGAGCCTGGCGACCCGCGCGAAGTGAACGCTCCACGCGACACATTCCGTATCGGCGATGCATTTTCCGAGCAGTTCGCTATGACCCTGAATACGGCGCTCGAGCTTGGAGACGGCGAAGTCTATGGGTTTGTGACCTACTCCAATCGCGACAATGAATCTGCTGCTTTTTTCCGACACAACGCCAACACGGGTGGCAACGCACCGCTGGCCGACGGCGATGCGACGATACCGCCAGGGTTTTTGCCGAAGATCAATTCGGAGATCAAAGACCTGTCGTACAACTTCGGCTACAAGATCGAATTCGACAACGACTCATCGCTCGACCTGTCATTCACGGATGGCAACAATACGATCGACTACGTAACCAGCGACTCGATTAATTCGTCTTTTGCGAATACGCAGCGATTTACGACGATGTTGACGTCGAACGAAATCCGCGCTTCTGTACCACGCGAGGCAGCGGCGTACGGACTGGAGATGAACCTGCGAACGATCAACCTCGATTTCACGCAGATATTCGGCGACCTGTTCTTTGCCATGGGGGCGGAGATTCGCACGGATGAATACAAAATCATTGCTGGCGAAGAGTATGCCTATCGCGACTACGATACCGAGGATGGCGTCTCGCTGTACGCAGAAGACCGCGATGCCGGCATCCAGGGTTTCCCGGGAATCGGACCGCAGTCGGCCGTTGACGAATCGCGGGATGTATTCTCGGTTTACGGCGACGTCGAGTACCAGGCTACTGATCGAATTCTGATCAACGGTGCGGTCCGCTACGATGACTACGATGGCTTCGGCGACACAGTTAATTACAAGCTTGCTGCCAACTTCGGCATCAGCGATGCCGTCAGCCTGCGCGGCGCGGTCAGCACCGGATTCCGGGCACCGTCAATGCAACAGCTGTACTTTAATAATGTGAGCACCCAGTTCGTTGTCGATGTCGACGACATCGATAATGACGGTGATACTACTGAACTCATTGCCCAGCAGGTCGGAACTTTCCGTAACGACAGTACGCTTGCACAGGCGATAGGCATCCCGGCACTGAAGGAAGAAGAGTCAACCAACTTCAGCTTTGGCGTTGTGGCTGACCTGACGGATCGCATCAACCTGACGGTCGACTACTACTCGATCGACATCGAGGACCGGATTGTCATCAGTAATCGACTGGGGTCCGGCCTTTCAACGGCCCTGGATGCCGCGCTGATCCAGGCGGGTGCGGGTGCTGGCCAGTTTTTCCTCAATGGCGCCGACACTGAAACGACCGGAGTCGATATTGTTGCCACGTTCGGTGGCTTCGAAATGTTCGGTGGCGACCTCGACCTGACGCTGGCGGCTAATTTCACAGAGACCGACGTCACAGATCTCTTTACACCGGCTGGATCCGGTCTGGAATCCGTCGCCGTTGACGATGTTTTCAGTGAGCAGGACATCTCGATTATCGAGGAATGGCAGCCAAAAGATCGCATCAGCTTCACCGCCCTGTACAGCTGGAATGCATTGAGCGTGAACCTGGCTCTGAATCGCTACGGTGAATACACCGTTACCGACGGTGGCCGCCAGACTTACGGTGCGGAAATGCTGACCGACCTCAACGTGTCCTACGGTTTCGAAAACGGCATCAGCATTTTCTTTGCCGGCAACAACATCTTTGATGTAACGCCGGACAAAAATTTGATTGGTAACTCTCGCACCGGCGCTATCGAAGATGGCCCTGGCGGGAATATCATCGTTGACAGCGCAGGCGTGTTCCAGTTTTCACGTCGCGCGGCGCCCTTTGGCTTCAACGGCGCGTACTTGTCTGCCGGAGTTTCCTGGGAATTCTAGCAGCGGGTAACTGATTTACAAAAAAGGAAATTTGAAATGCCAGGAAAGACAATGACGTTTTTGACCGGCTTGTTGCTGGCGTTGTGCATGATTGCCGCACAGGCTCAGCACACCGTCGGCGAGACGATAGATGACTCCACTATTACCGCCAGTGTCAAAACCGCGCTAATCGACAAGGACAACGTGCACGCTCGCAATATCAATGTTGAAGCCTACAAGGGCTCTGTCGCCCTAATCGGCTATGCTCGGTCGGACGCTCAACGAGATGAAGCGCTGCGCACCGCCAAGTTTGTCAATGGCGTGGTTGAGGTGATCGACGCAATCATAGTGGTTCCCGAAAAGCGCTCATTTGGCAGGACCATCGACGATCAGACGATAGAAGCCAAAGTAAAGACAGCGGTTACGAAATTCGGTGCGGGCAAAGTATTTTCCGTTGTGACTGAAGTGCG
>JBBKWL010000234.1:0-5247 GCA_037968975.1 Woeseiaceae bacterium | reverse complement strand
GCATCCGATGCTCTACGAATCGCCCGACGCTCCGCAAATGTAGTTACCGGCAGGTTGACGTTCTTATCCTGTGCTCAGACTGCCTTTAATTCGCCCAGGATAAGAACGTCAACCTGCCGGTAACGGCCGTAGCTAGGCATCAAGATCGGGAATGAGGTCACTTTCGAGGTTAGTAATCATGTCTTTGATGAGAAGTTTGCGCTTCTTGAGGCGCCGAATACGTAACTGATCAACCATGGGGTCGTGTTGCAGGCGGTCGATCAGGTAGTCGAGATCGCGGTGACTGACGCGCAATTCGCGCAGTCTGTCCAGCGTCTTGAAGCATTCAGTATCGACTTTGTCTGTCATCAGATCCTATGCTACTCGCCGTCTGCAAGTAGCGCCAGCCAGTCGTGATCGGTAGGTCCGATGACCACAAACCATGGATTCAGGATGTCCGATTTCTGGTTGTACGACAACGGCTTGCCGTCCAGTTCGAGCACCTTGCCGCCCGCCTGTTCGACCACTGCCTGGGCAGCGGCGGTGTCCCACTCGGATGTGGGGCCGAGGCGAGGATAGATGTCCGCATTGCCCTCTGCGACGGTGCAAAACTTTAAGGAACTGCCCATGGCCACCATGTCATGGTCACCGAGTTTGGCGAGAAACGCGTCGAGACTGGTACCCCGATGGGAACGACTGCCAACGATGCGGACGGGCGCGCTGCTGGTGGCAGCAACAGTGATTGCTGTGACGTTGCCGGCGTCGCGCAACTCGGAACCGCGGCCCTCGCAGCCGATATAAGTCTTGTCCTGGACGGGCACGTGAACCACGCCAAAAACTGGCCGATTGGAATCGATGAGCGCAATGTTGACCGTGAACTCGCCGTTCCGATTGACGAATTCCTTGGTACCGTCGAGCGGGTCGATGAGCCAGTAGCGGTTCCATTGTCCACGGACGTCGAATTCGGGAAGGCCGTCTTCTTCGGAGATGATTGGAATGTCCGGCGTCAATTTGGCAAGGCCTGCTGCAATACAGTTGTGCGCGGCCAGATCGGCCTTCGTCAGGGGCGATTCGTCAGACTTGCTTTCTACGGCGAAATCGGTGGCGTAGACTGTCAGGATCTCATTGCCGGCCTCAACTGCGAGGGCGACAATCGGTTCGACCAGTTCTTCGAGATTCATCGTGGACTCCATAACCCAAAGCGGGCCGCGCAGTATATGACAGTGACATTCGATCCCAAAGCTGCACTCAAAGAATGTGAGACATTGATGCTGGATATGGATGGCACCATTCTTGATCTCGCGTATGACAATTACATGTGGTTGACACATGTGCCCAGACATTGGGCGCGACAGAACGACATGTCACTGGAGGATGCACGCCGACACCTGCTCGAAAAATTTGGTGCGGCCCAGGGCGACCTGCGTTGGTATTGCCTGGATCACTGGAGTGAACATCTGGGTCTCGATGTGTACCAGCTGCATCGTGACAATCATCATCGCATTGACTTTTTGCCCGGCGCTCTTGAGTTCCTGCAACGAGCTCGTGACGCGCATATTCGCGTGTTGCTGGTGACCAATTCACATCAGAATACGCTCGACCTGAAAGAAGAGGTGACCGGGCTATCGAAGTTCTTTGACGAAATTCATACGTCCCACAATTATGGCTATGCAAAAGAACGGCAGGAATTCTGGCACGCTTTACAGGAAGCAACCGAGTTTGACCCGGCTACCACCATGTTTGTGGACGATAGCCATCCGGTTCTTAAGAGTGCCGCGACCTTTGGCGTGCGGCATCCGGTTGCGATCTCGCGGCCCGACACCTCCAGACCGCGCAATGAGCATGCCGAATTTGTCTCCGTCGAGGGCGTTAGCGAGCTCTTCTAGGTGGGCGGCGTCCGCCGCTATTGTTGCCACCGCGTCCGCCGCTGGGCTTACGCGGCTTGTATTTTGGTTTGACCAGCTCAGGCAAATCTGTCGGGTCGTAATTCGCTACCGGGATCTTGTGTGAAATGTATTCCTCGATTTCCGGCAATGCCACCGCGTAGGTTTCGCAACCGAAGCTGATCGCATCCCCAGCCGCACCAGCACGTGCCGTACGTCCGATTCGATGCACGTAATCTTCAGCGTCCTGCGGCAAATCGTAGTTGATGACGTACTGCACATCAGGAATGTGCAATCCGCGGGAGGCAACGTCAGTGCCGATCAAAACCTGTAGTTCGCCCTCTTGAAACTTCTGCAGCATGCGCTGGCGTTTGTTCTGCGGCACGTCGCCGGAGATGGCAGCCGCATGTATGCCGTTCGCCTCGAAATAGGCTTCCATGCGCTCAGCTTCGCGCTTCATGTTGACAAAGACCATGATGCGACCTTCGCCCATCTCGCGTATCAAACCGACAAGCAATGGCATCTTGTCCTCGTTGGACGGGAAGAAGATTGCCTGCCGCACTCGATCTGCGGTGACTTTTTCAGGCTCAATGCGAATGAGTTCGGGTTCATTCATGTGTTCGTAAGCAAGCTCCATCACACGCATAGACAGGGTGGCTGAGAACAACATGTTAAGGCGCTGGTCCGGGTCTGGCAGCCGCCGCAACAAGTAACGGATGTCTTTGATAAATCCAAGATCGAACATTCGATCGGCTTCGTCCAGGACCGCCACTTCAACCTGGTCGAGCTTAAACACGCCCTGCTTGAAATAGTCGATGATGCGCCCTGGAGTGCCGATCAGGATGTCGATGCCATCCTGGATATTCTTGCGCTGCTGCTCGTAGCCGGTGCCGCCATAAGCGAGCCCAACCTTGAAGTTGGTGTGCTTGCCCAGTAGCTCCGCGTCCTTTGCGATCTGGATTGCCAGCTCACGGGTTGGCGCAAGCATAAATGCGCGCGGCTGCCGCGGACCGTCTGTGGTTTTGTCTGAGGTCAGCATCTTCTCGAACGTGGCAATCAGGAACGCCGCGGTCTTGCCGGTGCCGGTCTGAGCCTGCCCGGCGACGTCTTTACCGGTCAGTGCGATGGGCAAGGTAGTGGCCTGAATAGGCGTGCAAAAATCGAAGCCTGCGTCACGGATGCCCGCGCGCACACTCTCGGAGAGCGGTAATGAGTCGAATCTGAGCTCGCTCAGATGATTATCTGACATAAGTATTGGACCAAAAAGTGGGTTTTTTGACTTGCAAAATGGCTCGCGACGCGTTCAAATTGCCTCAACCGACGCGACAATCGTCGCACCCGCCAGTTTCGCAATCACTGAATCTAGTATAGAAGCCGCGAGAAAGCTGCGACATATTGCCTGATACACACGGCAGCGTCATCCATTTTAACGTGTTCGCCCGAGAGATTTTAGCGAATGGCGGCGCGAACATTCAATCAAACCATCATAAATATGGAGGAAGTAGCCGGTGAGCGACAACATCGTGCATACCAGTGACAGCGGATTTGACGCTGATGTACTGCAATCAGAGAAACCTGTACTGATCGATTTTTGGGCCGAATGGTGTGGCCCCTGCAAAATGATCGCGCCAATTCTGGACGACGTAGCGGGTGAATACGCTGATCGTCTGGCGATCAAGAAATTGAATATTGATGAAAACCCGAACATCGCTCAGAAGTTCGGTATACGCAGCATCCCTACATTGATGCTGTTCAAAGACGGTGCCGTTCACGCGCAAAAGCTTGGTGCCATGTCTAAGTCACAATTGACTGAATTCCTGGAAACTAATCTGTGAGAGGGTACTTGGGTAATCAAACAAGCAATAGGCCGCCGAGAAGCGGTGGCAAGAAACAAGGTGGAAATAATTCAAATCGTCGACGTCGCAGACGTCCACAGCAGGATCAATATCCCGACGATGACGAAGGTTCATTAGAGGTAATTCCACCCGATCAGCTCGAGATGAGCAAAAACATCATGAATCTGACCGAGCTTAAGAGCCGGCCAGCATCAGGTCTCGTAGAGTTGGGCGCAACGCTGGGTCTTGAAGACCTGGCACGACATCGCAAGCAGGAAATGATTTTCGCGATTCTCAAGGCGCACGCCAAGAATGGTGAGGATATTTACGGCGATGGCGTACTTGAGATCTTGCAGGACGGCTTCGGTTTCCTGCGTTCATCGGACGGCTCTTATCTCGCCGGTCCCGATGACATCTACGTTAGTCCGAGCCAGATCCGACGCTTTAGTCTGCGCACCGGTGACACGGTTGCCGGCCTGATTCGTCCACCCAAAGAAGGCGAGCGTTACTTCGCGTTGCTGAAAGTCGGGCAAATCAACCATGACTCGCCGGAGAACGCGCGCAACAAGGTTCTGTTTGAAAACCTTACGCCGCTGTTTCCGACCGAACGTCTGGTACTTGAGCAGGGCAATGGCAGCACCGAAGATCTCACCGCACGTATCATCGACATGGTGGCACCGATCGGTAAAGGCCAACGTGGACTGATCGTTTCTCCGCCGAAAGCGGGCAAGACGATGCTGTTGCAGAATATTGCATCTGCGATTTGTGCGAACACTCCGGATGTCGATCTGATGGTTTTACTCATCGACGAGCGGCCGGAAGAAGTCACCGAGATGGAGCGCACCGTTCGCGGTGAAGTTATTTCGTCGACCTTTGATGAGCCGGCGAGCCGACACGTGCAAGTGGCCGAGATGGTTATCGAGAAAGCCAAGCGTCTCGTTGAGCACAAACGGGACGTGGTTATCTTGCTGGACTCGATCACGCGTTTAGCGCGCGCATACAACACCGTCGTGCCTTCATCGGGCAAGGTCCTGACCGGTGGTGTGGACGCAAACGCACTGCACCGACCGAAGCGATTCTTTGGTGCTGCGCGGAATATTGAAGAGGGCGGCAGCCTGACGATTCTGGCGACCGCATTGGTCGATACCGGATCGAAAATGGACGAAGTCATTTACGAGGAGTTCAAAGGCACGGGCAACATGGAGATCCACCTGGATCGCCGTATTGCCGAGAAGCGCACATACCCGGCGATCAATATCAACCGCTCGGGAACGCGCAAGGAAGAGTTGCTTACGGATCCGGAAGAACTGCAGAAAATGTGGGTACTCCGCAAAGTTCTGCACCCGATGGACGAACTCGCAGCGGTCGAATTCCTGCTGAGCAAAATGCAGGACACGAAGACCAACGCAAAATTCTTCGAGGCCATGAAGCGGTAGGCTTAGACTGGGACGACCGGCAGGCCACATGTTTGTTGGAGGAATGGCTCGCTTCGCTGCGCTTTATTTCCTCCAACAAACATTTGGCCTACCGGTCGTCGCGGATTATTCATG
>JBBKWL010000233.1:0-4439 GCA_037968975.1 Woeseiaceae bacterium | reverse complement strand
CATTACGCACTTTCCGATCTCGCGACGGTGCGTTACCGAACACAGGACGGCGATTACGGAAACTCTCAAGGCCCATCGCGAAGGAGTATGACTTGTGCGCTTGTGAACTCGCACTATATAAAAAAAGCGTTGGGCTCCAGCTAAGGAGCCCAACGCCCGTCGTACTGCCTAGCCTGTATTATTCGGCGTCTTCAGCTTCATTTTCTTCAACAGCATCTTTAATGCTGTCAAACTCGGTGGAAGTCAGCTCGCCGTCCTGGTTTGCATCGGCCGCAACGAATCTGGCCTGCAATTCCTGGTCAATCGATGCCTCGGCCTGCGTCAGGACGCCGTCCTGATTCTGATCGAGCTCAGTAAACGTTTTCTCCATGTCCATGTCCCCGGCGAATGCTGTGCCTGCGACAAGTACCGCGCTACCTACAATGGCTACGAATTTCTTCATTTGAGTTCCCTCTTGCATGAGCAGCCGACTGCGATTTTCGCGGGTCGAAACTGCTCACTCATGCGTCACATTACGCACTTTCCGATCTCGCGACGGTGCGTTACCGAACACAGGACGGCGATTACGGAAACTCTCAAGGCCCATCGCACAGGAGATTGCTTCTTGCTCCTACCCACCGATCCTGAAGCCGAAATCACTGATCGGGTGGGCGTACACGTGGATCCCCACCGTCAAAAACCTGTATGAAATTTGTGACCGCAGGACTGGTGGTGTCAGTTCGGGACTGGTCAAGCAGATACATGTACAGAAGGCCCCGTTATGCGGGGCCTTTTTTTATGTATGGTGGCCAGGGGCGGAGCGATTCGCAAAGCGAATCAATCGAACCACCGACACGCGGATTTTCAGTTTGGACGTGGTCGGCCGTTGGCTATATTTTTCAGTAAGTTACCGGGGCGCCCGTTGCCTAATTTGCAGCACAATGCAGGACGATGCAGCACCAGTTCACGCAAAATTCACGCAAGGATTTTGTCCTGGTTCTGCAACTTGCTCGCGATGATTTCGGCGACTCTAATGAGTGCGTCGAGAAGCTGATCGTCAACGTCAATCTCGCCCTCGTACTCTGCCAGATTTCGTTTCCTGTGCGCATGGTCAAGGACGCGCTAATACTCGGACGCGAGATCCAGAGTGTGTTGAGTACACTGGAACACGAGGTAACGGCTTTCCGATCGGTAGCCTGCTCCTCTTAGAGCTGCCAGCGACGCAGCAGGCCCGTGATTTCTTCATCCCTAGCCGACTCCGATTTCAGCTGTCGGATCTTGACCAGATTTTCGAGTTTGTCATTCGCCATTGATCGACCCAACCAATGTAAGCACCGGGCCATCCAACACGCGCTTCAGAAACGAATTGCCGCGAGCACGACGTCGATTGAATACTTCACTCGTATATAGAGTTGGATTGACCTTTTGGTCCAGCAGCCGTTCGGTTGGAGACAAGGCCGCGTAAACGCCTTCAAGCGTAATGTCTTCCGCCACAAGCAGGAGATCGATATCGCTTTCTGATGTGTCCGCTCGTTTTGCGACAGAACCATATATCAGTGTGAGTTCGACGGCGCCAGGTAGCGACCTGACCGCTGCCATGAGTGACTCCTCTAGTCCCACTGTCTTTTGCACTATGCTGCAAAGTTCTTCGCACCATGGCAACGTGTCGTAAACCTGAGTGAAACAGTACCTTTCGACACGCTCGCAGGCAGAGAGACCCGCCCGTCTCTTGCATGGGATGGCGAGCGCCTTTACTACGGCAGTGGCGGTGTATGGCTAAGCGAGAAAGCTCGCGGTCTGGTTGTATTTTCAGTTCAATTTAAGCCACCGGGATATCGAAGACTTGTTGGCCGTACGCGGCATTGTCGTAAGCTATGAGTCTGTTCGTTTATGGTGTAACAAATTTGGCCCCAAGTACGCGAAGCGATTGAAGCGTCGTCATCAAGGATTCGGCGATACAATTTTACTCGACGAAGTATTTGTGAAGATTGACGGTATACGCCACTACTTGTGGCGGGCTGTCGACCAGGATGGGGAAGTCATTGAAAACACATCTAAATGAACCCAGGAGGATCGTGACGGACAAGTTGAGAAGCTACGGGGTCGCGCACCGAGAACTCATTCCAGATACGATTCATGATAGGTCGCAATATGCCCAGCGTTTCCTGACTGTACACGCGGCTGTTTACGATTTGTTCAATCTTGGCCGTCATCTCGTTTCAGCCAAGAACTATCGAGTTTTCCGAACGCGTGCTTTTGCGTCTTGGAATCGTATTGCAGCGTGATATGCAATGCCTGTTAGAATTTGCTCGAGTTGAGAAGTTAATTTGGCAATACCTTCGCCCATTGCAATGAGAGTTCGCACGTCCGATGCTTGAAATCGCCGCTACCTGCCTCGTCATCACTGCAACGCTTGCTTACCTGAACCATCGCTTCGTAGGGATCCCAACGACGATCGGCGTGATGGCCTCCGCGCTGATATTTTCACTTGCACTTATCGGTCTGGACGCAATGGGCATCGCGCAAAGCGTGCGCCAGTACGAGGAATCATTCCTGCGCTCGATCGACTTTTCGGATGTGCTCATGCAGGGCATGCTGTCGCTGCTGCTGTTTGCTGCCGCGCTTCATGTCGACCTCGGCAAGCTCAAGTCCTTTCGCTTGCCGGTGACCGCGCTAGCCGTGCTGGGCACGTTGGCGTCGACGCTGGTCGTGGCTTTCGGGATCTGGGTTGTGTTGCCGCTGGCCGGCCTCCAGCTGCCACCGATGTACTGCCTGCTGTTCGGCGCCCTGATCTCGCCCACCGACCCGATCGCCGTGATGGGCATTCTGAAGTCCGCCGGCGCGCCGCAAGAGTTGGAACTCGTGATCACTGGTGAATCGCTGTTCAATGATGGCGTGGGAGTCGTGGTCTTCACGCTGCTGCTGGGGATGCTGGTGAGCGGCGACACACCAACGCTGGGCCACGGCCTGCAACTGTTGCTGCGCGAAGTCGGCGGCGGCCTGCTTCTAGGGCTGGTGCTTGGGTATGTGACGTTTCGAATGCTCAAGAGCGTGGACAGCTATCAGGTCGAAGTTCTGCTTTCGCTGGCGGCCGTCACGGGCGGCTACGCCCTGGCCAGCAGGCTGCACTTCTCCGGACCGCTGGCCATGGTGGTCGCAGGCCTCATCATTGGAAATCACGGTCGCGAGTTGGCCATGTCCGACACGACGCGCCGTTACCTGGATATGTTCTGGGAACTCATCGACGAGATATTGAATGCCACTTTGTTCGTCCTTATCGGCATGGAGGTTCTGCTGGTAGTATTTTCGGCCAACCTGTTGATCGCTGCCGGCCTGGCCATTGCAGTGACACTGCTGGCGAGGCTGCTTACGGTCGGGTTTCCGGTGGCCGCGTTGCAGGGTGTCATGAAACTGCCATTGGGTTCCTGGAAAGTATTGACCTGGGGCGGACTGCGCGGCGGTATTTCAGTGGCGCTGGCTTTATCGCTCCCTATAGGCCCGGAGCGCGATACCGTGGTTGCACTCACCTACGGCGTCGTCGTGTTCTCGATACTTGTACAGGGTCTGTCCATCGGTCATGTCACACAACAGGTCGCACGGACTGCTGATCGGCAACGCCGAACGACTTAAACATCTGTTTAATACCGACGTTGAGATCTGCGGCGTTGCTTTCACGCCGACCGGGATGTGGTGGAGTCGGATTCGATCTCATGGCGCACTTGCGCATAGGCCATCATCGCGAACAACACGCTGCCGCCTATGATGTTGCCCAGCAGCGCGGGCAGTGCGAAACCGCCCACGCCGATCAGATAGGTCATCATAACCACGACGTGAAATTATGCCGGCCCGGCACCCGGCATCAACCACACCATGGCAGCGACCACGGCGGACGCGACATTTCCTCTTCGCCATTGCGCCGCACCGTCTCGTAGATGACCGGCGTCTGTGCGCCAGCGAACTGTGCTGAAGCTTGGCGGTGAATAAAATGTTCGTGAAGTGAACTTTACGAAGCCGACAAAATCGCAACCGGTCGGTCCCTCTAAAGGAGATAGATGATGCTCTACACTATTGCTGTTGTTCTTTTGGTACTTTGGGCACTTGGCTTGGCAACCTCGTTTACCGCAGGAGGCTTGCTCCACGTCCTGCTTGCGGTCGCAATTATCATGGTCGTTTACCAATTCATTAGCGGCCGCCGGGTCACTTGAGGATTCACGCGACTGCGATGAGGGGCACGCTGTGCAGGTTCAGATAAACACCGACCACAATATCCAGAATGACGAAGCGCTGGCGGCATGGATCAAAGGTGTCGTTGAGAGCGCCCTGGCCCATTCGAGCGATCACATCACGCGGGTCGAGGTCCACGTGAGCGACGAGAATGGTCGCAAGAGCGGTCAGCACGACAAGCGCTGCATGATGGAGGCTCGACTCGAGGGGCGCAGTCCTATCGCTGTCACTAACCA
>JBBKWL010000232.1:0-5954 GCA_037968975.1 Woeseiaceae bacterium | reverse complement strand
GATTGGGTCAGGGTTCGTAAAAAGGCGCTGCCACGATCGAAATACGGCCGCTCTGGGTCAGCAGCCGCCTGTCGGCAGATTATCACTTGGGCGACGGCTTCGATAAAGTCCTATTCGCTAAAGAGCGCATCAATGCAGCAGTCCCAAAGCTCCAAGGCCTGCAGTTCGTTGACAAATCGACACGGTTGATCAACTTTCCAATTGCAGGTGTCGATATAGAAACAACATCACCCACTTTGTGAGTAAATCCGTCACCTGGTGAGCCGCGATCTTGAACAGGGGCAAACATAGTTCCCAGGTACAACATCACACCATCGGGGTATTGATGAAAATCTCCAATCGTTTGTGCCACAAGATCCAGCGGATCGCGGCTGATCTCGTTCATCGGGCATGACGCTTCAAGTGAGAATCCATCGTCACCGATAACGCTGAGAGTGATCTCGCAATTACGAACGTTTTGCACTGTGAATTTGGTGTCAAGCAATCGAATAAAGGGACCAATCGATGCCGAAGCATTGTTATCCTTTGCTTTGCCAAGTAACAACGCTGAACGCCCTTCGAAGTCTCTTAAGTTGACATCGTTACCTAAAGTTGCACCGACTGTTTCTCCCCGGCTATTGATCGCCAGCACCATTTCGGGTTCCGGGTTGTTCCACAGTGACTCAGGATGCAACCCGACCTTTGCGCCCCATCCCACAGCCGACATCGGTTGTGCTTTGGTAAATATTTCTGCATCTGGGCCAATACCAACTTCAAGGTACTGTGACCACATACCTTCTTTAATAAGTAGCTCTTTAACTGAGCGAGCGCGTTCAGATCCAGGTACAAGATCAACTAGCGCCCCCCCAATCAATTCGCTGATTTGACTTCGCACTTCATTAGCACGCTCTGGATCGCCACCGGCTCGTTCTTCGATTACTCGCTCCAACATGGAGCGAACGAAAGTTACCCCGCTGGCTTTAATTGCCTGTAAATCACAAGGCGCTAGGCAGTGAAGATCGTCCAGGTTTTCACCTGCGAAAACACTGTTTGATTCCAGAGTGGCAATGTCGCAGATCTCATCGCCCTTTGTGCTGTGTACGTAACGAACAGTGTCACTAAGCTCCAACAGATCGTGCATCGTGAGAACCGGTGCATTGGATATATCAACAACGGATTCACCTCGCACATGGACGATCACCGGCCCGATACCTGGCCGCCATACGCGACCAACGTAACACCCGTCAGGATCTAGATCGAAAGTCGGCACCGCTCAGCTGCCCGCCCATTGAGCACCGTCGGGAAAGCTGTGCTCATCCAGACTGTTCTCTTTCAATGTGATGGAATAACCCGGTGCTTCGGGTGGCATATAACAACCGTCTTGCATGATCACAGGATCTATAAAATGCTCGTGCAAGTGATCAACGTACTCAAGCACACGATTCTCTAGCGATCCGGACACAGCGACATAGTCATATATTGATATGTGTTGAACGTATTCGCATAGACCAACACCTCCAGCATGAGGACACACTGGCACGTTGAATTTGTCAGCTAGAAGCAGTGTTGCTACGATTTCATTCGGCCCGGCCAGTCGGCAACTATCCAGTTGCAGGAAAGAGATCGCATCGGCTTGCAGAAACTGTTTAAACATCACCGCGTTGTGGCAATGCTCACCCGTGGCGACCCTCATGGGCGCCAGTTCACGCGCTATGCGGGCATGACCGAGAACGTCATCTGGACTTGTCGGTTCTTCGATCCACCATGGATTGAAGACGGCCAACTCTTTCATTTTAGTGATGGTCTCTTCTACGCCCCACACCTGATTGGCATCCATCATCAGATGACGATCGTTTCCAATCTCCTCACGAAGAATCGATGCCCGGCGCATATCGTCTTGCTGATTTCCACCTACTTTCATTTTGAAATGGGACCAACCTTCGACGATTGCTGTGCGGCAAAGCTCACGCATCTTCTCGTCGCTGTACCCTAGCCAACCGGCAGAGGTTGTGTAGGCTGGATAGCCCTTGTCGATCATGAACTGTGTTCGCTCGGCACGACCTGAGAACGAGTGCTCTAATCTCTCACATGCCTCTGCTGGATCCAGCGCATCACGCAAATACCTCCAGTCAACTAGATCGACCGTTTCTTGAGGACTCATTTCTGCCAGTACACGCCACACTGGCTTGTTTAAAGACTTTGCAAAGAGATCCCAGGTGGCGTTCACAATGGCAGCGGCGGCAAGGTGTATGACCCCTTTTTCAGGCCCTACCCATCGCAGCTGACTATCGCCAGTCACGGATTTCCAAAACGCCCCCAAATCACCGAAAATCCCGTCCACCTCTCGCCCAACAATGAGTGGCGAGAGTGCGTTGACTGCAGCAACACACAGTTCATTGCCTCGTCCAATCGTGAAGGTCATTCCATGGCCTTGTTTCCCATTACTTGTCTCAAGCGTCACATAGGTTGCTGAGTAGTCTGGCGCTGGATTCATCGCATCCGAGCCGTCCAACGAGCGGGACGTTGGAAACCGGATATCTCGGGCGATGACGGAGGTAATTTTGGAGCTCATATGATCCTTTAAATTAGGTCGATAACTGAATTAGGTGAGCGGTAACGCCTGACTTAGTAGAATTGTCGTAATAAGACCTGTGACCCCGATAATCGCCAGCAAAATGCTAAAGGATTTTAGTGTTTCCACGACGGTAAGCCCGCTCATCCTGGATACAATCCAAAATCCGCTGTCGTTCATCCAGGCACCGACGATTGAGCCGCTGCCTATCACTGTAGCGAGATAGACCGGATTAAATCCGAGTTGCTCTGAAGAAACCCCCATTGCAGCGATCATTGCCGACGTGGTAATCATCGAGACCGTCGATGATCCCTGGGCCACTTTTAAAACGGCCGCCACGCCGAATGATAAGAACAGCATGAATACGCCGCGACCTGAAACATCACCCATGGTTGCCTGAATTGCGTCGCCAATACCCGCCACCGCAAGCATTTTTCCAAAGGCGCCACCGGCTGCCGTAATCAGAATAATCAGACCACCGTTCATCAACGCCTTTTCCACTTTCCCGGCAAGCTGCATAAGTGACAAGCTCCGCTGTTTCTTCAACAGCAGCATGGCGAAAATCGCGGACACGATTAGGGCGAAATTTGCATTGCCGATAACGGCGGTAATATTCGCGAATGTGTGCAGCGCAGAATTGCCTGATACGTCTAGTTCCTTTGCAAGCATGGACAATATCGTCGCCGACGAGATGAGAACTACTGGCAGAATGATGGGAAGTAAGGATACAAATAAACCTGGTAGCTGCTCCGGCTCTACTTCTGCAAGCGGTTCTTCGTGTTCAATACTTAACTCTCGCATCGGTATCGCCATCACGCGATTCATGAAGTAACTAGCCCCCAAACCAACGAGGGACATCGGAACCGCAACCAGCAATCCGACTGCAATCATGACGCCGATATTAATATCAAGGTTGGCTGCCATTATCAGTGGGCCTGGTGTGGGTGGGACCATGATATGAGTGACAATCCCGCCCGTGCATATGGCCAACACGAAAAGAAGATAGTTCGACCGCACCTGTCGGTATAAAGAACGCGCCAAAGGAACGAGCAGGTAGAACACGGTGTCGAAAAAGACCGGCATCGATAACAGGAATCCGCTCCCCATCAAAGCTGCAGGCACCCTCTTGATTCCCAGTCTATTCACTAACGAGCGAACAATTCGGTCGCCGGCCCCGCTTTCTATCAGGCACACGCCTATGATAGAGGCCATAGCAATTACAATACCGATACCGCCAGCGGTACTTCCAAACGCCAGCGCGACCCGTGTAATTTTTTCTGCCGCGACACCGGGGCTTAATAGACTAACCGCTATTGCGGAAACAATTAATGCAAGAAACGCGTTAATCCTCAGTACTACAATCATGAAGACTACGGAAAAGATCCCAACACCCAGAATGACTATCGGGTTTAATTCAAACATGTAAACCTCCCAATTCCCGCCAGAGACGATGCGCGTTGCTAATTCTGTTATCTCCGGTCACCTAGGGCATCACCCAACCGCCATTGACCTCAAGAGACTGGCCAGTAATTAAGCTACTCAATTGGTCGCAGGCTAGAAATCAAGTGTGGTTCAATCACATGATGGTTGGTGACGATAATGCTTTCATCGAAAGCGGTCACTCAACACAGGCGACCAACACGACTCTTTAAGGTGGCTCACTCAGCAGAAGTGAGCTCCCTTCGTATTTGTATAGACGGAATAGAGCGATTGACTCGCAGTCATGAATAACCTGTTCCTAAGCCGCCCACCAAAACAAATGTTCGCGCAAATTTCAGGCAATAGAATTTGTCCTACGCGTTCACCATCGGGATTAAAAACGTGGACACCATCATAACCGGCGCCTACCCAACCAGCACCGGCCCAGATGAAGCCGTCTCTATCGCATCGAATGCCATCAGCGAACCCTGTCTTGACCTCTCCATCCATTTCCATCTGCATGCTTGTAAATACGCGGCCGTTAGCGAGTCGCGATTCGTCGATTACGTCCCAGACCCGAATGACAGATGCAGCTTGCGCGCCGTAATGCGACCCTCCAGTGTCTGCCGCATAAAGTTTCTTGTAGTCGGGAGAAAAACAAACTCCGTTTGGCTTATAGGACTCGTCGTTCACTTTGTGCAGCTTGCCGGATTTCATATCGATCCGGTAAATGGCTTCTTTTTGATGCGGTTGTACCGACCCCGTATTTGCCAATCGCCCTTCATAATCTGAGAGGCCGCCGTATCCCGGATCGCTGAACCACAAGTCACCGTTCGGATGAATCACGCCATCATTGGGGCCGTTCAATGACTTGCCGCCGAAGCTCTCTGCCAGAACAGTTTCTGTCCCGTCAGGCTCGTAGCGTCGCACCTTGGGAGGATAATGCTCAAATGAGATTTGCCGTCCGGACAGATCGAATGTGTTGCCGTTGGAGTAATTGCACGGTTTACGAAGGACGCTTACGTGCCCGTCATCATTGAGCCATCGGAATTGCCTGTCATTCGGAATATCGCTCCATACCAGGTAGTTTCCCCGCCCACTCCAGGCCGGTCCTTCGGCCCAGTACATATCCGGGTTCGTATACAATCGGCGAATTGGGGCTTGAGATAGAAAACCTGAAAAACTGGAATCCAGTTTAACGAGGTCTGCAGGTGGATACCGCACTGGTTCGTACGCGATCGCACCGCTGCTCGCCGTAGCAAGCAATGATGTTCCCGCCTTGAGAAATGTTCGCCGATCTATCGTCATTCCTACCTCCGGCACACGAAAATATGCATAATCTGTTGCGCTTTGCACGCTGGTATTTCTTTGACTGGGTTGTGCCCGTCGGTACCTACCGTCGACGGCCGCTTTGGGACAATACCAGCCATTGAGTATACATTCAGGTGAACGTTCACTTTCGGCCACAAGCAGACGTTACTAATTCATTTCTCCGGCTAATCGTGAGGATTCAGCGCTGGATCAAGATTAACGCCAACATACTTACACACAAAAATCGCTCGGCCAAACTTTTCATAGGAACGGCGAATTTCTTCTTTCAAAGAATCCATCACAAGGTCGTATTCACCAAAAACTTGTGTGCTCATTGTGTTCCCCACTACACTCAGGCCATCTACGGCATGCAGTCGATCAATGAAATCCTTGATCGCCGGAATATAGTCGTCGGCTAATGGATATTTGCTGATTTCTACGGAAAGTTCCATAACAGTTTCCTATGTCATAGCCATCAATACAATTGACCAAAATTCAGTACGTGTCACGATACCATCACTCTCCCCGCTGCTAACTGTTTTGAGTCAGTTTCATCAATACCTTTATTGACCTTACCCTTGTATCGGCAGGCGAAATCTCGCCGGCCGTTTTAAACCGGAGCAGTCATTCAGACTACTAATGTAATGATGCTGTGACAGGAAGCTATCGGCCA
>JBBKWL010000231.1:0-9079 GCA_037968975.1 Woeseiaceae bacterium | reverse complement strand
CCTGCCCAGCCGGTTGTCTATTTCGCCTCCCAGGATGATGCGAGCGTATTTAATCTGTACCTTGCGGACGCCGACAATCCCGGCACCAGCGTACAGCTGAATCCCCCTTTGCCGACTGGTCGTTCGATCCGCTTTTTCAACACGACCCCGGACAAGAGCCGCGTCGTTTACGCCGCTGATCCGGACACTGCGGATAAAGTGGAGCTGTACACTGTTGAACTGGCGAAACCAGGCGTTGCAATCAAGCTCAACCCGCAAAACACCTCGGCCAATTTCGATGTGGACGAGTTTTCACTGAGCCCGGATAGTTCCCAACTTATCTACGCGGCCGACCAGGACACGGCTGGCGTCCGTGAAATTTATCTGGTCGATTTTGCGACGCCAGGCGTGACGACGAAACTGAATGCACCGCAATCGCCGACAGGAGACGTCAGCAGCAACTTTCAGTTCAGTCAGGACGGAACGCAAGTTCTCTACGGGTCAGATACGGACAGTAATGCCCAGTTCGAAATATTTCTGGTGGACAAGAGTGTTCCTGGTGTCGCCGTCAAGGCAAGTGCGCCCTTCGCGAATTTTACTAATTCGTTTATTACGAAGCACTTTAGTCCGGATGGGAACTGGATCGTGTACGCAGCAGATCACGACATTGACGAAGTGTATGAGATGTATGTCGTTGCGACCTCCAATCCAGGCGTAGCAACGAAACTCAATCCGCCGTTCAACGGCGACAGTGATATCGGCACGTTTCGCTTAACGCCTGACTCGCTGAACGTTGTTTACAGCGCGGATCAGGATACGGATGGCATAGCGGAACTATATACCGTGCCTATCGCAGCACCCGGAACGTCTACCAAGCTGAATCCGGCAATGGTAGCCGGGGGCAACGTTCGCACAGACTTTCTGCTTAGTAATGATTCGAGTTTCGTTTTGTACAGAGCCGATCAGGACATTGACGAGAAGACGGAGCTGTATCAGGTAACTCTGTTGGCGCCCGGAATCGCCACCCGACTCAACGCGGACATGATTGCGGCGGGCGATGTTTTTGGCTACGAGTTCCGCTCGGATAACCTGGCAGTCATTTACCTCGCTGACAAGACGACTGACACCGAGCAGGAACTGTTCCAGGTAGTACTTACCAACCCTGCGGTCAGTACGCGTGTGCATCCCGCTCTGGCTGGCAACGATGCCAGAGCGTTCCTGTACGCTACTGATGGTTCGCGAATCACCTACACCGCAGAACAGGATACCGCCGGCGTTTTCGAGTTGTACACGACTGATGTTACAAGTCTGGGTTCATCCACCCGCGTGAGCTCGCCGCTTGTTGCCGGCGGTGAAGTCGGGGTTATTCAGATTCCGTAATGAAGATCTGCATGATTTGACTGACGGAAAGTCTATCAACCGGCCGGCAGCGGAATCGCAATTCTGCTGCCGGTTTTGGTTCTGCCGGCCGACAGCCGATATTGCGCCGCGCTGCCACTCCCAATCGCCTGAGACCATTTCTCATCTAGCGCTGGCTGCTGCGCTGGGCTTTCTCGAGTAGTTGCCGCGCCAGTATGGTCTTCGGGTGAGTTTCACCCTGACTGCTTGCCCGGTAAGTGAGCAGTTTTTCGGCCAGCGGTATCGCGCGCGCTGACTGATCGTCGGCGAGCAGCGCTTCAATCAGGTATTCGGCGGTGTCCCAGCCCATGCGGTTGTCCTCACCGAAGTTTGTCTGAATCGCCTGCAGGTTTTCTTGCAACAGCGCGATGGCTTCTGCGGGTTTTCCAAGTTTCGACTTTGTCTGCGCCAGGATGCCGGCGAAATAGAGCGTTGCGTAGTGATCGGCGCCCAGGTTCTCGATATTGGCGGCGTTGGCACCGGTCGCAACTTCCTCTGCTTCCACGAGCTGACCCGACAGCATCAGCGCTTCCGCCAGATTACCGCGACTGATCAAGGTATCGAGCGCGTGCTCACCGATCACTTCGCCTTGCGTTTTCCAGTTATCGCGCAATACGTCAACGGCTTCATCGTAGCGGCCCATGGTCGTCAGGATTGCGCCAATATTGGCCCGCGACTTCATGGAACGCTCATGCAGAGGTCCGTGCAGCATTACGGAAAGATCATAAATCTCGTAGGCAAGGTCCAGTGCCTCTTCATATCGTCCGGTCTCGTTGAGGACGTCAAGAATAGTAATCAACGTCGCCATGCGATCTGAACTGGCTTCCGGTTCGAGCTTCTCCATGATGCTCAGGTTGAGACGAGACAAGCGTTCAGCTGCAGCGAAATCGCCCCGCAGAAGCATGACGATACTCAGGGTATGTCGCGGCTTGACCGACTTGAAATGCTCGATGCCCAGATGACTTTCAAACCACTGCAATGATTCGCTTACCAGCGTTTCCGCAGTATCCAAATCGCTGACTCTTATCAGTGATGCTGCCAGGTCCGCTTGTATGTCCGCTCGCAGTTCGTCGTGGTCTCCGTCCAACATCGCGATGCGGTCAAGTGCCTGGCGTTGCAGCGCGACAGTTTCGCCTTCCTGCCCGAGCGCCGACATGGCATCCGCGCGAACGGATAGCACGTCGACCTGTAGCAATGGTATCTCGACGTTCGACTCCGCTATCGCGGTTTCTGCCTCCTGCAGCTGCGAAAGTGCCAGATCGACAACACCGCGCGACAAGCTGTTTTCTGCCAGCGCTGTAAGAGTCACGGCCTGGTCCTCGCAACATTCCGCCGCGCCGGCACGATAGAGGCTAAGCGCGGATTCAAGTAGTGGATGGGCCTTGTCGTACTGATCCAGGTTTTGGTAAGTCAGTCCGAGTGTCTGTTCCACTTTGGCGCGCACGAAGGCAGATTCCGGCGGGCTTGCTTTCAAGCGTGTGTTAGCCAGATCCAGGGCATCGATCATTCGAACGTTGGCGCCCTGATTGATTCCCGTAGGTGACATCAGCATCTGCTGCATGAAATCGAGCGACGCCTCGGCGGCCGTTTTTTGCTCGAGAGCATCGGCCTCCGCTTCCTGCGCACGCTTTGTTCCGTAGCTTGCCATGACCAGGCCGACCGCCAGACTTGCGATGACGGCGGCGATAGCGAGGCGACGGCGGCGGCGCTGCGGTGCCGAGGCGAGTGCTGCCAGCTCGCGACCGATTTCCGCAGCGTCCGGGCGCATCTCCGGATCGCGGCGCAACATGCGTTTCAGCAGCGACCGGAACCTGCCGTGCGGCAATGTCCAGTCCGGTAACGCGGCCTCTTCATGCAAAGCGGCAAGCGCTTCGAAATCTGGCGCCTCGATCGGGTAGCGTCCAGCTGATACACGGTACAGCAGTGCGCCAAACGCATAGATGTCGCTGGGTCGCGAGGTTTCAAGCGATGCAAACTGTTCGGGTGCCATCAGCAATGGTGAGCCGGCACCGCTGCTCCACGCCTTGCTAAGTTCCCGCCCGGCACCGAAGTCCATGAGAACCGGAACGCCCGTTGTTGTGATCATCACATTCGCCGGCTTGATGTCGCCGTGCGTCAGGCCGTTCTCGTGTATTTCTTCAATCGCAGATGCGAGCGGCGTCGCTATCGCCAGCACATCTTCTGTCGTCCATTGCGTGTGCTGCCTGAGAATGCTGTCCAAGGTCTCGCCACTCAGCAGATCACACCAGATGCCGGCGCGCTCACTGTCCGTGTCGGCACCGTGAATAGCAAGAATATTGGGGTGTCGCAAGCGCGCCATCAGCCGTGCTTCGGCGATGAACGCCGCTTCTGACGCCGAGTGTGACCGGCGGGACAACTTCAGCGCGACGCTTCTGTGCAGGATCGGGTCGAAAGCGCGATAGACATCGCCGAAACCACCCTGGCCAATTTTTTCGTGAACCTGCAGGTGATGCCACAGGAATTCGTAAGGCTCGGCTTCAACCGCATCTGTCGAGGCGACTGAGCGAAAGGCCTGAAAGATCGATCGCAGTGTGCCGAACGGGCCGCGGGAATCGTCGCCAAGTTCGACGTCGCTCAAACAATTGTCTGCGAGCGCCTTGGCCAGTTCCAGACTTTTGTCGGTGCCGGTCATGCGCGCATCAGGTCGGCAAGTTCAACAAGCGCGCGTGAAATCATCATGCGTGTGGCATTTGCCGAAGGGAGATCGAGTTCTGTGGCGATTTCTTCGTAAGTCAGATCGAACTCGACTCTCATCATAACTGCATAGCGCTTGTCATCGGGCAACTGGAGCATCGCATGCTCATACTGAGCCAGCGTTTCCGCACCAACGGCTGCTTCGACGATTGAGGCACCGGAATCCTGAAACGAATGCGTCATGCTCAGCAGTTGCGGCCGTGCCGAACTGCGCCGCAATTCATCCCGAATCAGGTTCATGAGAATGGTCCGCAGATAAGCCAGGAATGCGCCGGGACGCTCTGCTTCAAATTTGTCCAACCTGTTAAACGCACGGGTGAAGGCAACCTGCACAAGATCTTCAGTTTCCGACACATTGCGGCCGTAAGCAGGAAGGCGGCCACTTGCCCAGCGGCGCAGCAGGGGCATATACCGGCTGTAAAGAATATTGAGGGCGTCCTCGTTGCCCTGGCAATAGTCGCGTACCAGCTGCGTGGTCGTCGTAAGCTCTTTCTGACCCATTGTCATTTCTCTGACACTGGGCCAAGTCTACACCGACACGGGTTATCGAGCTGCCATGTTCCGCTCGTTCGGGCTCTTCAGGAACGGCCGGTACAAGCCGATGCCGATGCGGGTTAATACCGAACTTTTCCACTCAGTTAAAAATATATACGGCCCCGGCCGCGGGCGCAGTGTTGTCCGCCTGGTCCGCATTGATTCCGCTTGCTTTGCTCGCCTCACCCGGTGCACCAACGATGGCGGTCGCACCTGCCATATCTACAACCCGGCCGAATCCATCCAACGCATCGGTGTTGGACGCCTTTATGTAGGATTGTTGCGACCACGACCCGGTACTGTCCCGGGTAAAGAGGTAAGCGGCGCCGGCCTGGGTTCTGGAGGTATCGGCTTCGTCGCCGTTGATACCCGTGGCATTGCTTGCTTCGTAAGGTGCTCCGACCAGCAAAGTGTCACCTTCAAGTGCCACGCTATAGCCGAACTGCCAGCCGGTGGAGCTTGCCGGCATGGTGGACGTCTTCAGGTAGGCTTGCTGGCCCCAGTTGCCGGCGGTATCTCGCGTGTACACATAAACGGCACCGGCACCGGAGATGCTGTTGTCTGTCTGATCCCCGTTGATACCGGTCGCGTTACTATCCTCGAGATTGGCACCAACAACCAGTGTGTCGTTGTCCAGATCAATATTAATGCCGAAGCGGTCAGCGCCCGCATTCGCGTCAACGTTGGAAGCCTTTATATAGGCTTGTTGTAACCAGTTACCACCATTGTCACGGGTAAATACAAACACTGCCCCGGCGCCGCGCGCCGAATCGTCTGACTGGTCACCGTTGATGCCAGTAGCACCACTGTCTTCCTCTCTCGCTGACACGGCGATCGTATCGCCGCTGACAACCACATCACTGCCAAACCCGTCGTTGACATCCGTAGTTGACGCTTTGAGGTATGCCTGCTGGCTCCACGCACCGCTGTCATCTCGAACGTACACATAGGCTGCACCCGCGCCTTCGGTGCTGATGTCCGTCTGGTTGCCATTGACGCCTGTGTCGGAGCTGGCCTCTCCAATGGCGCCAACAACGAGCGTGCTGCCGTCAATCGAGATGCTCTCGCCAAAACTGTCGCCGGGAAAAACAGTGCTCGTGTTCGACGCTTTAATATACGCCTCTTGCGACCAGATCCCGGCCAGGTCCCGTGTAAATACGTAGACAGCACCGGCGCCGGTCGCAGAATTGTCAGACTGGTCGCCATCGATGCCGGTCGCCGCACTGCGCTCGTCGATCGTGCCAATGACCACAGTGTCCCCGCTGACCGCGACACTGCGTCCGAACTGATCATTGGGGTCCGGGTTGGACGCCTTGAGATAGGCCTGCTGGCTCCATAAGCCGCTCCCGTCACGGCTGAAAATGTAGGCGGCACCGGTGTTCGGGATCAGGTCATTGTCCTGGCTGCCATTGACACCCGCCGCATTGCTGTCCTCGAGGTAAGCGCCAACCACCATCGTGTCCCCGTCTATCGCTGCGGTATAGGCAAAAACATCGCCGTCACCGGCATTCGATGCCTTGATGTACGCTGACTGGGAAAAAGATGTAGCGCCCCCGCGCGTCACCGTGATGTGGTAGTCCTGAATTGCTACGCCATTTTCAGCAACGACACGAACGTTGACAATGGTATTGCCACTGGCGAGCGCGACAGGACTGCTCGCGACGCCTGACTCGCCGGCCAAACCATTTACTGTCAGCATCGCGACTGCGTCCTCGGTCACGGGCGTCACTGTCGTACTGCTGACAGCAAACGGCACATTAGCCGTGTAGGAAAAGAGATTTGCCTGAAAGAGCTGGTCGAGACTGACTGCAGAGAGACTCAGGTCAGCAAGAAAAGCATTGGCCGATTTTCGAAAACTGCGCCAGGGATTGTTGCCGCTGTCGAGCGTCCGCTCAATCGCAATATCAAAGTCGTAATCTGGTTCTGCGCCCGGCCCGAACTCAACGCGTACCGTGTAGCGTTCGCTGCAGTCCGGTTTAATCCGCAGACCGCGAACCGGATCGCTGGATTCGTGTGTGTAAGCCACGCGTGTGCCACTGCTGTCGATTAACGATGCGCTCAGTGCATTCTCAAGGCCACTGAACAGGAACTCTACGCGATCACTGTCTTCTGCGGGTGGGCGTGCATCGTCCGGCGGACAGATGTCGATGGGAATGTCGACGAAGGTGCCAGGCGTCGCGCCTGAGACAGACACGGTCGTGGTCGTGCCGATCTCGGCAGGATTCGCCGGGTTGGGCGGGCCGCTGCCTACGCTGACGAGTGTCGTTGTGCCGTGTGGCATATCGTCGCAGGCATCCGGCAGGCCATCGCCGTCAGAGTCCGGCTGCAAGGGAATGGGCAGTACACCCAGTTCCGGTATGCCGGTCGTATACGCGCCGCCATTATCGGCAACGGCTGGACACTTGTCGCAGGCATCGCCGATGCCATCGCCGTCCGCGTCCGCCTGCAGGCCGTCACGATCCGCCGGATTTGCCACGAACTGGCAGTTGTCGAGGTCGGAGTAGAGGCCATCGCCGTCGTAGTCCGGATCGCAGGCATCGCCCCAGCCGTTGTTGTTGCCGTCGAACTGGTCGGCGTTGGGGTCGCCTGGGCAGTTGTCAATCCCGTCGAATACCCCATCGTTATCATCGTCAAGATCGCAGGCGTCACCTTGTTTGTCGCCATCGATGTCCTGTTGACCCGGGTTGTAGGTCCCTATGCAATTGTCGACATTGTCTTCGATGCCGTCGGCGTCGTCGTCGTCATCACAAGCGCTTCCCAGCCCGTCCTGATCGCCGTCGAACTGATTCGGGTTGGGAACATCTGGACAGTTGTCAATATTCGAATTTACAAAGTCGCCGTCCGGATCGTCCGCCGTATTTTCGATCCCGTCGCAATCGAAATCGCCAAACCCGACGCCGACTTCGGCATAAGCGTTACGGACGTCACAAACGTCGCCGCTGTCGAAGCCAAACCAAGCGGCATCCACAAAAAACTCTGCATAGGCAATATTCATTTCTCTTGCATCAAGAAATCCAGCCCACTTCGGCAGATGCTTCATTGTCCAAAACAGCAATTTTTCTGCTTTGTAATGTCCCAGGCCGATCACATTGGTGTTGTTCGCGTAATTCGGCCCCTGGCTGATGAGATGATGCGCCCGATTCATTATCCCGCTGTTAGTGTGAACGCCACCATGGTCTTTATCGGTGATCACCCATCCGTTGATATGACTCGGGTCACCACAATCCTCATCGCCCATTGGTCCGCAGTGATTGCCGCCGGGATCATGCAAGGATCGAAATACGCCCTTGCCGTCCAGTCTGTCTTCACCCATCTCCCAATCGGTTGGAGTCTCTTGAAACGCGGCCATGGTGTCGGCGAAGCTCTCATTCAATGCTCCGGATTGAAACTCGTAGATCAGTTTTGACGAATGACGAATAACGCCATGTGTGAACTCGTGAGCGACGATATCGTCGGCCGCCCCTCCAGTGACGATCTCTATGCCACAATCGTAATTGTAGCTCGCGATTTTTTTTGCAGATATCCCAGAATGGATATACACCTCGAGTTGCTCGTCGTCATCGTCGAGGCTGCGCTGCCCAAAAGTATCGAAGTACCAATCTGCCGTATCAATCGCCCAAACTCGCGTGAAAACAGCGTCTTCGTCTCCAAGGTAATCCGATTCAAGTCCATCCTCGTCACCGGCTGTGTCATCCAGGGTGGTCGGATTGAAACAATTCGTGTCACTGATCGTGCCACCGTTGGCGTCTTCGAGGTCGAGATCAAAATCGTCGTAGGCTTCATAGAACATCGGATTCGCCAGTAATACGCTGCTGTCATGTGCGTCGATCAGCATCTCGTGTGGCATCGACCCGGCAACCGGCACGAGCCACGCGAGTCTCGGCTCGCCGTCCTTGCGGCCCAGGGACGGATCGAAGACTACGCGCTCGATGGGTCCGCTGGCAGTCGTATCAGGTAATGCCAGGTGGGCGCGAACGGCATCCAGCGCCTGCACTTCGGAGATCGCGGGGATCAGGTCTAGCGGTGTACGCGGTGCGCCCATGAAGCGACCGGACATTTGCACGATGCGGCCAGCGCTGGTATCGGCTTTCCAGGCACCGACGATGGCTTCTGCACCGAATACTGGCACGCCATCGTAAAACTGGGCGAAGCGTACCGCGTCATAGTTGTCGGGGGCGTCTTCACGATTGGTAAAACGGGTTTCGAAGCTAAGCTGTCGACGCTCGGTTTCTTCGATAAGGCTTTGTTGATTTAGCAGGTCGCTGTAACTCTCAAGAAAATCTTTCGCGGCTGCCTCTGCGCTGGCAACCGACATCGGGATGTCCATACGTATGCTGCGTGGCGTCCCGTTTTCGAAATGCACATCAATCGGAATTTGCGATTCAGTTCTAAGTCGCGCAAGGCCAATAGTCACCGGCGACTGGTAAGCGGCATCCGGGGGCGGTGGCGGGGG
>JBBKWL010000230.1:0-6234 GCA_037968975.1 Woeseiaceae bacterium | reverse complement strand
GTTGGCGTGGGTCGTTTCACGTCACCCGATGCCATGGTGAGCCAGATCAAACGCGGCATCCTCGACTTCATCGGCGCGGCACGCCCGTCAATTGCTGATCCGTTCCTGCCCAACAAGATTAACGAAGGTCGCGAAGACGAAATTCGCGAGTGCATCGGTTGCAATATTTGCGTGTCGGGTTACCACGACTGCGTTCCGGTTCGGTGTACACAAAACCCGACCATGGGCGAAGAATGGCGCCGCAAATGGCATCCGGAACGTATCCCGTCCGGCGACCCTGAGACCCGTATTCTCATCGTCGGTGCCGGCCCGGCCGGACTGGAATGCGCCCGAGCGCTGGGGCAACGTGGCTTTGCGGTCACGCTTGCTGAGGCGAAAGAAGAATTAGGTGGTCGCGTAACGATCGAGTCCAAACTTCCCGGCCTTTCAACCTGGGCCCGCGTGCGCGATTACCGCACCAATCTCATTCAGTCAATGCACAACGTCGAGGTCTATCTAGGCAATCGCTTGTCGGCGCAGGACGTTATCGACTTCGAATGTGACCACGCCGTCATCGCGACCGGCGCACGCTGGACACGTGAAATACTGGACAGTACTGGTCACCCTGTTGATGCATTGCAGAAACAAAACGTTCTGACGCCGGATGACATTTTGAGCGGCGCCGAGGTGCCTGGCCCGGTGGTCATTTTTGATTTTGATCACTATTACATGGGCGGATGTCTCGCCCAGGTCCTGCGCGAGCGTGGCAATGAGGTCACCATCGTCACGCCGGCGAATTCGGTCTCGGCCTGGACTTTTATGAACAATGAAATGGGCAATATTCGTGCCCGCATGATCGAGTTAGGCGTCAACTTGGTGCTGGAAAACAATGTCACGGGTTTCGGCGATGGTGTCGTGCAACTTGGCAGCATTTACCCCGGCGGTGGCAGTAGCTCTTTGGAATGTGGGTCGTTGCTCATTGTGGGCAATCGCGTTGGCAATGACGACTTGTACCTGGAACTACAAAACCTGGAACTACAAAACAACGGTTCTGTTGCCGTACGAAATATTGGAGACTGTCGTGCGCCGGGCGCGATAGCACACGCGGTGTACGCCGGTCACGAATGTGCGCGGACCATTGATCTCGGCGATACGATCGAGAACGTTTCACGGGAGCGACCCTTGTTGTCGACAACGCTATGAAAACACACGCGATACGAATTCATGAATTTGGTGGTCCGGACGTCATGCGATGGGAAGAGCTGGAGCTGCCTGAGCCGGCAGAAGGTGAGGCACGAGTCCGGCACACGGCTATCGGTCTGAATTTTATCGATGTTTATCATCGCACCGGCCTGTATCCGACACCGTTGCCGGCAGGACTGGGCAGCGAAGCTGCCGGGATTGTTGAGGCTGTCGGAGCCGGCGTTACTGAAGTGGCAGTTGGAGATCGCGTCGTCTACACCGGCAGACCCAACGATGCCTACTCTGAGTGCCGCAATTTCGATGTCGCACAAATGGTTCCAATTCCGGAGTCGCTTTCCGATGAGATTGCAGCCGCGGTTCTGCTCAAGGGACTCACGGCCTGGTACCTGCTGCATCACAGCTACACAGTGCAGGCTGGCGACCCGATACTTTTGTATGCTGCTGCGGGCGGCGTCGGTTCGATCGCCAGCCAATGGGCGAAGCAACTTGGTGCTATTGTCATCGGAGTTGTCAGTACCGATGAGAAAGCTGCGTTAGCCAGATCGCAAGGCTGCGACCACATAGTGAAGGCGGACGACCCAGACATCCCGGCAACGGTGAAAGAGTTGACCGGTGGCCAGGGTGTCGCAGCGGTCTACGACTCCGTGGGTAAAGATACTTTTATGACGTCACTCGATTGCTTGCGACCACACGGCACGATGGTCAGTTTTGGAAATTCGTCAGGGGCCGTCGAGCCATTCTCCCCTGCCGTTCTCGCACCGCGCGGTTCGCTCTATGTCACTCGCCCTATACTGGGACACTTTACCGATACACGGGAAAAATTAATGACCGCCACAAAAGCACTGTTCAATTTTATTGGCGACGGCAATGTGTCGATTCGCATCGGACAACGATATGCGCTCAAGGAAGCCGCGCAGGCGCATCGCGACATTGCAGCTCGCAAGACAACCGGCTCGACGATCCTGATACCGTGAAAGACTACATTCAGAAATCAGTCGCCTATGCCCTTGCCGAAGATGTCGGTGACGGTGACCTGACTGCAGAACTTATCTCTGCGTCGGCGGTAATGGATGCAACCATCATCACGCGCGATGCTATGACCATGGCAGGCCAGCCATGGGTCGCAGAAGTTATGCAACAAGTCGATGCTGATATTGAAATCGAATGGATGCACGTTGATGGCGATTCAGTTGCCGCAGACAGCACACTTTGTCAGCTGCGTGGCCGTGCTCGCGCCATCCTGACGGCAGAACGTACTGCATTGAATTTTTTACAGTTTTTGTCTTCCACCGCCACAACTACCGCGCGCTACGTCGCGGCAGTTTCCGGCACGGACTGCCGGATCCTTGATACCCGCAAAACGATACCGGGGCAGCGACTCGCACAAAAATACGCTGTTCGTTGCGGCGGCGGCGTTAATCACCGCATCGGCTTGTTTGACGCGATACTCATCAAAGAGAACCACATCATAAGTGCCGGCAGCATCACTGCAGCTATCGAAAATTCCCGCCAGTTGCATGCCGAGATGCCGGTGGAAATTGAGGTCGAGTCACTCGATGAATTGCGTGATGCATTATCGTCTCGCGCCGAGAGATTACTGCTGGATAACTTTTCTCTGGACATGCTGCGCGAAGCGGTCGCCATCAATCGCGACGAAGGCGACCCGCCCGCTGAGCTAGAAGCATCGGGCGGCGTGACAATTAACGATCTGCGAAAAATTGCTGAAACTGGCGTCGACTATATTTCAGTCGGAGCGCTTACAAAAAACGTCGATGCCATCGACCTTTCGATGCGATTTTCCTCCGCCGACAGCTAGTGTCTAGTGGTTCTTGGTAATAGAAATCTAAACGGCAGCTCCTGACCATTACTTGCCGCTCAGATTGAACGGGTGTTCTTCCGAAACCCTGCCATTCGAACATCTGCTTTGGAGAAATCTGAAAGACTGCTTTCGCCCCGCTTCTATAGGTACATTTCCGACTTTTCGGCCGCATCGGTTTCGAACTACAATTCTGCGATGCTAGTCAGAACCCGTAGTTCCACATTGGCATTTCGATAAGATTGGAGCATGACATGAGCGATATCAAAGAGAAGTTCGAGGAACTCAGTGAAGACATTGAGGAGATGGTCGAGGAACTCACTGAGGAACGTGACGAGCTACGCGTCAAGTTGCATCTTGCCAAAATGGAAGCTAGCGACGAATGGCAGGAACTCGAGCGCAAGTGGTCGAAACTAGAGGCCAAAGTGAAAAAAATGGGTGGTGCGGCGGCCGAGTCGACTGGCGACATTCGCGCGGCAGCCCAACTTTTGGGTCAGGAAATCAAGGCAGGATTTAAGCGAATTGCCAAGCAGTTGTAGCATTACATGAGTGTCAGCTCTTTAGGGGCCGCTTTGGGTCAGCCGCCTGTCGGCAGTTTATCACTCGACAGGCTCTTTACGGCCAGAAGGAGACGGTCAGTTTCTATTGGCGTCGCATACAGATCAGCTATATGCGCACATACCTCGGCACTTTAGCCTTGAGGATTCGTACCAGGTCCGGGTCCATGAAATCGTAATTATCCGGAATATCGAGAACAGCTAATTTCTTGTTTTTCAGCAGTGTTCGAAATTTCTTGGAGACTTTATTCCTGTGTGATTTCTCCATAACCAGTATTGCGTCGGCCCACTCGATCAAGTCGCCGCTAACCGGCATACTCGCGTCAGCGTTAGTCCCCGCACTAATTGCTTCCACGTCTTCATATGCAGAGAAAACGGCAGCAGCTGTCGGACTACGAAGACGATTTTCGCTACAAATAAATAGAAGGTTCATAAAGTTTTCTGAACGGCTCCTTCCGGCCAGAAGCGGCCGGTCAACTGGCCCCGTAAGCTACTCCATAGCAATGGCAACTACCAAGCCCGCAAACATTCCGGCGATCAGAATCGCGCAGGCGAGCAATACCCCTGATTCAAGGGTGCTCATTTGCAGCTTCAAGCCGTCATAGCCAAACGGTCCACGCTTAAGCGGGAGCATTACGCTGCCTGAATGTCCCTGCCGCCACGCAGATCGAAGGTAGGTGACGATCATGACTGAGAAGCACAAGAGAATCACGCCCAAGAAAACACCGCCAGATACGCCTAAAGGGATCAGGGCCATTCCGAGCGAGAAGAGTACAGTCAAAAGTGCGATGTGCAGCTTCATAGTCAAGATGTTTGGCAATGAAATAGTAATTTCGAACGTCCGCTTTGGGTCAGCAGCCGACGCTCGTCAGTTTATCACCTGGGTGGCGGCTTACGGCCAAAAGCAACCGCTGAAAGTCGAAGTCTTCATTGGCTTGAGCACTAGTCAACGTATGCGCCACCTCTCTCGATTGCCAATGGCAGCACAATTCCTTTTGAGGGGAAAAACCTGCCTTTGAAGTTAAAGCCCGGCTGGTGTGACCCTGGCTTCGGGCAGCTCAAAGTTGACGAAAAATCTTGATATGGCACGCCTGCCAGCATCATTGGCTTGGATTCTCGAAAGAAGACAGCGGAATCATCAAGCATGTCGCAGCCTTGCGGAAACATCGAAGAAACCTGAATCGTGAAATTCTTCCATATTCGAGTGGAAACCGCCGCCGTTGGCAAGTCTAGTGACTTGCTCGGTCCTTTGTGGCGTTCCGATATATACCATGCAAAGCTGTCATCCTGTTCAAACCGGATCTTACTTATCATCGCGGGTTCTATGGATTCGAACTGGTCAAAAGACTCGACACCTCCTCGCCACAAATCCAAGTCCAAGTAGACCCGAGATACGATAACCGAATGGCAATAGATCATGATGTAGACAGTCGGAATCTGTGTTCGGCTACCTTCTGGCTGTCGTAACCCGATCACTGAATAGAGCGACGCATAAACGCTCATCTCCTGAGAGCCCAGTTTTGACTCAGCCTTGCAGCCGAACGCGTTCTCCATGTTCTGCTGAAGTGAGATGATAAACGGATCGCTTCGTATGGTTGCTTCAATAGGCTGAAAAAAAGCCGAGTCCGATTTGACACACGCTCCGAGAAATAACGCGGTAAACAGAGAAGTGATTTTGAACAATAACCGCATAGAATTGAGGTTTCTCCAGCGTCTGCTTTGGGTCATTGCCAGACGCTGAGTATACAATCAGGTGAGTGGCTGGTGTCTGGTCACCAGGAGACGATTCTATCAAATCCAGCCGACCGTCTCAGTTCGGCCACAAGCGGACATTGGTTGGTCTGGTATTATCGCCGGTAATAATAAGAAATCGAGGATACACAATGAATCGTTACGTAAAAATTGCACTCGCCGCATTTGCGTCGTTGTTTTGCCTTTTCTATGCCATGCAGAATATGGCCAACCTCGGTCCGGCCGAGTGGTTCGTTGGCACAATGACGGGAATGGAAGGTCACGAGGCTTACCCGAGTACTTTTGCTTTCGCTGTCAAATCGCCTGTTGTGGTGAAAACGATGTTGTGGGTCATCATCCTTCTCGAATTGGCTGCAGGACTCCTTGCTGGAAAAGGCGCGATCGATCTGTTTGGCAAACGTAAAGGCAGTAGTAGCGAATTCAACGACGCAAAAACCTATGCGCTCGCCGGCACGGGGTTAGCAGTCATCATCTGGTTCGGAATTTTCGGCGCTTTTGGTGGTGCATTCTTCCAAATGTGGCAAGTGGAAGCCGGCGTAAATGCGCTCAGAGATGCTTCGTTCTTTGCTCTTCAGCATGGCATGGTATGGCTGATAATCCGGGCCGACGATTCTTAGCAAGACTCTCAACCACCCGCGACTCTTTATCCGCTTTGGGTCAGTACCAGTCCCTGAGTATACACCTGGCGTAAACCGAACTCGCAGGCTACGAGGCTAACCACCAGAACATACGAGCTAACTATTCCGACGAGTTGCTAAGATCGGCTGCCAGCTCTGCAGGAGCATAAAATCTCCCCTTGCTGATTACGCCACTAATCCGGCGTGTATTTCTAATGTTTGAGAGAGGATCCGCATCGAGCAGGACGAGGTCGGCTCGCTTTCCCGGGTCGACAGTACCGATGTCATTTTCAATGCCGAAAAACTCCGC
>JBBKWL010000229.1:0-9596 GCA_037968975.1 Woeseiaceae bacterium | reverse complement strand
CCTTTGCGGCTGGCTGGGCGGTCCGAAGCTGTTTCAGGCAAAGTACGGCAGTATCAGCATTCCGCGCGTACATGAACACCTGGAAATTGAAACGCCAGAGCGCGACCAGTGGCTAACGTGCATGCAAGAGTCGGTGGCAGAGCAGCCTTTTACAGCAGAGTTCAAGGACTATTTGATGAAACAGCTGTTCGTGCCAGCCGAAGGCGTGCGCAGGCGCGTCGAGAAAATCAGGGCCATGAAAAATGAACTATGAAAAATAAACCATGAAAAGGAACAGCAGCAAATGCCAAATGTAACCGCGAAGTTGACGACAGGAACAGTCGTTCAAATCACGAATGGCCGCCATGAGTGGACCGGTGATGAACCGCTGGATGCCGGCGGCACTGACACCGGGCCCGATCCCTACGAGTTGTTGTTAGGCGCATTGGCCGCCTGCACCTGCGCCACGATATCGCTGTACTGCCAGCATAAAGGAATGGCGCTCGATTCTGTAACCGCCAACTTTGAATTCTCGCGCGTGCACGCCGACGACTGTCGCGACTGCGACGAGTCTGACAAGGGCCTGATCGAGCAGGTCACCAGCAACGTACAGATCAAAGGCGAGTTCGACGAGGCGCAGCAAAAGCGGCTCGCTCAGGTTGCGCAGCGCTGCCCGGTGCACAAATCCCTGGCCAACGGCGTCCGGTTTGAGGATCACGCCAGCTTCTAGTCGTTTGCCCTATCTGTGACCGCAGTCGCGGATTCTGTTCAATCAGACCTTTATTCTGTTTTATTACAGATAGTTAGGTTAGGAATTGGGCCAAAAAGCAGCGGTATGAACACGAATACGCAAGTTATGCGCCAACCGCTGGTTCTGGTCGCTGCCGACGACGCCGGGCAATACGAAGCCATTCAGGAGGTCTTGCAGCAATTCGGCTTCCGCACCCTGGAAGCAGACAGCGGCGCGGCCGCCTACGAGCAATTTGTCGAAAACCAGCCCGATGCCGTGTTGTTGGATATTCACGCCACGGAACCTGGCGGCTTCGCTACCTGTGCAACTATTCGCAAGCATGCGTCCGGTGGTGAAATTCCAATCTTCATGATCATTGATCGGAACGACGACGATGCGATCGAACACGCTTATCGTATCGGTGCGACCGACATTATCTTCAATCCGGTCGCGTTACCCGTACTGCCGCATCGGATTCGCCACTCGCTGCGAACGGCACGTTCGCTCAGCGACCTGCGAGGCCTGGTACGCGCGATTCCAGATCTGATCTTCGTCGTCAATGAAGACGGGGATGTTCAGGACGGGCTGAGTCGTCCTGACGCCACCCATACGCTACAAATAAAAGCGCTCGCAACCGCGTCTCAAATCCATTTTTACCCCTGTGAGAATGACGATGGAGCGCTGGAATGTATCCAGCGCGCGCTTGCAACCGGCAAGCCGCAAGTCTACGAGCATGTGCTCGACGGCCTCGACATTCATTTGGAAACCCGTTTTGTAACGCGCGATAAAAACACAGTGCTGGCAATTGTTCGCGATATCACCGAACGCAAAAGCGCAGAAGCCAAAATATACAATCTTGCCTACTACGACGAGCTAACGGAGCTGCCCAACCGCGAGTTGTTCAGTCAAAGCCTCGAAAGAACGATCGCAGTCGCCCACACTGATGACCAGAAGTTCGCGGTCTTGTTTGTCGACCTGGACAGATTCAAGCGTATTAATGACACGCTGGGCCACACGATTGGCGACGAGCTTCTGAAAGATGTTGCGGATCGACTCGCCAAATGTACGCGCGCCACCGATACGGTTGCCCATCTCGACTCACGCGGCAGTGGCAACATCAGACGGGCAAGACTGGGCGGTGACGAATTCGTCATCAAACTCTACGGTATTGAATCGAGTGATGCGGTCGCTGTCGTCGCTACTCGCATCATCGACGCACTCACGCCCCCTTTTACCTGCGCAGGCCACCAGTTCGTCGTAACGCCCAGCATCGGCATTGCGATGTATCCGCAGGATGGCAAGAACGGTGAAGAGCTTCTGATGAATGCAGATTCGGCCATGTACCGCGCCAAGGCGGTTGGCCGTAATAATTTCAAGTTCTATTCCGAAACCATGCGAACCAAGTCATTGCATCGACTGGACCTGGAAAACCTGATTCGAGAAGCGATTGAAGGAGAGCAGTTCGAACTGTACTTTCAACCCAAAGTAAACGCCAAGACGTTTCGCCTGGTCGGTGCCGAAGCATTGCTGCGCTGGCACCACGCGGAGCGCGGCACTATTCCCCCGGACGACTTCATCCCGATTGCTGAAGAAACAGGCTTGATCGTGCCCCTGGGCCAATGGGTACTCAACGAAGCATGCAGACAAGTACGTCTGTGGTCGCAATCGCCGCTAGGCAGGGTTCCTGTTTCGGTAAACATATCCAGCCACCAGTTTCGCGATAACGGCTTCGTCAGTGACGTCCTTGGCGCAATCTCGGCTGCAGGCATTCGAACGACCGATATCGAACTGGAAATCACCGAAAGCGTATTGCTGCAGGATGTCGACAAAACCCTGGTCGAACTAAGTGCATTGAAAGAGGCGGGTATTTCATTGTCCATTGATGACTTCGGGACCGGCTATTCCTCACTCAGCTACCTGAAGCGATTCCCGATCGACACGATCAAGATCGACCGGTCATTCGTGAAAGACCTGCACCTGGACACGGACGATGCTGCCATTTGCGCCGCGATTCTCGCCATGTCCCAGCAACTGGGGTTGAATGTTGTCGCCGAAGGCGTGGAGACTCGCGAGCAGCTCGAGTTTCTGCGCAGTCATGGATGCGATCACATCCAGGGCTATATTTGCAGCAAGCCATTGCCAGCATCCGAGTTCTTCGCCCTGCTCCTGAAGCTGTCCGGACAAGCTGCGAATTCCGAAAATCAAAGCAAAAGCGAGTCTGAAAAAACCGCCTAGTGATTCGCTGTAGCGAACCCGGCGATTTCCGATTATGGTCTTCGAACCGTAGTCAGGAGTTCGACCGTGAAGATCGTCGTCGCATCAACAAACCCGGTCAAAGTCAAAGCTGCACAGCTTGCATTTGCCACACTACTACCAAGTGCAGATTTGCACATGCTTCCGGTCAGCGTCGACTCTGGCGTTAGCGACCAACCCACCTCCGACCAGGAAACTCGCCGCGGTGCCAGAAATCGCACCGCCAACGCCCGCGTCAACATTCCCGAGGCGGATTTTTGGGTCGGGCTTGAGGGCGGCATCGAAGCCATTGATGGGCAATTGATGGCATTTGCATGGATGCATGTGCTCGCAAGCAACGGTCGACGAGGTAGCGCTCGTAGCACTACACTGCCTTTGCCGCCATCGATTCAGCATCTGCTTGACGAGGGCATGGAGTTGGGTGATGCGAACGACCGAGTATTTGCGACTGCCAACAGCAAGCAAGCCGGTGGGGCATTCGGGCTGCTTACCAATGGCTTGTACACGCGCGAGAGCATTTACACCCAGACACTGGTTCTCGCCCTGCTACCTTTCACCAATGACTTGTACTTATAAAAGAGTCAATTGCTCATGTTCGCGGTTGTTGCTGTTATCGATCAGGCGGACTACGCAGGCGTGGCAGTTTTCGAAGACCGGTATGGTAATCTCTGGGCCTTGATTGAATTCACGGCAGGCCACCCGATGAGCCTCTGTTAATTGAGCCACTGACAATAGGGACGCAACATGAAAAACACCGCCATAATAACGCTGGTTCTGGCTATTCTTGCCGCGGGCACCGTCGGGCTGATGCTGGTATTCGGATTTCTGGATGCAGGCGATGCCGGCCCGATATTGCTCAAGATGGTGGGTGGTTTCGTGATCCTTGCAGTTTGCGCCGCTGCGATCAGCGCGTTAATGTTTGGGAAGAAAAGTTCTCAGGATTAAGCACGCATAAATATTTTTCGCTCGTGCTCGCGAGCGCACTGCTGTTGACGACAACGGCACAAGCGAACCTGTAACGCAGCGGACGACGAGTGGGTTAGTTGATTCGCAAGTGACTTTCCACCCAGGCGACTACCGCTTCTTCGAGCATCGGCAAAGTGATGCTGCCGTTTTCAAGCACGCGCGCATGAAACTCACGGATATCGAATTGCTCACCGAATGCTGTTTCCGCCAGCGTCCGCATTTTCATGATCTCGAGCATGCCCAGCATGTACGCGTTGGCCTGACCGGGCCACGCGATGTACCGATCAATCTCGGATTCAGTGTCAATCGGTGACCAGGCAGTGTTTGCTGTCATGTAGTCAACCGCCTGTTGCCGCGTCCAGCCCTTCGTGTGCAAACCGGTATCGATGACAAGCCGGGCTGCACGAGCACCCTGATCAGACAGCATGCCGATCCGGTCGAGCGGGGTCGTGTACTGATCGATTTCATCCATGAGCCGTTCGGAATACAGGGCCCAGCCTTCGCCGTAGCCAGAGTTCCAAAGATACCGGGCGATCGGATGCACTCGATCACCCAGCTCCAACGCAATCGCGCCCTGTAGATGATGGCCAGGCAGCGTTTCGTGGTACAGAAAAGATTGTTGGCCAGCGCGGGAGCGCTGTTCAGGATGCTCGGTCGGTATATAAAAAATCCCGGGCCGCGTACCGTCTTCCGAGGATGACCAGTATTCGCCGGTGCCACTGCTGCGGTAGGTCGGATACGGCTCAATTATCACATCCGCTTTGGGCAGCACGCCAAACAGCGCCGGCAGCAGTTCGCGAATGCCGGCCAGAGATGCACGGGCATTCTCGAGAATTTCCTCGGACGTCGAAAAGGTAAATTCCGGATCTTCATTCAAGCGCTGCATGAACGCTTCGATTGTGCCGCCGTCGAAGTGTTCATCGAGAATTTCCTGCATCTCCGCGCGTATTTTGACAATCTGTTCCAGGCCCGTCTGGTGGATCGCATCCGGCGACGGCGATAGTGTGGCAAACGACCGCACTAATGCCGTGTAGCACTCCTTGCCACCGGGATTCGCACTCACCGCTAATTCTTCGCGCGCATGTGGCAGGTAATCCGTTTCGATGTAGCTCGCAAATCGTTCAATCGCGGGTGCTATTTGCGTATCAAAGATGGACTGTACTGCCGTAGCAAACTCTTCGTCATCATCACGCACGGTCACATTCAGAAACGGATTGTCAGCACCCAGCAACTCGCGGATTTCATACGGTACTTTTTCTACCGTTGGGCGTGGCGCGCTGAAGCCGAAGTCCAGGCCGGTGCGTAGATTCGTGATTTCGCTGTCGATATACGCTGCAACTTTCCCCAGCCTCCTCAGAGTTGCTGCGCGCGCCGCGGACGATCCAAGGGGCTGCAGATCGAACACGGCCGGCAGATTAGTGTGCCAGGCCGTCGCCGTGCTGGCAGCCCATAGTTCGCTGCGGCAGCCTCGGGTCGCAACCGAAGCTGCGAGTTCCTCGTGGAGAATTCCGTAGCTTACCCAGTCGCGACTGCCTACTTGAGCAGGAGCGCCGATTTCAGTCAGCTCGGCGAGCCAGGCGTCGACCTTTGTATCCCAGGCCAGTCTCGCGCCCGGTGAATTATCGAATAGCGCATCGTGAGTGGCGCCCGGCAGCGAGTAATAGGTCTCGATCGACGGATAACGAAGCAGCATTTCCTGCAGATAATTATCCGCGACAGCCTCTATGGGACTGATCTCGGGTTCGTCGCTTGTTTGCTCGCCGCAACTGGCCAGGAACAGGCCGGCGAGAATTATGGGTATCCAATAGCGCATGACCGCTAACTTACAACAGGACCTGCCTAACTATCCAGACGATATCCGGTCTTACGCACGGTCACGATGTACCGGGGTTTCGCAGGGTCAACTTCAAGTTTGCGGCGTAACTCGGCAATGTGAGTGTCGACTGTTCGACTCACCACCGCTGACGAATGCCCCCAAATCTCGCGCATCAGTTCAATCCGCGACGCGACCGCTCCGCCACGTTCGACCAGTGCCAGCAGCAGGCCGTATTCCTTCGGTGTGAGTTCGACATCCGTCCCATCCCGCGTGACCCGACGAGAGTCGGTCTCGATCTCCACATTGCCAAACCGGTGATTCTGACCGTGGTCGCCAGCCGCGATGCTGACTCGGCGTAGTAAGGCCTCTACCCGCGCCAAAAATTCCATCAGGCCGAACGGTTTCGTCATGTAGTCGTCGGCGCCGAGGCGAAGGCCCATCACCTTGTCGACCTCGTTGCCTTTTGCCGTAAGAACCAATACCGGCGTTTGCTTATTAGTCTTGCGGAATTCTTTGAGCAGGTCGATGCCCCCCAGACTGGGAAACCTCAGATCGAGCACGATCAGGTCGACTGCGATGTGCTGTGCGACTTGCAGGCCGGCCAAACCGTCATGTGCCAATTCGACCTCGTAGCCCTGCACCTCCAGATTAGTACGCAATCCAAACGCCAGGTCCGCGTTGTCTTCAATGATCAAAATTCGTGCGACCTCAGGCATCGGCTGCACTTCCCGGCAGTTCCACAACGACTCGGGTCCCGGACGCGGAATCCGCAACCCAGCAACGGCCATGCATGGCGTCAACCAGCTCCCGGACGACCGCCAACCCGAGACCGGTGCCGCTGATCGCCGTCTGTTGCTCTTTGTCCAGGCGATAAAACGCGTCCCACACCCGCTCTCGCTCCGACGCTGCAATCCCCGGACCCTGATCTATGACTTCAATTTGTACGACGCCGCCGCGGCGGGCAACTGCGACCGTGACTTGTTGGCCCGCAGGAGCGTACTTGACCGCATTATCCAGCAGGTTGAGCAGTATCTGCCGCAACGCGTCTGCATCGACGATAGCTGTAATCGTGGCATCGGCCAGCAGCTCGATGTTCAGGTTCTCAGTTGCCAGCCGGGTTGCCTCACAAACCTCACGAATCAAGGGCACTACGGGCTGCAACTCCGGATTCACTCGTATCGAGTCCGAAATACTTGAAAACAACAGAATGTTCTCCACCAGGTGCGTGAGACGCCGTGATTCACGATCAATAATTTGCAACGCTCGCTGCTGCTCAGCTTCGGATCGAGTCCGCTTGAGCAGCAACGTTTCAGCGAACATTCGTATTTGCGTTAACGGAGTTCGCAACTCGTGCGATACCTGCGAGACAAAGTCGGCCCGCATTTTCATCACCGCATGCTCGCGCCGAAACAACCAGATCGCCGTCAACATCAGCACGATTGCCAATAACATCACCGCAACCAAAAGCGGCAACTGCTCCGATGGCAATCCACCAATCAGCAGGGCACGGGCGGCAGACGGATTGACAGCGATGCGAATCGTGTAGCCCTCCACCACACCCTGGTAGCCATCGCCCATTACTTTCTCGACTATCTGGCTGTAAGCGAATTCCGAATTTGACGCCAGCAGGATGTCACCATTCGCATCGCTCACCTCGACGAACAATTGTTCGTTGCCAACCTTGCCGTCACCGAGTGACTCGGGCAATAGTGCGCCCGCGTCCAGCGCGGTGCGCAGATACTCGCTCACGCCATCACGGGAGACCGAAAAGCCGAACAGTACTGCCTGGTCGTTCGCATCGCCGCGACGCGTATAAATTATTTGCGGTCGGTCTGGTGCAGCAGTAACGGAGTGATAGGGTCCGTCCAGCGGCGTATCGCCGGCTTGAATCGTCTGCATCAATCGCTCAAGTTCACTCGTGCTCGGCATGCCATCCAGCGAGATTTCACCATTGTTGATTACAAATACTCCGTCGACCAGGCGGGCCGCGTCTGCGATTTGCTCGTCACGCAAGATCAGCTCACGCAGCGCTGTGGCGTGCGGCGGACTGTCCAGCCTGGAAATCACCTGGAAATAGCCGCGGTACCCCAGCGCTGCCGTAATTCTGCGCCCGTATTCATCCGCCGCGAGATTCGCGTAGTCACGTTGCACTGATTGTGCGACGGCGTCGTTGGATTGCTGTAGTCGCCACGACTGCCACCCCAGCACGCCGATAAGCACCAGGCAGGTGAGCAACATCAATACAATGATCAGCGGTCGGCGATTCATAGCCATAGTGTAATCGCGCCGTGCTGCGAAACCGCAATTCTGACCGTTTCCGGACATTTTGATGACCTACCCGAACACCGCATACCGTGTAATAGGGTCTCCGGCCGCTGCTTACGAAGGATTCACCATGACTTGTCGCAATACGCTTTCTGGTTTGATCGTCCTGGCGCTATTCTGCGCTGCCACTGCCTCCGCCGGTCTGTTCGACGACGCCAGGAATCTCAAAGTGCTGCCGGAAGCAACCACGGCTGACGAATTGCGGGCGCTGATGCGTGCCATTGCAGGGGGCACCGGCAATCGCTGTTCCGCCTGCCACGTCGGCGAAGTCGAGGCCGACCTGAGCACCTACGATTTCTCACTGGACGACAAAGAGAAGAAAGCGAAGGCCCGCAAGATGATTACAATGACACAGGAGATCAATGCGACCTTGGCGGCTGCGTTTCCCGATGCCGAAGAGCCGCTGGTTGCGGTTACCTGCGCGACCTGCCATCGCGGCCAGTCCAAACCCGAGATGATCGAAGACGTATTGCTGCAAAGCCTTGAGGCCGACGGTCTTGAGCCCTCGATCAGCAAGTACCGGGAACTTCGCGAGCGATACTACGGCGGCTATACCTTTGACTTCAGTGAACGCGTGCTCATGCGCATGGCAGAAACAGTGGGTGCGAACGAACGCCTGGATGCCGCTCTCGCGTACATTAATCTGAATCTGGAGTACTTCCCGGAATCCTCCAGAAGCTACGTTATACGGGCACAGGTGTTCGCTGAGCAAGGCGATACCAGTGCCGCACGACGTGACTACGAAAAAGCGCTGCAGATTGAACCTGACAGCCGCTGGATCCGGGAGCAGTTAGACAAGCTCAACTAGGGGCGCGCATACTGTTGCTTCGCTGATCAGTTTTGATCTAGGAGGAGCACAAAAATGACACTTCAAATAACAGCTCTGTACGCGGGTATCATGATGATATTCGCACTGGCTCTCAGTTTTAAGGCAGGCAGTTTTCGCGGTAGCAGCGGCATTTCGGTTCTCTTTGGCAGCCCTGTGAACATGCAACTTGCACAACGCGTTCGCGTGCACCAGAACTTTCTTGAGTACGTGCCACTGGCGCTCATCTTGATGGCTGTCATCGAAATCAATGGCGGCAACTCAACATTTCTACATGTCTTTGGAATTGTATTGATCATTGCTCGTATTGCACATGCAATTGGCCTGCAGCATGACAACATGGGTCATCCCGGTCGCGTAATCGGTGCTGGCGGTACGGCGCTGATTTCATTAGTCGCCGCTGGCTACGCACTCTGGATGGTAGTCAAACCCATGCTGGCCTAAAGGCCGACCCGCATGGATGCATACGCTTTAGCCATCGTCATCAGCGTGCTGGTGTACGTTGCGATCGGCAACTACGCCGGCCGCAGAGTCAAACACCTTGATGACTATTTCGTCGCCGGACGTCGCGCGCCGACGTTTATGATTCTCGGCACCCTGGTCGCGAGCGTGGTGGGCACCAACTCATTCCTCGGCGATGTCGGCATGACCTACGACGGCTACGCCGCGGTCCTGATCGTGACGACGGCAGTGACAGTGTC
>JBBKWL010000228.1:0-11944 GCA_037968975.1 Woeseiaceae bacterium | reverse complement strand
TGTTTAGTGTGTTCGGCTTGCTGTGGCTAGGACGCCGACGTTATGGGCTCCTGAAGACTGCGTAACAGGCCGTCTTCAATGCCGTAGATCCAGCCGTGGATACTGAGATCCTGGCCACTGCTCCAGGCATCTCTGATCACCGTCGTTCGACACAGCGCGTGTACCTGGTGTAAGACGTTCAGTTCGCAGAGGCGAGCCGCGGCGCTTTTTTCGTCAAGCCCGTCAAGCTCCTCTTTGTGCTGCTCCCATAGATCGCGAATGCCGCTTAGCCAATGGTCCACAGCGCCTACCGTATGTTCGCCCATGGACGCACGTACGCCCGCGCAACCGTAGTGACCGCAAACGATGACGTGCTTCACTCGCAACTGGTGGATTGCAAAGTCGACCACGGACATACAATTCAAGTCTGTTTGCATCACGACATTGGCAACGTTGCGATGGACGAATACTTCGCCCGGCATAAGACCGGTAATTTGATTCGCTGGAACGCGGCTGTCAGAACAGCCTATCCACAGATACTCCGGTTCCTGTTGCTTGGCCAGGCGCCCGAAAAAACCCGGATCATCCTTCTCTATCTGTGCCGCCCATTCCCGATTGTGGTCAAACAGTTCTTGAATTTCGTCCATTAGCTTCCTATGCTCCCGTTCCTGCGTTGCAGCGTATCAGCTCTCGGCAGCGCTCGCACAGTCAACGCAGCGCGTTGCGGTAGGGTCAAATTCGAGGCGCTTGATCGGAATCTGTTCTTCGCAGTCACGACAATATCCAAACTCATCAGTATCGATTCTGGCAAGCGCAACCGTGATCTGTTGCAACATTTGTTCGCGCCTCAGGCCGGATGCCTGCGCCATAGCCTGTGCCTGCAGGGCATCCATTCGCGACAAACGCCCGACCTTGGCCTGGTCGAGCTCAACCACCTGGGAGGACTCCTGGCTATTGGCAGCGAGTGTCTGCAGCTCCTCTCGCAAGACCATAAGTCGTGCGCGAAATGCAGCGATATCAATGTCCAACTGCACACTCAAAAACGGATCGTTTCAAATTCGATTTCATCAATGCCTGAGTCTATCACCAGTTGCTCAGCAAGCCGGCTGTATGCCATCCAACGCCGCCAAATCGTCTCACGACGTAATGACATGTCGCGGATCGCATCGCGATGATCGAGCATTACTGCGACCGCAGCCGCGCACATGGTCGTGCGCCAAACTATCTTAAACAGAAACTGACGCGACTTTGACGGCGTTTGTGAGCGCAGAAACTGGCAATGGAAGTACAGGTGCGAGGTCTCATCTTTGACCAGCTCGCTCAACCAGTTCTTGATTTCGCTTGACGGCATCTGGCTTGCCAGCAGGTGGTAATAGCAAGTTCCAACCACTTCAGCTGCCAGCAGTACGATGACTTTCAATCGTAGTCCGATCAGGCGCCGCGAGCCGACAAAGAGTCGAGCGGTCCAGTTATCCCTGATGAGTTTGCCGCCCAGCAACCTGACACATTGGGCGAGTACATCGGCATGGCGATTTTCTTCTTTGACAAACAGAGCCATGGCATCGGCATAGTCGTCGTCGATCTCTGCGATCCCACTTTGTCGCGCCTGCTCGATGATCGAACCACCGCCCGACTCGCCAAGCTGGAATATCGCCAGGGATCGCGCCAGAGACTCTGGCATAGACCCATAATCAAAGTCCGAATCGCTGACCGGCAATTCCCGCGCCGCCCTGCGCGTAAAAAATTCCTGCCACTCCCGCCAATTGACACCGGCGTTGTACATTTTCTTCTCCTTTTTAGGTACGCGTTAGTTGTACCCGGCCCAACTGGCGAACCAGAGGAGAAAATGTGTCAAATCATGGCAGCATCGCTACAGAAGAAATCCATTCTCATCGATTTCGACAATCTCATACCCAAGGCCCTGGACATCCTCGAGTATCGTGTCCTTGTCTCCGACCACGACGATGATCATGTCTTCCATGACCAGATGCTCACGAGCGAGCGCGTCGAGTTCCTCCTTGCCGATCGCAGCTAGAATTTTGTTCTGTTCTTCCACAAAACTCTCATCGAGATCGTAGACCAGAATCTGTGCCAGGAATCCCAGTTTTTGCCCCGGAGTCTCATACGAGCGTGCGTCACTCTGACCAATGGACTTGCGCGTAAACAGGAGTTCCGACTCACTGATGCCGGATTCAGCGTATTCGCGTATTTCATTTTCAAACTGCACAATGCTATCCGCTGTCGCATCAACCCGGACGCCCGCCCGCGCAGTAAAACTTCCATACTCTTTGTTACCACCAAATCCCGAGCGTGCGCCGTATGTATAGCCTTTGTCTTCACGCAAGTTCAGGTTGATACGACTGTTAAATGCACCACCGAGTGCAAAATTCATCAGGCCCGAGCGAAAATACTCGCCGGTCGCGTCGTAAGTCATCGAACGCTTGCCGATCCGGATTTCCGATTGCGCTGCGCCGGGCTTATTCACCAGGTAGATCTTGGTCGCGTCGATTTCCGGGAAATCCTGCAGCGCCGGCATCGGAGCGACCACGCCTTGCCAGTCCTCGAAGACCGCCAGACTCTTTACCAGTTGCGCCTGCGAAATGTCGCTAACGGCAATGATGTTGCTGATCTGCGGCGCATAATTGGTCGCATAGAAGCGACGCACATCTTCCAGCGTCAAACCTGCGACCGACTCTTCTGTGCCGACATTTAAATACGCGAAGCTGTTATCGCTGCCATATAAGACCATTTGAAAAACGATATCGGCCACCACCCCTGCCTGCGTCTTGCTTTGCCGAATCGCCTGCAATGTCTGACCTTTAACTCGCTCAAAATCACTCTCGTCAAACTTCGGTTGCAGCAGCCGCTCTGCGGCAATTGCCAAAGTCGCATCAATATTCTTGCTCAGGCTCCGAATCGTGAGCGTTGTATTCTGATTACCAACCGAGAATTGCACCGACGAGCCAAGTTTTTGCAATTCATTTGACAGCTCTTCGTTCGTGGAATGCAGCGTCGATTCATTCATCATGGCTGCCGTCATGGCCGCCACTCCGAGTTTGTTCACAGACTCATTACGCTGTCCCGTTTCGATCAACAACTGAATAGCGACTGTTGGTGTTTCCGTATTCTGAGCGGCCAGTATTTTGACGCCATTCTTCAGGCTCGCCCGGGAAATTTCCGGCAAGACGACAACCGGATTCTCACCCGCAGCGGGCTGAATACTGCGATCGAAATCGACTGTGCCGCGACGAAAATCGAGCTCGTCTTCGTCGACGGCAACGTACTCGGGAATTTTCCGTTCAGGCCGCGTCCAGGTGTCTTTGGCAGCGATCATATCCAGCTGGCCGGTGGGTACGATACTCATGATGACCGCGGGCTTATCTTTGATGTACTTGCGATACACGCGCATGAGATCGTCCTCGGTGACGGCCTCGTAACGAGCGATATCGGCAGCAGCAAAGTCGGGGCTTCCCATGAAGGTTTCGTTGTCGGCTAGCTGTGAGACTTTTCCAGCGACGCTCTCCATGCCATAAATCTTGCCCGAGACTATGAGCATCTTGAGGCGCTCCAGGTCATCCGCAACGAACCCACGTTCCTCAAACTCGTTGAGCGTGTCGCGTATCAACTGTTCGAGATCAGCAAGGCTCTTGCCATTTGCCGGGTTCGGCAACGCCAACAAGGTAAATGCACACGCCAGTTCCTGACATGCGTGCCCAGCGCTTGCCTGCACTGCCAGACCAGTCTTGACCAGGTTCTTGTACAACAGCGATGTATCGCCCTGACCCAATATAGTCATCAAAAGATCCAGCGGCGCCTCGTCTGCGTGATTTCTGTGCACCGTGGGATACGACATGTGAATCAGCGGCAGAGAAACGTTGTCCTCCATTGAAATATAACGGGTCTTGTCCAGGGTGATTGGCGTGACTTCCGGCGGCAGAACTTCCGGCCCTCTCGGAATGGAGCCGAAGTATTTATCGACCCATGCGAGCGTTTGTGCCTCGTCCAGTCTGCCTCCAATCGTCAGGGTGGCATTATTTGGCCCGTACCAGCGCAGGAAAAATCGCTTCAGGTCGTTAACGTTAACTCTGTTCAGATCCTCGACATAGCCGATGGTTGACCAGGAGTAGCCGTGCCCGACCGGAAAAAGTGCTTCACCGACGCGTTCGAACAACCTTCCGTAGGGTCGATTTTCGAAGTTTTGCCCGCGTTCGTTTTTGACCGTTTCCCGTTGTACCTCGAATTTTTCCTGGGTCACTGCGTCCAGGAAATACCCCATCCGATCGGCCTCAAGCCACAACATTTTTTCGAGCTGATTCGATGGCACGGTTTCATAGTAGTTGGTTCTGTCCGTGTTCGTCGTACCGTTGAGCGTGCCGCCTGATTCGGACACGATCTTGAAGTGCTCTTCGTCCGCGACATTCTCGGAGCCCTGAAACAGCATGTGCTCGAAGAAGTGCGCGAATCCGGACTTGCCGACTTCCTCTCTGGCAGATCCGACATGGTAGGTGATGTCGATATGTACCAGCGGATCCGAATCATCTTCATGCAGGATCACGGTTAGTCCGTTGTCCATTTCGAATTTCTTGTACGGAATCGTAAAGTCTTCGCTGGAGGTCTTCCTGACGTCCTCAACCAGCGTCATCGAGTCGGGCAATTTACTGGTCGAATCCACGACAGTGGATTGTTGGGTTTCTTTGCAGCCGACGAAGATAATGGCCAGACAGACGCCGGCCAGAGTTAAACGATTCAATATCATGCTGTAGTCCTGCAAGTATGTGCGTATTGAGGTTATGGGACCCACTAAGGGGCCCCGGGTTCACCTGCGGACTACTAAGATATCACCTTCCGGTGTGCTCTCAAGCCTGAACGCTTTCGCTACGGGTACGCTCCAAAACCGTTCTGTCCGGGACGACTCGCGGTATCGTAGCGGCCGGCAGGTCCTTTTTCAGGACAAACACATTGCCTGCCAGAACCAGCAACGTACCTACAACCAGCGTTGCGCTAATTTCCAGGTCCTCGAAAAGCATCGACAGGAACAGTGCCACTACCGGAAACAACACCATCGAGTAACCGGCTTTGTGAGCACCGATTCGACCAAGAAGAGTCAGGTACGCACCGAAGGCGAATATCGAACCAAAAACCGTCAGATAGGCTAACGACCCCACGTATGCAAGCGACCAGTCGAAATTGAATGAGTACCCGCTCGCAGCAGCAATTGTCGCTGAAACCAGAGCGCCATAAAACATCCCCCAGGCATTGCCTTGTATAACGGGTAAGTGTCGTTTCTGCGCGCCCTGCGACACCATATTGCCGAGCGACGCGACGAATGCACCACCGACAGCGAGAACAGAGCCATAGAAAATGCTGTCGCTAAGCGACAATTCACCGATCTGTGGTACGAACAGCGTAAATATCCCGGCTACACCCAGCAATGCGCCAAACAGCACCTTGCGACCGGCCTTGATGCCGAAAAAGATTCGCGCATTAATGATATTCATCCAGACCAAAGTGGAAAACGCGATCGCGGTCAACGCCGAGGTGATATAGATTTGTGCGCGATAGGCAAGCACATAATTCACACCGAACAGAAACACACCGAGCAGCGCAAACCAAACGTGTTCGCGGACCCGAAACGACAGGCGCAAACCGCGTATACGTGACCAGCCAAATAGCAATAAAGACGCTCCAGCATAGCGGTACACAATGGACACTTCAGGTGCGACATCGCCAAGCTGAAACTCGATTGCAAACCAGGTCGAGCCCCAGATCAGCACGGTCACGACGTACAAAAATGCGTTACTCACGACTTGTCCTCACAATCAAGATGTCGCGTTGCTTCGTAAAATGCGGCAGTGCGCAAATTGCGGTAGCGATGGATGCGCGCGGCCGGTGCGGCCAGACGTGCCAAAGCGTCACGCCAACGCGGTTTCGGTGGATTGCTCAGGTCAGGAAAACGTCCTTCTGGGTGTCGGTTATTCATGTTCGTCCCTCCGGTTTTGTAGCCATTGGGGTTGACTATACGGTGCAACTAGAGATATAACAGATACAATTTTTAACAAATGTTACCTATACAGTTATGTTGACAATCCAGAAAGAAGAACACGCCTATTTGTATCGACAGGTCATTGATTTTATAAATGAAAACATCGATACAGGGACATTACGGTCGGGCGACCGCCTGCCCTCGTTACGAAAAATGAGCCAGCAGGCCGGCGTAAGTATCCCAACCGTCCGGCAGGCCTACATCGAGCTCGAACGCCAGCGCCGCATAGAATCTCGCCCGCAATCGGGCTTTTATGTGCGTCCCAGGTCCGGCAACGCAATCGTCAATCCGGCACCGTCGTCGAGCGGCCGCCCCGGGGTGCTGAACTGTCGCTCGCTGATGGAGCGCGTTTACGACGGCATTAATAATCCGAACCTTGTACCGCTGGGGATCGCGAACCCGTGCATGGCAAGGCCAGCTGCAAAATCACTGCATCGCGCTATGAAACGAGTCATGGCCAGAGCCGAAGAACGCAGTCTCGGGTATTCGTCCACGCTGGGTGAGCCTGCCCTGCGCCGACAAATCGCCTACCACTATCTTGACTCGATGGGCGTTCAGATCGAGCCCGATCACATTGCCATTACCAATGGTGGCCAGGAAGCGCTGCTGCTGGCTCTCACGTCGGTCGCCAAAGCGGGCGACATCATCGCCGTCGAAACACCGACCTACCACGGCCTGCTCGAGCTTATCGATGGCCTCGGCATGCTTGCGATAGAAATCGAAACCTGCCCGGAAGAAGGCGTTACCCTTAGCGAGTTACGCCGCACACTCGCGACACATGATGTGAAGGTCTGCATGTTCGCGACGACTCTGGGCAATCCGCTCGGTGTCACTATGCCGGAGGATGATCGGCTTAAACTCATCGATATTCTCGACGAGTTCGATGCAATTCTGATTGAAGACGATGTGTACGGCGAGTTGCGTTTCGACGGCAATCGGCCGGTGCCGGTACAATTCTTGAAACAGTCCGGGCGCGTAATAACCTGTGGGTCATTCTCGAAAACCGCATCACCGGGCTACCGAATCGGATGGGTTGTTAGCGATAGTCACATTGACAGGATTGCACGTTTGAAGCGTGCATTCTCCTGTTCGTCCGGACTACTGCAGCAACTGACACTCGCCGATTTCCTGGCGTCCGGTGACTACGGCCGTCATCTCAAAGTGCTGCGCCCTATTCTCAAACAAAATGCAGACAGAATGCGCGCACTGGTTGCCGAGTATTTTCCAAAAGAAACACGCACTTCCAGACCGGTCGGCGCTTCGGTGTTGTGGCTCGAACTGCCACCCAGGGTTAACGCTATTCAATTGTTTGATGACGCGATTGCGGCCGGCATCAGTATTGCACCCGGACAAATATTTTCACCGTCCAAACGCTACGAACATTTCGTGCGCCTGAGCTTCGGACACCCGTGGTCCAAAAGGACCGAGGATGCCCTGCGCTGGTTGGGCAAACGTGCGCACGAACTCAGCTAAGACACTCTCGAAGTATTTCGATATCGGACTCATAACTGTCTGCAGACAGCGGCCCGAACGAGAATCGCGCAAAATGATCGAGCGTACTGCCAGCCGCTTCAGAGCGACCCATATCGCAAAGATGCCCCGGCAAGATCCCTGCTTCGTGCTTGAACAGGCGCTCATTAAACTCATTGCCCGTCAAACCTTGCGGCAATCGGCCCCAATGATAGAAACCACCCGTGCCGGTAAAAAGCTCAAAACCCAGATCGCGCAATCCTTGTTCGTAGCGCTCGCGTTGTTCGGTATAGAACTTTGCAATGGCATTGCGCGACTGAGCAACGCGTTTTCGCTGCAACAGTTGGGTCACATAGATCTGTGACGCGCGCGAAACACCGCCCATGCCGAAGGATGAGTAGTTTCTAAAAATCTCGATATGCTCTTTGGCGGCAATCGCCCAGCCGATTCGCATACCCGGCACTTGCAAACCTTTGGTCGCCGCCCCGATCACAAAAATATTGGTCGCGTCGATATCGTTGATATGACGCAGCGCACTCTCCGGCTCCGGATCACAGAAAAACTCGTATGCCTCATCGATCAACGCACCCGTGTCGCTGCCACTGAATTTCTCGACCAGTTGCCTGAGCTCTGCGCCGGCAAGAGCGACACCCGTCGGATTGCAAGGGTTGCTTTTCACCAGCATTACGCGGCTCGTGCCGGCAAGCGGCGTGATGTCATAGTCCTGTGGTGCCGGCCGAAACCGATTTTCTGCATTGCTTGGTATGAGATGCACATTGCGGTTTAGCACATTTAATATGTCGTAATACGGCGTGTACTCCGTCGCCTCCAAAGCGACTGTTGTGTCATCAAGCAGAAACGCCAATGTGGCGAAGATCGCCGGTCGCCCACCCGCAAATACTGCAACGTTGTCTGCTGAAATGCCCGCATCGTAAAAGTGGTTGTAGTAGTCAACAATCGCCTGCAACAAGGGCGGCTCACCCGTGGCTTTCGGGTACTTCAAATCCAGATGATCGAATTCAATACTGGTCGGCAGCGGCGGCCCACCCGGAATTTGCGTGGTCAACGGATAGCCCTGCGCCCAGGGATGCGTGCCCGCGTCACCCATGTACTTGCCAGTCGCGTCGGCAAAACGAAACAAGGTCTCGTACACCCCCATCGGAGGGAAACGCTTCAATATCACTTTACTGTAGCTCCTGAATCAGTAGGCACTGCATAATAGCGACATGCAGCAAGTTGTTCTTGTCCTACCCGTTATCCTGCCGGTCTTTTTTTGGGCGGTCTACCACTATCACAAGGACCGTCACTTGCCCGAACCGCTCGGGCATTTGTTACTCGCATTCGGGTCTGGCGTGCTCGCTGCCGGACTGTCGCAAATCCTCTATATGGCCCTTGAGCCATTCGGCTTGCGTTTCGATGCCGGGTTTCTGGCGGAAACCAATACGCCGGGATTGTTCGCCTACGCACTGCTCGCGATCGGCCCCATCGAAGAGCTGTCCAAGCTGCTGTTTTTTGTCCTGATCATCATCCGATTCGATGAATTCGACGAGCCACTCGACGGTATCATCTATGCATCATTCGTCGGTCTGGGTTATGCCGCAATCGAGAATTGGCAGTATCTGGATTACCTCACGCCGTTAGAAGCGGTTGCCCGTGGTTTCGCGAGCCCCGTGGTCCACATCGTCTTTGCATCGATCTGGGGATATTGGATTGGTCGTGCCCACTTAGCCGGGCGATCGATCGTCGCAGCAGCGCTTATCGGCTTCGGCATCGCTGCGATATCGCATGGTCTTTATGATTTCATGGTGTTGCTGCAGCCATACAGCGCACTGCCATTTGCCGTCATTTTGATTGTGATCCTATGGATCTGGCGGCTTCGATTGATGCACAGCTTACACCGGCAAGCTGCTGGCGCATCTGCAGAGAATGAGCGCTAGCCTACGCGTCAGGACCTGACGTGATTGTAGGGATCGGTCCCGTTTTGCTCCGAGTCCGCGTCTTCAAGCGTTAGTTCGAGAAACGCATGCGGTTGCTGGTCAAGTTCTTCGCAGCGACGTTTAATTTCTTCGAGCTTCAGCGAAACGTTAGATTGTGACAATGGCGTATCCATGTGTCGCAGTATAGAGACAGGTGTGCCGAAAAAGTGTGAAGTAAGTCTCACTATTTTTTCGAAATTCAGCGTTTCCGGTAACGTTATGTCTACTCAAGCCAAAAAAAGGCCGCTTCCGCAAAAGCGGCCTTTTTTTCGTTCCCCTTTTATGGCTTGAGACGATCAACGGTCCCTAAAACGATGACCGTTGCTGCGCCTGCAGCAAACAACGCCATGAGTCCTCCCAGTGCGGTACCGATCATTGGACCGACAGCCGGAATGGCGTTAAGCCCGCCGTGCACAACACTTAGCGCGACCGTCGCAATCAAAAACCTGGAGCGGTCCTCAGCGGCGATGAACCAGCCGCCGACGATACCCAAAACGGCAACAGCTGCACCACCGTATGGAATCGCGACGAAGGCGCCGACAACGGCAACCAAAACACCCACGAGCTTGATGATTTTATCTACACCCATTTCATATCCCCTTTATGATCTGCTTTCGTAGTGACTTTCGATGTCTTGTTATTTTTTTTCGCAACGCAGAATTGCGATCGCCAAAAGCATATCAGGAATAATCGTATTGTGTTTTACATTAAATAACAGCAGCTTATTGTTATCTTCTCGAATTACACTTAGCTTTTTTCGAGCAAATATCGGCTTTTATTTTCCAATCGGCTAAAACCGTATCAGAGCAGAGCCCCAGGTGAACCCGCCGCCAAACGCCTCGAGCAATAGCAATTGGCCGCGCTGAATGCGGCCATCCCTGACCGCCGTATCGAGCGCCAGCGGGATTGACGCAGCCGAGGTATTCGCATGCTTGTCAACGGTCACCACCACCCGCTCCATTGGCATCTCCAGCTTTTTCGCCGCCGCGCTAATGATGCGCAGATTGGCCTGATGGGGGACCAACCAATCGAGATCGGACTTATCAACATTGTTCGACGCTAGAGTTTCGCGAGCGATGGAACCCAGAGTTCCCACGGCCTTGCGAAATACCGCGTTGCCATTCATAGCGATGTATTCTTCGCCCAACGGCACCTCCAGCAGCGTCTCAAATTCACCGTCAGCATGAATATGAGTCGACAGGATTCCGGGTTCCTCGGCAACCTGCAGAACAATTGCCCCAGCGCCGTCACCGAATAAGACAGCGGTTGTTCGATCGTCCCAATTGGTAATTTTTGAGAGCGTCTCAGCGCCGATGACGAGCGCTGTCTTGCAACCGCCCGTTCGAATCATGCGGCTGGCGACATCGAGCGCGTACACGAATCCAGAGCAGACTGCCTGCACATCGAATGCCGGACAGCCGTGAATATCCAGTTGCCGCTGGATCGCACACGCAATACTGGGGAACTTCTTGTCCGGTGTGGTGGTGCCTGCCACGATCAAATCGATCTCGCTGGCATCGATACCCGCCATTTCTATTGCCTTGCGCGCCGCCGCGAGGCCCATATCCGAGGAATGCTCGCCAGCCGCTGCGATGTGCCGTTGCCGGATGCCCGTCCGCTCGGTAATCCACTCATCCGACGTGTCGATGGTTGCCTCAAGATCCTTGTTGGTCACCACTTTCTCAGGCAAATAGCTTCCAGTGCCGGCTATACGTGCATTGATCATGATTGAATCTCGCTCAGGCGTCGCGACGCAGGAAGTCCGCAACTTCTCTCAGTGTCGGGTAATCGAACAGGTCGCTGATATCGAGCTTGCCGGGATAGCGCTCATCGATAGCCAGCACGATTTCGGTCAAAGTCAGCGAACTGACGCCGACTTCGAACAAGTTGTCGTCTGCACCGATGCTGCGTTCTTTGGAAAACTCGGCGCAAATAATGATCAACTCCGCGACCAGCGGATCAGAGTCTGTCGCAACTGTCACTGCTGCGGGACTCAGAGCAGCGACAACACTGTTGTATTCGCCATCGAGATAGGCACTTAACAGCTGCACACGTTGCACTTTGCCGCTGGTCGTTTTCGGAATGTTCGCTACCGGAATGACGTGGTCGACTTCGAGCCCGGAGTGCTCGCCGATCACAGCGCTAACCGACTTCGCTATAGCGCCAAATTCATCAATGTCCTTGCGGTACAAAACAAAGACCAGCAACTCTTCAGTTTGGCTACCCTCAGTTTTGGTACCGGCAACCACCACTTTACCGAGGTCCAGACCCTCGACCCGGGCAGCAATTTCCTCGAGATCATGGGGATAATAGTTTTGGCCATTGACGATAATGATGTCTTTGGAGCGCCCGGTGATATAAAGCTGCTCGTCGACGAGAACGCCGCAGTCGCCCGTGCGCAGCCAACCATCACTGCTGAAGAGCTCTGCCGTCGCACTGGCGTCGCCATAAATGCGCTCGGTAACGCTGGCGCCCC
>JBBKWL010000227.1:0-24751 GCA_037968975.1 Woeseiaceae bacterium | reverse complement strand
GATTTCCAGAGTATATGTCCTCGCCATAGACCAGAATCCCGCGCGTGTACTCGCCTTCGAGTTCGACCTTCAGTGCGTCCGACATATACTTCTGACCCAGCGTGCCGTCGGCGGCCAGCGCCACGGCCATCCGGTCGAAGTTGTCTGAGCCCGAAGCGCCGCGGTATTTCATTTCATAAACGCGGCGCAGCGCGTTGGACTTGATAAAGAAGTCGCTACGACGGGTCTTGAATCCCGAGACGTGGTCGTAATCTTCAGCCACCAGCACCGAGTCGTGCCGGGGGGCATCACCGGTCATTAGCAGCGGCACTCCGGAGCGCACCACCACTTCGGCCGCCTCGGGATCCACGAGCACGTTGTACCCCGGCGAATAGCCGCGCCCATCGTATTTGCCGCCCACGAAGATCACGCCCCGCAGGTTTTGCACGAAGGACTCATCGCTCAGGATCGCCACCGCAACGTTGGTCAGGCTGCCGAGCGCGAGGATCGTCACTTCACCGGGGGCATCGTTGACGATGCGCCGCATGGCAGCCACGGCGTGCTCCTGTTCGGCCTGCTGCGGCATCTCCGTGACCTCCACCTCACCGAGCCCGTGACTGCCATGAATGAACGTCGCCACCGGCCAGGGCCGCCCCAGAATGGGGCGCGCCACACCGCTGTAGACCGGAACCTTGCCGCTGTATCCGGCCAGATCTACAACGTACAGCGCATTGCGCACCTGTTGCTCGTAGCCGTCGAGGCCCATGTTGCCCGGACATACGGTGACCGCATCGACCTGCAACGACGGCGCGGAAAGCGCCATCAATATGGCCAGCGCATCGTCATTGCCAGGGTCGGTGTCCACGATCACCCGCCGCACGTCCTGCAAACGGGGCCGCGCAACCTCAATGCCATGCGGAGGAATAATGGTCGACCCGGGATCGCCGGCGCGCACGACATCCTCCGCCGCGCCTTCGCCCTGTGCCATCCCGCGAACGCTCATTGCCGCAGTGCCCAACAGTAAACCACGCATCATTTGCCGTCGCGAGATTCCACTCATTACACTATCCTTTACTCAGTTGGAAAAGATCACTCCCCCACCGCCGCAAGTTGCCAGGAACAGGAGTATCAAGCAGCACCGGTTGCGGTTGGATAGAGGTTGGCTCGTAGTTGAAATATACTTCAATTTGAGCCGATGTTTTGCGATTCAGTCTGACGCATTTCTAGAGGATTCAAGATGAGCAATCACGTATTACCTAAGAAGAACCGGGAATTACGAAATCATCACTTCGACTCGAGGATCTGGAACGACTTCGAATTTCGCGATGACGACATCATCATTGCGACCTATGCAAAGTCCGGGACGACCTGGGTCCAACAAATTGTTGCTCAATTATTATTTGACGGCGCAGAAGATCTCGAAACTGCCGAAATGTCACCCTGGATGGACCTCCGGATCCCGCCCAAAGAGGTAAAACTGCCGCTCGTCGCTGCGCAGACGCATCGTCGCTTTTTGAAAACACACTTGCCAGTTGATGCACTGGTATTCTCAGAGAAAGCTAAATACGTGTACATCGGCCGGGATGGGCGTGACGTTGTCTGGAGCATGTACAACCATCACGCCAATGCGAATGACGCTTGGTATGACGCACTAAACAATACGCCGGACCGTGTTGGCCCGCCGATTGAAGAACCGCCGGATTCGGTCACCCAGTACTTTCATGACTGGCTTGCAGGCAATGGACATCCATGGTGGCCGTTTTGGGAAAACACTCGCTCGTGGTGGGAGATCAAAGACCTGCCCAATGTATTGCTATTGCATTTCGAGGACCTGAAACGTGACATGCCCGGAACGATACGCGATTTGGCAAAGTTTCTGGAAATTCCGATCAACGAAGACAGGTGGGACGACATTTTGCTGCACTGTAGTTTCGACTATATGAAAGCTAACGCGACGAAAAGCGTCCCGCTCGGTGGTGCATTCTGGGACGGCGGCGCAGCGACGTTTATCCACAAAGGGGTCAATGGTCGCTGGCGGGAAATTCTTAGCGACGACGAAGTTGCGGCTTACGAAGCGCTCGCCAGACAAGAACTCGGCGAAGAGTGCGCGCACTGGCTGGCGAGCGCCGCGTAGGCCGGATTCCAGCGAACTGCCGTCTAGTCCTCCCAGCGATTCGCCGTCTCTGCGAAGAACGCGTTTGCTGGCGACACTACACAAAACCGCTGCCCGGTCGGCGCTTCCATCACCCACCAGCCTTTTAGTTGCTCAATCCGTCGTGCGCCGAGCGACTCAAGCCGCAACACCTCCGCCTCGATGTCGTCAGTTTCGATGTCGAGGTGGATACGACTGGCGTGTGCCACCTTTTGCACCTCGACATAGGTTTCCCGCTGCGGTGGCTTTAGCGACCTGTACAAGTCGTCGCTGTCATCCGGTTTCTGCGGATAGCCCAGTGCAGCACTCCAGAATTCCGCAGCGGAATTCAGGTCTTCTGTTTCACAGTCAATAATGATTCCGGCAAATCGGCTACGGTGCATTTTGTCTCTCCAGTCCAGCCACGGGACGCGTTAGGTAATCGCAGTCTTCGATAAAGACTGTTTCTTCGGGGTACTCGGCCACTTCGAAACCCAACGATTTGTAGCAGTTCGCAGCCACCACGTTATCGCGATAGACGAACAATGAAAACTCAGTGCAGGTAAACATTTGCGCGCCCAGGGTCATCAGCATCTCGACCAGGCGCTTGCCGATACCCCGGCCCCGCAGTGCCGGGCTAACAGCCAGTCGTGCCAGGTTGATGCGATTCAGGCGCTCGTAAAGTTGCCCGAATGCCGCGAACTCCCCCACCGGACTGCGCAGACTGAATGACGCCATCCGCCCCCAATGAATATCCTCAGCAAAGGAGTGTTGGTTGAAGGGATGGCGAAAATGCGGTCCACCCCAGGTGCGCGTCGCATGCTCATCCGGAAACCACTTCATCAGCTGGTTAACATCGCCTGCCGACGTCTCATCCAAAATCCAGTCATCGTCGGAGAGCAGTGGTAGCAAGGTATCAGAGGCCGGTCGTTGTTTCTGCAAAATACCGATCGAATGCGCGATGTACTATTTCCGGGGAAACACCGACCGCTTCGACCGCCTGGTTGAACTTCTCCATTTCAGCGACTTCCCGGCGACCATCCGCAGCGATCACCTTGAGTGCCATGACGGCAATGTCTTCCTTGTCTTGTTCGGATAAGGTCTTGCCGAGGTCTGTCAGGAGCTCGCCCAGCTCCGGCTTCTCGGCCAACTCAGTCATCGCCCGTGTCAGCAGCTCCAGCGATTCCGATCCCGCCAGCTGGAAATGCTCCTCGATGACATCCAGCATCTTTGCAGTCTCCTCAGGCTCGATCGTGCCACTTCCCCGGGCAACGAAAATCAGCAGCGCCGCAACCAGGAACTGCGAATCGTACGTCTCCGTTTCGCCATCCGTTTCGACGATCAGACGCGTTCCTTCGAGTCGTGAAGTGATAATCGTATCGCTCATATCATTATTTCCTGGTTTCGTATTTGCTCTGCATATACTTCACGGATTTATCGATTAACGTCTTTAGCACCGCCTCGTCGACGTCGTCGAGGCGCTTGACATACAGGCAGGAATTGCCGGTCTTGTGTTTGCCGAGTTTCGCCAGCAGTGCATCGAAATCGGAGAACCCGGCCATGATATAGATGGACATATTATTCTTACGCGGCGAATAGCCAACGATCGGCCAGTCGCCTTCGCGCCCGCTCGCGTACTTGTAATGATAGCTACCGAAACCCACGATCGCTGCGCCCCACATTTTCGCTTTCGATCCGGTTGCCGCCCGCATCATCGCAGACAGCTTGCGCGCATCTGCACGTTGTTGCTTGTCCTCGATGGCGCCCAGAAACTTCGTCACGCTCATGCTGGTTTGCCTGGTCTTGGGTTCTGCCATAACAGCTCTCCTGTTGCTGCTAGTGCGACGTGCCGAACAAGCGATCGCCGGCATCACCCAGGCCGGGCACTATGTACTTGTTTTCATTCAGATGATCGTCAATGGCCGCTGTATATACAGGCACGTCCGGATGGGCGCCCGCCACCAGTTCAAGTCCTTCCGGGCAGGTCACGATGCACACCACGATGATCTTGCCGGCACCTTTTTTCTTGAGCAGGTCGATCGCTGCAATCGTCGAGCCGCCGGTTGCGAGCATTGGGTCGATAATGATGCAGGTGCCGCCTTTCGTCTGCGTCGGCAAACGTTGGTAGTAACTAACCGGTTGCTTGGTTTCTTCGTCGCGATACAGGCCGACAAACCCGACCCGCGCTGTCGGTACCAGTTCCAAGATGCCCTCGAGCATGCCGACGCCGGCCCGCAGAATCGGAACAACGACCAGGTCTGTGTCGATCTTCTTGCACTTGGCTTCTGCTACCGGTGTTTGTACCAGCACCTCTTTGACCGGAATGCTTTTCAAGGCTTCGTAGCAAAGAAATTCGGTAATTTCTGTTGCCAGCTCTCGAAACCGCTTATGCCCGGTATCCACGTCGCGAATAATGGCGAGTTTGTGTTGTACGCAAGGGTGATCGATCAATTCGTGCATAGCATTTGCTCCGTTATTATTTTTCCGCTGCCGGCTCTGTCCACATCGCGTATTCGTTGCCACCTGTGTCCTGGAAATGAAAGCGTCGGCCGCCCGGGAATTCGAATATCTCCTTGCTGATGGTGCCACCCAGCTCAGTCACTCGTTCAATGTCGCGAGCCAGATCTTCGCTGTAGAAAACCAACAATACACCACTGGTCGGCGCAGCGGCCTCCGCCCGGTACATTCCACCATCAAGGCGCCCGTCATTGAAGCTCAGATAATCCGGCCCCCACTCCTGGAACTCCCAGCCAAACAGCGCCCCGAAGAACGCCTTCGCCCTGGCGGGGTCTGTGACCGGGATCTCGACGTAATCGATTCTGTTTTCAGGGCGCATTTTTTTCCTCGGTTTTCAGGGCGCGATAGCGTTGCTGGCTTGCTTCGGACCAGGTTTTCCTGAAGTCGTAGTAGGTCTCAAATGCCGGCACATCATCCGGAATCGTAATCCAAGGTTGTTTGGAGCGCGTGAAGATATGCACATCCGGCGGAAAGACGGAGGGGTCATCCAGCAAGCCAGCACGAACGAAGAGCGAGCCCCTGGGGGCGGCGTGATAGACCGTCCACAATCCGTAGCCGCAGCTACCGCAACTCCAGCTTTCCGACGCATTGCCGTACTCGTCGATAACTTCGCCATGCTGAGTGGGCTTGCCGGACAGCACGATCACCCGCTCTGTTTCAATCCACAGATTGACTGCAAGCGGGCTGCCCGTTCGTTGCTGGCAGCGCGTGCAGTGACAGGCATGAACAATCATCGGCGCGCCGTGGATCTCGATTCGGACCTCGCCGCATAAACAACCGCCTTCGTGAATAGTGTCAGTTTTCATCGTGTCCTATCGCTCGCAGGAATCCCTGTTTGTCTGCAGGTGAAATGATCATCGGTTTGTACTTGCCATACTCAATTTGCAATCGATCAAGTGACAGTGCGGGCGACGCCAGCCAGGTTCCGGTCGGCGTCACCGAGGTAATCTTAGCAATCGGAATCTGCCACCGGAATGGACCCGACACTACACGCAGCACTTTCTTGTCGACCTCGTAATAGGTCCGCAACAATAGCGACACGATCAACGCCATCGTCGCGATGCAAACGAGGATAGTTGCAGTCCTGCCGGCAGGACTGCCGGATTCCATAGCGATGGCGATAATCATGACGAAATCCAGGACCAGGACCGCGACCAGCACGAAGACAATCCACTTGTCGATCTTCGACTTGAAGCGTTTCTCAGCCATTGCTCACACTATAAAGACCGACGTACTCATCTTCTCCTACCAGTCGGGTAAGTCGTTCAAAACGCAACCCAAGCTTCGCCGCGAGACCGATCGACGGGGCGTTTTCCGGCGATATGAATGCAAGGATCCGCGTCAGCCCCAACTCATTTTGTGCATACGCCATGACCGCACTCGCCGCCTCAAAAGCGTAACCCTGTCGGCCGAAATCCGGCAGGATGCTCCAGCCAATATCCGGGTCCTCGTAGCCTTCCCGGCGGAATAGTCCGCAGGTGCCGATGGCCAGATTATCAGCTTTGCGCGTAATCCTGAACGGACCGTAGCCCTGCTCCTCATACAATTTGAATGCACCGCTTTGCAGGGTCTCTTCGGCTTGTTCCACGGTTCGAACGCCACGGTCGCCGACGTATTTGAAAAACGCCGGGTCATTCCACACCGCAAGCATCAGCTCCGCATCCTCGAGGGTCAGCCAGCGCATCGACAGCCGTTTTGTCTCTAGCTCGAAAACCGGTTGCTCGCTGTTCATGCGAGCGCAAACCGTTCCTTGAATGTAAATGCCGCCGCGCTCGGCCCGTTTTGCCAGAGCGTGTCGAAGCGCGCTTTCGCCTCCTCCACAGAGGGTATGTGCCCGGCGTCTACCCACCACAAAACCAATGGCGCCCGGGTGGGCCGTTCAAACCACTCTGCCCTCTTTTGGAGGGCCTCAACGTGGTTGGAGCGATACACATAATCTTCCAGGGCTTCGACCGATTCCCATACGGACAGATTAAAAAGAATCATCTCATCGTCAAAGACGCGCACCTCGGTCGCATCCCCGGCTTCGGTTTGAAACCGCCACACAAATCCCGGGCTCGCGTCCGCAAGTGCATTCAGGGATTCCAGCCGCGCGACAAAACCTGCCATGACATCGGCATCGATTGCACCAAGCATACGGGCGACGTTTGATGTTGCGAGGTGAAATGCCAAGTCTGTTCCTGCCTAACTGCCTAGTTTGCGAATCCCGATCGCGGTTCGAATCTGGTCCAGGTACGGGGCCGACACTTCGCGCGCGCGAGCAGCGCCTTTGCGCAACTCTGCCTCGACCACTGCCGGGTCGGCAATGAGACGTTCATACTCTTCACGCGCCGGCTTGATGGTTGCGTTAATGTATTCGAACAAAGTTTGTTTCATTTCACCCCAGGCGATACCGGCGGCGTATTTGTCTGCAATATCGCGAGTCTCGTCCGCGGTGGCGAAGGCCCTGTAGATGTCGAACAGCGTGCTGTCTTCTGTGCTCTTCGGCTCGCCCGGTTCGAGACTGTTGGTCTTGATCTTCATAATCAGTTTGCGCAATCGCTTCTCATCCGCAAACAACGGGATGGTGTTGTTGTAGCTCTTCGACATCTTGCGACCGTCGAGTCCTTTGAGGACTGCCGTATCTTCACCGATAACTGCCTCGGGTAATACGAATGTGTCGCCATAGTGATGATTGAAGCGCTGTGCGATATCGCGCGCCATTTCAACGTGCTGTTTCTGATCCTGACCGACCGGCACTTTGCTCGACTTGAACATCAGGATGTCTGCAGCCATCAGGATCGGATAGCTGTACAGAGCCATCGTGATGCCCTTGTCGGGGTCCTGGTTATCAGAGTCGACGTTTGCCTGCACCGCAGCCTTATAGGAGTGCGCCCGGTTCATCAGACCCTTGGCTGTCATGCCCGTCAGGATCCAGGTCAGTTCGGGAATTTCCGGAATATCGGATTGGCGGTAGAAATACGCGTGCTCAGTATCCAGGCCAAGGGCAAGCCAGGCCGCTGCGATCTCCAGCGTTGACTGTCCAATCTTGTCCGGATCCTCATTCTTGGCAAGCGAGTGGTAATCCGCCAGAAAATAAAAATGCTGTGTTGAGAGGTCTTTACTTGCGGCAATACCGGGTCGAATTGCACCCACGTAGTTGCCGATATGCGGAGTACCGGTCGTTGTGATGCCGGTGAGGTAGGTGTCCTGCGTCATCGGGCAATAATGCCTAGATTGCCCGGGGATTGAAACACGGTATGATCGCCCAGATGACCGCAGACTACTCCGACAAGAACCCCACCCTGGCCGCGCTGTATCCGGACCACATCAAGTCCGTATGTCAGCGTCACGACCATGCGCTCGAACGTGCCGGAGCCAGTCACGCAGTGATTTTTTCGGGCAGCGCCAAAGTGGCTTTTCTCGACGACGCGACCTACCCGTTCAAGCCCAATCCGCATTTCGTCAGTTGGGCGCCACTACCCGATTTACCGCTCTCGTACATTATTTACACGCCCGGCGAAAAGCCGGTGCTGGTTTACTACCAGCCGCGCGACTACTGGCATGTCGTGCCCGGAACACCCGATGGCTATTGGGCGTCGCATTTTGACATTCGCATAGTGCATACGGCGGACGACGTTGCCGAGCATTTTCCCGAGGATCGCAGCCAGTGCATCCTGATCGGCGAAATTACCGACGATGCCCACGCGTTTGGTATCGAACGCATCAACCCGACCCGGGCACTGAATATATTGCACTACGCACGCGGCATTAAGACCGAGTATGAGATCGCCTGCATGCGCCTGGCCGCGCAGCGTGGTGTGCAGGGGCACAATGCCGCCGCTGCCGCGTTTCGCGACGGGCAATCCGAGTTTGAGATTCATCGTGCTTACTGCCAGGCAGTCAGTCATACCGATGAGGAGTTACCGTACGGCAACATTGTCGCTCTCAATGAGCACGGCGCCGTACTGCATTACACGCATTTCGATCGCACAGCGCCGGCAACGTTGCGCTCGTTCCTGATCGACGCGGGAGCTTCCGTACACGGCTACGCGTCAGACATTACGCGCACCTACGCCCATTCAGACGCGCGGTTTGCCGAGTTAATCGAGCGCATGAACGCGATGCAGCTCGATATCGTGCAACGAGTGAAACCCGGCATTGACTATGCCGAGCTGCACGTCGAGACGCATCGCCTGCTTGCCGGTGTGTTGGTTGACGCGGAGCTGGCGACCGGCGCCGCTGAGACGCTCATAGAAACCGGCGTGACGGCCGCATTCTTTCCGCACGGGCTCGGCCATTTGATCGGCGTACAGACGCACGACGTTGGCGGCTTCATGCAGGGCGAATCCGGCAGGATTGTCGATCCACCCAGCGGCCATCGTTACCTGCGCCTGACCCGCAAACTCGAAGCCGACATGACGCTAACCATAGAGCCCGGCTTGTACGCGATTGACCTGTTGCTTGAGAATTTACGCGGCAGCCCGGCCGAAAACCATGTTGTGTGGGACAGTGTCGACTGGCTGCGGCCGTTTGGTGGTATTCGTATTGAAGATGATATTCGCGTGACCGCGGACGGCTGCGAAAACATGACTCGCGACGCATTTAGCGCCGCCGCTTGAGTTCCGCTTTTACGTTCGCGCCGCGGCGCTCGAGCATCGGGCGCAACCAACGCCCCAACCATGGCATTAGATAGTTCAGTGTCGTCAATACACCGCTGATCCAGGGCATCGTCAACTCAACCTGCTTGTTGCCGCACAAATCCAGTATCGACTGCGCCACATCATCTGCGCTGCTCAGCGGCTGCGAGAACGTAATGTCGGACACCTTGTCGATATCAGACATGATGAAACCCGTATCAATGGGACCCGGCGATACAATGGCGATTTTGATTTTTGCGTCGGCCAGCTCTTCGGCCAGTGAATACGTCAGCGACCGCAGACCGGCTTTGCTTGCCGCATACGCTGCACTGTTCGGTACCGGCGTCCGTCCTGCAAGCGACCCGACGTTGATGATCGCGCCGCCGCCTGCATCACGCAGGTATGGAAGCGCGAGTCGCGTCAGCATGATTGGCGCCTTCAGATTGACGTCAATGATTTTGCCGAGGTCTGCAACATCAACGGACGCGAATGCACCGCGCTCGTGATAGCCGGCGTTGTTGACCAGAACATCGATACGTCCGAATTCGAAATCCGCTTTCTTGAACATGTCGACGCATGCGTCCGGATCGGACACGTCCATGGCGAATATCTCAACCCGTGTCCTGTCGCGCAGATCCGCGGCAATCGCTTCGAGATTCTTTTTGTTGCGCGCCGCCAGCAATAGATTTGCGCCGGCCTCGGCGAACAGCCGTGCGGTCGCCGCGCCAACGCCCTCTGAGCCACCAGTAATGATGACGGTCTTGTCTTTAAATATCATCGGGGGATCTTAACTTAGAAGCCGAGGTAACCCTTAATCTTCTTCCAGAGTGAGGGTTCCCAGCCGTAGACGTCGAGATGCTCGGGGTCGAGGGCCGCTACTGGCATGGTGGTATCGGCTTTACAGGCATCATTGGCGGCGACGTCTTCCGGGCGCAATTCAAGCCCGCCTTTTCTGCCGTCCGCTGCACCCGTCAGGCCGTCCACTTCGAGACTCAGGTACGGCAACACCTTGTCATCGACAATGTCGTCCAGAAAAACGGCATCCGGGTCGAAAGACTCCTTCGACAGAATGACGCAATCATCAAATGATTTATCGGTGCTGATAGTTTAATTCCCGTTACGCTAGGTGCCTAGATTAGTGCGAAGGGCATAAATAAGCTGTGAGAGCGCTCACAAACGGGCGTTATCCCCGTTTCTCTTTGTTTTTCAATTGATTACGATGACGAAATAGCCGAAATCGGGCAACTGGACGCGCGTTTCACGCCAAACTGAAGCAAAAAAGCCGGGCAGTGCCCGGCTTTTTCGTTGGAATTATTCCAAATTCACTCAGCGGCGACTTCAGCCTCTGGCGCCTGCTCTGTCAGCATGACGATAGCCATCGGCGCTGCATCACCCGGCCGCGGTCCCGTCTTCAGGATGCGCAGGTAACCGCCCGGACGCTCTTTGAAGCGCGGTCCGATCTCCGTGAACAGCTTGCCGACAATTTCCTTGTCGCGCAGGCGATCGAAAGCGAGACGCCGATTCGCAACGTTGTCCTCTTTTGCAAGAGTAATCAGCGGCTCTACGACGCGGCGCAGTTCTTTTGCTTTTGGCAAGGTCGTTTTGATCGTTTCATGCTTCAACATCGACGTTGCCATGTTGCGAAACATGGCTTTGCGATGTGAGCTGTTACGACCTAAGCGACGGCCGGATTTTCCATGGCGCATTATCTTTACCTATTTTCTATCGGTTTCTAGAGGCCGAGTTCGTGTTCCGGACGCAGACTTGCTGGCGGCCAGTTTTCGAGCCGCATGCCCAGTCCGAGACCGTGACCTTCAAGTACTTCCTTGATTTCGGTCAGCGATTTCTTGCCCAGGTTTGGCGTACGCAGGAGCTCAACTTCAGTCCGCTGGACGAGATCACCGATGTACATGATGTTCTCTGCTTTCAGGCAATTCGCTGAACGCACGGTGAGTTCGAGTTCGTCGACAGGGCGCAACAGAATCGGATCGACCAGATTCTCGGCTTGCTGCTGCAGGCCGTCTTCCTGGCCTTGCAGGTCAACGAATACCGACAGCTGATCTTTGAGGATGTTACCCGCGCGGCGGATAGCCTCTTCCGGATCGATGGTGCCATTGGTTTCGATTTCGATGATGAGCTTGTCCAGATCGGTACGCTGTTCAACACGTGCAGACTCAACGGTGTACGTAATACGCTGTACCGGGCTGAATGATGCATCGAGCTGCAGACTTCCGATCGGTCCGGCCTGGTCTTCGAAGGTCGGACGCTGTGTTGCCGCGCGATAACCACGACCACGCTCAACCTTGAGCACCATGTTCAGTTCACCAACCTTGGTCAGGTTTGCGATGACCAGCTCAGGATTCATGATTTCAACGTCGTGGTCGAGCTGAATGTCAGCACCTGTCACCGTACCGGGTCCCTTCTTCGAAATGCGCAACTCGGCGGTATCGCGAGAATGCATGCGCACAGCAACCTGCTTGAGGTTCAGAAGGATATCAACGACATCTTCCTGCACACCCTCAATGCTTGTGTACTCGTGCAACACACCCTCGATCTCGGCCTCGGTAATCGCAGCACCGGGCATAGACGACAGCAAAATGCGACGCAGTGCATTACCCAGTGTGTGGCCGAAACCACGTTCAAACGGCTCGATGACCACTTTGGCCAACAGATCATTAACCGGCGTGACTTTGACAACGCGCGGCTTCAGAAAATCGTGTACAGATTCCTGCATGGTAAATTCCTTCCTGACTACTTGGAGTAAAGCTCGACGACGAGGTTTTCGTTGATATCCGGCAAGATGTCTTCCCTGTCCGGTAACGATTTTAAAATTCCTGCCATCTTCTTCGCGTCAACATCAACCCAATCGGGTTGGCCGACCTGACCAGCAATCTCCAACGCACTTTGAATACGAAGTTGTTTGCGGGCTTTCTCACGAATGCCGATTGCATCGCCTGCCTTAACCTGCGCAGACGGAATATTAACGACTTTGCCGTTCATCTCGATGCTCTTATGGCTTACGAGTTGACGGGCTTCTGCGCGTGTAGACGCAAAGCCCATACGATAAACAACGTTGTCCAGCCGGCCCTCGAGAAGACGCAACAGGTTTTCACCGGTTGACCCTTTCAATTGCGCAGCACGCTTGTAGTAGTTGCGGAACTGACGCTCCAGAACTCCGTACATGCGACGCAGTTTTTGCTTCTCACGCAGCTGCAAACCGTAATCAGACAGGCGCGGCCGACGTTGCGGCGCTCCACCTGGCGGTACGTCCAGTTTGCACTTCGACTCGAGCGGCCGTATGCCACTCTTGAGAAACAAATCCGTACCTTCGCGGCGGGACAGTTTACATTTTGGTCCTAAATATCTTGCCATTACTTAAGCCTCTATACCCGCCGCTTCTTAGGCGGGCGACAGCCGTTGTGAGGTATCGGTGTGACATCCTCGATGTTTTGAATACGAAAACCCAGAGAGTTCAGAGCGCGAACCGCAGACTCGCGGCCCGGGCCCGGCCCACGTACACGCACGTCCAGGTTCTTAACCCCGAAATCGAGCGCCGAACGACCCGCCTTCTCTGATGCGACCTGTGCAGCAAAAGGTGTCGACTTACGCGATCCGCGAAAGCCGCAACCACCTGCTGTTGCCCACGACAGAGCATTGCCCTGACGATCGGTGATCGTGATGATAGTGTTGTTGAAGGAAGCATGTATGTGTGCAATTGCATCAACTACGTGCTTTTTGACCTTCTTTTTCTTTGGCTCTGCCATGTTAATTAGTGCTCTTTTAGTGAGAAGTCACAGCTGGTTGTGCTGCAGACTTGTGACTACCTTTTAATTGGACGCCGCGGACCTTTCCGCGTACGAGCATTGGTACGAGTGCGTTGTCCACGCAGCGGCAAGCCGCGACGATGACGAATGCCACGGTACGAGCCGAGGTCCATCAAACGCTTGATGTTCATTGAAATTTCGCGACGTAGATCGCCTTCAACTTCAAATTTCGCTACTGCCGACCGCAGGTTCGCCACTTCCGGCTCTGCGAGATCCTTGACTGGCGTATTCGGAGCCACATTGGCTTCAGCGCAAATCTTCTGCGCACGCGAATTGCCAATACCGTAGATCGATGTCAAACCGATCACGATGTGCTTGGTCAGCGGAATATTTATGCCTGCTATACGTGCCACTAATTTTCCCTCGATTAACCCTGACGCTGCTTGTGACGTGCGTCAGTACAGATCACTCGCACTACACCCTTGCGACGGATGATTTTGCAGTTCCTGCAGATTTTTTTAACTGATGCTCTTACTTTCATGAGCTTGCTCCGTAATCCGCTGAGAAAACTCAGCGTACCTGGCCACCTTTGCCGTAATTTCGCAGATTTGCTTTCTGCATCATGCCTTCGTATTGCTGGCTCATCGCGTGCGCTTGCATCTGCGACATAAAGTCCATCGTTACGACGACGAGAATGAGTAGTGACGTACCACCGAAACTGAACGGCATGCTCGGGTAGAACATACGAACGAATTCCGGAAGAAGACAGACGCCGGCGATGTAAAGTGCACCCCAAAACGTCAACCGTGTCAGTACTCGGTCAATGTACTCGGCCGTTTGTGCGCCGGGTCGAATCCCCGGTACAAACGCGCCTGACTTCTTCAGATTGTCAGCAGTGTCCTTCGAGTTGAACATCAAAGCTGTGTAGAAGAAGCAGAAAAATATGATCAGTGCGCCGTACAGCAACACGTAAATCGGCTGTCCTGGCCCGAGGTTGGCGCCAATCGTCTGTAACAGGCGCTGGCTAAAGCTCGGATCACCCGCAGACTGACCGAAGAACTGTGCGATCGTCGCCGGGAACATCAGGATGCTCGAGGCAAAAATCGGCGGAATCACGCCCGACATGTTGATCTTGAAGGGCAGGTGCGTGCTTTGTGCCTGGACCATCTTGCGTCCTTGCTGGCGGCGCGCGTAGTTCACCGGGATGCGCCGTTGTGCACGCTCCATGTAAACGACGAAAATAATTGCGGCGACGGCACCGATTAGCATCAGGATCGCGGTCGCCGGTGACATTTCGCCCTGGCTGACGAGCTGTGCCGTGCCGGCAATCGCTGCGGGCAGTCCGGCGACAATACCGGCCAGAATAATCATTGAAATACCGTTGCCGATACCCCGTTCGGTGATCTGCTCGCCAAGCCACATCAGGAACACTGTGCCAGTGACCAGAGTGATACATGCGGTAACAATAAAGGCCGAGCCTGCATTCGGTACAACATCCGGTTGGCTCTGCAACCAGGTCGCCGCGGCGATTGACTGGAAGCTCGCCAGCAATACGGTGCCGTAGCGCGTGTACTTAACAATCTGACGTCGGCCGGATTCGCCTTCTTTGCGCAGCTGTTGCAGGCTGGGCACGATGTGGCTGGCCATCTGCATGATAATCGACGACGAAATGTACGGCATGATGCCCATGGCAAAGATACCGAAACGCGACAGCGCACCGCCTGAGAACAGGTTAACCATGCCCAGTAAGCCACCGCCCTGTTGCTCAAAAAATGCAGCCAGCGCAACCGGATCCACGCCCGGAACCGGAATATAGGTCCCTGCACGGAATACGATTAAAGCGCCAATGAGGAACAGGAATCTGGCTTTCAAGTCTGCCAGTTTGCTCGCTGCCTGCGCTACATCCGCCGGATTTTGTTGAGATCCTTTCGCCACGTTATTTCTCTATGAATACCTGGTCGATGCCTATGCTTCGATGCTGCCGCCAGCCGCTTCAATGGCTTCGCGTGCACCCTTCGTTACAGCGAGACCCTTGAGTTTCACTGCTTTCGTAACTTCGCCTGACTTGATGACTTTGACCTTGGTAACAAAGGCCGGCACCAGGTTAGCTGCCTTAAGGACTTCCATATCAATGACGTCAGCTTGCGGAATTTCAAGCTCGTGCAGACGCAGCTCAGCCGACAGGCGCGCCATACGCGACCGGAAACCCACTTTCGGCAGGCGACGCTGCAACGGCATCTGGCCGCCTTCGAAGCCAACCTTGTGGAAACCACCGGAACGAGACTTCTGGCCTTTCTGGCCGCGACCACTGGTCTTACCCTGACCGGCAGAATGTCCACGACCGAGTCGCTTGCCTACTTTTTTCGCACCCTTGCTGGGTGACAATTCATTCAGACGCATTTCAAGCTTCCTCTACTGTCAGCATGTACGAAATACGATTGATCATGCCGCGATTCTCCGGGGTATCAGCAACCTGCACCGTCTGATGCATTCTCCTGAGCCCGAGACCAGCCACGCAGGCGCGGTGGTTCTTCAACCGACCGTGCTTGCTCTTGACGAGCGTTATTTTCAACTCTTTGGACTTCGCCATGATGTTCTTCTCTGCCAGTATCTATTCCCGGCTTACGCCAGGATTTCTTTAACTTTCTTGCCGCGCTTCGCTGCGATTGACTGCGGAGAGTGAATCTCCGACAACGCTTTGATGGTTGCGCGAACAACATTGATCGGATTACGTGAGCCGTAACTCTTGGCCAGTACGTTGCGAACACCTGCACACTCAAACACTGCACGCATCGCGCCACCGGCGATTACGCCAGTACCTTCAGAGGCTGGTTGCATGTACACGAGGGTCGCGCCGTGACGGCCTTTCTTCGCATACTGCAACGTGTCGTTGTTCAGGTTCACGTCGATCATATTCTTGCGAGCGCCCTGCATCGCTTTCTGGATCGCGATCGGAACCTCACGTGCCTTGCCGTAACCAAATCCGACCTGTCCGGCGCCATCGCCGACCACGGTCAGAGCGGTAAAACCGAACTGACGGCCACCTTTCACAACTTTTGCAACACGATTAACCGTTACGAGTTTCTCGATAAGGTCGTCGTTCGCCTGATTTTGATCATTCCTTGCCATTATTGATCCTTAGAACTTCAATCCAGCTTCACGAGCAGCGTCGGCCAAAGCCTTAACACGTCCGTGATAGCGAAAACCCGAGCGATCAAATGCAACTGAGTCAATTCCAGCTGCCTTGGCCTTTTCGGCAATACGTGCGCCTACAATCACCGCAGCTTCAACATTGCCGCAGCTTTTGACGCCCTTGCGAACTTCGGCTTCGAGTGTTGACGCTGCCGCCAGCACAGTGCCACCGTCGGGTGCTATCACCTGCGCGTAAATATGACGCGGCGTACGGTGAACACTCAGTCGATTCACTTCGAGTTCCGAAATTTTTGCGCGTACCTTGCGGGCACGACGCAGTCGATTTTGTTTTTTGTCGAGTTTCATATCTGTCTCGCTAAACTATTTCTTCTTCGCTTCTTTAAGAACCACGCGCTCATTTGCGTAGCGAACGCCCTTACCCTTGTAGGGCTCGGGGGGACGAAAGCGGCGAATTTCTGCCGCGACCTGTCCAACTTTCTGCTTGTCTGTTCCCTTGATCAGAACTTCCGTCTGGCTCGGCGTTTCAATGCTGATGCCCTCCGGTACGTCATAAACCACCGGATGCGAAAATCCCAGGGTGAGATTCAGTTTGTTACCTTGTGCCTGTGCACGATAACCAACTCCGACCAGTTCCAGCTTGCGCTCGAAACCGTCAGACACGCCGGCAACCATGTTTGCCAGCAACGCACGCGTCGTGCCGGACATCGCAATCGCGAATTTGGATCCGGACCGCGGCGTAAAACTCAGCATGCCTTCGTCCTGGGCTATCTGCACTTCGGTGTTCAGTTCCATCGACAACGAACCCTTGCCACCTTTAACTGTGACAACAGTGCCGCTCTGCTGGAACTCAACGCCTTTCGGCAGTTCAACCGGTTGTTTTGCAATTCTAGACATAGTCTTGTCTCAAGAGGTCAGGATCGATGCATCAGGAAACGACGCACAAAACCTCACCACCCACTCCTTTCTCTCTCGCCTTGCGGTCACTCATGACCCCGGACGACGTTGATACGATAGCCACGCCCAGTCCACCCAGGACCTTCGGCAACTCATCCTTGCCGCGGTAAATTCTGAGGCCAGGACGACTCGAACGTTCGATGCGCTCTATTACCGGCTCACCTTCAAAGTACTTGAGTTCAACGATCAGTTGCTTGGTAGCGCCTTCGCCGTCGCTCGAGTAACCCGTGATGTAGCCTTCATCTTCTAGTACTGCCGCGACTGCTTCTTTCGCTGTCGATGCCGGCATAGAAACACTCACTTTGCGCGCTTTCTGTCCGTTTCGAATGCGTGTCAGCATGTCCGCGATTGGGTCTGTCATAGTCATGTCTGTCTCCGCCTACCAGCTAGCCTTAGTCAGCCCCGGAATCTCGCCATTCATGGCAGCTTCACGAAGCTTGTTACGGCCCAGGCCGAATTTGCGATAGACGCCGTGCGGGCGTCCCGTAATTGCACAACGATTGCGTTGGCGTGTCGGACTGCCGTCACGCGGCAATGCATTCAGCTTCGCCTGCGCAACTTCACGCTCGCCGTCACTGCTGTGAATGCTGCGAATCGTTGCCTTCAACGCGGCACGCTTTTGCGCTTGCTGTGCAACCATCTTGGTACGCTTGCGTTCGCGCATGATCATTGATTTCTTAGCCATCTGTTTTAACCACCGGTTGTTTGAACGGGAAGTTGAACGCTTCTAAAAGCGCCTTACCTTCTGCCGCATTTCGTGCCGTCGTGGTGATGGTGATATCCATGCCACGAATGGTGTCGATCTCGTCGTAATTGATCTCCGGAAAAATGATCTGCTCGGTAACGCCCATGCTGTAGTTACCTTCACGATCAAACGATTTCGGGTTCAGGCCCCGAAAGTCGCGAATTCGCGGAATCGAAATATTGACGAGACGATCCAAAAACTCGTACATACGTTCGCGGCGCAAAGTAACCTTGCAACCGATCGGCATGCCGTCACGAATCTTGAAGCCTGCAACGGATTTCCGGGCGAGCGTTGTTACCGGTCGCTGACCTGAAATCTTCTGCATATCGCCACGTGCGTTATCCATTACCTTTTTGTCGGCAACAGCTTCACCTACACCCATATTCAGGGTGATCTTGGTGATCCGCGGGACCTCCATCGTATTCTTCAGTCCGAGCTTCTCCTGGATTTGACCCATCAGCTCGTTCTGGTATTTCTCATGTAATCTAGACATCTTAAATATCCACCACGTCGCCACTATTGAAGACACGGACTTTCTTGCCGTCTTCTTCGACGCGAAAACCGACCCGCTCGCCTTTTTTAGACTTGGGGTTAAATATAAGTACGTTTGACACTTCGACTGGCATAGCTTTGTCTTTGATGCCACCCGCCTCGCCAATGTTCGGGTTTGGCTTGACGTGCTTCTTCGCGAGGTTGATACCCTCGATCAGCAGTCGTCCGTCGTCAAAAACCTGCAAGACAGTGCCGCGACGGCCCTTGTCCTTGCCTGTTCTTACGATGACGTCATCGCCTTTTCTAATCTTGTTCATTACTAAAGAACCTCAGGCGCCAGCGAAATAATCTTCATGAAACGATTCGTTCGCAGTTCGCGTGTTACCGGGCCAAAAATACGAGTGCCAATTGGCTCAAGTCTTGCGTTCAACAGTACCGCGGCATTGCCATCGAAGCGGATCAAAGATCCGTCCTTACGGCGAACGCCCTTGCGAGTCCGGACAACAACGGCGTTATAGACCTCGCCCTTCTTGACCTTGCCGCGCGGTATTGCATCCTTAACGCTGACCTTAATGATGTCGCCAACACCTGCGTAGCGACGCTTCGAGCCACCGAGCACCTTGATGCACTGAACGCGGCGAGCACCGGAGTTATCGGCTGCGTCAAGAACTGTCTGCATCTGAATCATGACTAATTCCCTGCTTCCATTACCGGTCGACTGCGCGTTCGACCACTTCGACAACAGCCCACGATTTGTTTTTCGAAATCGGTTTGCACTCCGAAATCGACACGCGATCTCCTGGCTTGCATTCGTTATTCGCATCATGAGCAAGCACTTTGGTCGTGCGGCGAATGAACTTGCCGTAGACCGGGTGCTTGATCAGGCGGTCGATGGCGACAGAAACGGTTTTATCCATCTTGTCACTCACGACACGACCAACAATCGTGCGCTGTACTTTGTTTTCTTCACTCATTCTTCTTTACCTGCTGCGCGTTGCAGCTCGTTCAGAATTGTTTTCACGCGTGCGATATCTCTACGGACGCGGCGATGCTGAGAATTATTTGCCAGCTCACCGGTTGCCTGCTGCATACGTAAGTTAAATTGTTCGCGACGCAGAGCTACCAACTCTTCATTGAGCTCATCCGCCGATTTACTGCGAAGTTCCTGCGCCTGCATCACATCACCTGCCGGGTTACGAAAGCGGTCTGGAACGGGATCTTTGCGGCAGCCAATCTGAATGCTTCGCGCGCAATCTCTTCCGTAACGCCTTCCATTTCATACAAAACACGGCCTGGCTGAATCTGGCATACCCAGTACTCAACGTTGCCCTTACCTTTACCCTGACGCACTTCAAGTGGCTTCTTGGTGATCGGCTTGTCTGGAAAAACTCGAATCCAGATCTTGCCGCCACGCTTTACGTAACGAGTCATTGCACGACGTGCTGCCTCAATCTGACGCGCTGTCATACGACCACGACCCGTTGCTTTCAATCCATAGGTACCGAAAGCGACGGTGCTGCCACGCAATGCGAGACCACGGTTGCGTCCCTTATGCTGTTTGCGAAACTTTGTTCTTTTTGGCTGTAACATTTCTTATGCCTCGGCTACTTCTGCCGCAACTGGCTCGGGCTTATCAAAGACTTCGCCTTTGAAAATCCAAACCTTCACACCGATGACGCCGTAAGTCGTATTCGCTTCGGCGAAACCGTAATCAATATCTGCACGCAGCGTGTGTAGTGGAACGCGACCCTCGCGATACCACTCCGAGCGAGCAATTTCGGCGCCGTTCAAACGACCGCCAACTTTTACTTTGATACCTTCAGCCCCAACCCGCATCGTGTTGGTCACTGCACGCTTCATTGCGCGACGAAACATCACTCGACGCTCGAGTTGCTGTGCAATACCTTCTGCAACCAGTTGCGCATCCAGCTCCGGCTTGCGGACTTCACTGATATTGATGCGAACATCGGCGATATTCATGCCTACCAGTGATGCGAGCTCGGCACGCAGCTTCTCGATATCCTCGCCTTTCTTGCCAATGACGATGCCCGGACGTGCCGTGTGGATCGTGACGTTGACCTTCTTGGCCGGACGTTCGATAGTAATACGACTTACCGAGGCATCCTTGAGCTTCTTCTTGATGCGCTCGCGGATCTCATGATCGGATTTGATGTAGCCAGGAAACGCCTTGCTGTCCGCATACCACTTGGAGGACCAGTCTTTGACGATGCCCAGACGAATACCTGTTGGATGTACTTTCTGACCCATACTATTTCTCGTCCGCCACACGAATCGTGATGTGGCTGTTTCGCTTGATGATGCGCGCACCGCGACCTTTGGCCCGTGCACGGAAGCGACGAAATGTCGGCGCTTCGTTAACTTCAATACTCGACACCTTCAACTCGTCGATATCGGCACCGTTGTTGTGCTCAGCGTTGGCGATAGCCGACTCCAGCACTTTCTTAACGATGCGCGCGCTCTTCTTCGGCGTGAAGGTCAATGTCCGCAGTGCGTCGTCCACAGACTTGCCGCGAATGGCATCTGCCATCAGTCGGCACTTCTGTGGCGAAATGCGTGCATAGCGAAGTGTTGCTGCAACTTGCATGGGCCGTTACTCCTTCAGCCTACTTCGTTTTCCGATCACCGGAGTGACCGCGAAACGTTCTTGTGCCCGCAAACTCACCGAGTTTGTGGCCAACCATATTTTCAGAAACCAGCACCGGTACGTGTTGACGACCGTTGTGTATCGCAATCGTCAGACCAACCATATCGGGCAGAATCATTGAGCGGCGCGACCAGGTCTTGATCGGACGACGATCATTCTTGGCTGCTGCCGCAGCTACCTTTTTCGTCAAATGCGTATCGACGAACGGGCCTTTTCTAACACTACGTGGCATCGCTTTATCCCTTACTTACGCTTGCGGCGACGGATGATCATGCCATCCGTGCGTTTGTTCGAGCGCGTCTTGGCGCCCTTCGTCGGCGTGCCCCATGGGCTAACCGGATGACGTCCACCTGATGTACGGCCTTCACCACCACCGTGCGGGTGATCAACCGGGTTCATGGCAACACCACGAACGGTTGGTCGGACACCGCGCCAGCGAGTTGCGCCAGCCTTACCAAGTTTGCGCAGATTGTGTTCGCCATGTCCGACTTCGCCAATCGTTGCACGACAATCAACATGGATTTTGCGGGTTTCGCCGGAACGCAAACGAACCGTTGCGTAGACACCCTCGCGTGCTGCGAGCTGGGCGGAACCACCGGCTGAGCGGACCAACTGGCCTCCCTTGCCGGGTTTCATTTCAATATTGTGGATAACGGTACCGACCGGAATCGCACGCAATGGCAACGCGTTGCCTGGCTTGATCGCGACGTCTTCACCGCTGGCAATCGGCGTACCGTCGGCAATGCCTTTGGGTGCCAGAATGTAACGCCGTTCACCGTCCGAATACTTGATCAACGCGATGTGCGCGCTGCGATTCGGATCGTACTCGAGACGTTCCACCACGCCAGGAATTCCGTCCTTATCGCGTTTGAAGTCGATTACGCGGTAGCGCTGTTTGTGACCGCCGCCCTGATGACGCGTCGTGATGCGACCGTTGTTGTTACGACCACCCTTCGACGTCTTCTTTTCAAGAAGCGGACCGTGCGGCTTGCCTTTGTGCAGGCCAGGCGTCTTGACTGTGACGACAAAACGGCGCCCTGCTGAAGTTGGTTTGGCTTTATGCAATGACATGAGTCTTAACCCTATTCCGTGCCCAGCATCGTTTCGATCTGGCTGCCTTCAGCCAGACTCACGTATGCCTTCTTCCAGTTGTTGCGACGACCTTGTGTCTGACCAAAGCGCTTCGCTTTGCCTTTCACATTCACGACGGTTACGCCACTGACCTCAACTTCGAACAAGAGCTCAACAGCCTGGCGAATTTCTCTTTTGGTCGCGTCTGTTCGAACCTTCAGAACAACCTGGTTCAATTCTGAAACGCGATGACTTTTTTCCGAAACGTGCGGGCCGCGGATAACGGTCAGCAAACGCTCCTGGTGGGCAGCGGCACTCATGACAGGCGCTCCTCAATCAGTTTCAGCGCTGGCAACGTAACCAGCACCTTTTCAAATCGGATCAGAACAACCGGATCGATAGACGACGCATCGCAAATGCCAACGTTTGGCAGATTGCGTGCAGCCAGGAACAGCTTCTCGTCGAACGCTTCGTTCAAAATAAGAACGCTGGTCAACTCAAGCTCTTTCAATTTGGTCGCAAGCAGCCTGGTCTTCGGCGCTTCAAGATCCAGCTCCTTAACCACTACCAGGCGATCCTGACGAACCAGCTCTGACAACATCGAACGCATTGCTGCGCGATACATCTTCTTGTTCACTTTTTGGTCGAAGCTACGCGGTTGTGCAGCGAAGGTTCGGCCACCACCGACCCAAATCGGGCTGCGGATGGTTCCGGCGCGCGCGCGGCCGGTACCTTTCTGCGCCCAGGGCTTGGCACCACCGCCACGAACTGCAGCGCGATTCTTTTGCGCTTTCGTTCCCGCTCGGCCACCGGCCAGATAGGCAGTTACCACCTGGTGTATCAGCGCTTCGTTAAATTCCGCGCCGAACGCTGCGTCGAGTACATCGACAGAGCCACTATCCTGTGTTTTCAGTTTCATCGTAGCGCCCCTTAGTTCCGGCTCTTAACGGCAGGACGGACAAAGACTCTGCCGCCTGCATGGCCCGGGACTGCGCCCTTGATCAGTAATAAATTGCGTTCTGCATCCACCCGAACAACTTCGAGGTTCTGCATGGTGCGGCGCACATTACCCATGTGACCGGCCATCTTTTTGCCTTTGAAAACGCGGCCTGGTGTCTGGTTCTGTCCGATTGAGCCCGGCGCGCGATGCGCGAGCGAGTTGCCGTGGGTAGCGTCCTGCATACTGAAGTTGTGACGCTTGATTACGCCAGCAAAGCCCTTACCGATCGACGTGCCAATGACGTCAACTTTCTGGCCTTCTTCGAATGACTCAACTTTGATCTCGGAACCCAGCTCGAACTCGCCCTCGTCGGCATCGTCGAGACGAAATTCCATCACCATGTCGCCGGCTTCAACCTTGGCTTTCGCGAGGTGGCCCGCTTGCGGCTTGGACACATGCGAGGCTTTGCGGCTGCCACCTGTTACCTGCAGCGCACGATAGCCATCATTCTCAACGGTCTTCACCTGAGTAATCCGGTTTGGTTGTGCCTCGATTACAGTGACTGGAATTGAAATTCCTTCGTCTGTAAAGACACGTGTCATGCCGCACTTACGGCCAACAATACCCATTGTCATCTTCAAAACCTCAAGCTGACTGCGATTGGTCAGCATCTAATCTCTAAATTCTCTGTCACCAGCCTGACTTCGATTGGCCAAGCCTGGTCTTGCTAATTCATAAAACCAGGGACAGTTTACTCAATCCCCAATTTCTTAAGCCCCAATTTCTTAGGCCCCAATCTCTTAAGCGCGGCCATAAACGGGGACTGAGTAAACTGTCCCTAAATTACAGACACGCGAAAGGGCCAGCCATCGCCGAGAACATCGTGTTCTCTATAAGCTCTAGTGCTGACCCTAAGTCCGGTCCGATACATCCGTTTCGGTCCGGCGGTCCGGGATTTGCCGTGTCACCTTCGGTTTCCTGGCGACTGATACTCAAGCGTTTAAAAGCGCTTGCTCCAGAAATGGCCGACTCCCGGCCCGGCCAAATCCAGCGAGCCCGCAATTATAGCGACAAAACCCCATCCCGCAAGGCTTTTCGGGCTCGATACTCTGTTTTTTTTCGCCCCGCCCTGCGACGTGGGCGTGAGTTTTCTAACTAATTGAATTACAAGACTTAATTAGCCTGGTTTGGGTGTGCTTGTTGGCGCAGCATAAAGCGCGCTTGCGCGCAGCAAGCAAACAAGCACGCCCGAACCGGGCGGAACGTATCGAGTTCCGCCTAGTTGAGCTTGATCTGAACGTCGACGCCAGCCGGCAATTCCAGCTTCATTAGGGCATCAACAGTCTTGTCGGTCGGATCAACGATGTCCATCAAACGCTTGTGGGTCCGAATCTCGTACTGATCGCGTGCGTCTTTGTTGACGTGCGGAGAAATCAGGACCGTCCAGCGCTCTTTTTTCATCGGCAAAGGAATCGGGCCCTTGACCGTGGCACCGGTACGCTTGGCGGTTTCGACGATTTCGCGCGCCGAATTGTCGATCAAACGGTGATCAAACGCTTTCAAGCGAATACGTATATTTTGGTTATCTGCCATTTTCTTTCCTACTCAAGAATTTTAGCGACGACACCGGCGCCTACGGTCCGACCGCCTTCGCGAATCGCGAAGCGCAAGCCATCTTCCATAGCAATCGGTGCAATCAGTTCAACGACCATCTGGACGTT
>JBBKWL010000226.1:0-3343 GCA_037968975.1 Woeseiaceae bacterium | reverse complement strand
ACCGAAGCCCCAAACCCGTAGCTCAAGGCCTGACGTAGGGCACAGGAGTAAGTAAATGGATTTCTTTCGTATCGTGATAGCAATTCTCTTGCCGCCGCTTGGTGTTTTCCTGCAGGAGGGGATAGGCAAGCATTTTTGGATCAATATCCTACTTACCTTGCTCGGCTATATACCAGGTATCGTTCATGCCGTGTGGATCATCGCCAAAAGATGATGCGTGAACCTTGGGACATGCGCTCTGATGTCGATGTCCAGCGGCTATACGACGAGTGCGATAATCTGCTGCGTCTGCGTCGCATAAAGCATGAACGACTGAAGATGCGCTCTCAGTCGCAACTTGCTGAAAGCAAACCGGTAACCTCAGGCAACCAATGCACTTGGACGGATGAGCAGTACGATCATCCAGTGTAAAGAGGCGCTCGATGTCGCTGAGTGAACAATCAGCGGCTACGGTTGTTGATTTGCAGTGAATATTGAGCAGAAATCGCCACAAAATTGCATAGACGTCTGACCCACATTGTAAAATGAGAACAACATTTAGACTGATCTACCCCGAAACTTATGAGGTCCGAATGGGATACGAAGGTCGCCTCTCGTCAGCGACGGACGCGGCTAGTCGGTAGAAAGGCTCAAGGCGTCAGTGATCTCACTCATCCGCCCCGTACCGTAAACGAGCGATACCAGGTTACCGGTCGTACCCAGAAAAACAATGACTGCTTCGTCACTATCGTACGGCACAGCCAGCGCGTTTTCGATGATCTGGGGGTTCAGAATCCAGGTTTGATCGTGGTAGCGCTTCGGAGCTTTCTCCTTGGCCCGTGGGTTGGACGACAGGAAAGCGCCGCCGTGTAGTGGATACGCTCAATTTGGATCCCGAGTTTGACCTAATCAGAGATAGGCTGATTGACGCGCTGCTTGCCGCGGACCTACGCTAACGTGTGGCAATAATCCAGATTGCGTGAATGATGCCGGGGATGTACCCGAGCAACGTCAGCACAATGTTTAAGAAAAACTGCGGTCCTACGCCAGTTTCCATCAGCACGCCAATTGGCGGTAGCAACACAGCAAGTATGATCTTTATAATTTCCATAGTGATCGTCTCAGTTGGTATGCGTGAATTTAGCTGACGGACGTCCGTCGAGACACAGATGCGTAACGGCGACTGGTGCCACTCGCGCCGACGTATCCGCCGACAGCTGCCGCACCCAGACTCAAAGACGCCGCAAAGAAATACAGCCAAAGCACTGCCTGAACGTAAGTGGAGACCGATTCGACCGTAGAATTGAAGCGCTCAAGCAGGTCATCCCCCTGATTAGCAATACTTTCGCTAACGCCATCAACGATTGCATTGACTTCGGTTTCACTCAGATCCGTGTTCGCAGCGATTGTCGTTTTCGCCCGTACCGTATCGCCGGCCAACAATGCTTTGGCGGCGGTCATTGAAGTAGCCGTGTCGAGCTGCTGAAGCGCGTCTCGCAGTTCCTGCCGATTGACGCCGGGTCCACTCATCCTGGCGAGTCTTGCCATCGCATCATCAAGCTGTTCATTTAGCCACGCACCAGCTTGTTGGACAGCTTCAGAATCCGATGCCGCGCTCTGTATACGTTGACTGACGCCTTCGACCAGGTCATCGACTTCTGCAGCCGACAGACCCAGTTCCTGGCGCAGTGTGCGCCGGGCTCCATCGGTATCACCTGACAGGATCTTTTGCAAAACGTTCTCCAGTAGCTGCTCGTCGATATTGTTCATGGCCTGGCGGATATCTGCCTCGCTAATGGCGGGTCCGCCACTCGCTTGCGACTCGGCAAGCACTTTGGCAGCTTCACGGCGCAAACGAGCCCTCAGTTCCTCAGTGTAAGAGGAGGTCGCGAGTTCGCTCACGCCCCCACCCAAAATACGCACCCCTGAAAATACGGCTCCGCCAAGACTACTGGTTACCGATGCGGCGCCTTGCGTTACCGCCGTGCCAGCCTGAACCATGGCGCGGACCGCCATCGAATCGATCATTAACATTGCAAGTAGACCCACCCCCCAGACGACGACGCCATGCATAAGACCTGACGCGTGCGTCATGCGCCCGGAGAGATGCGCAGCAAGCAAACCGCCGACGAAATTAACGACCAGAGCCGTTAGCAGAACCCAAACGGCAGCACCCGTCGCCAAGCCACCGCCGAGCGCATCCATATCGGTCACATCGATGATGCTGACGCCGATCGCGGCGCCGAGTAGTGTCAATAGCAGGCTACCGGCGACAATAAAGGTGAGGCCGGCAAATATCGCGCCCCAACTGATGACCGGTTCGCTGCTGAGGGTTGCAACGGTTGCTTGTTCTTCTGTAGTGAGCATCGACGTCTCCAGATCGGGTAATTGAGTCTCGAACGATGACACGCAGGTTCTGTGCGGTTCCGTTCGAGAATTGGCCGCTGCGAGCCAGGGCATCCTCGAGGCCATGCAACCACAGGCTCGTCACTAGGCCGCGGATGCCCCAGTCCGAGGCGATCATTCAGCCTGCCCCACTCGCGTGACCTCGTCTGTACGGCAACGCACAGTGCAGCAGGCACGGATCAACGAGAATCCGCCACGCGCCACAGTGAATGGTTTCGGCACACTCGACCTGGCTGCCGTGCAGCGAGCTTGAGCGTCAGCCCGGCGCGCCGGATCAGCGCTGAGCTGCTGTGTAGCTGCTCAAATTCCGGAATCGACCAAGCGTCGAAGCAGACGCTGTCCGGCAAGACCAGTCTGCGCAACTTCTCCACGTAATTGACCGCGATCAGCCGCACAACGCCGCCGCCAATGTCGTGCACCACCACATCCGCCCGGCGCACGCCCAGCTTCTGAGACGAATTTGGGAGCACCGGCTACTCTTAGCATTTTGCCCGATTGCGACGATACGGCGAGAACTGAGAACCCGTATCGCCGCTAGGTCCGCGTACGACACTCTTTACAGGAGACGTCTTTTGTAAAGACTTATCATTAGAATATTCGTGCGGTTCAGCCCCTGCCTCTTTGAAGCGCCAATGTTGTTGGCAAATGACTATGCCCACAGTCAATACCGTTTGGAGGGTTGGGGCCTTGAAATTGAACGTGATAGCAGTCAAGTCCGAATATAGGTGTTTCCATTTCCTGGATCCGTTTCACAAGACTATGCCTCTTTCCCTGGGCACAGAGCAGGTTCGGCTTCGAGCGCTTCGCGTACGTGCATCAGCCGCCTTTCGATTCGCGCACGATCATGCGGGGATTCGATGGTGCGATCGGCCAGCTCGGCAATCCATTGCACCTGTTCACCGAGTGCTCGTCGGTGGCACGGGCTGACCGTCAGACTGGTGATGGTATCGATGCCACC
>JBBKWL010000225.1:0-6727 GCA_037968975.1 Woeseiaceae bacterium | reverse complement strand
AAGTCGCTCAGGTTTTCTGCGTCGTAGCCACGGCGACTGAGCAAAATAATAATTCCAAACGCAGCAAGCGTCGCAACGACGTAAGTCAGCGTGTAAAACAACGCCGCTGCATTGCCTTTCGGCGTACCACAGAAGACTGCCAACAGAATAAAGCCGACGTGCGCGATCGTTGAGTACCCCAGCATGCGTTTGATATTCGATTGTGCAATGGCAACGATATTGCCGAGCAGCAATGACAATACCGCCAAAACCATGATCATGTCCGCCCAGACCGAATGCACGCCGCCGAGTCCATCTACCAGTATCCGCAGGGTCAGTGCTAATGCCGCGATCTTTGGGGCGGACGCGATATACAGTGTCACCGGCGGACGCGCGCCTTCGTACACGTCAGGTATCCACATATGGAAAGGCACAGCGCCGAACTTGAAAGCAATTCCAACGATCAGGAATGCAAGTCCAAACCAGAGCGGCAAACCGTTCATACGGGGATTAGCTGCAATCGCGTCGGCCATCACCGCAAAATCCAATGTACCGGTTACACCATAGACCCAGGAAATACCATAAAGCAGCGCGCCCGAGGCAATCGCACCAAGCACGAAATACTTCATCGCCGCTTCGGCTGAATTTGAATCGTTGCGATCAAAGGCAACCAGAGCGTACTGCGATAAGGCCAGCGTCTCTAGGCCGAGATACATGGACAGCATGTTATGCGCTGAGATCATGATCATCATGCCCAACAAACCGAACATGCCCAGTACGTAGAACTCACCTTTGTGTAAATCATTTGCGCGCAAGTAGTCACGCGCATAGAAAAACGCGACAGCCACGAAACCCACAACTGCAATTTTCATTGCCTGGGACATCGGATCACTGACATAGGCACCGTGAAATAGCACTGTCGATGCAAGCGGTGCCGTCGAAAGCAATACCCACATGGTGATCGCAAGACTGATCATGCTCAACCAGAAAGTCACGATGCGTTTCTCGTCTTCGATAAATAGGTCAGCAACGAGCACGACACAGATCAAACCTAAAAGGGTCATTTCCGGTGCGGCAGATATGTAGTCCACTAAATTCATCAGCTGGCCTGTCAAAGCTTCGATTGCGCAATCTGCGCGAGTAGTTGTTCAATACTGGCATTCATCATATCGACGAGCGGCGCGGGCCATAGTCCGACCAGCAACACCGAAACCGCAAGAATGGCCAGGACAATAAACTCACGAGCGTTCAAATCCTTGAGTTCTGCAACATTGTTATTAGCAACCTCGCCGTACAGGACCCTTTTCACCATCCATAAGGTGTATGCGGCCCCCAGAATCAGGGTCGTTGCGGCCAGGAAGGCGTACCAGAAATTGGCCTTGAAGCTCGCAATGATCACCATGAACTCGCCGACGAAACCCGATGTACCCGGCAGTCCGGCGTTCGCCATTGAAAACAAGACCATGAATGCAGCGAACACCGGCATGGTATTGGCGACACCGCCGTAGTCACCGATCTGACGACTGTGTACACGGTCATAAAGTACACCGACACACAGGAACATCGCGCCAGAAATCAAGCCATGCGAAATCATTTGCACCATGCCGCCGGTAAGACCCAGCCCGGCACCGGTCTCGGAACTGATCGACCACACCAGGAAAAACCCAAGCGTTACAAAGCCCATGTGTGCAATGGACGAGTACGCAATCAACTTCTTCATGTCCTTTTGCATCAACGCTACAAAGCCGATGTAGACAATCGCGATGAGCGACAACGCGATGACAAAGTTAGCGAAATATTCACTGCCGTCCGGAACGATAGGCAAGGACAATCGGATAAACCCGTAACCGCCCATTTTCAACATGATGGCAGCCAGAACGACGGACCCACCTGTTGGCGCTTCAACGTGCGCATCGGGAAGCCAGGTATGTACCGGCCACATGGGTACTTTCACCGCAAATGCTGCTAGAAACGCAAGGAAAATCATTTTCTGTGCGGTGAGTGAAAGGGATACATTCATAAACCCGAACAGGTCGAAGCCGCCGGTCTTGCCGTACAGGTAGATAAACGCTACCAGCATCAGAACAGAACCGAGGAACGTATACAGGAAGAACTTGACGGTCGCGTAGACGCGGCGTTCGCCTCCCCATACACCGATGATCAGGAACATCGGTACTAACATCGCTTCCCAAAAGACATAGAACAACAAGCCATCCAGCGCGGAAAAAACACCGATCATCAATCCTTCAAGAATCAGGAATGCAGCGAAATACTGTGCTGGGCGAGATTTAATGACGTCCCAACTGGAAATGATGACCAGCGGTGTAATAAAAGTCGTTAACAGTATTAACGGCGCGGAAATTCCGTCAACGCCCAGGTAGTAGTACGCCTTGATCGCATCTACCCAGGCAACGCGTTCGACAAACTGCATCGACAATGCTGCGTTATCGAAGCTCAAGTAGAGCGCTGTACTCAGCACAAACGTCATCAGGGTGATGAGCAACGCACTAACGCGCATCAGACCGGCTTTTTGCGAACGGGCATCGTTATCGTCGCCAATAAGCAGCAACAACAGTCCACCTAATACGGGCAGCCAGATAAGTACGCTAAGAAGATGTTGCGCGATTAAATTCATCAATACGCCCTAACGAAACCAGATCAACCAGCTAAGCAGCATGGTGAGCCCTATGATCATTGCGAAGGCGTAGGTATAGAGATACCCGGTTTGTAATTGACGCATCACTCCGGCCAGCTTGCCAACCGCAGTCGCTGTACCGTTCACCAGGACGCCATCGATCAGTTGCTGATCGCCTCTCTTCCACAGGAATGAACCGAGGGAACGCCCCCAGGTCGCAAACCCTTTGATGTAGAGATCGTCAAAGTAGTATTTGTTTTCCAACAAACTGTGGATACCCGAAAATCTGGACTGTATTGTTTCCGGAATGTCGGGTCGTTTCAGATACAGAAACCAGGCCGTTAGCGCACCCAAAAATGCCAGCCAGAAAGCAGGCGACACATAAATATGCTGCACAAGTGCCAGGCTGCCGTGCCAGAACGTTGCCCCGATATGCGCCAAAACGTCATGCTCACGACTCACCACAATCGCATTCTGGAAGTAGTTCTCAAACAGGATCGGACCGGCCGTAAACCAGCCAATAATCGCAGACGGAATGGCGAGCAAGATCAACGGCACCGTGACTACCCAGGGACTCTCGTGCAGATGCGACTTGGTCTCGTTATCCATGCGTTCCGTGCCATGAAAAACGAGAAAGAACATACGGAACGAATACAAAGCAGTGATAAATACTCCCAGCAACACGCTCAGATATGCGACCCAGTAAACCGCGCCCTGCCCGTGCCAGTGTGACTCCTTCACTGCTTCAATCAACAAGTCCTTGGAGAAGAAGCCGCTGCTGCCCGGAAAACCGATCAGCGCCAGAGATCCGATCAGCGCTGTCCAGTAAGTGATCGGCATGTACTTCTTGAGCCCTCCCATCTTGCGGATATCCTGCTCATGATGCATGGCAATGATGACGGAGCCGGCGGCGAGGAACAGCAATGCCTTGAAAAACGCGTGCGTCATCAGATGGAAAATTGCGGCACTGTACGCAGACGCGCCGAGCGCAACTGTCATGTAACCGAGCTGAGAAAGGGTTGAATACGCGACAACGCGCTTGATGTCGTTTTGCACGATGCCCAGCAGGCCCATAAAGAATGCTGTGATCGCGCCTATAGTGATCACCACGGCCAGCGCGGTTTCGGACAATTCGAACAACGGTGACATGCGTGCCACCATGAAGATGCCGGCCGTGACCATGGTCGCCGCGTGGATTAGTGCCGAGATTGGTGTCGGACCTTCCATCGAATCGGGCAACCACACGTGTAACGGTGCTTGTGCTGACTTGCCCATGGCCCCGATGAACAACAGGATGCAGATGACCGTCATCGCATTCCACGGTGATCCCGGCATGACCTCGATGGTTTGCTCAGCAATGCCATCGGCGCTCAGGAATACGGTCGTGTAATCAAGTGAACCAGTCATCATAACGACACCGGCAATGCCAAGGATAAAACCAAAGTCACCGACCCGATTGACCAGAAACGCTTTGAGGTTCGCGAATATCGCCGCCTCACGCTTAAACCAGAAGCCAATCAGCAGGTAAGAAACGAGGCCAACCGCCTCCCAACCGAAGAATAGCTGCAGGAAGTTATTCGACATGACCAACATGAGCATGGCGAAAGTGAACAAAGAGATATAGCTGAAAAATCGTTGATAGCCTGGATCTTCGTGCATGTATCCTACGGTGTAGACATGCACCATCAATGATACGAACGTCACCACCACCATCATTAGTGCAGTAAGTCTGTCAACCAGGAAGCCGACCTCCATGCGCAGTCCGTCAGTAACCGCCCAGGTATAAAGACTAATATTTTCGCCGAGCGCACCGCCCCAGAACATCTCTTTCAGTACATACATCGATAATACGCAAGAAGAACCGACAGCTAATATCGTAATCCAATGAGCGCCGGCACGGCCGATTTGTCTACCCCACAGGCCAGCGATAATTGCGGCAGCCAAAGGCGCAAGGACAATAGTGAGGTAATAATTCAGCATCCTCGGCTAGCCCTTCATCGCGTTAAGTTCTTGCACGTTGATGGAGCGCCGATTTCGAAACAGGACCACCAAAATCGCGAGGCCGATCGCCGCTTCTGCGGCGGCAACGGTCAGTATGAAGAACACAAAGATCTGGCCCGTGTCGTCTCCCAGGTACCGGGAAAACGCGACGAAATTGAAGTTCACCGCTAACAACATTAATTCGATGCACATCAGCATCAGAATGAGGTTGCGCCTGTTGATAACAATACCGGCAATGCTCAATACGAATAGCATGGCCGACACAACCAGGTAATGATGCAGCCCAATCACTGCTTTTCCTCCGAATCCATCTTTACGATGCGCAGACGGTCCTTACTGCGCACGGCTACTTGTTTGGAGATGTCTTGCACTTTCAATCCCGGACGCTTGCGCATCGTCAGCGTGATTGCAGCAACAATTGCGAGCAACAATATGACTGCTGCTATTTCGAAGGCGTAAACATGCTCTGTGTAAAGAACCGATCCGAGCGCCTTGGTGTTGTTGTAGTCGTCCGCGTACGGCGCGAATGAGCCGCTACCGACCGCCCCACTACTGCGTAGAACGATAAGCTGTATCAGCTCAAATGCCATCAGCAACGCAACCCCGATTCCAAACGGCGCGTATCGATTAAAGCTTTTACGAATCTTCTCTACGTCAATGTCGAGCATCATGACAACGAAGAGGAACAGCACCATGACCGCGCCAACGTAGACCAGCACCAGTACGATGGCGAGAAATTCCGCTTCAGCCAACATCCACAACATCGCGCTTTGAAAAAACGCGAGTACGAGGAACATAACGCCATGCACAGGATTACGTGAAAATATGACACCAAGCGCGGCACCGATAAGAACCGTGGCAAACGTGTAGAACAATACAATGTGTAACAGCTCACCCATTATCGATACTTCGCATCGGCTGCTTTGTCCGCGGAAATCATGGCGTCGTACTTGTCGCCAATAGCAAGCAACTTGTCCTTGGTCATTATGTTTTCGCCTGGCGCTTCCATGTGATACTCGTGAATGCGAGTTTCAACAATTGCATCAACAGGACAGGCCTCCTCACAAAACCCGCAGTATATGCACTTGAACAGGTCGATATCGTAGCGGCTCGTGCGACGCGTGCCGTCTTCGCCAACATTTGACTCAATAGTGATTGCCAGTGCAGGACATACGGCTTCGCAAAGCTTGCAGGCGATACAACGCTCCTCGCCATTTGGGTAGCGACGAAGTGCATGCAGACCACGAAATCGCGGTGATTGCGGCGTTTTCTCGTCCGGGTATTCCAATGTCACGCTCTTGCGGAAAAAATTACGTTGCGTAACGGACAGACCTTTGAGGAGTTCCCACAAGGAAAACGTCTTTATATAACTGATAAATTGATTCATCGTTGTTTCTGCCAGCTCAGATTGTCAGGCCAGACCACGGACCGATGTGCATCCATGCCATAACGCCTTCTACTGCAATCCAGATAATCGTAATTGGGATAAACACCTTCCAGCCCAGACGCATGATCTGGTCGTAGCGATAACGCGGAAAAGTCGCACGCAACCAAAAGAAAATGTACATAAAAAATGCGATCTTGATAAAAAGCCACGGAAAGCCACCCGAGAAGAACCAGCCCACCAATACGACGTCGCCTAATGGTTGCAAAAACTCGATCCCTTCAAGCGGCGACGCCCAGCCGCCAAGAAAGAAAATCGATGTCAGCGCGGATATCAAAACCATGTTCGCGTATTCGGCCAGGAAAAACAGCGCGAACGCCACGCCTGAATATTCCACATGAAAACCGGCCACAATCTCAGACTCACCTTCGGCTACGTCAAACGGCGCACGATTCGTTTCCGCAACGCCCGATATCCAGTAAACGAGGAACAACGGAAATAACGGCAACAGGAACCAGTGCGTAAATCCACCGGCCTGGGCTCGCACGATATCGCCAAGATTCAAGCTACCACCGGCCATCAGGACGCCGACCAATGCAAAGCCCATTGCGATTTCATACGCGACGATCTGGGCCGCAGAGCGCATTGCACCCAGAAACGCGTATTTCGAGTTGGTGGCCCAGCCGGCCAGAATGACGCCGTATACACCCAACGACGTTAATGCGAGT
>JBBKWL010000224.1:0-2645 GCA_037968975.1 Woeseiaceae bacterium | reverse complement strand
TTGACGAGAACAAATCCCAACAGATCATCAAACCTCCCCATGTGGTCTTTGATCAATGATATTTTCAATCGGGAACTGCCCTCGGTATTTTCCCAAAACTTTAATTCGGGCATCAGTCTTCCGATGGTCAATATCAAGGAGACCGCCGATGCCTATTTTGTCGAAATGGCCGTTCCAGGGCTCAAAAAATCCGATTTCAATATTGACCTCGACAATCAATTACTATCTATCTCTACCGAGACGGAGCAGGAGAGCGAGCAAAATGAGGAGCACTACACGCGTAGGGAGTTCGGCTATTCATCCTTCAAACGAAGCTTTTCCCTGCCCGAGACCGTAGAAGAGGGCAAGATCGAGGCCAAGTACAACGGTGGTATTTTGAGCATCCATCTTCCCAAAAGGGAAGAGGCCAAGCAAAAACCCGCTAGGAGTATCAAAATTTCCTAATTGAATGAGCAAGGCTAACGGAATGGGGCCGTTAATGGCCCTTTTCCGTGCCTTTTTGTTGAATTGAAAATGAACTATCGTTTAACTAAAAATTGTTCGATTATGAAAAAAATAGCATTTCTTTTATGGACGGCGATTTTTAACATAAGTTGCACCGCCCAAGAGCACAAAAAAGAAGAAAAATCACAAAGCGGCGTAGATAGCCTAGCACAAACAACCGTAGCGCCCAAGGGTAGCTGGAAGGTGGATAAGGAGTTTGACGAAGACGGCAACCTGATCCGGTACGATTCCATTTACTCATGGTCGTCAGGGGATGAATTGGAAGGCTTATCCTTGTTGGATAGGGACAGTACCCTTCAAGCGATGCAATCAAAATTTTACAGGCGCTTTTCGCAGTTCGAAAAAGGAGGATTCAATGACATCTTTTCGCCGGATTCGCTCTTTTCAAGAAGGTTTTTCGATGATGACTTCTTCACAAGTGAGTTCGGAGAGGACTTCATGGACATCGATAAAATGCAGAAACGGATGGAGGCCATGCAGAAAAAGTTCTTGAAAAAGTACCAATCTGAATTTGAAGATCCAGAAAATGACGGTTCTGAAGAAAACAATTGACAACAAAATCCCACCATTGGGATGATGTCTCCCCTAGGGTAGTCAGAATTCCGAACGAAATAGTAATAATAAGGGATTTAATGCTATAAATCGGTAATTAGTTGAAGTCTAATTCATGTATTTCGAGATTGTCAAGTGTAAATATCGCTTTGTCAGATTCGATCGACAGGGTTTCAAAAGGGGCATTTGGAAAGAAAATTTCGGTCATCACCGTTTGTCCATTGTCATAAAACAATTCAATAGAGGTTTTGTCCAACAGTATTTTTCCTGTTAACGTATTCGAACTGGCAGTTCTACGCGCAGTGGCAACTCTATCGGAAAACTTATCGGAAAAATCGATTATACCGGATTTGTTGCGGTCGATAAAGAATCTTTTTTCAGCGGCGTTATAGCCAAAAGCCAGTGCATCGCCGTGGCTATTGGAAAGGGTAAACGTGTATTTACCTTTAGTCACATCCGAAATTTCGAAATTGATTTCGGTTGCAGCGAGACGAATCGATTCGGAAGTAGTCAAGACTGTTTTACCCTTAATGACAATACCTTTGTCCGACACTTTTTTGGCACGATACCCATTGAGCTGTTTTACAGGATTCGATACCAAGCGATAGGTACTCGCACCTTTGATCAAACCCAATTCACGGGCTATTGTAGTGGCGCTTCGCCAATTTTCAGTGGGGACTTCATTGGCATACAGCCAATTGGACATCCATCCGATAAAGAGTTTGCCCCCTGTAGCCGTGGTAACGTTCGACCAGGTAACGCCTGCGTAGTTATCGCGGCCATGGTCTACCCAAAAACTGTGTTCTTTGGACAGTTCCTTCCTAAAACTTTCATCAACAGTAAATGTCTTTCCATCAAAATCGCCTACAAAGTATTGGGTAGCCGAACCACTATTCGGACCACCAGGATTAATGCTGACCAACAATACCCACTTGGTTTCATCAGTGCCCTGAACTGGAAGTGGGAAAAAATCCGGACACTCCCAGACACCATCATGGTTTCCGATTCCTTCACCAAAAGCGGAGAGAAGTTCCCACTTTTTTAAATCCTTTGACGCGTAGAACATGATTTCCTGACTAGCCGCTAGTGCCATTGTCCATTGTTTTCGTTCTTCGTCCCAATTCACTTTAGGGTCCCTGAAATCGCGAATATTGGGATTTTCAATTACCGGATTTCCTTCGAACTTGGTGTAGGTAAGTCCCTCATCCAAAGAATAGGCGATAGCTTGCGTTTCTACATCTATTTTTTCTGCTTTTTCCTTTTTCATGTCATGATAGGTAAACATGGCAATGACAGGGGTCTTACTTTGTGCGGAAAAACCAGCAGTATCATCACTATCAACCACGGCACTGCCTGAAAATATATACCCCAATTCATCCGGGTACAAGGCAATGGGCTGTTCTTTCCAAGTGATCATATCGGTACTGATGGCATGACCCCAATGCATTGGTCCCCATACCGTACTATCCGGATAGTGTTGGAAATAGAGATGATAATACCCATTGTAGTAGAACATACCATTGGGATCGTTCATCCAACCTTTTTTCGGTGTAAAATGGAAGTTGGGACGATACAATTCCCCATTCTCG
>JBBKWL010000223.1:0-16979 GCA_037968975.1 Woeseiaceae bacterium | reverse complement strand
ACTGTTCCGAAATACATTAGCCCGATTAATCCCTTGGGCGCGTGCGCAAAAATTTACACAATCAACGTAATGTTCCAGGTGTCGAATCAGGAGGCCGATTCTGACAGTGCGATTGAGGCCTCGGTAGCGGCGGGCGGCTTTGGAGCGGAGAAGAAAGAATTCTCGGACGTTATTCAATATCTGTACGACGCAGATATCGCCGATGGCAACTACGGCACGGTTCCTGATCTGGAAGACAAGCAAAACGTCGTTTCATACTTCGTCGTTGATTCGGGCAAGATCAATACCAAGACGACCGCATACGCACGGGCAGGTGGCACAGGCGTACCACTGGGACTGAGCGAGAACCCGGACGAGTTGATCGCGGAACTGCAGGATATTTTCAAGCAGATACTGAGTGTCAGCACCACCTTCGTCGCGGCTTCAGTGCCGGTGAACGTGTTTAATCGGGCAGAAGTAACGGACAACGTTTATATCGCATTATTCCAGGTCGATGGCCAGGCGCGACCGTCCTGGGTTGGCAACGTGAAAAAGCTCAAGCTTGCCGGTGCGAACAGTTCGACGGCGAGTGCAGTGTTGGTCGACGTATTTGGCAATCCAGCAGTGTCCGGCGACGGGCGAATCAGATACGACGCGTTGACCCATTGGACCGACGCGTATTCCCTGCCTGCACCGGATGTTGATGCAGGTGAGATCACAGGACGAGACGGGCGAAGTGTGGCACGTGGTGGCGCCGGTCAAAAAATTCCGGGCATGATCTCGGGAGGTCCTCAGGAGGCAAACGGCTTGGGTGGTCGCACCATCTATTACGACAAGACGACGACGTCACTGGGGCACTTCGATGTTGACACTACTATTGCAGCCTCGCTGGCATTGGATTTCGGCGTTGCTACCGTTGCAGAAGCCGAAGCATTGATGGCATTTGCGCGCGGCATTGACATTGACGATCTGGACGGTGACTCGAACACGACCGAAGCACGCCCATGGGCGTTCGGCGATGCACTGCATTCACGGCCGTTACCTATTAACTACGGCACCATTGGCAGCTACTCAGACCCGGCGGTACCTGCAATTTATATTGCAGTCGCATCCGACGACGGAATGCTACGGATGCTGCGTAATTCCACGCCGGGCGGCAATGAAAGCGGCGAAGAAGTCTGGGCGTTCATGCCGAGAAAATCGATGCCGGCACAGAAGACCCTGCGCACTAATGCGACCGGAGTGCAACATCCGTATACCCTTGACGGTGCACCCGTCGTCTTCATGTGGGACAAGAATCAGGACGGTAGCATTGATGCCAGTGACGGCGACCGGGTTTTCCTCTATGTTGGCATGCGCCGCGGCGGCAAGGCGTATTACGCATTGGATGTAACGGATCCCGAAAGCCCGGACCTGATGTGGTCGATTGAAAAATCCGGCGACTTCTCCGAACTCGGCTACACTTTTTCCACTCCCAGAGTTGGGTTGGTTGAAACCGGATCGGGACCTCGGCCGGCAATGATGTTCGGCGGTGGCTACGACTTGAATAAGGACTCGCGTGGCGCTGTCGGATCAGATGATTCGGAAGGCAACGCTATTTTTGTCGTTGACGCCGTTAGCGGTCAGCTGATCTGGAAGGCGAAGCAGGGTTCTGGAAGTGCGACCGGGACCACGTACGAACATGCCGGTCTGGTCGACAGTATCCCGTCATCGTTAACGGTTGCCGATAGCGATGGCGATGGCTTTACCGATCGCATGGTCGTTGGCGACACCGGCGGTAATATCTGGCGTGCCGACATCGGCGGTGATGATACCTCGAAATGGAAATTGACTCTGCTGGCATCAGTAGGTCGCCATTCCACCGGATCACCCAGTATTGCTGACGACCGTCGCTTCTTCCATCGTCCGGATCTCGTGCAGAGCAAGGACAGCTACGGTCTTTTCGACGCTGTAGTGGTCGGTACCGGCAATCGCGCCGATCCACTTGATGGTGGCGGCATGACCAACAACTATATGTATATGATAAAGGATCGCAGTACGGCGATTGGCAGCGGCACCGATACCGGCGTCGGTCACGTTGACTTCGGTGATGTGACCAGTAATTGCTTGCAAACTGGCGGTGGCTGCGTGATCAATCTCGTTAACGGCTGGCGTTTGTTATTGGAGGAGCCGGGCGAAAAGGTATTGGCAACGGCCCTTACGCTTGCTGGTCGCACGTTCTTTACGACTTACTTGCCAAATTCCGGCACCGGCGCAACAGCCTGCTCGCCTTCAGAAGGTGCGGGTCGGCTGTACGCGGTGTCCCTGCAGGATGCGACTTCCGTCATGAACTACGATACGACAGATGATGACTCAAGCAATCCTGGGGTGCCCACGTCCAAGAGTGATCGTTCCGTAGAATTGCGATCGCTGGGTATTCCGGCGGAAGTTGTGTCGATTCCACCGAACAAGATTCTGCGCCCGGACTTGCAAATCGATAACGTCGATGTGTCTACGCGATGGCGAACCCATTGGTACCTGGCTGAGAATGCCGATGTACCGGGATCGACAGTGACCGGCACCACGACCACGGTCCCCGAGTATGACCCCAATACCGATCCGGCGCCGGATCCGACCCCGCAGCCACCAGGGCAATAGGATGATCGTTAAACATCAAAATGGCGTGACCTTGCTGGAACTGATGATCGTGGTTGCGATTGTCGCGATCGTCTCAGCAATCGCGTTTCCGTCGTACACGCAGTATGTGGTCAACACCAAGCGAACGGTTGCGACCTCTGCGCTATTGCAGATTGCCGATAGACAGCAACAGTTCTTTATGGACAACAAGCAGTATGCGGATGACCTGACGGATTTGGGATTTGCGGCGAATCCGCTGGTGCTTGCCGACAATGGCAATAGCACGACATCCGGAAATTCCGATGCTGCCTATTCAATCTCGGTAGCAAACGTAACTGCAACGACGTATGCGCTGACGGCGGCGCCACTGCACGGCCAGGCCAGTCGCGACACGTATTGTGCGAATATGACCCTGGATCAGGCCGGCACACGCGGCAACAGCGGCGGTGGAGCCGATTGCTGGTAGTGCGAGATGAGAGCCAATAAAAAAGCCGCCGTTGTATAAACAAGGGCGGCTTTTTTTTGGTTCGAAATCGGAGCTGACTAAACGGCGAGTGCCTTGACTCGATTGTTCAGTCGGCTCTTGTGCCGCGCGGCTTTGTTCTTGGAAACAATGCCCTTGTTGATCATGCTGTCGATGACCGGGACGGCGTCCTTGTAGGCTGCGACAGCAGCGTCTTTATTGCCTGCGTCACAAGCATTTACTACAGTTTTGATCTTCGTCCGCAGCATTGAGCGCATGCTCATATTCGCTTTGCGGGTTTTCTCCGCCTGGCGCGCGCGCTTGCGGGCTGATTTAATATTTGCCACTGGGTTTTTCCGTGTCTAGCTCTCAAAGAGCCGCGTATTATTCGTGGCCGGACTCCCGATGTCAATGAAATTCGTACGCTAGGTCAGCCGGCACGGCTAGGCCACCTAAATGCCTGATTTGCTAACTCTTCCGGAGTAAACTCTGAGCCGCGATGAGTACCGAAAACGGCCAGGACACTGCCTCAAAGGACGAAACAACGGCCAAATCCTGGTCGGTATCCGGTCGTAGCCTGTTCCAGTCCACGTCAGTAGTCAGCGGCATGACCCTGGTGTCGCGAATTCTGGGATTGGTGCGCGACATGATCCTGGCGCGATTTTTTGCCACATCCATGGTCATGGACGCGTTTCTGGTCGCAAACCGCATTCCCAACATGCTGCGGCGCTTCTTCGCGGAGGGCGCGTTTTCGCAGGGCTTTGTACCCGTGATGGCCCGCTATCGGGAAAAGCACAGCCACCAGGAGGCGCGCGAATTCGTTGATGCGATCGCGGGAACGTTCGCAGTTGTGCTCTTCGTAATCACTTTGGTCGGCGTCATTGCCGCGCCGATACTCGTTGCCATCGTCGCGCCTGGCTTTATTGGCGATGGCGGTGATTTCGACCTTGCCACGATGATGTTGCGATTTACCTTCCCGTATTTATTCTTCATTTCGCTGACCGCGTTCGCTGGCGGAATTCTGAATACCTATGGGCGGTTTGCGGTGCCGGCGTTCACACCAGTCATTCTAAACATTGCTCTAATTGCCGGAGTTTATTATTGGGCGCCGCAGCTCGAGGAGCCCGGGATGGCTCTCGCTTATGCCGTTCTGGTTGCGGGCGTTCTGCAGCTGTTATTCCAGATTCCCTTCTTGCTTAGAATTCGCGCTTTGCCCCGACCGCGATGGAAGCCACGGCACGAAGGCGTGCGACGTTCTATGCGCCTGATGCTGCCGGCAATATTCGGCTCGTCGGTCGCGCAGATCAATGTGCTGGTTGGTGGCATCATCGCGTCGTTTCTGGGCGTCGGCAAAATCAGTTTGTTGTACTATTCCGACCGCCTCATGGAGTTTCCGCTGGGCTTGTTCGGTATCGCGCTGGCGACGGTCACGCTGCCGTTTTTGTCCAGGCAATATTCGAACGACCTGCATGATGAGTTCTCGGCGACCATTGACTGGTCCATGAAGTTGGTCCTGCTGATTGCGGTGCCGGCGGCAGTAGGTTTGGTGGTTCTGGCGGAACCGCTGGTCGCGACGATTTTTTACGGTGGCGCGTTCAGTGTAGACGACGTTCGAATGACCGGCCTGGCTTTACGCGCCTTTGCAATTGGCTTGGTTGGCTTTTCATTTGTCAAAATTCTCGCGCCCGCCTATTTTGCGCGGCACGATACTCGAACCCCGGTGCGGATGGCGCTGATAGCGCTTGCTGTGAATTTCGTCGTGAGCATTTTTCTAGCCTGGTATCTAACCCGACAGGGATATCCTGGCAACCACGCCGGACTGGCGCTGGCTATTTCAATCGCCGGGCTCCTGAATGCATGGTTGTTGTATCGCGGCTTGCGAAAAAACGGTGTGCTGAGACATACGGCCGGTTGGGGCATGCTCCTGGTGCAAACCCTGGTCGCTACAATCGCAATGGCAGTCGTCGTCATTTGGCTGAACCGACCACTGCCGTGGTGGATAGACTCCAGTTCCTTTGTTCGTGCGGGCTGGCTCGCTGTCAGCATCGGCGCCGGTGCCGGAATTTACGGACTGGTACTGGTGACGCTTGGCCTGCGTATCTCCCATCTCGGCATGAGGCCACATTAACATGCGACTGGTTCGCCATCTTTCAGACCTGTCACCCGCCGACCTGCAGCATGGCAGCGTTGTGACCATTGGCGCTTATGATGGCCTGCATCTTGGCCACGAGAAACTGCTGGCCAAAGTTTTGGCGGCATCCGCAGAACGTCGACTGCCATCGGTAGTCATGAGTTTCGAACCAACACCCAAAGAGTTCTTTTCCTCGCAAAGTCCGCCAGCAAGGCTGATGCGGTTTCGCGAAAAGTTTGAGGCTTTGGCAGAGCATGGAATCGACGTGTTTTATTGTCCGAGATTCGATGCGCAGATGCGGGACATATCCTCGTCCGATTTCATTCGGCGTATTCTGATACACGGCCTGCGCACCAGGCACATTGTGGTCGGGGATGATTTTCGTTTCGCCCGCAAGCGACAAGGCGACATCAAGCAGCTTCGATCTGCTGCGGTGGCTCTCGAATTTTCGGTCGAGCAGCAGGCCAGCATTGTCATCGATGGCACGCGCGTGAGCAGTACTTCGATTCGGGATGCACTCTGGGAGGGCGAGATGCAACGAGCCACTTTGTTGTTGGGCAGGCCGTATCGAATGTCGGGCACCGTGATTCTGGGCGAGAAGGTAGGGCGCACACTCGGATTTCCGACCGCCAATGTCGACCTGCGGCGCCGGCAAAGCGCGGTCATGGGGATTTTCGCGGTTCGGGTATCCGGGTTGCAGGGCGGACCCATTGATGGAGTAGCCAGCGTTGGCACCAGACCCACATTTGCTGGCGTCAAGCCGTTGCTTGAGGTGCACCTATTTGACTTCGACCGTGATATTTATGGCCAATACATTCATGTGGATTTCATTTCCCGGCTGCGCAGCGAGATCAAATATGATGAAGTGGCGGAGCTGGTTGCACAGATGCATCGTGATGCCGACAATGCGAGGTCAATACTGGCTTCGGTGGCGGCCTGAAAGGACCCAATGGTGGCAGAGCAAACAAACACAGGACTACGTCGGTTTATCGCCTGGATCAGCGTCGCAATTCTCGTGGTCGCTGCAGACCAGGCAACGAAATGGGCCATCATTGAATGGGTGCCGTTGTACGGAAAAGTGCCCATAAACTCTTTTCTCAACGTCACGCACCAGCAGAATAGTGGTGCGGCTTTCAGCTTTCTGGCAAATGAGTCGGGCTGGCAACGATGGTTCTTCGTGGTTCTCGCGACTGCTGTCAGTCTGATAATTATCGGCTGGCTATGGAAGATTCGTCAGGACGGACCATTGGTACTTGTGGCCGGCCTGTCGCTGGTCCTGGGCGGAGCGATAGGCAATCTGATCGACCGCGCAATGCTGGGTTACGTGACGGACTTCATTCAGGTCTGGTTCGGGAGTTGGGCTTTCCCGTCATTCAATGTTGCCGATTCTGCAATCACTGTTGGCGCGGTGCTACTCATAATTGATGCGTTGTTCGTATCCGGCCGCCAAAAAGATGCAGAGTAAATACTAGCGCTGCTCGGTCCAGCAATTGCCGATGCTACCGGCCGACGTTTTATTGCCGCGGCCGTCGATTGTAAACGAGGAGCAGCGGTCAAACTCGCTCCCTGAGAAGTTGTAGTCTGCCGTTGCAGTATAGTTGCTGGCGTCATTCGCGGGAACCGTCACGGTATACGAGCCACTGTCCGTCGTTAACGGCGTAGCGTAGCCGAGTTCCACCAGCGTCCCGTAGCGATTCGCATTCAGGTAAAAACGTTCCTGATTGGCGGCAATTTCCAGCAGTAGCGCTTTGGCCTCCGTGCGTTTTGCCCGAGCGGCAAACTCGCGATAGTTGGGATAAGCGATAGCAGCCAGGATGCCAACGATCACGACAACAACCATCAATTCCATCAACGTGATGCCAAGAATTCTCTGCCGCGTTGGCAACTGCGGTTTGTTCGCACGCTGCATTATTCGATACCGTCCTGGGTCCACAGGGTTCGTACCGGGAATGGGTCGAAACCTGGATCAAAACACTCTACACCGACACAACCGAGTGGTGGCTGATTGCAGCTATTGCCGGTGCAGTTGTCATCGGGACCCGGAAACAGAATAGTCGGCGATGGTGCTATGCCGCCCTGTTGCAGAGTTGTGCGCCGCTCAGAATCAGCCAGCAACGGGTCCAATGTCTTGATATTCGGCACGATCGGATCTCCGTTAACGATGCTCATATGATACAGGAAGTTCGTGCCTTTGCCTGACGCGCAGGTTGCCGCCGCTTTCGTATCCGGCGTGAACGAGACGAAAAAGATCTGATCGTCAAAGGTTAATGAATCAGCCAGGACTTTCTCGTTCGCAGGCAACGAAAACATCCAGCCGCTGTCACTGGCCGTAATAACGGTCTGCGTCTTGCCACTGACCTCAACCAGGTCACTCTCACCGATGATCGAGTAAGTGTCATAGTCATTTTGGCTTAGCTGGTTGAATACGTGCGGGTCGCGGATCGAGTAGAAACGATCGCTCGCGCTTAAATCAAAAGGGTGTGCGCGGTATCCTGAGCCCACGCTTATCGCAACGTAGCGGCGTTGCTGCCGGTCATCGGTTACCAGGGAGACGTCCGGTGCGTTGTAAAAGCGCCTCGTCTCGGCCGCCGTCGGTGTACCCCTTACGCCCTCGGCGCCGAGCTGCGCAATAACGCCACCTGAGATCAACTGGCTGGCAACGGCGCCATTCGTAACGTCAAAGCGCCAGATCTGGCCACCAAGGTCGGTTGCGTACATGCGGTCAGCAAGGCCGTCGCCATTGAGATCGATGACACGGACCTGGGTTGGGATCGCCCGGTTCATCGCGCGACCGGTCGTGTCCAGGCGCAGGTCAGCACCGCTGTCCATACCGGCACGCCACAGCTCTGTTCCAGTGGCCAGGTCCAGGATATGAATGCCGGCACCGCTGCCGTCCGGAGCGGCCGGGTGCACCGCTGTGTCATGTACCGTGTCGTAGCCGCCACCGATGACGATCACAGCGTTGTCGGCATTCTGTGTGACGCCGGCGATATTCATGCGCGCGATAGCCGCTGTAGACCAGCTTTCACCCGTTGCCGCGCTATCGTAAGTCCACAACAGCTTAGGCGTTGTTTTGTCAGAAACATCCAGCGCGTAGTAGGTCTGGCCACCGCGGCGCATACCGAAGATCAGGTACACAAAATCACCATCAGCGGTTTCGATGACACCGTCTCGATCGACGTCTTTGACGACTGGAACTACGTTGCCATCGATGCCGTACTGCTTGTATTTGGCGCCCGGGTCGAAGTACAGCCGCGTCAGGTTGGACAGCAATTGTTTTGGGATATAGGCCCACAGTTCTTTGCCATCGATACCTGAAATCGCGTGCAGGTAACCGTCGTTGGTCGCAGTGTAAATTACCGTGTCAGGGCTCGCCGCGCTGCCGCCGTATACGACCGCCGCAGGTTGCGAATGCAGTGGATCGCCCATCGCATGGCGCACCTTCGTCTTGCTGTTGTTGTCCTCGTCGCGCAAGTCCTCTCCACGAGCCCAATTGATCAGGTCTGCGAATGTCGGTTCCCCGGCCGCGCCGGTCAGTCCGAAGTCTGCGGGTTGCAAGGTGTTGTTGCCGACCGCGATCTGGTTGTTGGTTGCGCTCAGGTTTGCGGAAACATTATCGGTGTACAATTTGCGCAATGCGGGTTGCGGCAATTGTTGGGCCGCGCCGCCGAGACGAACGTCATTGCCGTCTGCGCCACCGGTTGTCCAGATGCTGTGAGCCGTGTCCAGGAAGAAACCGGTGGTCGGGTCAACGGCATCGTTGTCGTTGATATCGACAACACTGCGATTCTGTAGGCGGTACTTTTTCAGATTGCCCGGCCAGTGCGCCTTTGACTTCGCACCAAAAGTTGTAATGTAAATGTCATTGAGGTTCTGCGTACGATTGAATGTATTCACCGATACTGCCGGCGCCGAGAATGACAGCGAGCGGTCGTTGATGTTGGCGATAATTGCCAGCAGGGTCTTGGTCAGGGACTCGACATCGTCGGCCAGGAAGTATTGACCGCCCGAGTTCACCGCTGTTTCCTTCAGGATCGGCAAGTCGATGGTGAATCCGATCGTATGTGTGGTGACCAACTGGTCACCGGAGCTGTTCGGGTCGATATCCTGGAGCGATAAATACTCGGCAATGTCGTCAAGGCATAATCCGGCGCCCGAACCGTCGCACCCGGCATACCCCAGAGTAGTCGCCATGCCCGGCAGGTTACTGACCAGTCCCGGTGTATCGCCGTCACTGACCGGTGCGCCATCCGTCAAAAGAACGTTAAAATTTTTGGCACAGACGTCCCAGTCCGGCTGCTCATACACCGACGGCGACGTGGCGGCGAGGGCATTCGGGTCGGTCAGGCTGGTATACCCGGGCTGCCCGTATTTAGCGGTCATGCCGCGCCAGAACAGCGCAGATTCGTAGAAGGTTTCGGACAAGGGGGTAACACCACCTGCAGGCAATGCGTCGATGGCATCAATCACTGTCTGCCGATTACTATCCAGGTCGGTCACGTCGAGGATCACTGCGCCGCCGTCGCCACCGTCAAAGCGCATCAGCCCGACATTGAGGTTGCTTACGGAACTGAGTACTTTCTTGGTGACCTCTTTCATGATGACAGAGCGACTGAGGACCGCGTTAACAGGGCTGGCTTTCCAGTTCAGGTAGTTGCCGTCGAATACCGTGTAGCCGAGGTTACGTGGCGCGCTGCCCCAGGACAGTCCGTTGGCTTCTGTATCGGTGTACGGGTCTGTAAGGTTAGTTCCCGCTGCCGCCCACAGGTGTGCAACGCGACCGTCGCCGTGATCGCCGGAGTCCGCCTGGCACTCGACCGGTGCATTGCTATAGCCGGGCGCGAGATACTGCCATCGATACGGGCCCGTCGAGGTGCCATCACTGCCGCCGTTGCGATACTGCACCATGGTGTTGCTGAAGCTGCCAATACCTTGTATTTGTTGCCCAGCGAACTGGCAATAAAAACTGGTTTTCGCGATTACATTCGTTGTCGTTGCGCAATCCGGCGTCACATCGACGTCGGTCCAATAAAGCATGTTCGGGTTACAGGCACCGGTGTAAGTCTGGGTGCCATCATAGGGTTGAATCGTCGCCTGCTGCGTTCCCATGGAGCCAGACGTATCCAGAATAAACATGACGTTCGGCTTCGGATTTTGGCTGGGATCGGGGTTTACCAGCAGCAGTTCGGTGTCGTCAGCGACAGCCGGTGTGCCAGACAGTAATGCGCAACAGGCACTGACAATCAACCATGCAATTTTTTGCGTAGAGATCTTCATGATCCGGATTCCTGAAACTCCTTACTCTCTAGATTGACGCATCGATTGATTCGACCGTATCGGATTCGAGGTGGTGTAAGACGGTGACGGCCTTGTCGTCACGATCGTCAGTTTTCAAAATTGCGATGCGAAAATCCTCCAACTGAACTGTCCTGCCGTTGATTGAATAGCGTGTCGCATCGGTAACGCGAACATGCATTGCGTCGCATTCGTCACACTCCCTGAACACAATAGTGCTGCGCGCGCTAACCGGGGCCTGAAAGTTATGCAACAAAATTTCGTAGGCTTGCGAGATGACTTTTCCTTGCGCCAGCGAAGTTGTTGAACACCAGGCACAAAGCAATGCAACGAGAATAAGTTTTTTGATATTAATGAGATTCATCCAGTTTTCCTGAGGTTCGCTGTTTGCCTAGAGTGTCGGAGATTCCGGACCGACGACATAAAATGCCTGGGTGTGAACTGCAGCAGCGTCTCTATCAGTGCTGCCGTTCGGATCCCGGCGCGATTGGGCTGTCGCGGTACCAATAAAGTGATAGGCGGACACGCCACTACCGGAACCAAGACTGAACGCCTTGTCGGGTACGATTGACCAGTCTTCATAGTCAAGCTGTGCTGCCACCGTATCGTGATTATTAATCGTCCTGGTCGTCGATACACCGGTGGTGGTGTCAAACGACCCTGCCGCGATAATGTTTTCCAGTCCAGTCTCGGCGGCTTGAAACGCGAATTCGAAATTCTGGTCATTGCGTGCCATAGCGAGTTCGGTCGTTGCGGTATTCATACCGGAAATCGCCAGGACTGTGATGACGACGAGGAGCACGAGTCCAATAATCAGTGCCGCGCCTTGTTGCCTGTGTTGCAATTGCATTCGTTTCATTGCGTTGGTCTCGGTTAGGTTCTGGCGTTGCGTAAGAGAATCGTCTTTGAAACCTGCATGCGACGAAAGTCATCACTGAATGTACCCAGGTCGACATCGCCAGGTTCGTAGTCAGTAGGATCAACAATGCCCAGTTCGGGGCTTACGCCGCGCACAACCAGCCAGATGCGAGCCGTAATGACACGCGCGCCCGGAACAAAGTTGACGGCGTCGTTCGGGTCATAAACGCCTTCGCCAGGATTGACGTAGCGGTCGACGGTGTTGTCAGCATTTACGTCAATGCCCAGTTGAATCTGAATATTCTCGACGCCGGGGGCAATTTCTTCATCGATGATTGTGGGTGCGCCACCTATGGATGTCAGTCGCTTGCGACGCAGGGTTGGAACGCCGGGCACAAGCGCAGAGTCGTTGGCCACATAGTAGGAATTGACAATCAAATTGTGCGTTGTCGATGCCGGCAGACCGGTGCTTGGATTGATCGCGACACTGAAGGTTGGCGGCGGCGTCGATGCACTGAATATCTCGCCCTGAATACGCGTTGTTTGAATCTGCAGGCGGGTGTCGTCAATAGCAACCGGAGCGACGGTTGCGCGGCGCACAGTGACAATATCCGAGTTAGCCTGAGCTGCGGGCTGCGCCAGGCACGGCAGGGTGTACTGATTGTTCTCGCCATCAACCGCCAGGGCAATATCGAGTGCCCAGCCATCGCCGCATACATCGGGTTCGGGCAGGGAATTCGGGTTGCGGTCGCCTAGAATTGAGCGGCCTTCAATCGATAGCGCGCGACTGCTGCGACCCCAGTTGCTCGCCATGCGCATATCGTTTTCGATCGTATCCAGAGCGAACTGCGCCGTCTCCTGCACACGCGCGATGGATTCGTTGATCACGAAAGCCTGGCGGCTTTGATTGTAAATTTGCACCGCGCCGATCATCAGAAATGAACCGATAGCGAGCGCGACCATTAGTTCAACTATGGTCAAGCCAGATTGTGAGCGTCTAAATTGTGTTTTTGAATCAGTCATGTGCAGCGCTTCAATTCGCGATGACGGGAATTGTGATTGCATAGGCCGGCGGAGTCATTGCTCCGGGCTCCGACCAGGTCACATTGATGGTGTAGAGCGGCGGCACACCCGTGTCGTCGAAAGTGATCGTGACGTCACCTGCCGGCAGAGTGTCGACAGCCTGTTCTTTCCACAAGAGGATATCGTGACCGGCCATCGCAACTTCGTCACAGTCGACGACGCCCGATACGCAGCTGCCATTGAGTCCGGCACCTTGATACGCAATGCCGGCTCTGGGATTTGCGCGAATTCGATCGGCGACATCGCCGGCCAGAGTGACTGCATGGTGCCGCAGCATTGACGTTCGTCCGGCTTGCATACTCTGTACGTACAATCCGGCGATGCCGAGCATGCCAACTGACATGATGACCAGCGCGATCAGCACTTCAACCAATGAAAATCCACGTTGTATCCCGGGTGTGCTGTTTTTGTACGCAGGTAACACTAATCTATTCCTCATCTTAGTCATGGCCACTGGTCCATAGCCACTAGGGGCAGGACTGTCCCATCAGGGTGAGTGCGTTATTCACCATCGCGTAGTCGCGCAGTACCGTTGCGCGGCCCAGCGGCGTGGCAACAAACAAGCGGCCAGCGGAAAAGTCCCTGGAGGTCTCGACCGGGCCCCGATCATCACAAACGATAATTTGCGAAACGGCTGGCGCACCACCGACATTGCCACGGCCTAATCCGGTCGAGGCATAGCTGAAATACGTTGCGTTATTCGCAACAGCGAGACTGAGACCTTCCGCGACCGCAGGGTGTGCACGGAGGACTGTTTCGCTGGCACCGGCGCGAGCGAGGTCACCGTTCGAATCAATATATACAATAAAGCCGTCTTCCCAACTGCCCTGGCAATCGGCTGCTGCCGTCATTGAATTATTGCTGGCGCAGATCGTGATAGTGGATTTGGCGCGTGCCGCTTCACTGCGTGCCAGCTGAAATGCCGCGTGCAAATCGTTGCTGGTGGTCGTGATACGGCTGTTTGCCATGAATACCGTCATGTTAGGCATGCCCAGCGTTAGCACGACGCCGACGATCAACACGGCAATCATCAGCTCGTACAGCGTAAAGCCGCTTTGGGTGCAGTTCTCCATACAGACAATATATGGCGCAGTGTTCAACACTTCTCATCCGGCTGACGAACGGCCAAAGCAAGCCGATGGGCGGCGTCTCCAGACCCCTTGTACTTAACTTAATCCGCACAGGAGTACGCCTCGCCGCGGCGGTTCTCTAAGGTGACGCGCGGCCGGCCTGTGTAGCTGATGACCAGCGCGCGCGGTGTGACCCGATTGTTCAGGTCACACACGACAATGGTGCCGTTGGTAGCGCGCTTCTCGGTTGCCCTGAGCGTGAAGCCGCGCCGGTTTGAGGAAACCCGGATATTCGGGCCGGCGGCGTGTACCTGTAAGACAGGTTCGTTGCTGTCGATGTTTGGCGGCTCATCTCGATCGAGGTTACTAAACATAATCCAACCCTGGGACCAATCCAGGTCGGGCTGACACGCCAGACCGTCGTTACTCGGGCAAATCGAGACCACGCTGCGGCGCATGATCGACTCCTTGCGGGCAAGATGGATGGCATGGAAGAGGGCATTCACTTCTGTTCCTATTCGACCATTTGCGATTGTTCTGGCAAAAGACGGAATCGCGATGCTGAACAGAATTGCGATCAAGACAAGAGTCAGAAGTAATTCATACAATGTAAATCCACGTCTTCCGGGGCGCATGTTTGAACTCGAATAAAAAAACTTACTCTGGCCTTGCAGGCAAGCCACTGCACGAGCAATAACTGGGCTATACTTCGCGAATCTTAAATTTAAGGGTTGGTCAAATGTCTCATTCGGGCATTCGTTCAGTATTCGACAAGTTCGGCATCCTGCCGACGCCGCAGCGACTCGAAGTCGCCGCAATCCTGCTTGATAAGCCGCAACATTTATCCGCTGATCAGATTATTGAAAGCTTGCGAAAAGGCGGCAGCGCCGTTTCCAAGGCTACGGTGTACAACACCCTGAATCTTTTCAGCGAGCGCGGCCTGGTAAAAGAAGTGATGGTCGATCCGATACGCAAGTTCTATGATTCGACGACGCACCCGCATCATCATTTTTACAATGTTGATACGCGTGAGCTGTCGGACATACCCGATTCGATGGTGCATTTTCAGACGTTGCCCGAGATGCCCGAGGGCACCAGGCGGGAGAGCGTTGAAGTGCTGATCAAGGTACGCGATCAAGCCAAGTAGGACGCCGGGCCTCGAATCAAGGCCGGATTGCCTCTTTTCGGCAGCGGCTTGCGAGGCTATACTGCGCGCCCCGCCGGATTAGCTCAGTTGGTAGAGCACAGCTTTCGTAAAGCTGGGGTCAGGTGTTCGAATCACCTATCCGGCACCAATTTCCCTTCGCGGCCTGCTACCGCAAGGTAAATTCAGCGTTACTCGTTCTTGCGCAGGTAAAACTCGAAATTCTCCCGCTCTGATCCGTAGCGATTGTTGATCCAGAGAATCAACATACCTTCGACCCAATGTGCGTTCTCGACCGGCCCAACGTCGATAGCCTCAAGGCCCATGCCGTCGACCAGCGCGGCGACTTTGCGCTTGGCCTGGTCGCTGTTGCCTGCGAGCGGGATGCTGACAGGGCCACCTGCCGATTCCGGGTCAACCATCGTTCTCCAATTGAGTGTATTGAAAGCCTTGACGACATGAGAGTCCGGCGCAAGTGCCTGGATGATCTCGGCATTCGAGGTCTCGACCATGTGGGTGAGGGCAGTATCACCGCGACTTAGTGGATTGGTCGGATCGATGATGATCTTGCCGGACAGATCTCCGAGCCCCCGTGTAATTTCTGCGACCAGCATGCCCGGAACAGCGAGCACCACGATGTTGGCGTTCTTGGTCGCATCCCGCGGCAATTTAGCAGATGCGCCGGCACCGGATACTGCGACGAGATCTTGTACTTGCTTGCGATCCGGGTCGCGGGAACCATAGACGATTGTGTGTCCCTGAGCCGCGAATTCAGGTCCAAGTGCGGCGGCAACCTCACCGGTTCCAATAATTGCGATCCTGTCGGCGAACGCCGGTGTAGCCAGCAGCGTACTCAGCAAAAATATCAGTCGAACATTCATGTACAGTTCCTCGGCAATGCATGAGCTTCTACAGAAAGTACATCAAATGCAGCTGCCTGTGGGCGACTTTGCGGTTTTCGGCAGTGGCCCGCTGCTGGTTCGCGGCATCATCGATCAGGTCGGGGACATCGACATCATTTGTCGTGGCGACGCCTGGCTAAAAGCCGGTTTGATCGGCGAATCGATCTACCTGGACGAATACGATGTCGACATCGTATCGATCGAAAACGGACTCATAACGCTGGGTCGAAGCTGGGCGTATGGCGATTTCGATGTGGACGAATTGATTGACTCAGCGGAACAAATTGAGGGTTTGCCGTTTGTCCGGTTACGCTACGTGATTGAATACAAACAGATCGCGAATCGCAGCAAGGACCGCGAGCACCTGGAACTGCTCAATGTGCGCGGGTCATGATATAGCGCGCCGCAGCGCCAGCGATGACCAGGGTGCTGCCAAACACCAGAACAACGATCAACTCACCATTCCAGACGACATAGGCCCCGGTTTCGGAGACGGCGCCCGAGGCCAGTTGATAGGGGCGCGTATAAACAACGACGAGGGCGGCAGTCATCAGAACGCCCCAGAGCATCATGATGCCCGGCCACATCATGGTGCGCCGCATCGCCTGGGCATCGGCCATTTCGGCGGGAGCAATGTGTAACGAATCGCGATAGGCAATTTCCTCGGACGTGACCGTGGTCTGTCGCGACACAAGCAGCACGGTAATAAAGCTTGCGACAAATCCCAGTAACAACGGATCCAGGTAAGTGGGCAGGCTTATCAGGCCGAGCGTCGTGAGGGCTTTAGGTCCGACAAACACAACGAAACCTGCAACCATGCCCCAAAACGCGGCTGCCTCAGTGATGCGTTTGCTCCATACGCTCATGAACGCAACCGGACCCCAGACTGCTGCAAACATCGGGCCGACGAAGTTGGTAATCCAGTACACATCCGGCGGCACAAACATGGCCAGAATCAGGGTTACGATGCCGACGAGGAAAATGGTGATGCGGCTGGCGCGCAGGCGCATCTCATCGCTCGCAGCGGATGCATCGATCACGTCGTTACTAATCGCAAAGCCAACCAGGGTCAGGAATGTCGATGCCGACGAAAGCCCGGCAGAAACGATGCCGGCTAACAGCAGTGCACCAAAGAATGTCGGCATCGCGTTCAGCGCGGCCCAGATCATCGCATTGTTCGAGGGCTCGATGTCCGGATTCAAAATCGCAATCACAGGCCCGGAGATGTAGATCAAGCTCCACAACAGCGACAGTACGCAGACCGCGATGCAGGCTGACCGGATAACGACGTGTTCGTCGCGCGCCATCAGGTAACGACTGGCTTGCCAGGGACTGATCGCGACTACTACGGCCCAGGACGCACCGATGATCGAGGCCCAAATCCACATATCAAGCGGCGTTTCCCACAGCGCGCCGTCGCCCATATAGCCGCTGGCAC
>JBBKWL010000222.1:0-14130 GCA_037968975.1 Woeseiaceae bacterium | reverse complement strand
GCCGGGCAAAGCGCGCCCTTTCAATCCGCGCGCGAAGTTCCGATAGGCCTCGGCCACTGCCCATAAGCCCTGCTGCTCCGCCTTCGCATTCCACATGCTTGCCGTCGCGCGCTCAATGGCGGTGTTGCCGAACAAAGTCGGTTCCGGCTGCACTTCCTCCAGGTACTGGCAGATCGCGAGCGCCTCCGAAAGGCAGGTGCCGTCGTCCAGTTGCAATGTCGGCACGACACAATCCGGGTTGATCGCCCGAAATTCGGCACTGAATTGTTCGCCACTGCCGAGATCAACCGGTACCAACTCCAGATCCAGGTTTTTCTCTGCCGCAAAAAAACGCACGCGTCGCGGGCTGGGCGCCGTACTGCAATCAAATAGTCTCATTTACTTTTCCATCTCATCTGCGGCTTTGAACACGGTCTTGGAATTCTGGCCAAACATCAGGGACCGCGCTTTCTCGTTGTGTGCCTCGTCCCTGCGCCAGTCACTGCCCACATCGACGCCACGCTGCACAGCCGGTCGATTCTTCAGCGTGTCAAACCAGCGGCGCAGATTTTCAAAGCGATCAAGATCCTGGCCGAAACGCTTGTACGGTATTACCCAGGGAAACGCCGCGATATCTGCGATGGAATATTCGCCTGCAAGAAAATTCCTGTCGCGAAGTCGCACCTCCATGACAGCAAGCAGTCGGTCATACTCATTTGCATAGCGGTCATGTGCATACGGCTCCGGATCTTTTGCGTAGTTCACGAAGTGGCTTAATTGCCCCGCCATCGGGCCGAGCCCGCCAGCTTGCCAGAAGAGCCATTGCAAGGTTTCAAAACGCGCGCGCTGCTCGGAGGGCAGCAAGGTACCGGACTTTTCCGCCAGGTAGATAAGAATGGCGCCGCCTTCAAACACGGAAATGCCCGTATCGTGATCGACGATGGCAGGCATGCGATTGTTCGGACTGATATTGAGAAACTCCGGTTCGAACTGATCACCATCACCAATATCGACGCGCTTGACCTGGTACTCGAGCGCGCACTCTTCGAGCATGATCGAGATTTTGCGACCGTTCGGTGTTGGCCAATAGTAGAGATCAATCAAGACTTTTCTCACGCTTAATTCGCTGCGGCATTCAGTATAAGATGTATTGACTATGTTGCCACTCACTTACGTGATCACGGGCCTTGCGACCGCGGCAGCCGTCGTCGTCTGCGTACTAGTCCATTACGAGGGCTTGCGCCTGCTCAGTGGCCTCCTGCCCCGATTGGTACTGCTGCATCGGCGGCGAATCATCCTGTTGATTCTCAGCCTGCTGCTCTTGCACATCATTGAAGTCTGGATATTCGGCGGTGCTTATTACGTGCTGTTGCGTCAGGAAGGCTTCGGTGAACTGGTCGGTGCACCGGGCGCGACTTTCATTGATTGCATTTACTACTCCGCGTCGGTTTTCACCACGGTTGGTTTCGGCGATCTGTACCCCGTTGGCGCGATTCGCACCATGACCGGGACCGAAGGAATTGTCGGCCTGACGATGATCACCTGGTCGGCGTCTTACACGTTTGTCGAAATGTTCAAATCCTGGGACGACGGTGACTGAGCACGAAGAAATCGTCGTCAAGGCTGCCGATGGTCATGCTATTCATGTCCAGGTATGGCGGCCGCCGCAGGCTGCAACGCAAGTCATTCAAATATTGCATGGCCTCGGTGAACATGCCGGGCGATATGCGCGCTTCGCCGCGGCGGCGAACGCTCGTGGCTGCAGTGTCTATTGCCACGACCATCGTGGCCACGGCAGTCATGCAGAGCAACCCGGTTATTTTGCTCGCAAAGACGGCTGGCAACGGGTGGTTGATGATGTGCATACCGTGCACCAGGAAATAATCCGTCAGAACGCCGCACTGCCGGTTGCCCTGATCGGTCACAGCATGGGTTCGTACATCGCCCAGGCCTATCTGATTGAACACAATCCCAAAATTGCAGCGTTGATTCTTTCTGCGTCCACCTGGCCGTCACGGCCATTGCTGTTGCTGGCGCGAGTGCTCGCCAAAATCGAAGGCTGGCGACTTGGCGCGCACCGGCACAGTGCTTTGCTTGATCGGCTTGGCTTCGGCAATTTCAACAAGGCGTTTGATCCGGCGCGGACCGCGTCCGACTGGTTGTCGCGGGACGAGGCGGAGGTCGACAAATACATCGCGGACCCGCTCTGCGGCGGCCCGTACACCGCTGCGTTGTGGTCCGACCTGACCGCCGGTCTGTGGGCCATTGCAAGTGACTCCGCCCTGCGGCGTATTAGCGCTGACTTACCGATTCTGATTACCGGTGGCGAGGACGACCCGGTCGGTGGGGACAAGGGAATGGGGCGTCTGGCCTTGCACTACGCGCAGACCGGACACGGTCGCCTGAAGGTAAAAATTTATCCTGCAGGTCGCCACGAAATGCTGAATGACATTGTGCGCGACGAAGTCACGCAGGACTGGCTTGACTGGATTCTGACTACCAGTCGTAGCGCGCGCTAAAACTGAGCTGCCGCCCAACCGCCGGCGTGCCGGGAAACTGCTCGAAATCGTCGTCGCTAAGATTGTCCACGGACAGCGCGAAACCGAAACCGTGACCGTCCGGTGGCTGCCAGGCTAGTGACGCAGACGTAGTAAATGCGCTGTCCGAACTCGCACGCAGCGGATTCTTTTCCTGCTGCCTGTATTCGTTGTCGAGTCTGAGTTCCAGTCGATCTGAGAAACGTATGCGCAATGCCAGCGTCGCGCGATGTTTGGCAAAATTGAGTGCGTAGAAGCTGGCATCGACCGTTGCCGACCGATAGTCCGCATCTTTGTCGAGATACGCATAGCCGGCAACCAGGTCGACTGCATTCCAGCTTTTGCCATACAAAATTTGGGCACCGAAAACATCGATATCAACGACGTTCGCCTGGCGTGCAAACGGCGCACCGCTCTCAAACGTCCAGTCGACCAGATCGTCATCCTGCCGGTAGAACGCCGTCATTGCCGTATGCCAGTCGCCGGACTCTTTGCCGAACGTTAGTGACACCTGGTCAGCACGCTCGCGGCCAAGATCGGGATTGCCGCCAAACAGGCCGGTCGGTCGCGAGTTGAGTACCGTGTAGCCGGGTACCTGCGAGGTCCCGGCGTAGTCGAAACTGACAAAACTGCTGCCATCGACAGCGGCTCTTGCAAAGGTGACACCCAGTACGGGCAGCACCTCGTTGTCATCGCGGTTGGACGCGTCAACTGACACGCCGGCCCGCAATGTGACGCTGCGATCGCCCCGGTTTGCCAGTTCGATCTCCGGCACGACGCTCAGGGCGAGATAGTCTCTCGACGTGAAGTCGCCCTCGGTCAGATCGGTCGATCGGACCAACTCGTCGGACGCCAGCTGCGCCGAATAGTGCCAGTCCCATCGGCCGCGATTCGACTGCCCGTGAATGCCGGCGCCATACACGCGAGTCTCGTGGTCGAATGAGCCCGGCGCTCCTGACTCCTGTGTGCGTCGGTCGAAATCGTAGTCGTCGTCGAGTTTTCGGTAGTAGGCACTGGCTTCCCACCAGCCGCGACTCAGTTCCCGGCGATGATTCGCGAGTATCAGTGTGGTTTTGGTGTGATCGGTTTCGGGCAAGGTGGCGAAGCCCGTGTAGGCACCCGGCCAGGCATAAAATTTGTCCTGGTAGGCAAGAATCAGGTCGCTCTGACTATCGTCGTCAGCGCTTTGCAGCTGCACGTTGAAACGCTCGAACTGATGGTCGCCATTATCGAGACTGCCATCACCCTCGGATCTCGATGCCGCCAATTGCAGTCCCAGATCTGAGTCCGTGCCGCGTGACGAAACCAGCGCGAAGCGCGCGGCCTGGTAGTTGAGATCGTCGCTGCCTGCGCCGAGCAATACCGATCCGCCCTCGCGAACCCGAGGGAATGAATATGCAATCGTCGCGACGCTCGAGTTGAATCCACCAAGGGAGTTATCGATGCCGGTTCGGATCTCCGGCGCCGACAGCATCGCGGGGTCGATCGGCAGTTCCGCCGCGTAGTGTCCTGTTTGCGGGTCGATAACGGTCACCGCAGCAAGCTTGAATCCGGTATTTTCGAATAACCCGCCACGCACCGTCACATCCGCTTGCCCCTCTGGCAGGCCTCGCGACTGCAATTCCGTTACGGGATCAAATCTGAGCTGCGTTGCGACCGACGCATACGTTCCCGCCGGCCGGGTATTCGCAACGCGACGATCGAACACCGTAATTTCCTCCAGCGGCAGTGCAGTCTCTGTTGCAGCGACGGATTGCGCGAACGACTCGCTGCATAGAGCCAGGAAAAATACCGCGTAGAATTTTGGAAGATGTGTGTTTAGCAAGAGTTGTCTCGATTCGTGATGTTGCTTACGCGGCAAAAGGGACTCCGGATTATTGGTCATCTGCACAAAATTTGAAAGTAATTTGCATGCCGCTTCCGCCACAGGGAGAATCGGCGCTGAATCACCAATACATTAAAGGAATTAAGGATATGGCTGGAAAATTTGAATGCTATTTGGACAAGGCGGGCGAGTATCGGTTTCGACTGAAAGCCGGCAACGGCGAGGCTATTCTTTCGAGCGAGGGCTACAAGTCCAAAGCATCGTGCACTAATGGCATCAAGTCAGTGCAAAAAAATTGCCTGGACGAAAAGTGCTTTGAAAAGAAGACGACTGCCGGTGGCAAGTTTCGCTTCAACCTGAAATCAACCAATGGCCAGGTTATTGGCACGAGCCAGAGTTATGACTCTGAATCCGGCCGGGACAATGGCATCGGAAGTGTCGGCAGATCTGCGCCCGGTGCGACGATCGACGATCAAACCAAGTAAGCCACAGGTAATACGAAAACGGCCGGTTTCTCACGAAACCGGCCGTTCTTTTTTTGTACTCGCGACTTTTTAGCTAGCCCGAATCGCATCCCGAATTTCTTTCAGCAGGACTTCTTCTTTGGTTGGCTCAGGCGGTTTCTCAGGCGCCTTTTCTTCCTTCTTCTTAACCGAGTTCATTGCTTTAACCACCATAAATATTGCGAATGCAATTATGATGAAGTCGATTACGGATTGAATAAACACGCCGTAATTGATCAGCACCGCTTCCACGCCTTCCGTACCTTCCCGTAGCGTCACGGCCAAATCACTAAAATTGACACCACCGAGAAGAATTCCGATCGGCGGCATCAGGACGTCAGCAACAAACGATGACACTATTTTTCCGAATGCGGCACCGATGACGATACCGACAGCTATATCGACAACATTGCCACGCATCGCAAAATCTTTGAACTCCGAACCCATTGACATACTATTTTCCCCTTATTGTTTTGAAATCGCGGCCCCTTTTAGCAGGCGTACCAGCAAAAATGCAATTATTGCGACGGAGATCAGTTGTGCCGGTGCCCAAGCCCGCTCCCACGTTGCCGCGGCCATATTTGAACAAATGGACAATGAGTGAAGATTTGCGCGCTCATAAACCGCCCAGATGCTCATCAGTACGAATGGAATCAGCAACAACAAAGGAATGCCAAACCACCTGAGTATGTTGTGGACTTCCAGCATCGGTCGACTTACAGCAAGTAGAAATGCGAATCCGACGCTGGCGAGCGCCATGCCCAGCAGCAGCCGGTGCATTTCATCAGCATCGGGGCCACAGCCCAGATTGTTTAACGCGGCCAACCAAAGCACGTATGCGTACAGGACCATCCAGGCGACGAGGCTGCTGCCCAGTCTTAAAAATACTTCCGCAAATTGCACAGTCTGTCCTTAAAAAAATGACGCGTCCGCAGTCTAGCAGTCGCTACAATCGAAGCCGGTGTTAATCGCAGGGAAATCTTAGCAGTGCTCTCAACCAACAACCGCGTGTTAGACTTCTGCGGCTTTTTGACCAATTGGACAGAGGCCTAGATGCGAAAATTATTCCTGGAATTACGCCGTCGCGAGGTATTCAGATCCGCAGGTTTGTATGTCGGCGTATGCTGGATTGTTATCGAGGTCGCCAGTGTCCTGCTGCCGGCATTTGATGCGCCGGAATGGACCATTCGTGCCGTTATCATCGTGGCCCTGATCGGTTTTCCCGTGACAGTTGTTCTGGCCTGGTTCTTCGATCTCACCGACAGCGGCATCAAAGTCGAGGACGAGCAGACTGGCAAGATCGTCACGCCGGTCGGCGGACGCAAGATGGATTTCGTTGTTATCGGAGTCCTCGCAATCGCACTGGGCTTCTCGCTCTACATGAATTTCACCAGCAACCCGTCCGAGGCAACACCGCTGGCGCCAATCTCGGTACTGATCGCCGACTTCGATAACCAGACCGGCAATGCATTGTTTGACGGCACGCTGGAGCAGGCGCTTTCCCTCGGCATCGAAGGTGCGTCTTACATCACGGCATATCCGCGCAATACCGCGCTGCAGCAAGCCCAAAGTCTGAATCTTGGCGACCGCCTGGACGAGGAAACCGCGCGCCTCGTCGCGGTTCGCCAGGATGTGCGGATGGTTTTGTCGGGTGCGATCAAGTCGGTCGACGACGAACTCGAACTGGAACTCAAAGCGGTCGATCCAACGAGCGGCGAACTCATCGCCGCAACCGATACGAACGCGGCGGAACCTGCTGAAGTTTTGTTCGCGATCAATGAGCTTGCTGCAGATTTTCGCAAAGAGCTTGGTGAAGACTCGCTCAACCTGGACCAGCTTGCGGCCGGTGAGACCGTTACTGCCGCATCGTTGGAAGCGATGAAATTCTATACGCAGGCGCAGGACCTGGCGCGCAGCGGACGCGACGAAGATGCGATTGCCTATTATGCGAAGGCCATCGAAGAAGATCCGGAAATGGCACGCGCGTATTCCGGCTGGGGGCTATCGGCGCACAAGATAGGTCGTCCCGGCGAAGCCAACGAAAAATGGCAGACTGCGCTGTCGTTGCTGGATCGCATGACAGAGCGTGAACGCTATCGCACGCTGGGTCTTTACTACACCGTGGTTTCAGTCGACTACGATCAGGCAATTTCAAATTACGAACAACTGGTCGGGAAATTTCCGGCAGACGGTGCGGGCAACAATAACCTCGCGATTCTCTATACCTTTACTGCGCAATACGAACGCGCGCTTGCGCAGAGCGAACAACTCCTGAAAATCTACCCCGGCCGGGTGCTCTATCACGCCAATCACGCGCAGTACGCAGTGTATGCCGGAGACATGGCGACCGCGCGGGCAGAGGCCACTCAGGTCATCGCGGATGACCCGAGTTTTTTCAAGTCCTACATGATTCTCGCGATCACCGCTCTTCAAGAAGGCGACATCGCGGCGGCCAAGAGCCACTACGGTCGAATGGCCGAGACCGGCACCCGCGGCGCATCACTCGCGAATATCGGTCTTGCCGACATCGCAATTTTCGAAAGCCGGTTTGACGACGCCGTGGAGTTACTACGAATCGGCATCAGCCTGGATGAGCAGGAGCAAAATGCTCGCGGGCGAGCGACCAAACAAATCGCGCTGGCACAGGCCCATCTCGGACTGGGCGTCGCGAGCACCGGCCTGGGCGTGCTGGACCAGATCGAATCCGAGCGCGGCGAAGGCGTGTTGATTCCGACAGCCGAGATCTATGCCGCCAACAGCCAGTTCGACAAGGCGTTTGCCATCGCGGAACAGTACCGACAGAAATTGGGTCCTGCCCGAGCGTATGCGAAGCTGATCGATGGCATCAATGCACTCCACCAGCAGGAATACATCATTGCTATCGAGACACTGCGCGAAGCGCTGAACTATGCCGACCTGTGGATAATCCGTTTTTACCTCGGCCAGGCTTATGTCGGCGCTGGGCATTCTGCCGCAGCGATGGCAGAGTTTGAACTGTGCATCGAACGTCGCTCTGAAGCTGCCGGAATGTTTTTCGATGATGTCCCGACCTGGCGATACACTGCGTCACTCAGCGAGTGGAAACGCAAGGCCGCGGACTCGCTGACAGCGAATCGCGCGGCCTCTGTCAGCCAGTAAGCAAAAGCGCTTATTAGCGCAGGCGTACGCAGAGCGATGCTGCGTCGGTCCCCGGCGGAGTCACGACCAGCTTGAACCAGTTCGGCATGTCCGGAGTCTGCCAGTTCAGACGCCAGGTGTCACCCGACGACGAGTATCGAATACTGCTGCTTCCGGAGTCCTCCGCGCCGTCACCGCTGCCGTCACTACCGAACGTACAGGTCCGTTCTGTGAACGCGCCAAACCAGGCCACCTGCGGGTCAACGCCGGAACTGTCTACCTTCGTAGACGTGCCCGTCTGCACGTAGTACCAGTCGACGGGCACAGTACTGCCTGCCCTGATGTTGCCCTTCAACGGCAGAAAGACGACATCGTACGGATAAATGACTTCGAGTGTGAACGACGTGGATGCTGAGTTGCCGCCGCTGTCCGTTACCGAACAGTCGATCGTATGCGCGCCGATCGCAAACTCGGTTGGATCGCTGGCAAGACAGGACACCGCGTCCGACAAGTCACCGTCAACCAGGTCGACAACTGAAATATTTGCAGCCAGCTGGGCATTGGAGACCGACGCGGTCGAGCCGCCATCTGACGGCACGATGATCGTGGCTTCAAGCGCGCTGATGACCGGAACATCTTCAACCAGCACCGCGAACGGATCCGACGTTGCGGTATTCCCGCCCTGGTCGGTCACGGTACAGGTGACGCTCGTTGTCCCCGGACCAAAGTCATAGTCGAACACAGCGCTGAGTTCACCGTCAGCGTACGAGGTCGACACGGGATCGAAGTCGACACCGTCGATCGTGCAATGCAGCGACAGCCCGGACTCAAGATCCTGTGCCGACACCGGCCAGCTGATCGCGAAGGTCGTATCGCCCGGCGGCAGGATAAACGGTGCGTCAGGTTCGAAGTCCGGCGGATCGGTTATCACGATAATCGGATCCGTCGTATCGACCACGGTGACGATGCGCGTCGCGGTCGCCGCATTCAGGGACCCGTCTGTCGCTGTGTACGTAACGCTGTATGCGCCGACAACCCCCGGATCAACATCGTTCGATGTTACGACCGGCAACAGCATGCCGTAGACCGCATCTACCGCAGTCGCACCCGCGTCGACATAAGCATCAGCCGATGCCTGTAACTGCAACGGATTGTCGCCCGACAACAGGAGCACTGGCGGCGTTGTGTCGACCAGTGTCACCGTCTGTTGCGCGGTACTCATCAGGCCGGCGCCATCTGTAGCGGTCCAGGTCACCGTCGTAGTTCCCAACGGGAATGACCCCGGTGCGTCATTGCTAACCACGACCGGACCAATGAAATCGGTTGCTGTCGCGGTGCCGATATCCACCACCGACATCGCCGCAGTCGCTTCCTGCGTGATGTTGGCTGGCGCGGTAATTTCCGGTGGCGTTTGATCTGCAACGATCACGGTACGCGTCAGCGTCGCAACGTTGTCACTGGAGTCCGACGCGGTGTACGTCACCGAGTAGGTGCCTAGTGCAGAGAGATCGACATCGTTGGCTGTAATCACCGGCACAACATCGCCGTCGACTTCATCGAACGCCGTGGCACCGGGGTCTGAATACACTGCCGGCGGTGGCGCAGCGCCTACGGTGATCGTTGCACCGCCCAGCAGGGTGATGACCGGCGGATCGTTATCGGCGATGTAATCGATTTCGCAGTTCTCAAAGACCTCGGTGCCATCGAGTTCTGCATCGCAGCTTTGGTCTCCGCCCGGTTGCGTATACAGAGCGACGCCGGTGTTGCGGCTGATCCCCTGAATATCGAAATTCGGCGGTGGGTTGATAAAGCGCATGGTGATGATCTTCGAGCCATCCGGGTCGATGATGAACGACGGAGTGTCCGCATTCCCAGGCTCTGGGTCAGCGATCAGATCATTGATCTGGCTGGCGTCCAGGATCACCGCATAGGTCAGCTGATTCTCTGCCACAACCTGCGGCGTACAGAATACGCCCGGCGCGGCCCCGGCCTGGTTGGTCACTACGGTACCGGTCAGGTACGGTTGACGGACCGTCAACAGAACCTTGGTGCCGGCGGTTTCGATCGCGCTCGCGAGGTTTGGACTAAACAGCGGCTTGATATCCACACCGGTAGTCGTATTGGTCGCCGAGTCTGCGGTCCAGCTAATCTCGACGTACTCATCACCGGGCGCCGTGTTCTCGAGGTCGAGATTCTCAAGATCGAGATTCTCTACGTCGGATGCGTATATTGAAAAGTTCTCGAGGTCGAGGTTCGCAAGATCCAGGTTCTCCAGATCGAGATTCTCCAGGTCAAGATTTTCAAGATCGAGTTGCTCGAAGACTGTGTTCTCAAGGTCCAGGTTCTCCAGGTCCAGGTAGAACAAATTGCGATTTTCGAGATCCAGGTTTTCCAGGTCGAGGTTTTCGAGGTCGAGATTCTCGAGATCCAGATTCTCAAGATCGAGTTGTTCGTAGAGTGCATTCTCGAGATCCAGATTGCTCAGGTCGACGTTCTCGAGGTCGAGGTTCTCCAGGTCAAGGAACAAGACAGCGTTCTCGAGATCGAGGTTTTCGAGATCGAGATTCTCGAGGTCCAGGTTTTCAAGATCGAGGTTTTCGAGATCGAGAAGGAAGATAGAGTTTTCGAGGTCGAGATTCTCGAGGTCGAGACTCTCAAGATTGAGCGAGCGTCGGACCCCGATCTCGCGTTTCAGAATGATGTTGTAGAACTCACCATCCGCCGGATCGACGATGTCTCGCAGGTCATCAGGATTATTGTTCTGTACATTTTCCAACGGCACGAGATTGTTACGTACCAGCGCTACCCGCGCGACTTTCGTACCCGTACCCCGAGCTGCCGACTGCTCGGCCGGCAGGCCCGTGACATCGAACACTTCGACAACCACGTCCTCCGGAAGATCGGCGATGTTGGCCACGTCAAAAACGGTACGCGCGTTACCGGACCCTCTTGGCACGCTCACTTCTATATTTTTCAACGGCGCGTCGTTGTCGAAACTAACTGCCGGGTCTGCGAGCGGCAGCTCAAGCCGTACGCGACGGCTTTCCGCTGTGCCGTTCTGAATCCGCAGAACAAAGGTGTTGAATCCGATGCCGTCCGGAAATTTTATGGCCGATGCAACACTGACGTTGATGCCTGGCAGCATCGCCGCGACGTAGATATTCTGGTTGCGTGTCAGCGGCTGCGGTTTCAGCGCGCCCGGTCCTACGGCCTGGCAGACCTGCGGAAGACCATCGGTAGCGCCGTCTTCACCCTGCAACGGCGCCATCGCGGCTGGATTCAAAGCTGTTGGATCTTCGTAGGTGCTCGCGCAGCCGTCCGGTGATGCGACCCACATTTGCAGCGTTTCGTCCCAAACGTCGCAACCGGTGTAGAAAACCCGACCGCGTACCTGATGGTTACTCGTCCACCCGACATTAAATACTGGCTCGGCCGACGAGAACAGCTCCAGACTTCCCTGGCTCAGGTCCAGCGACCCCTGGTTGGAAACCCAGCTGCCATCCTGCAGGGACCGAAACTGCGGTGCGAAAACGGTATTGTAATCGCCGATAAATGGCGCCCGACCTTTTCTGAACAAGCGGCCGTTTGCATGATTGAATTCAAGTTGCTGGCGCTCACCGGCGGCCGCGCCCGGCTTTTGTCGAGTCGCAAATCGCGAGACGCGAACGGAATTGCTACTTGTGCCTGCGGCACTTGCATAAAACTCCGCATCGACCGTGTATGGGCGAACATTTCCGTTCACTAACTGGGCGGCAAACATGTCGATATTTCGTCGCAGCGGAAAGTTATTCGTCGCTGGCGGCAAATCGGGCGGCGGCGGGACGACTTCATAAATACCTGAGGGCAAAAGTGTGCCCGCGGAACCGCCACCGGGATTTTCCTCGAGGTGCAACACGTAATCTTCCACAAACCCACCGACTATCGGGTTGCTCAGAAGATTGAGCTTGTCCATACGACTATCAAACCAACTGACTGTTTCTGTTCCGGCAGCGACTTCGGCAGCGGGCATGAATTGATGAAACGGCAACCTGGGCGCGTCCGGATCGCTACCGCCGTTGACCAGCTGCGGGTCCAACATCTCCGGTGTTGACCAGTTGAGGCTGCCGCTTCCCGAAGCACGTACCATCATGATCCGTGAGAAGTTCAGGGCAGTGCGAATCTCGCCGTCTTCGGGTCCGTCAAAATCGAATCCCTCGCCGACGGCGCTCATGCGTGGCGTTGACTGTTTGTTGTTGCCGTTGCCTTTGGGTGGCTCTACGCAGGTTTCGGTCGCGTTGTTGCGCGCTGCAAAAAAGACCGAGAAATCAGTTCCGTCACTGACCGCTACCGGCAGAGCATTGCTGCGAAATCTTGCCGGCCCTGTAGTCTGGTCAAACGCACAAAACTCAGTCACTACTTCAGCTTTCGACCAGCTGTTTCCCCAGTCGGTGGAGAGCGCGTACATGATGGCGCTCGTCTCGTTGTTGTCAGCAAATCGACGCCAGACTGCAAGTACGTCCTGGCCGCCATTGCGGGTCGCCAGACTAGCGCCCTGATTGATATGGACGCTCTCGGTTATTTTGGACCTGACGGGCCAGGTCAGGCCGCCATCATCTGATGCCAGGCAAATGATCTTGGTGCCGTCGTTGTTGTCATTGCCGACAAATACCGAGTAGCAAAGATGCGCTCGCGCCGCTGGTACCGACAAGGTGTAGGCGGGATGCGCATTGGCTGGGTTGCGCGGGTCTTCGTAGGCTGGTATGGCTACTTGCATCGGCGCACGGCCAAGCGCCTGGTCGTAAAGTGCTACATCAAATGCCGGTTTGTCCAGAAATTTCCCGGACGTACCAACATCAACTTCGATGACATCCAGAAACTCCCACGGCGGCCCAACTTCCCGATTATGTTCATACCAGCGCGAGACATAGACGCCCCCGGGCTGGCTGTCGTCCCGCCAACCGGCGATAAAGTTGTACAAAAGCAGGTTTGGGAGAGCCTCTATGTTCGCGTCTGCACCGAACTTCTGATTGATCGACGGCAGGTCACCAAGGTGTCGCGGGTGCAACCCACTGATCCAGGTTTTGCCACCGTCTCGTGACATTGCGACGCCTGGAAATGCATCACTGATACTTGGGACGTTTACGGCACGGTAATCATTAAAACCACAAAACTGCCACTGGCTGTTTCCTGGGGAAACCGCACATTCCGGCTCGTTTTGCTGCATTCGCGGGTTTCCGGCGAGCAACCAGTTCACTGGTGTCGGCCCGATGGCATTCACGTTTTTCTGCGGAATTGCCTGTGCAAAACTGGCGCTCGATATTAGCAGCGTGCCCAGAACCGAAACCAACAAGATCGATAACTTCTTACCTGCTTCCCAGACACCCACTGCTGCTCACTCCATGTTGAGTTCTTATTTTTTTGATCTTAACTTTTTATCGCGTAGCACGTTCCACGCGTAGCGCTTTCTATTATAGCTCACGCGGTCAATTCGCCGACAGTTTATTAAGTATCAGTAAAAATTGACCAAAAAAAAGCCGCACCCAAAATGGGTGCGGCTTTTCTAAATAAGATCCTGGCAGTGTCCTACTCTCACATGGGGAGACCCCACACTACCATCGGCGCTGAGCGTTTTCACTTCCGAGTTCGGAATGGGATCGGGTGGTTCCCGCTCGCTATTACCGCCAGGAAAACTGGTTGGTTCAAAGAAAAACCAGGGACAGTTTACTCAAACCCCTTTTTCTATAGCCGGAAAAAATAGGGGTTTGAGTATACTGTCCCTGGTTTTTTGCGGTGATTTTCTTTGATCCGAATTAATAACAATCTGGATAGTTTTTGATGTCGTAGTCTATTTCAGCGTCGCATTACACGTTGCAGAACACACAAAAAATGCTTTGGTGTTATATGGCCAAGTCTCACGGGCAATTAGTACTGGTTAGCTTCATCCATTACTGAACTTCCACACCCAGCCTATCAACCTCGTAGTCTTCGAGGGCCCTTCAGGGAGCTTAAAGCTCCAGAGAAACCTAATCTTGAAGGGGGCTTCCCGCTTAGATGCTTTCAGCGGTTATCCCGTCCGTATATAGCTACCCGGCAATGCCACTGGCGTGACAACCGGAACACCAGAGATACGTCCACTCCGGTCCTCTCGTACTAGGAGCAGCTCTTCTCAAGTTTCTAACGCCCACGGCAG